>CP011215.1 GCA_001029775.1 Candidatus Campbellbacteria bacterium GW2011_OD1_34_28 | reverse complement strand
ATGGCGGGCGAAGAAAGAACAAGTTATTCAGTAAAATATACACCAAAAAATATGCTTTGTCAATGTCTTGTTCCAGAGAAATGTAAGGTGTCCAACACCTTACATTTCTCAAAAATTTGGTCTAAAGTTACCCACACTTATTATTTTAATAAAAGTCAAAATATTGTGATAATATATAGTTATAAAACAAAATGGCAATAATTCTGTCTGTGTGATTTTTGTAAATAATTGTGTTTGTGGTGCAGAGTCTTATTTTATGAAGAATTCAAAGATTTTTATAATATTTTTTATAGTTTTCTTTTTTGGACTAGGTAGTGGTTTTAGTATTTTGGGTGATAAATTATCTAGTAATAATTTAGAAATTGACAAGATAGAGGAAAAAGTTTTCCTTGTTTTTGATGGATTTAAAATAAAAGTCCTGGAGATCTCTTCTCGTGTTCATGGTGAGACTGAGCAGTTTGCAGTCAATGAATATAAAACAATATCTGGTTTTTTTGGTGAAGTTAAAAAGATAGTTTACAGTTTACAGCTAACAGCCAACAGTATAAACGAAGACGAACAACCTTCGGTTGTTCGTCCCGTCGCCGTCTTTGCGAACGCAGTGAAGCAATCCACGTTCGTCTCGTCGTCTTTGCAAAAATCTGTAAATAATCTAGCTTTGGCAGTTTACGAAACAGCAAATCCTGTGGAACAGTTTGCGGTTGTTTGGTATAGAACGATTAACAGCGTCTTTGCGAGCGTAGCGAAGCAATCCATGAACGATGTGGACCTGCCTGCCGGCGAGGCAGGTCGCTTCACTATCGTTCGCGAAGACGAAGTTTCGCAAAGCGAAACTTCGTCCGACTCGTCCGTCTTTGCGAGCGATAGTGAAGCGGACAGAGATGAGATCTCGGAAAATGTTCCTTCAGTTCCCGCAACCCCAAAGACCACCACCATCGTTACAAACCCAATCAGAGAAATCATAAAAGAAACCGTTGTAGAAAGAGTTATCCAAACATCAGGCGTCACACTGGAAGATCTTCAAAAACTAAACAACGAACTGAGAAGTGAAATCTACAAACTCTCATCAAATACAAATACTCAAATCACCAACACCTACCAAGTCATCTCTGCTACTAACAACATCGACAATCTGGGTAGTGTCACAATCACCGACTCAAACATCAGTTCCTCAAATGTCTCAGGAACAGAACTAAGCTTTACCAACGGAACAATTCAAAACCTAACTGTCACAGGCACAGCTACCTCTACATACGGTGGCCCTATTTCTGCAACCAACGGAACATACTCTGGCAATCTAACCGTAACAGGCAACACCACTCTAAACACTCTTACCGTATCAGGAGACACAATCTTTGACACAGACACTCTTTACATCGATTCAATCAACAACCGTGTAGGCATCGGATCAACAACACCTTCAGATACTCTTTCAATAAACGGAGCAACATACCTTGCACCAATATCAGCTCCATCAATCACAACCGACAGACTTTACAACATCTCCAATGATTTATACTGGGGTGGTAATCTTTTATCAGGTTCAGCCGTTGGTAATTGGACATCCAACGGAACAGATGTTTGGAGAGCATCAGGAAATGTGGGTATCGGCACATCATCACCATCTTCAGATTACAGACTATCTGTTCAAGGTAACACTTACATCAAAGGTAATCTTAGAGTAAACGGAAATACTACAATTTCAGATAGCGGAGAATTAACAGTCGGAGACAAAGTTATCTCAGAAGGAGAAATCGGAGTTGGAACATCTTCTCCCTATGCCAAACTATCTATCCAAGGAACAACTGTTTCCACAACCACTTTTGGTATCTATGGTTTTGCAAATCAAACACAATCTCTCTTTGATGTATATGACAATCCTACGAATAATTTAAATGTGTTTAGAATTACGAGTGACGGCAACGTCGGTATCGCTACATCATCACCTTTCAGAAAGTTGAGTGTAGAAGGTAGTGCGTGGATTAGTGGAGATTTAACAGCCAACAGTTTCACTGCCACTTCTTCAATGAGTGCTCCTTACTTTACTGCGACAGACTCTTCTGCAACAAGTACTTTTGCAGGAGGCTTGGCTGTTGGAACAAACAATTTGGTGGTGGATAGAAGTACGGGGAATGTGGGGATTGGGACAAGTAATCCATCCACAAAGCTGGACGTAAATGGTTCAATTACTACAAACTCTTCTTTTAGCCTAGGACAAAATTTAGGAAGTATGAGCATGAGCTCTGCAGTAGGAGGTTTGTTAATTTCGTCAGGCATAAATCAATATATAAGGTTACAAGTTGACTCAGGAGGAACATCAAATCATTTAGGGATAAATCTAGGAAGTACCCCATACTCAGGATTTACTTTTATGAGAAATAGTGACGGGAATATATTTTTAGGTATGAGAGGCCCAAGTTCGGAAAATCCAGGTTCAAATACTTATCAAAGTAAATTAACGGCATCAGATACAGGACTTACATTAACGACTGCAACAGGAGATATATTGTTGAATCCTAACTCTTTTGTAGGAATAAATACTTTGACACCAACCAAGATATTGTCTCTTAACGATTCAACGAGTAACCCACAGGGTTCCGTGGTGTTGCGAATAAGTGGTAATGACAATGGTGATAGTGGAACCCTTGATTATGGTTTATCAAGAGGAATAGATTTTTATAATGGTAGTGATACCGGAGGAAGATCTGCTATTTTCAGTAATTTTAATAGCGCACTATCAAATAATAGTTCCCTTAGTTTTTGGACATCTCAGCACGGAGGAACTTTTGCGGAAAGAATGAGGATTAACGGTATCGGCAACGTCGGTATTGGGACGATCGCGCCTGGAAGTAAACTGGATATTCAAGTTGTTGGAGATGGTGTGGCGGCGAGGATTGGTAATACATCGGGGAGGTATTTAAGCATTGGTGCCCAGACTACACCTGTTGGTGCGTGGCTTGGATATGGTGACGACCATGACGTGACTATTTTAGCAAGCGGAAACATCGGCATCGGCACAACCTCACCTTTTGCGAAACTATCAGTAACAGGAACCGGAACAGGCACTGGTTTGGCTTTTCAAGTTGCAGACTCTGCCAACTCTCCAAAATTTACTATTTTGGATAATGGAAATGTCGGCATTGGGACGACGAGTCCAGGTTACGCACTTGATATAAGTAATGCCGGAGCGACAGGATTAAATATAATGAGAGGAGGTGGTAGTTCTGCAAATTCTACAATTAGAGTTGCAAATTATACCAATGCAATGTTTCTAGGAATAAATAGCAATGAAGATTTTGCAGTTGGAACTTCTGCAGACCTTGATTCAACCGCAAAGTTTGTAGTTATGAATGGCGGTAACGTTGGAATTGGGACGACGAATCCTGGAGCAATGTTGGAGTTATCTTCTATAAGTATTAATGGTTCAGTTTTACGTTTATCTAATAATAATAATACAATTGCCCAAGGTGAAGAATTAGGAAGTATAGAATTTTTTAGTGGAGATAATAGTGGTTCTTACCCAGATACAGTAAAAGCAAAGATTTTATCTCTCACTGAAGATTCTGTAAGTCGTGATGGAAATCTAGTTTTCAAAACTTCACTTCTGTCTGATGCCTCACCAGTAGAAAGAATGAGAATAAATAGTAATGGCAACGTCGGCATTGGTTCCACTTCACCTACAGATATGCTTACGATTTCAAGTGCAGGAAACACAGATTTGGGAATTTATAATACGAACTGGTCAACAGGGAATGAAGCAGTGCTTCGATTCGGTCACGGAGATGGTACGGGAGACGGAAATGGTAACGGTGCTCAATCTGAAATTAGATCATATTTACCGGGTGCAGGAGATAGCGATTTGCGTTTCTACACTACAGATTCAACGACCGTGGGTTCTAATCCTTCGATGGTAATCACAGGAAACGGCAACATCGGCATCGGCACCACCTCACCTTTTGCAAAACTATCCGTAACAGGAGCCGGAACAGGAACTGGCTTGGCTTTTCAAGTTGCAGACTCTGCCAACTCTCCAAAATTTACTATTTTGGATAATGGGAATGTGGGAATTGGGACGGTGAGTCCTAGTAGCTTATTACAGATTAATATTCCTTATGCAAAAACAGATACTGCAGAACGCAATATCGCTGCTTTTCTATCAACCGATGCTGGAGTAGGTGGAAGTGGTTTAGTAATGACTTTAACAGGCGCGCCTGGTCAGGCAGCAAGGGCTGTTGGTTTGCAGACAGAAATAGCTAATTCCGATGGGACTCTTAACGTTGCTGATGGAATTTTAAGATTACAACCCCATGGAGGTGATGTAAATATTGGAGCATCTACAGATGGATATTCAACTCTGCTTAGACTTGACGACCAGAATTTAACTTACTCAAATTTACCGAGTGCTGTTAATCAAGCAATTATTACCACGAATGCTCAGGGCGTGGATATTGGTGCGTCTTTAGGTCTTGGAGGTAGGACTGATGACGCTGCTGCTAATGGTAGAATATTTGGAGTTATAACTGGAAGAAAAGAAACAGCAACCACAAATGTTCAATCAGGATATTTATCTTTTGCTACAAATCTTACTGGGACAGTTAGTGAGAAAATGAGAATTACATCGGGAGGCAACGTCGGCATCGGCACCACCTCTCCTTTTGCAAAACTTTCAATCCACGCAAAAAACGGAGAGACAAATACAACTTTGTTTAATATCGCCAGCTCTACAGCAAGTGCAACCACTTCTTTGTTTACTGTTTTGAATAATGGAAATGTGGGAATTGGGACGGTTAGTCCGACAAAACTTCTTACTATTAATGATGTAACAAGTAATCCAAACAATTCAATCGCACTTAGAATCAGCAACTCAGATATTACGGATTCTGGCGGTTCTACTTACTCATTATCTGCAGGAATAGATTTTTATAATAATGATGACACCAGAACACGTTCGGCTATTTTTAGTAATTTTAACCAGGCCTTCACTTACGATTCTGCTCTTAGTTTTTGGACAAGCCAGCATGGTGGTACATTCGCCGAGAGGATGCGAATTTTAGGCAACGGCAATATCGGGATTGGGACGACGACGCCGGGGGCGAAGTTAGATGTGTATGCATCTTATAGTGAACACGATGGGATAAGAGTTGATGGTGACAGGCCTTTGTATCTAAAGAGTGACGGTTTGATTGAATGGTCGGGAGGAGCTGGTGGTTGGATAAATTCTTTCCAATATAAAGGAAATGCAGCTACAAATCTTATTCAGCAAGGTGTATACGGCAGTAGTGATTCATTAAATTATTATTATGTTGGTTCAGCTTATAATGATACAGCATTCAGAGTATATGGAAATAAAAATGCTACATTTGGCGGCAACGTCGGAATCGGGACGACGGGACCAAGTCAAAAGTTGCAAGTGACGGGCAATATATTAAGCGAAGACACAAGTGCAAATGGGAAAGTTTTGGTGGGTGCTGTCTCAAATTATCCTGGTATTTGGTTTGCTGCAAATACAACAGCTCCAAGTACATCAAATTATGCGTTTTTATATGATAGTAATGAAGGTAAAGGAACAACTCTAAATACACCATCAACTATGGCTATTGGTTTTAGAGTTAACAATTTTGATAAAATGAGACTAAGTCCATTAGGAGGGCTTGCGCTTGGTTCTACATATAGTTCTTCTAATACTCAAATTGAACCTGGGTCAGGGAATATGATAATCGAAGGCAACGTCGGCATCGGCACAACGAATCCAGGGGCAAAATTAGACATTGTTAGTTCTGGCACTGGTTTTGTTGCTGCCCTTTCTTTGAGAAATCTAAATACATATAATGATAATACCGGTATGTCATTTTATGGAGTTAACAGTGTCTCCACTGTTTATGAAAAAGGTAGAATTTCAGTTGGTATAGGGTCTGGAAATTCTAATTCTGGTATGGTGTCTTTTTCTGCCGCAAATGATAGTGCCACTGTTTTAGAAATAATGAGAATAAATGGAACCACTGGTAACGTCGGCATCGGCACCACATCACCTTTTGCAAAACTATCCGTCAAAGGAGCGGGAACAACCACAGGTGTAAATTTCCAAACAACCAATTCGGCTGACACTCCTTTGGTGACTGTTTTGGATAGTGGAAATGTTGGTATTGGGACGGTGAGTCCGACACACACTCTTGATGTTAACACATCTAGTGTTGTTGGTATGATGTTTGCAGGAGGAGTGAATCATTATGCTGTTGGAATGGGTGCAGTTTCAGGGGGTGCTTTCATTCAAGGTTATTCAGATATTTTAGGTTCAAGTGGAAAAGTTTTATCTATCCAAGCAGGTTCAGGAAATTTATTAATTGGTTCCTATACTGATGTAGTTGGAGGTGCAAAACTTCAAGTAACAGGAAGCACAACGATAACTGGCAACGTCGGAATTGGGACGACAAGTCCTGATGCTGTGTTGAATGTTATTGGAAACAGCACCACAATGGGAGGCATCCATGTTACTGCTCAAAATATCACTGATGCCCCTTGGATAAGTTTTGGAGTAAACGGGTTGGGAACTGCTTACGATAACTTTGGGTCAATCACTAACAGTAATGGGTTTAGATTCCGTTCCTCGGCAAATGTGTCTATGGTTCCGGGAGCAAGTAGTGCCTTTAGTGTTTTTTCTGCTTCAGATGTTGTAAACCCTAAGTTTACTGTGGTATCAGGTACCGGCAACGTCGGCATCGGCACCACTTCACCTTTTGCAAAATTATCTGTCAAAGGAGCAGGAACAACCACAGGGATAAACTTTCAAACAACCAACTCGGCTGACACTCCGTTGGTGACTGTTTTGGATAGTGGAAATGTTGGGATTGGAATAACTGCTCCCGTTACGGAATTGCAAGTTGTACAAAAAACGGATGGACCTAATTTTGGTTCAGGTGCACCAACGACAGGTTTAAGAGTATCAGGATATGATGATAAGTCTGCGAGTTATGGCAATATATCTATTGATCAGAATGGACACACAATTTTTAGCAGTAGTGGTAGTATGTATTTTTCAGCTGGAAACACACTATCGGCCTATTTTTCTACTACAATCGGTCTTGGCTTAGGAAGTGATAAACAGCTAGGATTTGGCGCTGCTACGGATGATATGGCTCGGATGGAGTGGGATACTGCTCAAACAAACGATGCCTTGATAATTGGATTAAATGATGACGGAGGAAGCGGAAACCATCAGTCACGATCTTTAATTATTGCAGATGTTAATGATATGAGTTTTAACTTCCAACATTCTGAACAATCTAATCCAACTATGTTTATTCATTCAGCGGCTCAGTCTACTAACCAGTGGCTATCATTAACTCATAATGGAACAAATGGAGTTTTTGGTATAGGCACAGGCTCGTATATATTTAATGACGGCAACATCGGCATCGGCACCACCACCCCATGGAGAACTCTTTCCGTAAACGGAACAGCTGCTTTCACCGGCCTAACCAATAATGGAACAGGTTACTATGCTTGTGTATCAACAAACGGAGAACTAGCAACATCAACAACCGCCTGTGGAGCATCGTCAGAGAGATTCAAAACAAACATCAACGATCTAACATATGGTCTAGACACAGTCCTTCAACTACGCCCTGTATCTTTCAACTGGAAATCAGACTTTATTAATTCATCATCTACTCAAATCGGATTCATCGCAGAAGAAGTTGATTTGTTAATCCCAGAAGTAATCGGACACGATGACAAAGGTAACATCATGAACCTTGATTATCCAAAATTGACTTCGGTTTTGGTAAACGCAGTTAAAGAAATTTGGCAAAGGGTTGTTGAAAATACATCAAATATTCTTGCTAACAAAAATGAAATCGCAGAGTTAAAAGAGAGAGTTGCTAAATTAGAAGCTTTGCTAGTAAATCAAACAGCTTCTATTACCGAAATAACACAATCTACAACAACACCACCTTTAATCACAATCATTGGTAATAATCCAGCCACAGTAGAACTAAATACTAATTATTCTGATTTGGGTGCGACAGCCGTGAACGGAGTGGGAGACTCTCTAATAGTAGATGTATTCGGAGAGGAAGATGTTGATACATCAATAGCAGGAGAATACACAGTTACTTACACAGCATTTGATGGAACACTGACTTCAACAAGCACACGAACGGTGCTTGTTGAAGAGCCAACAGCTGTAACAACAGAACCAGCAACGACAATAGATCCTGTGGTAGAACCGACAGCTACGACAACAGAGCCGACAACAACGGAGACGATAGTCGATAGTTTATAGCTCGGAAGAAGTGAAGCAATCCAGGATGATAAATTTAAAACACATATGAATTTAAACTATGAAATTTTTTATTTTTTGAACAATATTGCGGGTAAAAATGAAACCATTGATTTTCTGGTGCTATTTTTTGCTCAATATTTTCCCTATATTTTAGTAGGGATTTTTGTAGCATTTTATTTTTACAGATTTTATAAATCAAAGTTTGAAAAGAAAATAATAAAAGAATTTTTCATCATTTCTTCTGCTTCTATGCTGGTTTGGTTTGTCTCTCAAATAATAAATTTTTTGTATTACAGTCCTAGACCTTTTATAGCACTAGATAATATAAATGTTTTGTTTGAACACGGAAACGCTGATTCTTTTCCGTCTGGACATACGACATTTTTTGCAACGCTGGCTCTAATGAATTATTTGTATAACCCGAGATGTTTCTCGTCATTTTTACTACTAGGGGCAATTTTAATAGGGGTTGCTCGTGTCATTTCTGGTGTTCATTGGCCCTTGGATATTTTAGGAGCTTTTGCACTCGCTTTTTTGGGTGTTTATGGAATAAAGACATTTTTGTTGAAAAAATAGCTGTTTTGGTATAATATAAGCCCATTAATTAATTTAAAGAGCGTTTGGCGTTTAGCGTATAGGGTAGAAGATAAATTTTTGCTTCGCAAAAATTTATCACCGCAATCTAAACCCTAAACCCTAAACCCTAAACCCTATAATAATATGAAGATAAGAATAATCGCGATAATGTTGCTGTTGGTTGGAGGGCTAATTGGCTACTTTAATTATAATTCGCAAATAAATTCTGAATCAAAATTTCCATTCAAATTGGGACTTGATTTGGCAGGAGGAACACAGCTTGTTTATCAGGCAGACATTTCAAACCTTGACGCAGGAAGTGTAAACGATTCTATGGATGCTTTGAGAGATGTTATTGAAAGAAGAACAAATATGTTCGGTGTTTCTGAACCGTTGGTTCAAATTGAAAATGCGGGAGACGCTCGTCGTCTAATTGTTGAATTACCAGGAGTAACAGATATCAACCAAGCCGTTACTTTGATCGGTCAAACTCCGTTACTTGAATTCAAAGTAGAAAAGCCAAATACTGCTGAAATTATTTCTGCTCAAAGAGAAATGTATGAAAAAACCCAAAACGGGGAAGACACATCTGACATAGATCCTTTGGCGTTGGAAGACCCTTATCAAAGCACAACCTTAACTGGTCGTTACTTGGAAAAATCTCAGTTGATTTTTGATCCAAACACAGGAGAACCGATTGTTCTGCTAGCTTTTAATGCAGAAGGAAAAGATTTGTTTGCTCAAATCACAAAAGAAAATTTGAATAAAGTGGTTGCTATTTATTTGGACGGACAACCAATTACTACTCCTGTTGTTCGTTCTGAAATTAGAGATGGAAAGGCCGAGATTTCCGGCGGTTTTACCTTGGAAGAAGCAAAAGAATTAGTAAAAAATCTAAATTATGGTGCCTTGCCTGTTCCAATCGAGCTTGTTTCAACACAAAATATCGGTGCATCTTTGGGAGAAAATGTTTTAAACAAAGGTGTTAATGCTGGTATTTATGGATTGATTGCGATTGTTGTATTTATGTTTTTCTGGTATAGACTTCCGGGTCTTCTTTCAGTGTTGTCACTTACATTTTATGTTGTCATAATGCTTGCTTTGTTCAAAGTGATTCCTGTGACATTAACATCTGCTGGTATTGCCGGATTCATTATGTCTATTGGTATGGCGGTAGATGCCAACGTTTTAGTTTTTGAAAGAATTAAAGAAGAGCTGAGAAATGGTAGAGATATTGAGTCTGCAATCAAAGAAGGTTTTGCAAGAGCATGGCTTTCAATTCGTGACTCAAATATTTCAAGCATCATCACTGCAATAATTTTGTTTTGGTTAGGAACATCTTCGGTACAGGGTTTTGCTTTGACATTTGGAATCGGAGTTATGATAAGTATGTTTACCGCTTTGACAGTTACTAGAACATTCTTGTTGGCAGTTGCTCCAAAAGGCAACGGAAAGGTCGCTCAATTTTTATTCGGATGTGGAGTTACTAAAAACTAAAAACTATTAACTAATAACTAAACTATCATGTTTGTAATTAAATACAGAAAAATATTTTACACGATATCAGGAATTTTGATCGGAGCGTCTGTTTTTGCTTTTGCTTTTTATGGTTTTAATTTGGGGATAGATTTTACAGGAGGAGCGATTACCGAAATAGGTTATCCAGAAGAAAAGGCTGATTTAAATGTAGTAAAAGAAAAATTGAATGTTTTGAATTTGGGAAATTATACGATTCAAGATATTGGGGAAAACGGAGTTATTTTGAGAACAAAAAATCTTACAGAAGATGAAAGAGTTTCTGTTATGAATGCGCTTTCTCTTGATAGCACAGTTCAAATTGAAGAAAAGAGGTTTAACTCAATCGGCCCTGTTATTGGTCAAGAATTAAAAAGCAAAGCAGTGATGGCTTTGGTCTTTGTTGTTATTGCTATTATTCTTTTTATTGCTTTTTCGTTTAGAAAAGTTTCAGAATTAGGAAAAGAAAGAGTTTCTTCTTGGAAATATGGAGCGGTGGCTATTCTTGCTCTTATTCATGACATTGTTATTCCTACGGGAGTTTTCGTATTACTTGGTAGTATGTTTATTGATTATCAAATAGATATCTTGTTCGTAACTGCCCTTCTTGCGATTCTTGGATTTTCTGTTAATGACACGATTGTTGTTTTTGACAGAGTAAGAGAGAATTTGAAAAATAGTAGCAAAGGAGAATCATTTGAGGAAATTGTTGGAAAAAGTTTGAGTCAAACATTTGGTAGATCTATCAATACATCTTTGACGGTATTGATTGCTTTGTTGTTTTTGTTTTTCTTTGGAGGAGACACAACAAAACATTTTACTTTAGTGCTTTCAATCGGAGTGATTGCAGGAACTTATTCTTCAATCTTTTTGGCATCACCACTTTTGGTTACTTGGCAGAAGTTTAGTAGTAAGGGGTAAGGATTAAGGTGTAAGGGATAAGTAATAAGGTTTAAGAAAAACAGCACGCTGGCTTTCGCCAGCGTGCTGTTTTTCTATTTTAAACCAAGATTAAAAAATTGGTTTTTTGGCTTAAAGTCGTTGTTTTTAGGTCATTTTTAAAAATTAAAAATTTAAAATTTAGAATTTAAAAAAGAAGCTTGCCTTTTTTTTAGATATGTATATAATAGTGACTGTCTTGCTCTGGGCTTCAGAGAGCGTACTTTGATAATTGAATAAGAGTTTGAATTTATAGAAAAATTCAAAATCATGCATTTAGAATGACAAGTCCAAAAACGAAATAAGATGTAATTTTTCTCTTGTTTCGTTTCATTTCAATTTTTTCTAAACAGATTTATTCTGTATACTAGGAAACTTTTAATTAGAGTTTGATCCTAGCTCAGGATGAACGCTGGCTGTGTGGATTAGGCATGCAAGTCGAGTGGGTTTAGACCCACGGCGAACGAGGTAGTAACACGTAGGAACGTACCCTAAAGTCTGGCATAACTTATCGAAAGGTAGGATAATTCCAGATGGTCTCGCAAGAGTAAAGATTTATCGCTTTAGGAACGGCCTGCGGAGTATCAGCTTGTTGGTAGTGTAATGGACTACCAAGGCTATGACGCTTAGGGGAGGTGAGAGCCTGGCCCCCACCGATGGTACTGAGACACGGACCATACTCCTACGGGAGGCCGCAGTCGAGAATCTTCCGCAATGGGCGAAAGCCTGACGGAGCGACACAGCGTGATTGATGAAGCTCTTCGGAGTGTAAAGGTCTTTTATAAGTGAAGAAGTTTATTGACATTAGCTTATGAATAAGGGGTTGCTAAACTCGTGCCAGCAGCAGCGGTAATACGAGTGCCCCGAGCGTTATCCGGAATTATTGGGCGTAAAGGGTGTGTAGGTGGTTTTGTTAGTCTTTTGTTAAAGACCCGGGCTCAACCCGGGGAGCGCAAAGGAAACGGCAAAACTAGAGAGTGTGAGGGGTGAATGGAACTCATAGTGTAGGGGTGAAATCCGTTGATATTATGGGGAACACCAAAAGCGAAGGCAATTCACTGGCGCATTTCTGACACTGAAACACGAAAGCGTGGGTAGCGAATGGGATTAGATACCCCAGTAGTCCACGCCCTAAACGATGTTCTCTAGCTTTTTGGAGTATCGACCCTCTAAGAGGCGAAGCTAACGCGTTAAGAGAACCGCCTGGGTAGTACGGCCGCAAGGCTAAAACTCAAAGGAATAGACGGGGACTTGCACAAGCGGTGGATTACGTGGTTTAATTCGATGATACGCGAAAAACCTCACCAAGATTAGACATCTAGTTTACGTCTTTCTGGAAACAGAAAGTCCTAACGGCTAGACAGGTGATGCATGGTCGTCGTCAGTTCGTGGCTTGAGCTGTTCCCTTAAGTGGGGAAACGAACGCAACCCTTATCGTCTGTTACAAGTGTCAGGCGAGACTGCCTAGCCTGAAGCGCGCAAAACGCGCTTCGAGTAGAAAGTAAAAAGTTCGTAAAGTTAAAAGACTTTTAACTTTTTAACTTTATAAACTTTATAAACTTTTAACTCGAAGCAAACTTTGTTTGTTTCAGGCTGGGAGGAAGGTGGGGATGACGCCAGATCAGCATGTCCCTAGATATCTTGGGCTACACACATAATACAATGGCTGTGACAACGGGTCGCGACGGGGTAACCCTGAGCCAATCCTTTAAACACAGCCCCAGTTCGGATTGAGGTCTGCAACTCGACCCCATGAAGTTGGAATCGCTAGTAATCGCTGGTCAGCATACAGCGGTGAATATGTTCTCAAGTCTTGTACTCACCGCCCGTCAACTCAAGGGAGCTGGGAGTACCCGACAGTCGTCTTTATGACGGACTAAGGTAAATTCAGTGACAGGGAGTAAGTCGTAACAAGGCACGGGTAGCGGAAGCTGTTCGTGGAATATTTCAAAATGAACTGTTTGTTTTCTTACGAGAAAACAGACTTAATCGGTTGATTATCACTTCTTAAGTGATAGGGACAATAGTATTGTATCCCTAAATCTATACTCGCTAACCCCAGATATGCGTTACTGGGGAATGAAACGAAACAAAAGAAAGATTATATTGTCGTTTAAATGCAAAAAAAATAAAACTACCGAGAGGTAGTTTTTTGTTATTGACACGTTTAGTCAATTAAGTTATTATCTGGATTGAAGTAATGTTCATTTTGTGTACCTAAATATACTAGGGGGTCATATGGAAGCCGAAGTAAGAGTAAAGGAGACCGGCAGAACAAGTTATGCCGGCTTCGGCATAATCTTACAAAAAAATAAAAAACACGGAATAGATATTCTCGTGGTGATGGAGGACCCAAATAAAAAAGAGGGGGGTGCTCGTTGGGAAAACTTTTTTGTAAAATTTCCTGGGGGGTCAATCGACTCTTCAGATGATATTGAAAAAAATTCTCGTTTATCAGGGATAAAAATACTCTCGGAGGTGTGCGGAATTTCCTTTGAGAGGTTAAGCGATTTCCCATTTTTTACGGCAGAGTCTGAATCTGAAGAGGGAAAGCATTTAGCAAATTTTTATCTTGCGAAACTGGAAGAGGGGAATCCTCGTCCCTGCAAGACATTAAAGTCTGCAGATATGGTTTCCGAAGAAATTCTTAGAACCTTTTTAAAGAAAAATCGCTTGCTCAAAAAACATGGACAAGCTCTGGAATTTTTATTTTATTGTCTAGATCAGATTCGTTCTGGTCTGGATATTCCGGAAGAGGCAAAACCTCTGGAAAATTTTCTCAAAAATTGAATATTCTCCCGTCAGCAATGACGGGAGTTTTTTATTGCAACAGAGCGAATATTTTGGTATTCTTCTACTCATAAATGCGAGTGTAGCTCAGGTGGTTAGAGCGGTTCGACAGTCTCCCAGACTGTCTCACCTAATAATGACTCGGGACCTCGTCATATAGAGTTCGTGGTAAAATCAAATATAAATGCGAGTGTAGCTCAGGTGGTTAGAGCGCGTCACTGATAATGACGAGGTCCCAGGTTCGAGTCCTGGCATTCGCACAAAAAACCAAAACCAAAGCGATATCTTTGGTTTTCATTGTTTTTGCTCACCCCTTACTCCTTACACCTTACACCTTACTACTTATTACTCACAAGCTTGTGCTATAATATTCGCACCATGAATCCCGTTAGAGATAGCGGGAAAATAGATTATTAAATTAAATTAGCAGTTACTTTTTAGGGACTTGTCCCGTTAGAAGTAGCTTCGCTACTTCTAACGGGATGAAATTCAAGAATGCCAGAAAAATACACTTTATCGGTATTGGAGGTATCGGTGTTTCTGCTATGGCAAGAATGGCTTTGAAAGAAGGGAAAAAGGTTACTGGCTCAAACTTGGCAGAATCAGAGATTACATCTGAATTAAAAAAATTAGGAGCCGTAATAAAATTTCATCATGATGGAGAAAATATAGAATATGGCACCGATCTAGTTATTTTTTCTCCAGCTGTTCCAAAAGATAATTCCGAATTGTTAAAGGCAAAAAAAATTGGAATTCCTGCAATATCTTATCCTCGCTCTCTAGGAGATGTTTCAGAAAATAAATATACGATTGCTGTATCTGGGACACATGGGAAAACAACCACCACCGCAATGTTGGCAGATGTCTTGCGACACTCATATTTTGATCCAACTGTTATTGTTGGAAGTCTCTTAAAAAAAGAAAAGACAAATTTTATACACGGAAATAGCAAATACTTTGTAACAGAGGCGTGCGAATACAAAAGATCATTTTTAGAACTAAAACCAAATATTCTGGTGATTACAAATATAGATTTGGATCATTTGGATTATTTCAAAAATATTTTTGATATTCAAAAAGCTTTTAAAGAATTGATAGCAAAAATGGGTGAAAAGGATTATATAGTTTGCGATCCAAACGACAAGAGAGTTGCCCCTGCTTTGGTCAAAGCTGTTTCAAAAGTCGTCGATTATACTACACAAGGAGCAATTGGTTTAAATTTGAAAATACCAGGAGAACACAATATAAAAAATGCTTTCGCTTGTTTAGCTGTAGCAAATATTTTAGGTATAAATCACAGTGATGCAATAAAATCTTTAAACAATTTTGAAGGTACATGGAGAAGATTTGAATTAAAAGGCAAGACAAAAAAAGGTGCTTTGATTTACGATGACTATGCTCATAACCCGACAGAAGTGCAAGTAACATTGAAGGGTGCACGGGAATTTTTTAAAGATAAAAAGATTACTGTTATATTTCAACCACATCTATATAGTAGGACAAAAATCTTTTTAGAAGATTTTGCAAAAAGTTTTAATGATGTTGATCGTGTAATTGTTTTGCCAATTTATGCAGCCAGAGAAGAAGAGGATAAAGAAATAAATTCTAAAATACTTGCAAGCAAGATAAAGAAAAATAATAGAGAAACTTATTATATAGAATATGAAAAAATGTTAAACGAGTTTAACTCGGATATTTTTGGACAAGAAGATGTTATCCTCACAATGGGGGCTGGCGATGTTTATAAAATAGGGGAGAAGATTCTCGGAAATAATAAAAAATAAGAATAGACCTCGCAACACTTGGTGTGTGCGAGGTCTTAATTTCGTCTTGGTGTCATTGCCACTCCTTCTTTTCAGTTTACTGAGAAAATCTAGAAAAAAATCTCGAAGCGATGTTGGAAGCATCTTCTTTTTCTTTACGAGCCAAAAAATCTCTTTGAGCGTCACTCCCTGTTGCCTGTACGATGAAGTGAACTACCGCTCTCTCCTGTTCTTGTTCGTCCATCTTTGCAAAGATGGGACTTTCATACAGCACATTTAGTGCCAACTCTCTTATCGCTGTCATGACAATCTCCTTTTTAAAAGTAAGTGATTATTGACAAATTAAACTTTTTCTATTCTAATTATAGCACTTTTGTATAAAAGTCAATAGGTTATCCCCAGTTTTGTCCTTTAGGTGTCCTTTAGGCAAAATGTCTTTTATTTTATACTTATAGACATGGAATTAATAACATCACTAGAAATTTTAATAGGGGTTTTAACTTTGGGTACTATTTATGCTTGGTACCAATTTTATCAAGTTTTGGTAAAAAGATGTGATACCTGTTCCGTTGGTTTGAAGGCAAGTCCTTTCAGATCAAAATGTTTTGTTGGTGCAATATTTTTTACCACAGCACTTTTGCTGGCAATCTATTCTTTTACATTAGTTTAAAATGAGTACGGATAAAAAAAATGAAATATTAAAAAAAATAGAAGCACTTGAAAAACAAATGGGCCGTGCTGATTTTTGGAACGACAAAGAAACTGCACAGATTGTTATAAAAGAATTTAATCAATTGAAAGATGAATTAGAGGGGGTGGGAAAATATGATAAAGGAAATGCAGTTGTAACTATTTTGTCAGGAGCAGGTGGAGATGACTCAGAAGATTTTTCTAGAATTTTATATAATATGTATTTAAAATTTTCTCAAAATAAAAATTGGGAAACTTTTTTAATTCATTCAAATGAAAATGATCACGGTGGTTATAGAAATATTACTTTTGAGATTGTTGGTAACGGAGCATATGGAAAATTAAAAAATGAATCGGGGGTACATAGACTCGTACGAATTTCTCCTTTCAACGCACAACAGAAAAGACACACTTCTTTTTCTATGGTAGAGGTAATTCCTAAGTTGGAAAAAGCGGGTGAGATAAATATTCCAGAGGAAGATTTGAAAATAGAATTTGCGAAATCATCGGGCCCCGGAGGACAGAATGTAAACAAGAGAGAAACGGCTGTCAGAGTGGTTCACATTCCAACAAATATTGCCGTCCATGTAGAATCGGAAAGATCCCAAGCGCAAAACCGAGAAAGAGCAATTGCTATGATAGAGGCAAAATTGATCAAAAAGCAAGAAGAAGACAGACTGAAACAAGAGAAGGGTATGCAAATCAGTGCGACGACAGAAAATGAGTGGGGAAGTCAAATCCGTTCCTATGTATTGCATCCTTATAAACAGGTAAAAGATCACAGAACCGGTGTAGAGATTAGAGATGTTGATAAAGTATTGGAAGATGGAGAAATAGATGAATTCGTTGAAGCAGAGAAGGGATTATAGTATTTCTTATATTCAATTGAATACTTGAATAGTTTTGTTAAATGAATATAAATATTTATTTAACAAAACTATAAAAATAAAAAAATCGCTCAACGCGATTTTTTGTTTTGCGTTGAGCGATGATCATATCCATTTTCTAACCAAGATTAATGCAATTACTGTTGCTGTTGTCGCAATCCCCACATAGGTTACTAATATTGTAATCATTGAAGGCCATGTCGGGACAACAATAGACAGTGTTGTCATGGTCAGTGACAAAATAATTAATCCTGGCGGGGTAAACAGCAAGACTCCTGTAATCGCACCAATAATTGCAATGACATAAATAAAATACTTACCGTCTCTTTTCCTGTTTCTGATCATAAACAAAGTGTTCATCTCGTGCCTCACTTGCTAGAAAATAGTTATTTTTTGAAACGTCTGTCTATTTCTTTCTTCTGGCATTGTTTTATTTTATGCTGGTGCTTACCAGATAACCACCAGCGATAATCAGGACTGACCCCGCAAGAAATTTCGGGACAATTATTTTGCTTGCCTCTCCCATAAATGGCAAAAGTATCGTTGCCGACACTAATGGATATGTTGCCGCAATTATTGATACCAGAGCGAGCAAAGATGTTGGCATTGCCGAAGCATCGGTTTGTGCCTTGAATCCTACCGCGCAGATTATCGTAGAAATAATTCCGTACCACAATGCTGGGTTGCTTGGAAAAAGCATTCTTATCCCGCCGGAATAAATGGTCGGCAAAGAAATTGCCACCAAAATCAATCCGTAAAGAAGAGAAAATCCATTGGCATGCATCCCGTTTTTAAATGCCATTTTGGCAAAAGGGGCACATATTCCATAACCAAGAGACGCAATAATAGATAGTGTCAAAGCATTCATTTGTTTTCCTCAGAGTATATTTGTTGTTTATTGAGAACCTAAATTTCTGAAATCATACTATTGTAATAGCCCCGCATTGTCAACATAAAATATAAATTGAAAATTATACGGAGTAGAGTATAATAGTAGAAGTGCGGAGTAATAAGTGGTAAGTAATAAGTAAATAAATTTTTTATTTCTTACTACTTAATCCTTACGCCTTATTACTCAAAATTTTATAATAAAATTTTGCTATGATTTATTTCGATAAAGTTTCAAAAACATATAAAAACGGAGACAAGGTGGTTGATGCCGTCACCAT
The DNA here is from genome assembly GCA_001029775.1 of Candidatus Campbellbacteria bacterium GW2011_OD1_34_28. GTDB lineage: Bacteria > Patescibacteriota > Minisyncoccia > Phycocordibacterales > UBA12079 > UBA12079. The sequence continues at coordinate 734,020 of CP011215.1, read as the reverse complement.
AACTATTGAACCAAGAGAGTTTGTTTCTATTGTTGGCCATTCAGGGGCGGGTAAAACAACTCTTTTGAAAATGCTTTTGGCAGAAGAACACCCAACTGAGGGATGTATATATTTTGGTTCAGAAAATATTCACGAATTAAGAAAGGATGATAAGAATTCTTTTAGAAGAAAGATTGGAACAATTTTTCAAGATTTTAGATTGCTACCTCATAAGACAGCTTATGAAAATGTTGCTTTTGCAATGGAAGCTGCGGGAAGAAGTGATGAAGACATCGCATCAGATGTTCCGCACGTTTTAGAACTGGTTGATTTGGGCGACAAGGCTTGGAATTTCCCTCATGAATTATCTGGTGGAGAAAAACAAAGATTGGCGATTGCTCGTGCAATTGTAAATCAGCCCGATGTTATTATTGCCGACGAGCCAACAGGAAATCTTGATCCTATAAATACATTTGAAATTGTCCAGATATTAAGAAAGATAAACGAGTTGGGGACAACTGTTATTTTGACGACTCACAATAAAGGTATAATAGATTCTATTGGTAAAAGAGTCATCACAATGGATAAAGGAAAAGTTGTGAGAGATGATAAAACGGGTAAATTTTCTTTGTAAAAAATTATGTTAATTGTAAATATAAAAAGAATAACAAAATCAGCAATCGTCAATTTGTGGAGAAGTAGAGTTGTTTCTCTTTCTTCTATTTTGGTTATGTCTATCACATTGTTTGTTTTCGGTACTCTTATTTTCAGTAATGCACTTTTGGAATCTGTTTTGACTCAGATAAAGAGCAAGGTAGATATCAACGTTTATTTTTCCACAACAGCGGTTGAAGAAGATGTTTTAGCTATCAAGCAATCTTTGGAAGGTCTTTCCGAAGTTGGTTCTGTGGAATATATTTCTAGCGAACAAGCATTGGAAAATTTCAAATTACGACACGGCGATGACCAATTGACGCTCCAAGCACTAGAAGAGTTGGGAAACAACCCTCTGGGACCCGCTTTGAATATTCAAGCAAAAGAAACTCAACAATATGAATTTATTGCAAAGTTTCTAGAGAGTGATAATGCCTTATCGTCAGAAGGTACGGATATTATAGATAAGGTTAACTATAATCAAAATAAAATAGTTATTGACCGTCTTTCAAAGATTATTAGTGCTACAGAAAGAATAGGTCTTATTGTTACTTTGTTGTTAGTGATTATGTCTATAATAATAACCTTTAATACCATTCGTCTTACAATTTATATTTCAAAAGAAGAAATTGCGGTTATGCGATTGGTAGGGGCAAGTAATAAATATGTCAGAGGGCCTTTCGTTGTTGAAGGTATGATTTATGGAGCGATTTCAGCTTTACTTACTTTGTTTGTCTTTTTGCCCGTAACTTATTATTTGGGTTCATTTTCTGAAAAATTATTTGGTTTAAATATGTTTAGTCATTATCTTGGAAATTTCTGGAGTATTTCTTTGATAATCTTGGGTTCTGGAATTTTCTTAGGTGTTGTCTCTAGTTATCTTGCAGTAAGAAAATATCTAAAAGTATAAATAAAAAATAAGGCGCTCATTTGAGCGCCTTTTGAATTTAAGAGATATAAATGTTTAAATCTTTTCTTTTGTCTCCTCATTTTTTGGGGGAAAAAGTTTTTCTTTGAGTAAAAGTGAAATTTCTGTTAGCCAGATGGCTGACAAAAGAGCGCTCACTATCGTCATGATGACCAAAGCTCTGTTTTCTTCGATGGGCATTTCCAAACCTTTCGTCATTTTTGTAAAACATCCGACAGACATAATAGATAATGTTATTATAAGATAAATTATTTTCTTGGTTGTCTCTTTCATTTTCTCTCTCTTTTATTTTTTTATTTTTTACTGTTCCTATTTGCATAATAACAATATTTTTTTAAATAGCAAATTTTACATGGGTGATTAACAAAATAGCTGTTTTCATGTTATCTTATAAGGTGTCAATTGCGGGATCGTCTAATGGTAGGACTGCGGTTTCTGGTACCGCCTATCTAGGTTCGAGTCCTAGTCCCGCAGCCAACTTGAGCTAGCTCAAAGATAGAGCTAATCAGGAAGATCTATACCTAAATTGCATACCTGCTGAGAGCAGTATTCAGAACAAAAAATACTCTTGAACAAGGAGTGTTTTTTGTTGTTTTATACTACAACAGAATGTGCTATAATACTTTTATGACTGACGATGTTAAAAAGCTTGGACAAAATCTCAAGCGAATCAGAATCAAGAAAAATATCACTCAAGTCGAGATTGCTAAGAAATTAGGCGTCGATCGTTCTTTTGTTAGTAATCTAGAGAATGCGAAGACAAATCCAACTCTCGCAACTATTACTAACCTGGCCCAGGCGTTAGGTGTTTCGACTAACGAATTATTAAAATAATTTATGAGCAACAAAGAATTAAATTTAAATACTACCAAAGAGCAAGAACGCTCAGAATTGCATCGTGCTATTTGGCAGATCGCCAATGACTTACGAGGAAGTGTTGATGGTTGGGATTTTAAACAATATGTACTAGGCATGCTCTTTTATCGTTTCATTAGCGAAAATTTGACCAACTATATTAACGCTGACGAACGTCGTGCTGGTAAAAAAGATTTTGACTATGCTTCGCTTTCCAATAAAGAAGCTGAATTTGGTAGAGCTGATACGGTAAAAGAAAAAGGATTTTATATTTTGCCAAGTGAACTTTTTGTAAATGTTTGCAAGAAAGCGCGTAATGATTCAAACCTCAACGAAACGCTGGTTAAAACTTTCCGTGATATTGAAAGTTCTGCAAAAGGCGCAAATAGTGAAGATGACCTCAAGGGTTTATTTGCTGATCTTGATGTTAATTCTAATAAATTAGGTAATACAGTAGAGCAACGCAATCAAAAACTGACTAAAATTATTGAAGCTATTGGTGACCTACGTCTTGGCAATTACTCCGACAATACCATAGATGCTTTCGGTGACGCTTACGAGTTTTTGATGACCATGTATGCTTCAAATGCCGGTAAGTCTGGTGGGGAATTTTACACCCCACAAGAAGTCAGTGAACTTCTGGCAGAAATCACTACCGTAGGGAAGAAGGAAGTGAACAAGGTTTACGACCCAGCTTGTGGTTCTGGTTCTCTTCTTCTCAAATTTGCAAAAGTGCTAGGTAAGGAAAATGTTCGACAAGGTTTTTATGGACAAGAAATTAACCTTACTACTTACAACCTTTGCCGTATCAACATGTTCTTGCACGATGTTAATTACAATAATTTTGATATTGCTCACGGCAACACACTTACTGATCCAAAACATTGGGACGACGAACCTTTCGATGCCATTGTTTCGAATCCACCATATTCGATTAAGTGGGATGGTGACGCAAACCCTCTTCTTATTAATGATCCACGTTTTTCACCAGCTGGAGTATTAGCACCAAAGAGTAAGGCGGATCTAGCGTTTACTATGCACATGCTCGCGTGGCTCTCTACGAGTGGTACGGCGGCTATTGTCGAATTTCCAGGGGTTCTATACCGTGGCGGCGCAGAACAGAAGATACGCAAGTACCTCATAGATAACAATTACGTTGATGCAGTTATTCAATTACCACCCGATCTATTCTTCGGTACAACTATCGCCACCTGTATCATCGTACTCAAGAAGAGTAAGAAAGATAACAAAACTCTCTTCATTGATGCCTCCGCTGAATTTGTTCGTGGTGGTAATAAAAATAAGTTGAGTGAAGCAAGTCGCAAAAAAATTCTCAACGCTTTTATTGAACGTAAAGATGCAGAGTATTTTGCCAAGCTTGTAGATAATAAAGTTGTCGCTGAGAATGACTACAATATCGCCGTATTGAGCTATGTCGTGGCTGAAAATACTCGCGAGGTTGTAAATATCACCGAGCTTAATGTCGAAATTGGTCGAATTGTAAAAAGACAACAAGAGCTTCGCATGGCAATTGATGAGATTGTGGCTGATATTGAGAGCAATAAATAATGTTATGAAAAATCAAAAACTCTCAATTTATTTGATTAAGGATAATATCACAGACCATAGTGATGTCGTTAAGGACGTAAGTACGAATGAGATTTTTGACAATGGGGTCTTATACTACAAAAAATCATTTTCAAAAAAGCCAGCATGGACAGATAATTTTTTCAATAAGAATATCGAAGATCTAAAGAATTCTACTGCTTCGGGGCTATATATAACAAAAACAAAATATAACAGTAAAGACATTTACTTCGGTTTATCTTTCGGTCATGGGTGGCAAATGTTCAAAGATGGTGTAATAGTTGAGCAATTTGGAATCAAAACAGCTCTTAGTGTCATTAAAAGCGAAGTAAAGAAAATTGAAAAAAAGAATTTTAAAAATGGACTAAAAGATGTTTCGGAACAGCTCGGTAGAATTGGAACGGTTGCAGATTTTGGTTTTGATATTGAGCAGGACATTATGAGGGCTGTTGTTGGTGAACCAGAGGATCAGGAATTGTATGGAAAGAATGTTATAGGAAAGGATGCAATTAGTATATCTATCAAAAGGAATGTTGATGAGGTTAATGACGTACTTCTTGAGCTATACAAGGCATACATTTCCAATAAATACAAAGAGAGATTTGATTGGTTTGATAATTTTTCTGCCGTTAACGATAAAAAGGTGGTAACTGATTTAGATAATAAGATTGTTTCAAAAATAAATGATGATAGTAAGACCGATGTAATTTGTTGGCTCGCAATCCCCGAAGTTATTGAATGGGAAAATACAAAATGTTTTAAATATAGCGCCAGAAATAATGCTACAGAATATCAGGATATCATTTTTGATGATTTTAAGGATTCGTTGACTGATGACGAGAAGACGAATATCACAGTAGATTTGCTCAAAAGTAAAAAAGTGCAACAAGTAGATACCAATGATCAGTTCATAAAAGAATGGTCAATATATAAATGTTTATATGCTGAAATCGACTCCAACAGTGAGAAATATTTATTAGTAGCTGGTAAATATTACAAAGTAGACGCGACTTACAAAAATAAGATTGAGAGTGAGTATCGTGTAGATGCGACCTTTGCTTTGCCAGACTGGGATAAGAATGATCACGAAAATATTTACAATAATAAAGTTGCAACGAATGACACTGCTTATCAGTGTCTTGATGGTGGTGTAAGTCAAACTAACTTGATAGGAAAAGGCAAAATTGAATTTGCTGATCTTGTTAGGTCTGATAAACACCTAGTGCATGTGAAGAAATACGGGGCAAGTGCCGTACTAAGCCATTTATTTAGTCAGGGACTGGTATCCGCTGATTTGTTGCTTACAGACAAATCATTCAGAAAAGAAGTCAATTCAAAACTTATTAATTCTCATAAAAGCGTAGTCTTGGAGAGTGACCCAAATCCATCCGAGTACACAATTGTTTATGCTATAGGCACAAGTAAAGATGATTTAAAATTGCCCTTTTTCAGCATTATAAATTATAGAAATATAAAAAAGCAGTTAAGTTTGTATCATTACAATGTTTTGCTGGTAAAAATTAGCCAAATTTAATATGTCCAAACACCAAAGCAAAATTGAAAAGTTGATTGCCCAACTCTGTCCTAAAGGGGTTGAGTTTAAGGAGTTAGGTAAGGTCTGTGAACCGACCTCGAATATAAATTGGCAAAATAATGTCGGGAAAACATTTCAGTATATCGATTTATCATCTGTAGATAGGGTGACACACGCTATTTCAGAAGTACAGACGGTAGATTCAGACACAGCACCTAGTCGTGCACAAAAAATAGTTAGGAAGGGTGATGTTATTTTTGGTACAACGAGGCCAACACTCAAACGATTTTGTGTAATCGGAGCCCAATATGATGGACAAATTTGTAGTACTGGTTTTTGTGTGTTGCGTCCAGACACCAGTGTAATTTTGACTGATTTTGTTTTTCATCTGATTGGCTCATCTGAATTTTGTGATTACGTAGAGGCAACACAGAAAGGTGCCAGCTATCCAGCAATTTCAGATAATGAAGTCAAGAAATTCAAAATCCCTCTCCCACCCCTTGCAATCCAAGAAGAAATTGTCACTATTCTTAATAGTTTTACTGAGCTAGAAGCTGAGCTAGAAGCTGAGCTAGAAGCTAGGAAGAAGCAATATGAGTATTATCGCTCTGGACTATTTATATTTGATGAAAAAGTTAGAGAGGAAACATTGGGTGATATTATTTTATCACTTAAAACAGGTTTGAATCCACGTAAAAACTTTGTTTTGAATACTCAGGACGCGAATAATTACTATGTTACGGTTCGTGAAATAAACGGCTTAAATGTAACATTTTTTGAAAAGACTGACAGGGTAAATGACGAAGCGTTAAGATTGATAAATAATAGATCCAATCTGGAAGTTGGCGACGTTTTGTTTTCTGGAACAGGAACAATCGGTAGAACTGCTTTAGTGAAAGAGAAACCGAAGAATTGGAACATAAAAGAGGGTGTATATGTAATCAAACCGAATCAAAAAGTCGTAGATTCAAAATTTTTGTTATTCTTCCTTAATTCTATAATTGCAAAAAAGCAAATTGAAAATAAAATTGTTGGATCTCCTGTTATGAGTATTCCGATGGCAGAATTAAAAAAAATTAAAATCCCAGTTCCACCTATCGCCGAACAAGAACAAATCGTAACAGTTTTAGATAAATTCGATGCTCTCGTGAACGATATTTCTATCGGTCTGCCAGCTGAACTCAAAGCTCGCAGATCTCAATACGAATACTACCGAAGCAAGCTTTTAACATTTCCCGAATATGCAAAATAACAACAAATACAATTTGGTCGCCGAAAATTCACAAAGCACAGTGGTGTCGCAGTACACTCCTGATGCAAAGCGTGCGACTCATTACCAAAGCGAAGCAGAATTGGAACGTGCTTTTATTCAGCAACTTGAAACACAAGCGTATGAATACCTGAAGCTAACCTCCGAAAATGATTTGGTCTTGAATCTACGACAACAGCTAGAGAAACTCAACGAGGTTACCTTTTCTGATACCGAATGGGAACATTTCTTTGTGGGCGAGCTTGCTAACCCAAATCAAAGTATTGAAGAAAAAACTACAACTATTCAAGAAGATCACATCAAGAATCTAACGCGCGACGACGGTACCATAAAAAATATTTATCTTATAAAAAAAGACAACATTCATGACAATAGTCTGCAAGTAATAAACCAGTATGCGACAGAAGATGGTCAGCGCGCCAATCGTTACGATGTAACTGTGTTGGTGAATGGATTACCTTTAGTACACATTGAACTTAAGCGCCGAGGTGTAGCGATTGCCGAAGCATTCAATCAAATTAACCGCTATCAGCGTGAGAGTTTTTGGGCATCAAGTGGGCTTTTTGAATATGTTCAATTGTTTGTCATTTCAAATGGCACGCATACAAAATATTACAGCAACACCACAAGGTCTCAGCATATTAAAGAATCTAACGAGGGCGGTGCGAAAAAGGGTAAGCGTACAGGCAATAGTTTTGAGTTCACTAGTTGGTGGGCAGATGCTACCAATCAACCGATTACAGACGTAATGGATTTCGCTAAGACATTTTTTGCGAAACATGCACTTTTGAATATTTTAACTCGGTACTGTGTATTTACTACCGATCATCTGTTGTTGGTAATGCGACCATATCAGATAGTAGCTACCGAACGGATATTAAGTCGAATCGAAGTTAGCACAAACTACAAGAAGCTTGGAACAGTAGAGGCTGGTGGATATATCTGGCACACGACTGGATCAGGAAAAACCTTGACCAGTTTCAAGACGGCGCAGTTAGTCAGTAAGTTGCCTTATGTAGATAAGGTCGTGTTTGTTGTAGATCGTAAGGATTTGGACTACCAGACAATGCGAGAATACGACAAGTTTGAGAAGGGTTCAGCAAATAGCAATACTTCTACGGCGATATTGAAGAAGCAGCTCGAAAATCCGAACGCACGCATAATCATCACAACTATTCAGAAGCTGGATCGCTTCATTGGACGCAATAATGAACATGCTATTTTAGATGGTCATGTTGTGCTTATTTTTGATGAGTGTCATCGCTCACAATTTGGTGATATGCACGCAGGCATTATAAAAGCTTTCAAGAATTACCACCTCTTTGGTTTTACTGGTACTCCAATTTTTGCTATTAACGCATCTTCTGGGGGTAGACCAGACTTGAAGACAACAGAGCAAGCTTTTGGTGAAAAATTACACACTTATACTATCGTTGATGCGATTGCCGACAAAAATGTTCTACCGTTCAAGGTTGACTACGTTTCTACTGTTCGCGAAGCTGAGAACATTGAAGACAAAAAAGTCAGTGATATTGACCGCGAAGCTGTACTTGCTTCACCAGAACGTCTAGCGAATATTGTTGGATACATTCGTGAACATTTTGATCAAAAAACAAAGCGTAATAGTTTCTATAAAATAAAGGACCGAAGATTGGCTGGGTTCAATTCCATTTTTGCAGTCTCATCAATTGATGTTGCTAAAAAGTACTATGCTGAATTTAAAAAACAACTTGCGGAAGTGCCTAGCGATAAACGGCTCAAAGTCGCAACCATTTTTAGTTTTGGTGTAAATGACGAGGACGCAGACGGAATGATTGATGAAAATTCAGAAGATACAAGTGGGCTAGATGTGAGTTCGCGAGATTTCTTGGAGAGTGCCATCAAGGATTACAATACAATGTTTGGGACTTCCTATGATACTTCATCTGATAAATTCCAGAATTATTATAAGGATGTCAGCCAGCGTGTAAAAGATCGTGAAGTTGATGTTTTGATTGTGGTCAATATGTTTTTGACAGGTTTTGATGCTACGACACTCAATACATTATGGGTAGATAAAAATCTTCGATTACATGGTCTTCTTCAAGCATTTTCACGAACGAATCGTATCCTAAATAGCGTCAAAACTTTTGGAAATATCGTTTGTTTCCGTAACTTAGAGAAAGCGACCAATGAATCAATTGCACTCTTTGGCGATAAAGAAGCTAGTGGTATTGTGCTTTTGAAATCGTACGCAGAGTATTACAACGGATATAAAGATAACGAGAAAGAAGTTCGAGGATATGCGAGTTTGGTAGCCGAACTTCTGGAAAAATTTCCTGTGGGACAGCGGATTGTTGGCGAGCAAAGTCAAAAAGATTTTATTAAACTATACAGTGCAATTCTGCGAGTGCGTAATATTCTCACGACATTTGACGAGTTTGCAGGTAATGAGATTTTAACTGAGCGTGATATTCAGGATTATCACAGTATATATATTGATCTCTACAACGACTTTCGCAAGACAATAGAGGACGTTAAGGAGAACATCAATGATGATCTGGTGTTTGAAATGGAGCTTATCAAGCAGATAGAAATCAATATTGATTATGTCCTAGGACTTATCAAAAAATATCACGAAGACCACATCAAAAATCGTGAGTTATTACTTGATATTAATAAGGCGATAGATTCTAGTATTGAATTACGCAATAAAAAGGATCTCATCAATCAGTTTATAACCTCCCTTGATGTTCATTCAATGGTGGATGACGATTGGCAGAAGTTTGTTGATAAGAAAAAGATTGAAGAACTTGAGCAAATTATCACTAGTGAAAATCTTGATCATGATGAGACTGTCACGTTTATAAAAAACGCGTTCCGTGATGGAAGCATCGCAACGACTGGTACCGCTATTACAAAAGTTTTACCACCAGTATCTCGCTTTTCTCCAACTGGTGAACGTACTCAAAAACGTGAAAGTGTTATAGATAAGCTGACGAGTTTCTTTGAGAAATTCTTTGATATTTCTGGCGGTAAGTTTTATGAATAAAGGTTATTAACCGAGAGAAATAGTTTTGTCTTTCAATAAAATTTTACTCTTAAAACAAGTTAGCAATTCTCGCTTTTCTTCGATTGACCCTTCTTTTAAAATAAATTTGGCATAATCTCTTATGTCTACGTCTTTTATTTGGATTTGTTGCTTGATGTTCAAAACTGATTGCTGAAACTTCTTTATTCGTTCAACCTCGTATTTGATCTTCTCTTTCATTCCGATTTCGCTAATGCTGATTCGATCAAGCAGTTTTTCAAATTGCCCTATTAACTCAATTTCGTTTGTGTACCCACACTTACAGTACTTGTCTTTGGACTTTGTACAGCCGTAGTAGATGTGCCTGTTCACTGACCCGTCTTTGAGTTTCTTAAATTTCTCATCCGCACAGATGCCAGACCCGCATAAGCCACAAGTCATCATTTTGGTGAAAGCAAATTCTTTCGGTTCCTGTACTCGTAACACCTGACTTTTTACTTGCTCTTGGACTTGATCAAAAAGCTCTTTAGAGATAATCGGTTCATGCTTTCCTGTATAGAAATTTCCACTTTTCCTCGGATACTCGAAAACTCCGTAGTAAATAGGGTTTTCGAGTATGAGATAAATGTTGCTTAGGGTAAGCCCCTTGTTGCCACTTCGTGTCTTAAAATTCAGGTCGAATTTGAGCCAATGAAATATCTTTCTCCCTGACCATTTTTCATGCGCTACTTTTTCAAATATCTGTTTGACTATAGGCGCTCGTTCAGGGTCGATAACAACTTGGCACTTTTTATCTAAATGCTTTTCGTTGAGATATCCAACAACGGCAGGACCTGGCCGTAATCCCATTTCGCACCGTGTTCGTAGTCCACGCTTCACATTAATACTTTTGTTGTCGTTCTCTAACTTTGCCTGAGAACAAAGAATCATTAATAAGAATTTTTCGTTTGGTGAATTTTTGAAATGTTGTCCGTACGTTCTGATCTCTATCAGCTTATTTTCATCCATAAGATCGACGACTGATCCAAGATCTCCTGCATTACGAGAGAGACGATCTGGTGCCCAAGTAAGTATTCCTGTATACCTGCCTCGTCTCAAGTCTTCCAATAACTCCTTGAAGACTGGTCGCTGTCCCGATTCTTTTGCTGAGTGTGATTCTCGTCTAATGTCTACAACTTCAAGACCGTCACGATCTGCGATTGATAACATTTCTTTTACTTGCGATTCAATCGACAAAGCTTGCTTCTCGTCTGATTCGGTTGATTTACGAGCATACAGGACGTAACGAACCTTTATGCGTGGCACTTCGGTCTTAACACCTAGATTATTTATATACTGCGTCTCCATACATATATTGATGACAGACCAGTTGGTGGTGCATAGACTATGCAGAACTAGAGATACGTAGCATGGTCGTATATAGAGTCTTAGCAAAATCATGTATCAGCGATACAATCAATCTAGAATAATAAAGTCGAAAATGTTATTATTAATTTACAACTGAATATCAGTCGACCTAACCCCTTTGGTTTTCCAAAGGATATGGTTGCAAATCCGAACCAACGTAAAAACCCCGTCATCAGGGTCGTTGGTTCGGTTACCTAGGGAAACTTAGGTAGGGATGATCGAAAGGTCTCCTTCTGGTGGCGGGATTTTTGTGTATCTGGCCACCTAATTATTAGAAAACCGAACCAACAACATGAACGAAATAATTTATATCCTCATAAACGAGGCGATGCCTGGTTATGTAAAGATAGGTAAAACTTCCACGAGTTTAGAACAACGAATTCGAGAGCTGAGTTCTTCAACAAGTGTCCCTATTCCATTTACTTGTTTTTACGCCTGTACAGTAAATAGTGCCACGTTCGTTGAACAGCAACTACACGACGCTTTTGATGATAGTCGTATAAATCCAAGAAGAGAATTTTTCCATATTTCACCAGAGCGAGTGGTGGCCGCCCTTAAATTAGCAGAGATAGAAAACATTACTCCGAAAAAAGATTTTGTTGAGTCCAAAGAAGATCAGGAAGCATTGAATCAGGCGCGTACACGGAGATCGAAATTTAATTTTAGTATCGTTGATATTCCTGTCGGATCCGAATTGGTATTTAGCCGAGACGAAAACATTAAAGCCCAAGTCGTTGATAACAACACTATTGAGTTTGGAGGTGAGATAACCAGTCTCTCCACCTCTGCACAAAAGATACTTGGCTATGATTACGGAGTAGCTGGAACAGACTACTGGATGTATGACGGCGAAACACTAGACGAGCGCAGAAGAAGAATTGAGAACGAAGAGTGAAGATACTCGCGAGCTATATTTAACCCACATCAACATAGTCGCTGTAATATATAGTGTCTCCACCCAAGAACGCCATAATCCAAGTTGATTCCTGTGAGTGATAATCGAGCGTCGCATTTATCAGTAGCGAAAAAGCGTCAGCAAGATCGTCGTGTTTTTCGATCTCGAATCCAACCATTTCTCGTATAAGATCCTCACACCCATGCCTCGGAAACTTAATGATTCCAGACTTGATTGATGTCGAAGTCAGCGACAATCTCGTTCGTTTATCTCCCTTAGGCTTAACAGATTGCGCTTCGATGCCGTGCAGTTCCAACATCTGCGGTAGTGCTTCTTGATATGCAACGCTTTCAACAAAGAATTTATCGGTGTACCGAGGCATTTGTGTTGCTTTGAAATTTCTCATGAGATCAACTTGTGCTGGGAAGTTCAATTTCTGACAAATCGGATTAGGTAGAATATATATTCTCATTTTCTCTCTACGACCATAGACATGTGCAGAAACTATTGCGGTGAAGTCCGCCGCATCTTTAGAAGATATTGCAAGGTCTACTCCAGCATAAGTACCACGATACGCTATATGACTTGCTCCAGGCAATTCGTCGTAGTAGCAGAACCATTCTGGGTAAAGCACCTGACCGTCACTTGGAATGATGCGGAGTAAGTATTCTCGTTGCCATGAAATTTCACTCGCCACTTTCATTTTTTCATCCGCAACATCTTTTGTGTCTTTGTATTTTCCTGGCCACAGACAAACATCATTTTTATCGAGCAACGGATATTCCTTGAATGTACCTTTTGCCTTACCTTGAGCGATTTCGTCTTTGATACGCATGAGGAGCGAATCTTCGTGGAGTAAGTTACCAACGATAATCAGTCGGGTAGTTTTGTCACCTGCAGGAATAACTTCACCACGAAGCCAGTAATAGGTCTTGTCTCGTCCCTCGCGAGTCTTTGTTGATTGTACATCTTCAACATCGTCACAGATAATTAGATCGGGACGGTGTTCATTATGACGAAGTCCACGGATACTCTGATCACTCGAAGCGACAGTAATTCTTGCACCGTGCTTTTTGAACACAAGAGAGTGCGAACCCCATTCATCGCTTTCTTCTTGAAAAGGTCCAAGATCCCTTTTGAGAACATCATTACCCTCAAGCTCTGATCGGATGTTCATCATGTGCTGTTTTGCCTGGGCTTTTGTCTGACAAAAAATGATACAGAACTTCTTTTGTTGTTTTCCAAGAATCGCCCAGATTGGGTATGCAGTTGTCACCATAGTTGATTTTCCTGATCCACGAAACGCAACGACATAGAGATTTTCAACAGCACTTTTTTCGAGATTATGAATAATCTCTTTTTGAAAATCTGCTGTTTCGTATTTCACATAGTGTGCATAGTAGAAGTGGAAGAAGTAGAGGAAGCTATCTTTGGTGATTGATGTACGCACGGACCTGTCTTTGATCATAGTATTGACCAGAGCAGTTGGAATTATTTTAGTCATGACTTTTTGATCTATTAATGTTTTTAATGGATTTCGACTTAGTGATGTTTGCGAGCCTTAGTGCTTGCTTCACGATTTTTGCCTGTGACGGTGTAAGTTCCTCGTCGTCTTCCTTAGTAGTGATTTCTAGCTTGTTCTTATAGTTTTCATTTCTATGACGAAGCCAGAAACTAATAGCTGGGTAGTTCTTTTCTTTAATAAGAGTAAGTAGCTGGCTTTCGCTCATGTCGCTTACCAAAGCGACACCCTCGGCGTATGCCTCGTCCATTTTATTAGAGAATTCCTTATCTTCTTTTTTCCACCGATAGACACTATTGCGAGATAGCCCTGTTTTCTCGCAGGCAACTTGTATAATTGGGATTTTTATTAATTCGGCAAGAAACTGATCCTGAAATTTATTCTTTTTCATAATAGTTTTTGGTTACCGTTGCTTTCCGACCAGTTAGTTTTTCGTACCTGCGAATCGCCAGGTCACAAAAAACCGGCTCAATTTCGAGTGAGTACACTTTGCGGTCTAGTTGCTCGGCGCAGATCATGGTGCTAGCTGATCCTGAAAAGGCATCGAATATGATATCTCCAGGCTTGGTGCATCGCATTATGAATTTATGGTGGAGTTCTGGGTTTTTGCTTGTGGGGTGTTCCATTTGATTCGATGGTAGTCGTTTGATTGCCCAGATATTTGAGATGTCTCCGAGAAGTTGGTTACCCGTTGTGCAATCCTTGTTTTGAATCTCGTTAAGATTTTTAATAAGGTCGGACAGGTACGGCAATCCTTTTGTTCCATACACGCAGAACTCCGTACATTTTGAAAATGCCACGGCTGGGGTCGGTGATGAATTGTTTTTGATCCAGATATTCAGTCTTCGGTTCTTGATGCCGAGTTCCATGTACAACGTCTGGAAAACCCACACCCATGCCTCATCACACCAGAACGCGACATGAATATCCTTAATTGATATTGCAAGGGACGATTGCATAACCTTACGAATAAAATTCACATACTCGTCTGCCGATTGGTTATCGTCGAAAGACCCACCATAGTTACTTTTATTGCCAACACCCTTATCGTATGAGAGTCCGATATTGAATGGTGGGTCGCTATAGATAGCAGTAGCCCTGTCATCGCCGAATAGTTTTGTAACGGCGTTGATATCAGTTGAACTTGCGCAGAGTAGCTTGTGGTTGCCCATGATTATTAGATCACCTGGCTTGGTCTGAGGAGTCTTGATCTTCTTGAGTTCCTTATCGACATCGAACTTATCGTCTTTCGTATCCTTTTCTTCGTCCCAAAATTTCACTAGTTCTTTCCCGTCGAATCCAGCGAATTGAAGTAATTCCAAATCAAAAGATTTCAATTTCTCGAAGTCCCATTCGCCGTCGTTGATGTTGCTCTCGATGCCGATTTTTCGTCGCTCCTTATCTGTAAGCTTGCGACTGGGAATCATTACATTAACCGTACTCACACCAAGTTCGGTGAGTGCCGTCTTTCGTTGATTACCCGAGAGTATCGTGTTGTCTGTATCAATTACGATCACACTGTGAAAACCATTTTGCGTGATTTTCTCTTTTAATTTATCCAACGCTTGTTTTGAGATTTTTCTTGGGTTTTCTTTCCAAGGGAATAGGTCTTTAACCTCTCGTATTCCTGTTGTCCATGAAAGTTTTTTCATAGCATTTTATTAATTATGTTTAATAAAATGTATGGATATAGAAAAAGCCTACTCCACACACGAAATAGGGAGAGGTCCGAAAAACCTCAAACTATTTCTTGCGCGGAATAGGCATGGCTTGGAGGCGATACACTATTCTACTTTTTACTACGCAGGATCTAACACTTATATTTTATCTCTTGCTTTTTCTTTTGCAAGACCACGAATAATCCGCTTGCCGTTTTTACTTTTCATAAATTCGACCGTGTCCTTGCCTGGGAAGACAGGGACACCCTCGTTCGGCAGGGCGATTAAAATCTTGTAGCCCTTTGCTTCTTCATCTCGAACCATTTTTAGAAAATCAGAATCCATTTTTAGCAGATCAAGGGTGAACGCTTTATCATCAGAAACCGCCGTCTTTTCGAGCTTTGAATAAATGCGATCTGGCTTGTCATTCTTGAATGCATTTTGCACTTTCTTACCGACGGAGGGAGTAGGGGTCTTCTTGGCTGTGTGAAGCGCAATATCCGTTAGTTGGATGGTTTTATACTTCATGCCGTCCTTTCGTTCAAAAGGTTTTAGCTCGAGTTTGTAGTCCATAACTCCATGGTAGCAAATACTTGCTTTTTTGTATAGGGTTTTGTATACTACTTATACCATGACAAATAACCTTAGTGACAAAGACAAAAAAGCTTTTGCCCTTATTCGCAACAAGATTATCCATTATGGTGAAAGCCCCTCACTTCGTGAAATAAACGAAGTAACGGGAGGAAAATCTCCACGTTCAGCAAGCCTTGTAGTTGATCGCTTGATTGATGCAGGACTGATAAAAAAAGTTGGGAGACAGCTCATTCTTATTGGAACACAGTCGGTTGCTTCAGTAAGTACGATTGATGTTCCACTTGTGGGGGCGGTTACCTGCGGTACGCCAGCGCTTGCCGAAGAAAATATACAAACCTATATCCCAGTATCTACAGGTCTGGCAAAAAAGGGTTCAAAGTATTTCATTCTGCGTGCAGTCGGCGACTCGATGAATGAGGCAGGTATCAACAGCGGTGATCTCTTACTGATTCGTCAGCAAGATACCGCATTGGACGGAGACAAAGTGGTTGCACTCATTAATGACGAGGCAACCGTGAAGATTTTTGAAAAGGCAGACGGCGTAGTTGTTCTTAGACCAAAATCAAGCAATAAAACCCATAAGCCGATTATATTAACAGATAACTGTATGATCCAAGGAGTAGTGGTTGCGATACTTCCCGGAGATCTATATTAAACACATATGGCAAATTACCATGTTACAAATCCAAAAGGTTCTGATGATTGGCGAGTAAAGCGTGAGGGAGCTGATCGTGCTTCTGCTACTGCTAACACTCAACGAGAAGCAGAGAAAATAGCGAAAGATTTATCAGCAAAATCTGGTGGAGGTGAAGTTAGAATTCACAAACCAAATGGTGGACCGATCCGAGACAGTGATACTGTTGCGCCTGGTCGAGATCCTTTTCCGCCTAGAGATAAAAAGAATTAACATATGGCTTGGGAAGATACATTCAAATCCTGGGGCGGTGCTCCTGGTGTCACGGAACAGCAAAAAATGGAGAACGCTGAGATAGCTGTTAAAAAAGCCATAAAGGCGAACGTAACATTGTCGAGCATGGACATATCAATCATTCCTCAAGGTTCATACAAATCGAGAACCAATGTGAAGAATGATAGCGACGTTGATATCTGTGTATGTTTGAACTCAACGTTTTTTCCAAGATACCCCCAAGGAAAATCAAAGGAGGACTACGGGAACTCAGACGGGAGCATCTCGTTTGCTGAATTTAAAAATCTAGTTCAAAAAGCACTTGAGGACTATTTTGGGAAGACAAGTGTTACTCGTGGGAACAAGGCTTTTGATATCCATTCAAATTCATACAGGGTAGATGCGGATGTCGTACCTGCTTTAGCATATAGATATTACTACGATACGGGGTACAAATGGCATGACCCTGAAGGCGTTTGTTTTCTTGCTGATGACGGCACAAAAATAATAAATTGGCCTCACCAGACCTATGAAAACTGCAAAAACAAACATGAGGCAACTGGCCAAAGGTATCGCAAGATAACTCGGATTCTAAAAAGATTGCGAAATAAGATGCAGGAAGAAAATATTGTCGAGGCAAAAGATATCCCGTCCTTTCTGATTCAAAGTATGGTCTGGAGTGCACCTGATGACCATTTCAATAGGGATACATATTCTGCTGACGTGCGTGCTGTCCTTGCACACTGCCATAACGAAACATTACCAAACGGAAAACATGCGACGTTGTGTGAGGTTAACGATATTAAAAATATTTACGGAACGCATCAACCTTGTACGCGAGAGAAGGCCCACTCCTTTTTCTCTAGGGCATGGGACTATCTTGGATTTGAGTAAAAACTATGGAAAAAATAAATAACACGATTAAAATACATGCGCAAATTTTCACTTTCCTAATTATATGGGCTGGTGTAATTCTTGTTACTAGAACGTATTCAACTCTTGATTTATGGATGGCAGTAAAACTGATACCTCAAGCGATTTCAATCTACGCAATCATAGGTATCATCTTTACAAAATGGTTGTGGCGTTGGAAATTTCTCCAAGGCTGGCTCATTAAGATTCCAGATCTCCAGGGTACATGGCGTGGAGAACTGAAAAGCGACTGGATTAATCCAGAAACAGGAAAAGGTATCGATCCAATCCCTATGATTCTGGTGATCAGACAAACTTTTTCAAGTATTAAATGCACACTGATGACGAAAGAATCGTCGAGCTACAGTACTACCGCAGATATAAATGTTGCCTCAAACAGCGAAGATCTTTATTTGACATATAACTATACGAATCGACCTAAGGCTACCATTCGCGATAGAAGCGCAATCCATGATGGCGCGTCAATTTTAAAAATCATAAATAAGCCGAGTAAGTCTCTTGAGGGAGAGTATTGGACCAGTCGCAAGACTCGCGGTGAAATGACACTCGCTTTTGAATCAAGAGATTTGGTGGAAAGATTTTAGGGTTTATACAAATATGCCTAAAATCCCTTTTAAATTCAAATACGATATTGTCTCCCTTATATATCTTGCAGATATTAATTTTCTTACCTGTAAAAAGATTTATTTAGAAGTGGTAAATAAAAATGAGAAACATGATTACTATCGATTCCTCTTACTATCTGCAAACAACTCCTTTAATGAGGCAGTGAGTATTTTACATACGCTGCTTTGCTCAAGAAAAGATGAAGAGGTTAGAATTAAACCAGCCCTAGAGGAAGTTATAGATATGCAACGCGGTCTGATTTCGAAAGATGATCCTGAGATGTTTGATCAATTTGTTGAAAGAATTAAAATTGATTACCCTAATCCAGATTTTTCTGAATACGATTTCTTGGGTCCAATAGATAACCGTGGGGATATTATGGCCCAATTTCGCGTAATCAAAACAACGGAGGAGGGATTAGCTGATTTGGAAATAATTAAGGAGAAGTTTGAAAAATATCATTTCCATAAAATCAGACATCAAGTTGCTGCCCATAAAAATAAGCACTTAGAAGATCCAGCGGGAGCAAGCCAATTAATCTTAAAAGATGACCTAATTGAAAAGCTTGGAGAGATTGTTAGAGAGGTTAAAATTCATAGCCATTTTTGGTTTGGGTATACGTTGGATAATCCTAATTACCCAGTCTTGATTGCTCTAGATAAACTAATAGACAAAGGTAACAAGCAAGTGTAACTTTATAGTCGAACCAGTGTCACTTTTGTCACTTTTTATTGATTAAAATATGGAAAAATTCAAAAAGGGAGATATTCTTCGGGGCAAAAAGAGATCGTTTGACGAAGCGTGGCACCCAATAGTTTTTATTGGTGGCCCAGCCGAAGCGCCACTGGCGGTTGTCTTAACTCATTCTGAAACAGAGGTAGAATCGTGTAATCTTAAACTGCTGGGGATCTACGATGGTAAAGATCATAAGCCCCAATATTTCGTTGCACACTTAATACAAAAAATGTCTGAGTGGGGCCCGTACCAAAAGGAGGGAGAACTAACTAAGGAAGACCTGGAATTAGTTGAAAAAACTGTTTCCGATGCAGGATCTATTACATGGGCTGAATATTTAGACCATAAGAAAGATGGGTGTCCCGATCACAAAAAAGCTACTGCTCAAAGACCGTCGAAATGATAAGATAAAAGTATTAAAAATGTCCTTACGGGGCTTGACCGACCACGGTTCTAGCTCAAGGACGCCAGCAATGTACAAAACAAACACTGATTAGGGTAAATCAATTTTAATGCTGGTACCGCCTATCTAGGTTCGAGTCCTAGTCCCGCAGCAACGATAATCCAAAATACCGATTGAGGTATTTTGGAATAGCGTCTTTGTTGAGGGACTAGGACTCGAAAAGCGCAGGAAAAGAAAAATTTATTTAATTTTTCACTTTTCCGAGCTGGGGCCGAAGGTTCTTAGATTTTTACGAGCGAACCTGTCTGCCGTGTCGTTGCTTTTCTTTCAGAAAAGAGGCAGGGCGAAGTAAAAAGCTTAGAAACCTGTGGCCGAGTCCTAGTCCCGCAGCAAATGATCTTAGTTTTATTTCCTAATACTTTCTTAAACCACCTGTCTTGAACGTTAGAACTTTATAAAATAACTAGTATAATTAACCCCATGAATACACAAAAATTATTTTTAACAATTTTAATAATTATTATTGGGATATTAGCTGTTGGGGGAGGATATTATTATATTAATTCAAAATCAAATTTAAATATTGAAAAAAAAGTTGTACAAGAGAATAATATACAAAATCCGGAAGATATTTTAAGAGATTATTATACAAATATAATAGATCATTTTAATCAAAAAAACGAAAAAGATGTGTCTCTTGAGAGTAAATTTGTGACAAATGGTTTTATAGAGAAACAGAAAAAAGACAAAAATGAAATAGATGAATATTGTACTCAAAATAATATTTGTATGCCAATTAATCCATTTATCTGTGCCCAAGATTTCCCTGATGATGCATCTAATTTAGATTTTAAACAAATATCAGTAAATGATAATACTGCGAAATTTGAGGTTTATATTTTTCAACAACCAATTGTTGTGTATCTTGTAAAAGATGGGGAGTGGAAAATTGATGAAATAAATTGTAATCGTTAATCTTTTTATATTGAAGATATAGGATAATGATAGTAAAATTGGTTTTCTCCTTGTAATAAAAGAGTTTTGACTTCGTCTAAAAGGTCCAGCAATGTGCAAGACAAACGTATTGAAGAAGTAATTTCGCAATCAAGTTCTATTAATTTTTTATGAATAATACCTACCGACCAGAATTTATCAAAAATTCCGGATTAGACTTTAATTGGAATAAAAGCAAAATCTGGGAATTAAAAAATATCCCAATAGAGGATATTTGTGTTTCCGAAATAGAATGGCAGTTAGATCTTCTTTTTTGGCACGACGGTGATAAAAAATACTGTGTTTCACCGAGAAATGTTTTAATCGACATTGAAAAATATCCCAAACACAAAGACAGGATATTTACTGCGGATACAGATTTTCCAATTGACTTAATGAGAAACATCGAGGGGAAGTTAGAAATATTAGATGGCTTACATAGACTGTGTCGACTTGTTATTGAAGGTAGAAAAGAAGTTAAAGTTCGTAAAATATCGCGAGATTTAATACCAATGTTAATTGATTAAAAAACATTATGCTCAAGACCTGTCGTTGTGCTAATATAAAACTTAACAAAACCGCATTGCAGAGCTTGTCCGACTATCGTTCTAACTCGAATTGGCCAGCAACGATAAACCAAAATATCGATTGAGGTATTGTGACCCTTAAATAAAAAATGTTAAAGAATCTTTATAAAAATAATAATATAATACCGACAATCTTTTTTATTGTTGTTTTTGTTGTAATTGGATTTTATTTTTTTATTGATAAAGACAGAGGAGAAAATTGTATCGAGATTATTACAGATGCTCGTGATCCAAAAACAGGAGAGATAAAAGAGTTTTCAAATCTTTGTGATATTCCAAAAGGTTGGGATGTGTTGGAAACTGATCGCGAACAATTTGAAAGGAATAACCAATCGTGGACTCGTTATCGTAATGATGATTTGGGTGTTCGTTTTGAATATAGATTGGACCCAGATGGTTATATTTTGATTGATTCTAGGAGTGAGTGGGTAAATGAAAACAAAGATGTTGTAGAGTCTTTGCACCTGTTTAATAAAAAAGAATATAAGGAACTTTTGGAGAGCGATATCCCCAGAGAATACCCGCCGTCTATTTCTGTTTTGATTTTTAAAAATGCAAAAAATTATTCTGTGAAAGAGTGGATAGAAAAAGAGAAAATGATTTCAAACATAGAATTTGCTGTTTCCGAGATAGAGGAGATAGATTTTTTAGGATCTCCTGCTGTTAAATATAAAATCTCTGGTTTGTATGAAAATGAGATATTGGTGGTTTTAAATAATGGATTAATTTATTATATAGACGGCGCTTATTTACAAGAAGATTCCCAGATAAGAAAGGATTTTGTTGAAATGCTTAACTATTTTTCATTATATTAATTTGAATTGATATTATGTTGATACACCCAGGACAAAAAAATAAACCAATATTTTTTGTTATTTTTGGAATTTTATTATTGATTGGGCTCGCAATATTATTTTTCAGTAATTATTTTTTTTCTGCTCCACAAAAAGAAAGTGAACCCGAAAGATTTATTATCCAGATGGGAATAAATAATTCGGATAAAATAAAAAATGATCTTTATGAAAAAGGTTTTATAAAAAATAAGTTTGGTTTTGGAATTGCTCTCGGATGTTTTAATTGTGTGCAAGAAGGAGCTTATAAAATCTCGAAAAGCATGTCTGCTTGGGAAATTGCAAAAACAATAAAAGGGGACCCCTATATGGTATGGGTGATTATAAAAGAGGGATATAGAAAGGAACAAATCGGTGAAATTTTTGTTAAAGAGTTTGGTTGGAGTGACGAAAAATATGATGAATTTATAAAAGAGACCAACAATATATCAGCTTTGGATGAAGGAATATTTTTTCCTGATACCTATTTAATTCCAGTAGATGAATCGCCAAGTGATATTGTAAAAAGATTGTATACTCGTTTCAATGAAAAATTTGAACCTTTTTCAAAAGAGGCAATCAATCAAAATATAAAATGGACAACCTTGATAAAAATTGCTTCTCTGGTAGAAAGAGAAGCAGGTGGAGAAATAGATATGCCTTTGGTTGCAGGAATTTTGTGGAATCGTCTTTTACAGGGAATGAAATTGGATATTGATGCAACTATCCAATATGCAAGAGGAGATAAAGGGGATGGTTGGTGGGCTCCTATTAGTGTTGCGGATAAAAAAATAAATTCTCCATATAATACCTACATGTATAAAGGCCTACCCCCTCATCCTATCGCTAATCCAGGGATTAATGCCATAAGTGCTGTCCTGTATCCCGAAAAGACTGATTGTCTATATTATTTGCACGATTCAAGCAGAGAAATCCACTGTGCAAAAGATTATGAAAGTCACAAAGAAAATATAGAAAAATATTTAAAAAATTAAAAAAATATTTTACATATAAAAAATACGACCGCATTTTTTATATGTAAAATCTGGATTTTAATTGTTTTTCTTTTGTTTTTTGATGTTATAATTTAATCAATAGTAAAAGAAACTATTTTATTTAATAATTATATTTATAAATTTAATCAAATTTTTATGGAAGAAAAAATAAAGGATATATTTTTGATTTTGTTGGTTGGCGCGGTGGCGGTTGCAACTTATTATTTCTATCAAAACTATTTTGGTGTGGGGATTAATAATAATCAAAATGAACCAAATGTTGAAATTATAGAAGGAGGTTCAACAGCGACTTCTACAAATAAAACTACGACGACATCTACAAAAAATACAACGACTGGTACAAAGACGACTACTACCAAAACCTCGACCATTACTCCAGAGGGTGTTTATTTAATTTATTATTACAAGAGTGGTTTTTCACCTAATGATTTAACTATAAAAAGGGGGACTTCTGTTAGGTTCATTAACAAATCAAGTACATCAATGAGAGTTTTTGCGACTGATCAGAGTGATTTATTTCACAAACAATTAAATCAGTCACAGACTGTTGGCTATGATGGAGTGTATGAGTATACCTTCACTCAAGTTGGTCTTTGGGAATATACAAATGCAACTAATAATATTCATTTAGGAAAGATTCTAGTTTACTAGTAAGATATAAGGGTTTTTTGACAAGTGTTGAATTTGCTAGTGTTTTTCGGTGTTTTTGATATACTTTAGATGTCCTTTTGATTGGTTTCTGAGATCAATTATTAAAGGATTATTAATTAAATTTAACACAAAATATATAAAAATTATGAATAAAAATAGTATCTATTTTGCTCTGTTTTTGGTGTTTACACTGGTTTCAGCAATTTCATTTGTTGAAGCTGAACAACAAAGAGCATGTACATTAGAGGCAAAAATTTGTCCAGATGGATCTTCTGTTGGCAGACAAGGACCAAACTGTGAATTTGCAGAATGTCCAGGATCATCTGATTCAGATGATGATTCAAAAGGAGTAGAAAATAAGAATCAAGAAAGAGAAACTGAAAGACTTGGTGAAGCAGAATTTGACGATGACTCAGCAACTTCAACAGACG
Source organism: Candidatus Campbellbacteria bacterium GW2011_OD1_34_28 (assembly GCA_001029775.1). GTDB lineage: Bacteria > Patescibacteriota > Minisyncoccia > Phycocordibacterales > UBA12079 > UBA12079. The sequence continues at coordinate 710,035 of CP011215.1, read as the reverse complement.
ATGATATAGCAACATCTACAGAAGATGATGATATTGCCACATCAACAGACAGTGATGATAAATTTGAATTTGCAAAGAGAGCAGAAGAAAGAAGAAGTAGAATTGCTAACGCAGTTCAAGAAATGATCCGTGTTTCTGATGATTCTGAAACAGTAGGAGAACAAATCAGAGTAATGGCTCAGGAACAAAATCAAGAATATGAAGAAGCAGAAGTTGTTATAGAAAATGTGGCAAAGAGAGGAGGTTTTGCAAGATTTTTCATCGGACCTGATTACGGAGAAATTAAAAAGGCTGAACAGTATGTTGAAAAATATAATGAAAGACTTCAAAAAATGGGAGAAGAAGTTTCAAAAGTAACAGCACAAACTCTTGTTGATTCATTGAACGCTCAGATCAAAGAATTGGAACAAGTTAAAACAGAATTAACTTCTGAAATAGAAGCACAGAAAGGAGGATTTTCACTATTTGGTTGGTTGAATCGTCTTCTTTCTAAGTAAATATACCAATATACAAATGATGCGAATGATACGAATAAATACAAATGTATATTAAAACAAAAGATCGTCCGCCAATTGGCGGACGATTTTTTGTTTTGTGCTACAATTATTCTCATGAAAGATAAATTAATTTTTTTAGACACAGAAACTACAGGCAATGATTTGGAAAAAGATCGTTTGATGCAGGTTTGTTATAAAATAGATGATAAATTGACAGTGAAAAATTTTAAACCACCTGTGCCTATTTCTATTAAAGCAATGAGTATCACAAATATTACGAACAAAATGGTTGAAAACGAAGAACCTTTCGTTGATAGTGAGACATCAAAAGAATTGAGTGATTTGTTGAAAGAAAATATTTTGGTAGCCCATAACGCAAAATTTGATATTGCGATGCTTAACAATGAGGGATTGAACGTTCCCCAATATATTTGTACTTTGAGATTGGCAAGATATTTGGATGAAAAGCAAGAAATTCCAGAATATAATTTGCAATTTTTGAGATATTATTATGATGTTGATTTGGAAAATATTGTCGCCCACAGCGCCGATGGAGATGTAAAAGTATTAGAGGCTGTTTTTGGTCATTTGTATAAAATTGCCAAAGCGAAAGCCCCAGACACTGATTATGAAGATATAATAAAAAGAATGGTGGATATTTCTTCAAAACCATCAATTATTAAAAAATTTGTTTTTGGAAAACATATTGGTTCTCTTGTAGAAGATGTGGCAAAAATTGATGCTGGATATTTAGAGTGGTTGTTGAAACAGAAGGAAATAGAGGGGACGGACGAGGATTGGATATATACGCTTAAATTTTATTTAAATAAAATTTAAGCTAGGGGAAAGGTGTAAGGAGTAAATATTAAGGATTAAAAAAAAAGCCGTTTGGTTCGCTCGCGAACCAAACGGCTTTAAAATCTTAATCAATATTTATCACCGTGCGCCTCGGTAGAGAAAGTGTGGTCTCTAGAACCATACCCTTTTCTATCCGAGTTATGACTTGAATGTACCTTATTTTTAAACTCGCAAAAAGGGCACATTTTCAAATTTTTGAAATAAAAAATATTACACGAAATACAAAACACAAAATCTTTAATATCAATTTTTTCGCTCATTTTTTACCTCTTTCTTGTTTGTGGACTTTAGTTACCTTCCTTATTGAATAATACACAAATTAAAAAAAATTGAAAGAAAATATATCAAAATTCGTATTAAAAGAGTAAAATACAAATATGGATGATTCTCAAAAAACTGATGAAGAATTGGTCGCTTTGTCCCTGCAAAACAGAGATTTTTTTGCCTACATCGTAGATCGCTACGAGGAAAAACTTTTTCGCTACATAAAAAGAATTACAAATTTAAGAAAAGATGATTTACCGGATATTCTTCAAGATGTTTTTATAAAAGTTTATCAAAATTTAAATGATTATGATTCAAATTTAAGTTTCTCTTCTTGGATCTATAGAATTGCTCATAATCAAGTAATTGATAATTATAGAAAAAATAAATCTCGTCCTCAGGGAAATTATATAGATGTAGATGATAAAATTTTAGAGAATATTGTAAATGATTTTGACTTTATTAAAGACATTGATTTAAAATATTTAAAAGTGCATATTCAGGAAATTTTGGAAAAATTGGACGAAAAATATCGTGAAATTTTAATACTAAAATTTTTTGAGCAAAAAGATTACAAAGAAATTTCTGATATTTTAAAAAAACCAATGGGGACTGTCGCAACACTAATCAATCGAGCAAAGAAACAATTTAAAGAAGAATTTGAAAAAACAAACATAAAATTATAAATAACATGAAACATAGAAACTTAAAAAATAAAATATTGGACGCGATAAAAGAAAAAGATATTTATCCCAGACCAAAATGGCAGTTCCTCTTAAAAGATTATTTTTTGTGGTTTTTTGGTTTGGTTTCTGTTCTTGTTGGTGGCGTTGCGGTGTCTCTGATAATTTTTACATTGGTAAATAGCGATTGGGAATCTTATCGTTACCTAAGTAATAGTTTGTTTGAACATATTGTAAAAATGGCACCCTATTTATGGATTGTTGTCCTAGGAGGTTTTGTCTTGACCGCTGATTATAATTTTTCAAATACAAAAGATGGTTACAAATATAGTGTTCCAAAAATAACAGGATTAAGTATTTTAATAAGTATTATTTTTGGATTCATATTTTATCAATTTGGGTTGGCTTATTTTGCTGATTATATGTTAGGAAAAAACATTCCTATATATCAAGGATTCACAGAAAAGAGACAGGGATTGTGGAATCACCCAGAAGAAGGATTGCTGGCAGGAACAATAGTTCCTTCAGAAAAAAGCGATGTTATTTTGCTAAAAGATTTTAATGGTAAAGAATGGAGGGTTGAGGTAAGTCGTCTAAACGAGATTGATTTTATCATTTTGGATGAAGCAAAAACCGTTGCTTTGGTAGGCTATGTGAAAGACGAAAATACTTTTGATGCTTGTGTCGTAAGACCATGGAGAGTGGGTGGAGAAAATTCTTATCTAAGAAGTAAAATAATGGAAAGGGCTATCCGAGAAGGAGTGGAGGCTCCTCTTATGGGTATGGGACAGGGTAGATTTGAAAATATGAGAGGGATGATGAGAGAAAATAATTTTGATGAAAGAAATATTTTTGAGGTGCGTAATATAGAGTGTGAGAGAGGGACGACCTCTCCTACGGGCCCAAAGATTATAAATTAATTATTTAAAATTATGAATGGAAAAATAATAAGCTTTTCAGTTTTGGCACTTGCTTTCATTGTTGGTGGCGTTGGAGTAACCAGTGCCTATAACAATGTAGGAAGAGGACAGGCAGTTCAAGATTTAACTGATGAACAAAAAACAGTTCTTGATCAAATGCACGATCTGAGAATGAGTGGAGATTTTGAAGGTGCAGATGCATTGAGAGAACAAGCAGGATTGCCTCAGATGGGAATGGGAAAAGGTTTTAACAGAGGAGGTGCTATGCAAGCTCACAGAGAAGAATCTAGAACAGCAGTAGAAAACAACGATTACACAGCATTCCAAACAGCTGTAGCTGGGTCACCTATGGAAGATAAGGTTACCCCAGAAATCTTTGCTAAGATGGTAGAAGCTCACGCTCTTCGTGAAGCAGGGGACTTGGATGGAGCAAGAGAAATTATGCAAGGTCTAGGAATCGGCAAAGGAGAAGGTGTTAGAATGGGAGGAGAAAGACAAGGTAGAGGTTATGGAGAAGGAAACTGGAATAAATAAAACCCAATAAAGTCTAACAAAAAAATAAAAACCTCAGTAACCAAGTTACTGAGGTTTTTATTTTTTTGTTATAATTTTGAAATGAGTTTAGTAAAATTAAAAAAGGAATTGAAGCAAAATTTAGACGTAGAAAAAGCAAAGACAGCTTTGTGGTTTTTTAAAACAGGAAAAGGCGAGTATGGGGAGGGGCAAAAGTTTTTAGGAATTGATACTCCGACAAAAAGAAAAATCGCGAAAAAATATACTGATTTAAATTTTGATGACTTGCAAGAGTTGTTGAATAGCAATATTCACGATTATCATTTTGTTGCTTTGGTTATTTTGATTGAAAAATATAAAAATTGTAAGGTGTCGGACGTCTTACAAAAGAAGATTTTTGATTTTTATATCAAGAATTCTAAAAATATAAATAACTGGGATTTGGTGGATATTTCGGCTCCAAATATTGTTGGGCGATATTTGTTGGATAAAACGGATAGAAAAATTTTGTATAAATTTGCTCAATCAAAAAATCTTTGGGAAAAGAGAATTTCTATTATTTCTACATTTGCACTTATTCGCGAGAATCAATTTACTGACACTTTAAAAATTTCTGAAATTCTTTTGGACGATAAACACGATTTGATACATAAAGCGGTTGGTTGGATGTTGCGAGAAGTGGGGAATAGAGACAGAAAAATAGAAGAGATTTTTTTGAAAAAATATTGCAAAAAAATGCCTCGTACAATGCTTCGTTATGCAATTGAAAAATTTCCAGAAAAATTAAGAAAATCTTATTTATTAGGAAATATTTACTGATTCCGTTAAAAAAGAACAGCCCACCAAGGTGGGCTGTTACGGAGGTCGTACGACGACTTATTTTCTGCTTGCGCTTATCAAACCGCCGACAATGGGCAGTTTTTTGCCTGTTCCCGAGGGTGCAATACAACGATTCCTGTTCTTTCCAGGGCAATCGCCCGAACGGACATCTCGCCTACAGTTTTTTCCGTCGTAGTCTTTCGTGCAGTTCATGCTTTTGCTTCCTCCAAAAAGTTGATGTTGAAAACAAACCTGAATATTATTCTATTCATTTGCTAGAAAAAATCAAGCGATATTTTCTCTTAAAGATACTTCAATTCGGTCTGCAATTTTTTCATAACCTTTACTGTTGGGGTGAGCTCCGTCATCTAAATCAGCTTCTTCTAAGAGATCAAAGAGACGAGTGTATTTAAAAGAATTTTCTTTACAAAAATTTTTGATAATAGCATCATATTTTTGTAAGTTATTATTACAGAAATTATAAATATAGTGCCAGTCGGTTGTGATGCTGTCATTCATTTTAGGCAATCCTATAAAAATAATTTCATTTGTATATTTTTTAATTTTTTCTACTATTTTTTCCAAATTATTTTTGTATTGTTCTATATTAATCAGGGTGTTTTCTGGTGAATTTTTGTATTGTGAATCATTGGCACCAATAAGAACGATAACGATATCAGGGTTACTTTCTTTTAGTTCCTCGTCAATTCTTTCGAGAAGATCTTTAGAAGTATCCCCGGGGATTCCAAAATTTAAAAATTTATTTTTTCCTTTTATTTTGTATTGAACTCTAGTAACCCAACCGCCTTCTAATGAATCGCCCATCCCATAAACCAAACTGTCTCCAAATACTGATATTATTTTCATAGACTTAAATTATAAATTAAAAAATTAAATTAAAAAAGTTTTTAATTATTTTTTTTAGACTTACTACTTGCTACTTACTACTCGCTACTCTATACTGAATTCTATGGAAATTAAATCAGCTAATTTTATAAAAGGAATAAGAGGAAGTGATGATATATTGAATGATCTAAGACCACAGATTGCGTTTATTGGTCGTTCCAATGTTGGAAAATCTAGTGTCATAAATTCTTTGGTTGGAACTAAAAAAGCTCTTGTTAAATCTTCATCGTTGCCAGGAAAAACAAGAGAAATAAACTTCTTTTTAATTAATAATGATTTGTTTTTTGTAGACCTCCCTGGTTATGGTTTTGCAAAAATAAAATCGGTTGAAAAAGAAAAATTGAGAAAACTTATTTTATGGTATCTTTTGTCAGAAGAGGTCAAGCCAAAAAGAAAAATCGTACTGATAATCGATTTCAAGGTAGGTCCATCAGAATTTGATTTAGAAATGATAAATTTGTTGAAAGAAAACAATTTTGATTTTATAATAACAGCTAACAAAATAGACAAGATTAGCAAGGGTGCAAGATTGAAACAACTAAAAGAAATTTCCCGTAAATTGGGAACAGAAAATATTGTCTTATTTTCTGCTAAGACAGGAGACGGAAAAGACGAATTATTTGAAAAATTAAAAATTAAAAATTAAAAATTAAAAATTTCATCGATGCTTTCATATATTATTTTAGCAACAGTACTTGAATCACTTGTATCTTTGACGGGGATATTTTTGATATTTTTAGGTTACGAAAAGTTTAAAAAACATCTTTCAAAATTTCTTTCATTTGCAGCGGGGACATTTTTGGCGGTAATCTTTTTCGAGATTTTGCCCGAGGCGGTAGAAAAAACATCAATGGAAAATGTTTCCATTTATATTCTAGTCGGTTTTCTTTTCTTTTTTCTTTTTTCTCGTTTTTTGCACTGGTATCATCATCACGAAGAAGATGACGGTTGTTGTGAGAAAGAAGAAAAAAATTTTAAAAGTGCAGGATACTTGGTTCTTGCGGGCGACTTTATTCACAATTTTATTGATGGAATAATTATAGCTTTGGCTTTTTCATCTGGTATAGAAATCGGTATTGTTACAACTGTCGCGGTATTGGCTCATGAATTCCCTCAAGAAGCATCAGATTTCTTTGTTTTAGTTAATTCAGGCTTTTCAACATCAAAAGCACTGCTGACAAATTTTTTGGTTTCTCTTAGTACAATACTTGGAGCAGTTTTGACTTTTTTTGCTGTTTCTCAAGTGGAAAAGATTATTGCTCCTGCTTTGGGTATTGTAGCTGGAAATTTTTTATATATTGCGATGTCCGATCTGATCCCAGAGTTAAATTCTAAAAGAAGAAAAACAGGTGATACCGCTAAACAATTTGTTTTAATAGTTTTGGGAGTATTAACTATCTTTATTATTGGAACTTTTATTTCTGAATAAATTTATTTAAAAAACCCTCCTTGGAAATCAGATTCTCAAGGAGGGTTTTTAAATAATTTTTATTGATCTAATTTAAGTTTTGCTCGGATGTTTCTTTTTGCTTCAGATGTCTTTACAAGATCTAACCACTTTCTCGTAGGTCCAGCTGTCTTTTTTGTGACAATTTCTACGATGTCTCCGTTTTTTAGTCTTGTATCAAGAGATGCTAGTTTTCCATTTATTTTTGCACCTGTTAAGTGATTACCAATGTAGCTATGTATCGCATATGCAAAATCTATTGGACTTGCTTCAAACGGAAGATCAATAACATCTCCACTCGGTGTAAATACGAAAACTCTGTGACCAAAAAAATCTTTCTTTAAATCTTCTATAAGTTGTTGTCCATCTTTTTTAACCTCTGACTCCTCTCCAAGATTTTTTATCCAATCAGGAGTACTGTCTCTTTGTGTTTTTCTTCTGTCTATGTCTGTATTTTGCCCAGTTGATCTGGAAAGAATATTTTTGAACCAGATTATTTGAGATAAAATTTCTCCAGAAACTTTTCTTTCTTTGTAAGAGATATGAGATGCAATACCCATTTCAGCGGTATTGTGCATTTCCTGAGTCCTTATTTGTATTTCAATAATTCCCCCATCTCCTGTAAATATAGTAGTGTGGATACTTTGATATCCATTTGGTTTTGGTAAGGCGATGTAATCTTTTAGACGCCCAGGTAATGGTTTCCATATGCTATGAATTATCCCCAGCACTTTGTAACAATCAGCAACCGAATTTGTAACTATCCTCAAAGCTGTTATGTCGTGAATTTTTTCGACACCATCTTCTTTTCTTTTTAATTTTTTATATAAACTGTAAAGACCTTTTATTCTAAAACTCGTGGAAAATTTTGTCATGCCTTCTTTTGCAAGGGCTTTTTTAAGAGAACGATCAAACTTTTCTAAGAATTTCATATCCGCCTTCTTTCTTTGTCGTAAAAGCTGTTTTGTTTTTTCGTATTCTTCTGGCTGTATATATGAAAACGCTGTGTCTTCTAATTTTTTATGAATAAATCTCATGCCTAATCGATAGGCAAGGGGCGCAAAGATTTCAAGAACTTCTGTTGATTTTCTAATTTGTTTTTCTCTTGGCAAATATTCAAGAGTTTCCATATTATGTAAGCGGTCAGCCAGACGGATGATTAAAACTCGGACATCTTTTGATGTAGCAATAAAAAACTTTCTTAAACTTTCTGTATGTCTTTTAAGACCTCGGTATTTAAGTTTTCCTAGCTTGGTTACACCTTGAATCAAAAATAAAACATCCTCTCCGAACTCTTTTCGAATTTCTTCTGGGTCTGTATCTGTGTCTTCAAGAACATCATGGAGTAGTCCAGATGCAATTACATTTGGACCCATTTTGATTTCAGCTAAAATTCTCGCTGTTTCAAACACATGTGAAAAATATGGATCACCTGATTGTCGAAATTGACCCTCGTGTGCTTTTTGGGCAAAATTGAAAGCCTTTGTGACAAATCTTTTACCATCACTGTCTATGTGTTTCATTTCGTTCAACAAATCTTCAAGTTTAATTTCTTTTTTGGGGAGTGACGTCATGTATAAAATAGTACACTGTTTATATGTAATTGAGAAGGGAATTCGTTTTGAAAAAAGCTAGTTTATATATATAATAATCCAATATGATAAAAGATTCAGAAAAACACATTCATCCAGTGACTAGATTGATTAGGGAAATAAGTTCTATTTTTATAGAGCTTGGCTTTGAGGTGGCTCAGGGTCCTGAGATGGAAGATGAATATTACAACTTTGATGCATTGAATGTTCCACAAGATCATCCCGCTAGAGATATGCAGGATACTTTTTGGTTGGAGCCAAAAAATTTGAAAAAACTTCTCCGAACACAAACATCGGATGTTCAAATTAGATATATGAAAGAAAATAAACCACCGATTGCGATTATCGTACCAGGGAGAGTTTTTAGAAACGAGGCAACTGACGCAACTCACGATGCACAGTTTAATCAGATGGAGGGACTAATGATTGGAAAGGATATTTCTGTTGCACATTTAAAAACTGTTTTAGAAGCATTTTTGAAAAAACTTTTTGGTGAAGATGTAACCATTCGTTTGCGACCAGGTTACTTTCCTTTCGTAGAACCGGGAGTAGAGATTGATATGATTTGTTTCAAGTGTAATGGAAAAGGTTGTCCTGCTTGTTCACATAATGGTTGGATTGAAATATTGGGAGCGGGTATGGTGCATCCAAAAGTTTTGAACAATGTTGGAATCGATTCTCGTGAATGGCAGGGTTTTGCTTTTGGTTTAGGAATAGACAGAATCGTGATGTTGAAATATGGGATAGATGATATAAGGTTGATGTATGCGGGGGATCTCAAATTCAACCAGCAATTCTGAGAGAATTGTTGGTTGAATTTGAGGAGTAGTAAGGTTTAAGTAATAAGTAGTAAGAAAAAAAATGATTATATCTTATAGATGGCTAAAAAAATATTTTAATAAAGAATTGCCTAATCCAAACGATTTGGCGGTTTTGTTAAATTCACATTCCTTCGAGGTAGAAGGAGTAGAAGAAAAAGGCAGTGATACAATTTTAGATATTGATGTTCTTCCAAACAGAGCCCACGATTGTTTGTGTCATCTGGGTATTGCAAAAGAAGTCTCTGTTTTGACTGGTTTAGAAATAAAAGATATTCAACACACCGACTTGGAAGTTGAGACTTTGGGTGATTTTAAAGTGACAATAGAGGATGAAAAAAAATGTCGCCGCTATGTTGCTGTTGTAATGGAAGGCGTGAAGGTGGGGTCTTCTCCAGATTGGTTGAAACAAAATTTGGAATCTCTGGGACAAAAATCTATCAACAATATTGTGGATGCGACAAACTATGTGATGTTTAACATCGGACAGCCGTTGCATGCTTTTGATAAAGACAAATTGGACGGTAACGAAATAAATATAAGAAACGCAAAGGACGGAGAACAAATAATTACATTGGATAATAGAGAAGTAAAATTAACTTCTGAAAATCTTGTTATTGCAGATTCTAAGGAGCCTTTGGCGATTGCAGGTGTAAAAGGTGGAAAAAAGGCAGAAGTAGATCAAAATACCGTCAATTTGGTGCTGGAATCGGCCAATTTTGCCCCTATAACGGTTAGAAAGACTGCGAGAGGCTTTTCCATATTAACTGATTCCTCAAAGCGTTTTGAGAACGAAATCAGTCCCGAGTTGGCGGGAGTGGCGATGAAAGAGTTGGTGGAATTAATTTCGGAAATTTCTGGCGGAAAAGTAGTTGGAAAGGTAGATGTATATCCTAGAAAACCAAATCCTTATAAAGTTGGATTCACTACAAAAGACGCTAATAAAATTTTGGGATTAAATCTTTCTGACAAAGATGTTGAAGAAATTTTAAATAAATTTAAATTCGAGTTTGCACAAATTGATTCTGCAAAAAAAGTTTTGGAATTGGTAAATGATTTGATTGGCAAGTCTTATAAATTAGGAGCAAGTGTTGTTTATGACGCTCCTCACAGTTTTGATTGTTCCTCTTTTACGGCATATTTGTTTGCACAGGGGGGAATAGCGATTCCAAGAATGGCAGTTGATCAGTTTGTGTATGGCAAGGAAATTTCAGAAAGTGATTTGAAAGCAGGGGATTTGATTTTCTCTAATACAGGAGAAGGAAAGATCTATTTTGAATCGGTAGAATTTTTGTCTGGGACAAAGATAGAAGAAGGTGTTGACCATGTTGGTTTGTATTTAGGAGATGGAAAAATAATTCACGCATCTCGTTACAATAACGACGGCGTTGAGATGGGAAATATTTCTGAATTTAAACAATTTAAAAATATTGTTGGTTACAGAAGAATGGTAGAGAGCGAAGAGAAAAGATATGTTGTCACAGTTCCTTATCAAAGAATGGATCTAAGGATTAAACAAGATCTGATTGAGGAAATAGGTAGAATTTATGGTTTGGAAAATATAAAAACTTTGCCATTGGAAAAAATAAGAGAACCAAAAGTTCATAAAGGTTTTTATTATGCAAACAAAGTAAAACAAATTTTGATAGATTTAGGATTTGAAGAAATTTACAATTATACATTTACTAGTGAAGGAAATGTAAAAATAGAAAAGCCTTTGGCGAGCGATAAAGCGTATTTGAGAACAAATCTTTCTGATGGAATGAAAGAAAAATTGGATCTTAATTTAAAAAATGCACCGTTGTTGGGATTGGATGAAATAAAGATTTTTGAATTTGGAAAAGTTTTTTCGTCTACCGAAGAAGAGAAGGGAATGCTTTGTTTTGGTGTTGCGGGAAAAAATAAAAAAAATGTCTTTGCGAGCGTAAGCGAAGCAATCCAGAAAATAAATGCCGATTTGGGCGTTGATTTAAAAGTGAAAGAAAATGAAAATATTTTAGAAATTAATTTTGATGCACTAATTGAAAAACTTCCTCAACCAGAATCATACGAAGATGTTCTAAAAAATCCAAACAATGTTGAATCAAAATATAAACATATTTCACCCTTTCCATTTATGCTTCGCGATATTGCTGTTTGGGTGCCAAATACAGAAACTCAAGAAAGTGTTGCAGGTTTGATTAAAGAAAACGGTGGAGACTTGTTGGTTAGAACAAAACTTTTTGATGTTTATTGTCCAGAGGGTAAAGACAAGACTTCTTATGCTTTTAATTTGGTATTTCAATCGAATGAAAAAACTTTGACGGATGACGAAGTGAATAAAATTATGAATGGAATAACTACACAGATGCAATCAAAAGGTTGGGAAGTTAGATAGTAAATGTGAAAGTAAGGAATAGTTTTGTTGGATTTTATAATTTTTAAATTTTGTTGACAACGAGTTGTCAAAAAAGTAAAGTTGTTTTAGGAAATAGGGTTCTCTAACAAGAAACAAATTAATGAGAGGGGAAAATGTCGGATGAATTAAGAAGAATCGCCGAAGGCGTAAGGGTTGTTGGTTTTGAATCGGAAAGAAATATATCCCAAATAACCGTCCAAGATATTCAGGATTTTTATTGGGAAGCCATGCAAACTGTCGGTTGGCCGACCGAAAAGGTTAAACCTAGCCACAGTCTGATGCCTGGTTATAAGTGCCTTCGTCATCGAACAGGAAAATTTACTTTTGTGGATGAATGGTCGTCGCACGCTAATGGGCGTTCAGAAGGAAAAACGACGATTTGGTTCGGCACTAATCCCGTTTGGGTTATGAGTTACTGTGGATGGTACCCAAAAGAGGTTATTTCTTTTTTGAAATTGGCTTTGACGGAGATGATTGAAGCCCGTCATTTTATGGGTGGAAGAGGTAATAATTATTATTATGATAAAAATTACTCTGATCTAGCATATTTTAACGATGTTGAAAGGGCTAAATTATTCTCTGGTTTTGTTGGAGAGGAAAAAATCTATAAAAGTATTAATGACGGATCAGACAATACTCTTGTTGGTCTTCATCGTTATCAGGGTATGAGTCTCATCTAGTTTAATTTCAGCCTGCCGAGGTTTAATCTCGGCAGGTTTTTTGTTTATATAGACTAAACTGTTTGATACATTGTATAATTAATCTGTTAAAAACTAATTGCTATTTATTATGAAATTACAAAAAATTTTATCTTTGGCTTTGGCTTTGGCTTTTGTTTTTGCTTTCGCTTTTTTAAGCGTTGCAGGAACAATCAGTGCGGCAGATTTACGCATAGGAGCCAAAAATAATGGTAGTGTAAATGTCGGAGCAGAAGAACAAATCAAAAATCTTTATATCGCAGGAAATATAGTAACAATTGATGCAAATATAGAAAAAGGTATTCACTCAGCAGGAAATGTTATTAATATAAATGGAAATGTCGGACAATCGGTTTATTCGGCAGGAGGAACAATAATGATCAATGGAAATGTAAACGGAAGTGTTCACACGGCTGGTGGTAGTGTTGTGGTTGGTGGAGATATTGTGGATGACTTATTTATTGCCGGAGGAAATCTGATGATTTCCAAAGAAGCGAGCGTCGGCGGAGATTTGATTGTTGGCGGAGGAACAGTTGATATTCAAAGTCCTGTTGCAGGAAATGTTTATCTTGGTGGCGGAATGATTACAATCAACAGCGAAATAAAAGGTAACGTGAAAGTAGGGCAAGCAGATGAGTTGGTTTTGGGAAGCAATGCCGTAATAAATGGAAATTTGGAATATTATTCTAAAAAACCGATTCAATTGATGGAAGGAGCTGTTGTTAAAGGGCAAACAATTATCAGTGAAAGTAAATTTGGTCGCGAAAAAGAAATAAACAAAGGAGTTTTTGTTGGTGCAGTGTTTGCTTTTCTTTCAATTGCTCTGTTTGTCAAAATGATAGGACTGATGATTGTTGCTTTTGTGCTTGTGTATATGTTCAAGAAATTTACAGAGACAGTAACAAAAGAAAGCTTTAACAATTTTTGGAAGAGTCTGGGAATTGGTTTTGTTGTGTTAGTTTTGACTCCGATTGCTTTTATTCTTTTGATGATTACTTTGTTTGGTCTTTGGTTAGGAGCACTTGTTCTTATGGCTTATCTAATTTCTTTGACACTTTCTGCGTCAATTGCTGGAATAATTTTTGGAACATGGCTTGCTCGTTTGGTGATGAAGAAAAAAGATTATTCTGTTGATTGGAAAATCGTTGTCGGTGGGACAATCTTGCTTTCAATCATTGGTCTTATTCCTTTGTTTGGGTGGATTGCGATGTTTGTTCTGGTGTTGTTAGGTTTGGGAGCATTTTGGAGGATAATTTATTCATCATATAAATAAAGTTAAAAAATATGAAAAAAGGATTTGGTTTATTGGGAGTGTTAATAGCTGTTGGGATAATTGCTTTGGTGTTTGGTGGTGGTTTTTATTATTCTCAAAAAAATCAAATAGATGAAGACAAAATCTATGTAAAAAACAGCGTAGAAGAATGTTCAGTAATAAAATATATATGTGAAGAGGGAAGAAAACCTTTTAGTGACGAAACTGGATGTGGGTGTGAATTTATAGATGAAAAATCTGACGTTAAGGACATTTTGAACGATGTGGAAGATATCAACGATTTATTGAACGGACATAATGAAGATGTCGATAATGAGTTGGAGACAAAATTTAAAATACAGGGAAGAGTTTTATTAGGACCAATTTGCCCTGTGGAAAAAGAGATTCCTGATCCAAATTGTGCTGATAAACCTTACAAAACTACAATTCAAGTTATTGAAGCAGGAAGCCCAAAAAGTTCACCTTTCGCAACAGCAGAATCAGACGAAAATGGTTTTTACGAGTTAAGTCTACCTGTGGGCGAATATGCTTTACAACCAATTGGTGGGAGACCTTTTCCTTCCTGCAATACAAAAGATATTTCTATCGATAATAAAGATTTAACAGGAATTGATTTATTCTGCGACACGGGGATTAGATAAAAACAACATTAGCTGTTTCCGGTGCGAGGTAGGATTTGCTCTTTACAAACTTTGATTTATCTGTTATTTTCTAAAAAGGATATTTTTACTTTAATTTTTTAAGGAGGTGCCTTATGATGACGACGGTTGTTGAGAGAGGTGTCAGAAAGATTACCTGTCCTGTTTGTAAAGAAAAGAGTGTCACTGTTTCAAACAGTTGTGGAATGGAAGGGGATCGCAAACATGATTATCTCGCAAATCATGGTCCTACGGGAAAACTGTGCCCTGCCAGTGAGAGATATCTCTACGATATCGAAAGGGGTGACCTGCGTGAACTCTGTCCTCCGCTCGACTGAGCAAAACTCTGCAAGAAGTTTTCCAACTTCTTGCAGAGTTTTTTATTTGCAATAAAATTCATGTTGTTGTAGTGTTATCTCAGATATTAATTGGCAAATTTAATCACAAAAAAGGTGATCCAATGAAGGTAAATTATTTTGACCCAAAGCTTTGGGGCAAGGGTTTGGGTGTAGGTAGTGCTCGTTGTCCTATGTGCAAAAAAATTTATCCGGTAATGAACGAACATGGCCTTGATGGCAAAAGAGATCTGGACTACATTCAGATTCACAATATTAGCACCAACATAGAATGTCGTGGAAGTGAAAAATTTATCAAGGATTTGAAATAAACCCTTTGCAAGCGATTGCAAAGGGTTTTTTATGTTAAAATATTTTTATGCAAAAGAAATTAGATGTTCCGTATTATTCTCAATACACAGATGTAAAAGATGAATATTGGAAACCGCGTGCCTGCGGTGTTTTGTGTTTGAAATCTGTCTTAAATTTTTTTAACCAAAAAGATCTCACACCTGATGAATTTATAAAATACGCTGTTGGAAAAAATGCTTATGGAAAAAACGGCTGGATACATCAAGGTCTTGTAGATGTTGCAAAAGATTTTGATGTCGTTTTAAAAAGAACAGAGTTTCGATCGGAAAATAAAAAAGAACAAAAAAGATTGTCGGAAGATGGGGTGAGAGAAATTAAAAATAGTTTGAAAAAAGACAAACCTGTTTTGGTGTCTGTTGTAAAAAGATTTTCTGAAACCGACAGATTTCATATGGTTGTTTTGACAGGTTTCAAAACAAACTTTGGCATGCTAAAAGGTTTTTATTACAACGATACCGATTATCAAAATGCAGAAGAGGGGAAAGACGTTTTTGTAGATATTGGCACTTTTAAAAAATATTGGCGAAGACTGGCAATTCTTGTTGAATAGTGTATATTTTCTTTAGATATTTGTAATCAACAATCTTTATTAAAGAGGTGTTGTATGATGCAATTTGGTAGCCCCGAGTTTTTCGAATTTCTTCTGGGATGCTTTGCTGTTATTTTGGCAATTTGTGCGCTTGTAATTTTTTGGGTGAGAGAATTTCGAGAAAGAAAAAATAAAGAACAAGAAATTGCTTCTAAAACTATTTGTTATTTTGTGGAAGCTTGGGATGGTTTTATAATTGTTTATTCTGAAACAGGAAAAGAACTGATTACTTTACCAGCTGATTTTTCTTATCAATTTCTTTCTAGTAAAACCAGTGGTGCTTTAATTATCAGAATAAGTTTTTCTTATTTGGGAAATAAAAATAATGATGTATTTTTTATACATCACAAAGATACTTATACCCTTAAACTCATCAAAAATTTAAGTAAATCAAAATAACAAAAACGGATTTTGGGACCGACACCAAAATCCGTTTTTTTGATTTAAACAAATTTAAACCCAAATTTTTTCAGAGATTTTTCAAGTTTGTTTGAATCGTGTCTTGCTTTCCACTCTATTTCGCTTGCTTTTATATGAGCATCTCCATAACTCGTTCCTTTCTTCATCAATGACCTTTCAAAAAGTTCGTGCAATATTACGAAGGGTCTTTCTTCTTCAGTGATGTCGTTATCTATCCAGACTTCATTTTTGGGTACATAACTATAAACATAATCGTGTCCTCCTTCGGTAAAATCTATATCACGGCTGTCCCGCACTGCTTTTCCATTTATAATCCAGATTTTTATTTTTCCTTTTGCTTCACCAATTTGTTTTATGTGGATGTTATTTTTTGTTTCCGTTCTTTTTCTCTCTGTTCTTTCTTTTTCATCTGCTCGCACACATGCTTCTTTGTAGTGAGTGCCATTTCTCATCATTTTCCATTCAACCAACAAATGATCTATATAAAACTTTCTTTCATCGGGTGTAGCTTCTTTGTCTAGCCAAAATTCATATTCAGGAATACATTTGTAACGAAAATGTTGTCCAAAATTCACGAACTCTTCATCCAAATCTCTTCTGACAATAAAACCGTCCACTGTATATATTTTTATCTTTCCTCTTTGTCCGATTTTTTCTATGTAAAATTCTTTTTTGCTCATGTAAATGATTATAATATAAATATATTCTATTCACATCCACAGTTTCTGTTTTTACACTTAAAAAAGCCTTATTTTATAGGTCTTTTTTGATAATAAAAAGTGGATAATTTACTAGCAAAAAAGGCTTATTTTTGCTATAATTTCTCTAATTAAAGCATTAGTGCTTTTTAAATTTATGTCTAAAAACGAAGAGAAAAAAGCGAAAGGATATAGTGCAGAAGATATTCAAATTCTGGAAGGTCTTGAACCAGTTAGGAAAAGACCCGGAATGTATATTGGAACAACAGGTCCAGACGGTCTACACCATTTGATTTGGGAGATTTTTGATAATGCCCGAGACGAAGCAATGGGTGGTCACGCTGATCATACCGAAGTTGTTTTGTTGCCAGGAAACAAAATCAGAGTCACAGACAACGGAAGAGGTATTCCTGTTGATAAACACAAGCAAACAAAAGTTTCCGCTTTGGAAACAATTATGACAACTTTGCACGCCGGAGGAAAATTTGGCGGTGATGGTTATCAGGTATCCGGAGGTCTACACGGAGTAGGAGCATCTGTTGTAAATGCGCTTTCTGTTTATATGAAAGTGGTTGTTCATCGTGACGGAGGACAATTTATGCAGGAATATGAGAGAGGAAAAAAGAAAGTCGCTGTAAAAGAAATGGGTAAATCAAACTTACACGGAACGATTGTCACATTTGAAGCAGATGAACAAATTTTCGAAAAAATAGAATACGACTGGAAAAGAATTGTAGGACATTTGAGACAGCAAGCATATTTGGTAAAAGGTATGCGTGTTACTGTTATTGATGCCAGAGAATATGAAGGAAAAATAGACGATAGCAAAGTTTTTTATTTTAAAGAATTAGGATTAGAGGTTCCTTCAATGGCATTTTATTTTGAAGGAGGATTACTTTCTTTGGTTCAGTTTTACAACCAAAGCCAAAAACCTGTCCACAAAAATATATTTTATGTAGAAAGAAGTCCTGACGGCATTGAAAGTGTTGAAGTAGCTTTGCAATATGTTGACGATATTTCACCAAGGATTGTTTCTTTTGCAAACAATACATCTACTCCCGAGGGAGGTACTCACCTAACTGGTTTCAAGACAGCTTTGACAAGAGCATTAAACAATTACGGTAGAAAAAATAATTTAATAAAAGAAAAAGAAGAAAACTTTACAGGAGACGATGTATTAGAGGGTATTACTGCTGTTGTTTCTGTTAAAATTCGCGAAATTCAATTTGAAGGACAAACAAAATCAAAGCTGGGAACAGTAGAGGCAAGAGGAATGGTAGAATCTGTTTTTGGCGATTCTTTCAATGCTTTTCTAGAAGAAAATCCAGATGACGCCAGATCTATCATAAACAAAGTAATGCTTGCTTTGAAAGCGAGAAAAGCTGCCAAAGCCGCAAAGGACAGTGTTTTGAGAAAAGGTGCACTAGAGGGAATGACATTGCCAGGAAAATTGGCGGATTGTCAGACAAATAAATCAGAAGAATCGGAGTTGTTTATTGTAGAGGGAGATTCTGCTGGAGGTTCTGCAAAGCAGGGTAGAGACAGAAGAACACAAGCAATCTTGCCTTTGAGAGGAAAGATTTTGAATGTGGAGAGAGCAAGATTGGATAGAATGTTGGCATCACAAGAAATTAAAAATCTTGTTGTTGCTCTTGGTACTGCTATTGGAGATACTTTCAATATCGAAAAACTTCGTTATCACAAAATCATTATCGCGACCGATGCCGACGTGGACGGTGCTCACATTAGTACTTTGCTTTTGACATTGTTTTATCGTCACTTCAAAGCTTTGATAGAAAACGGACATATTTATATTGCTCAACCTCCTTTGTATAAAATAAAATTTGGAAAGACTATCAAGTATGTTTATACAGATGAACAAAAAGAAAAATATTTGAAAGAATTGGGAATTGATATGAATGAACAGCAAGAAGAAACAGCCGAAGAAGGAGAAGAAGAAACAGAAGGCGAAGATATTGAAACAGAAACAGAAGGTAAGAAAGGAAAAGCTGGTGCAAAAAGACCTACAAAAGTACACATGCAAAGATATAAAGGTCTCGGAGAAATGAACCCCGAAGAATTGTTTGAAACAACAATGGACCCAGAAAGAAGAATTTTGAAGAGAGTAACTATTGATGATGGAGAAGAAGCCGACGCAGTGTTTGATAAATTGATGGGATCAGAAGTTGCTCCGAGAAAGAATTTTATTCAGTCCAATGCTAAGATGGCTAACATCGATGTTTAAATCTTTAAATTTGGCGCATAACTTTGTCGCCTTCCAAAAAATTCCTTTCGTCGTATTCACGATACGCCTTAAGGAATTTTTTGTTGGCTCCTCGTTCTGCATCCAAATTTAAAGATTTAAAAGGCTTCAAAAAATTTTTCCTCATTTCCTCGAATTTCATCTAAATCTGAAAATTAGATTTAAACTTTTAAAACTCTAAATATTTAAATTTATAAAACCCGTCTTAAAAGACGGGTTTTATAAATTTATGTTAATATACTCAATATGACAAAAAAGGTTTCAAAGACAAACTATTTAATATATCGAGAATGTGGCAAAAACGCTTGGGTTAAGATGCATAAACCCGATGTTTATTATTCTTTTCCACTAACCGAATTTGAAGAGGGAATTATTGAAACAGGAAACGAGGTAGACTTGGTTGCAAGAGATTTATTCAAAGGTGGCGTTTTGGTGGAAGGGCGATATGATTTTGCGCTTACAAAAGAGCTCGTTGAAAAGAAAACACCTGTTATTTATCAGCCTGCTTTTGAAACAGAAAAATATCAAATTGCTTCAGATATTTTGGTTTGGAACGAAAGTACTCAAAAATACGATGTTTATGAGGTAAAGGCGTCTAACAGTGGAGACGATAAAAAGAAAAAATCAAAAAATGAATTGTATACATTTGATCTGGCATTTCAATATATGGTTTTGAAAGAAGTGGGTGTCCCTGTTGGACAATTATATTTAGTGCGTCTTAATCCAGAATATGTGAGAAGAGGAGATTTGGACTTGCGACAATTATTTACAAAAGAAGATTTTACCGACAGAGTTTTGGAGATAGAGGAACTCGTAAAAAATGAAACGGCTGTTGCTTACGATTTTTTGATACAAGAAAAAGAGCCGTCGGGTAATTGTCCTTGTATCACAAAGGGGAGAAACAGCCACTGCACGACTTTTCTCTATTCTAATCCAGATATTCCAAAATACTCTGTGCATGATATTTCCAGAATTGGTCTTTCAAAGAGAAAATTGGAAGAATTGGTTGATGGTGGAATTTTGAATATTCTGGATGTGCCAGATGATTTAAAATTGTCTGATGCACAAAAAAATCAGATTATTTCTGCAAAAACAGGCAAGACAATGATAGACGAATCGGGAATAAGAGAATTTCTGTCAGCTTTGCAATATCCACTGGCTTTCTTTGATTACGAAACTTATGCTTGTGCGATACCTCGATATGATGGGTACAGCCCTTATAATCAAATTCCTTTTCAATTTTCCGTTCATATTATGGAAGAACCAGACGGAGAATTGATTCATAAAGAATTTTTATTTACCGAAAACAAAAATCCAGATATGGAAATGATAAAGGCTTTGCAAGAAATGATACCCACAAAAGGCAGTGTCGTCTCTTGGCATAAAAGTTTTGAGATAGGCAGAAATAACGATTTGGCAAAAAGAAATCCCGAATACAAAAAATTTATAGATAATTTGAATGATAGAATGGTAGATTTGGAAGATATTTTTAAAGCTCAGTTTTATGTTCACCCAGATTTTAAGGGAAAGACTTCTATAAAATATGCTTTGCCTGCTTTGGTGCCAGAATTGTCTTATAAGAAGCTGGAGATAAAGGAAGGGGGGACAGCTTCAAATACTTGGAATCAAATAGTAACTGGCGGATATTCAAAAGAGGATTCCGAAAAACAAAAAAAGAATTTGTTGGAATATTGTAAATTGGATACATTCGCAATGGTAAAAATATTTGAACATTTGCGAGATTTGGTGAAATAAAATATAGAAATATATAAAAATAAAAATCCACGCAAGCTTGCGTGGATTTTTATAAATTTTGATTATCTGTTCAAAAGACTTTCAATCATTTCTTTTACTACATTGTAAGGTTGTGCTCCGTTGATAACTGTCTTTCCTCCATCTTTATCAAGAATCAATGAGTAAGGAGTTCCTTTTGCTCCGGCAACTATTCCGTCTTGGAATTGTTCCTCAACTCTTTCTGCCATCTCTGGATTGTTTAGACATTCCATAAATTTTTCTTCGTCCAAGCCAATCTTTTTAGCAATCACAGGGAGTTGTGCAAGATCTAAGCCATTGTTTGATGGTGTAATTGCGAACAATTCATCCATATATTCCCAGAATTTCTCGTTTCCTCCCAATTCAGCAGCACATTCTGTTGCGATAGCTTCACCTCTTGCTTGTGAGTGAAGAGAATCTAATGGGAAGTGTCTAAATACCAACGCTACTTTTCCGTCTTTTCCATATTCATCAATTACTTTTTTTGATGTGATGTAAAAGTTTTTACAGAAAGGACATTCCAAATCTGAATATTCCACGATGATAAGTTCTGCGTTTGGATCTCCCAAGATGTGATCTTTTTCTGAGACAGGCATTATCTGAGCTGTTGTGTCTGGATCGTCATTGTTTTGATCATCTGTTTTTGGAGAATCGTTTGAAATTAAACCCCAAGCAATTAATGCGCCGGCAATAATGATTGCTACCGGAACGATAAATTTGTTACTTTCTTCCATAATAATTATTTACTTAATTTATAATAATTTAGATTGTGAGATTTTAATAGGAAGTCCTATTTTCACCTGCCACTTTCTATATAATTTGCATTATAACAGAAAAAAATTAAAACAACGAATTTGTTATACCACTGTCTTGTTTTTCTTCCCAGTCGTCGGTGTTTAGATTTATATCCAATATTTTATGAGTCATTCTGTCTTTATATTTCAATTTTTTATTTTTAAGAGCATACTCATAAACCTCTTTTGTTATTTTTACATCGTCTAGACAATATTTTTTTATTTTTTCTATTTCTCCCGAATTCCACCATTTTATAGCATCCAATCCGTGACCACTTTTGTTTATTCCAAGGGTTGCTTCAGCGATACTGTCCAATTTAAATCGTCGGCCTGTTGAATTTTTAATTTCTTTTAAAATATCCAAGCTTTTGATCATAGTTAAATCATTAGGACAATATTTGTTTAAAAGGGGGATATCAAAATGATCCGAGTTATATCCAATTAACATATCAGTTTTTTCGAGAATAGGCCAAAGACGATCCAGATCATCATGCATAAAAGTATCATATGAATCAGTCTCAGAATTGTGGATACAAACCAGAGAAATATCTAGGTCTTTTGGGTCGTTAGAACCGACATCTTCAAAGGTATTTTGGGTTTCAATATCAAAAGTAATTTTTTTCACGATTTATTTTTTTTCAATTATTTCTTTTATATCTTTTCTTGTCACATCAAAAAATTCTTTTCCATCTACTAATCTTTTCAATGTAAATTTGTCATTTTTAACCTCATCATCTCCAATACAAATTACAAAAGGAACTTTCTTTTTATTTGCTTTTTTTATTTGATCACCTACTTTTTTGTAGGAATAATCTACGGCAATATCTAAACCTTGAGCTCTAAAAGCCTCGGCCAAGTCGTCTGAAAAATCTGTATATTTATCTTCAAGAATACAAAGATACAAATCTGTTTTGGGCAAGTATCCAGGCAATAGGTTTCTGCTTTCCAAAAAATCCAATGCTGTCATATCTCCCATACCAAATCCAACAGCGGGTATTTTTTCTTCACCAAAGATGTCTAGGAGGTTGTCATAACGACCACCACCAAACATCGCTCTGTTGTTGTTAGGATCTTTGTCAAAAACTTCAAAAATAACTCCGGTGTAATAATCAAAACCTCTTACCAAAAATGGATCAAAAGACACATTGGTTATTCCTCGTTCGTTCAATTTTTTTACTATCGTCTGACAAAGTTGAACTTCGGGTTGAGAATTCATTATTTTTTCAATTTCTCCACTTACGAGTGATTTTTTTAGATCTTCACCGCGTCCTTTTCCCAAGATATCTTCCATTTCCTTATTAAAATCTTCATCAGAAATTTTATTTCCGTTCCATCTATCAATCAATCTAACAATTTTCTTTTTCTCGTCTCCCTCCAAATTAAACTTTTCAGAAAGGATTGTTCCGACGATTCCTGCAAAACTTATTTTAATTACAAAATCTCTGTCTAGCGCTCCTAAGTTTTGCATTATTTTGTAGGCGATTGTGATTGTTTCAATTTCTGCTTCTATGCCTTTTACTCCAAATATATCTACATTTAGTTGCCAAAATTCTCTACCACGGCCTTTTTGCGGTCTCTCGTATCTAAAATTATTTACTATTGAATACCAACGAAGGGGGAATATTAATTCTCTTTTTTTGCCTGCCACCATTCTTGCAATAGTTGGTGTCATTTCTGGACGCAAAGTTACATCTCGTCCTCCACGGTCGGTGAAAGAATAAGTTTGCTCATTTACGATTTCTTCTCCCGATTTTGCTTTGTACAAATCGGTAGATTCTAGTATAGAAGCATCGTATTTTTCGTAGCCAAAAGATTCTACAATTTCTCGCATTTTTTCAAAAATATATTCTTGTATAAACTTGTCTTCTGGATAAAAATCGCGGACACCTTTGTAAGGATTTGTGTTTAATTTTTCCATATTCTAAATTCTAGCAAAATCGCTAGATTTAACAAGAAAAAGAATAATTCATTTTTGTGCATTTAGAAACGATCGTTTCTAAATGCACAAAATAAAAAATAAATAAAAAAAGACACAAAAGAGAGTGTTGTCTAGATGCCTTACTTATATGGCAAATTAAACATTAGGATCGTTATAGTTACGACCGCCGTTCTGGGGGACCCAGCCGGGCATCTCTTTTGTGTCTAAAGCGAATGTTCGTCCTGTCGCTAGGCAGGATTTTTGCTCGGGGCATATCCGGTGAGAACAGTGTCATCACAGGTGGTAACTGATAGCCCGAGCCACCGATTTTATGATCGGTGCGGTTAAGGTGGATCAATACCTCGGCGGGTTGTCGGTAATGATCCTTCGTCAAAGTCCCGTCCGCCAACGGAACTTATGACCTCTTCGGGATGGAGAACAAGCAAATTCTCCCGATTTGGCTATTAAAGATAGTATACGATTTTAATTCTCATGTCTAGCATAAATATTTTACAAGCTTATAGTTGATATCATAGAAGAATTTGGCAGGCAATCTTGTAATTTAAAGTTTAATATATAATATGAAGTATATGATTTTTGAATTGTATAAAAAAGAAGGGGAGACTCCATTAGAAGCGATAGAAAAATTTAGAAAAGAGAACGTGAGATTTGGAGATCAAAAAATGACTTATGCTGGCAGGCTTGACCCGATGGCAGAAGGTGTTTTGTTGGTGCTTGTTGGGGAGGAATGCAAGAACAAGGATGAATATTTGGGATTGGACAAAGAATATGAATTTGAAATTCTTTGGGGTTTCCAAACAGATACTTATGACGTTCTCGGAATTCCAAAACAGACTGGGTCCGACCCAGTCCTAAAAAAGTTTAAAAATTTCGAATTCTCAAATTCTTTGAAGAATAAGATCGTGAATTTAAAAGGGAAGTTTATTCAGAAATATCCACCATATTCATCTATGACAGTAAAAGGTAAACAACTTTTTCAGTGGGCAAGAGAGGGAAGACTGAATGAGATAGAAATACCTGATGCAGAGATAGAAATTTACGAAGCAGAATTTTTGGAGAATAGAAAAATAGAAAAGGAAGAATTGTTAAAAAATATTTTGAGTAGGATTGAAAAAATAAAAGGAGATTTTAGACAAGAAGAAATAAAAAAAGAATGGAAAAATATTTTAAACAACAACTTGGATGTTCGTGTTCCAAGTGAATTTGTAATATCAAAGTTTCGGATTAAATGTTCCTCGGGTACATATGTGAGAGGCATTGCGAATGAATTAGGGGGAATTGCATATGGTATAAAGAGGACGAGAATTTTTATTTAGACAGAAAAAGCCGATACTTGATGCATCGGCTTTTTCTGTTTTTAAATTCTTTGTATCAAACCACTTTTCTCTATAAAGTCGTTTAGACTTGGCTGGCGTGCGACATTTCTAATTATGTCATCCATCGTAACTATTATCGTAACTATTATTATAACAATAAAGACGGAGAGAATCATTTTTTGTTTTATTTGCAATTTTGTCTTTGCCCACAGATCATAAAAGACAACGATTGCAGAAAGACTGACAGAGAAAGGTATTACCAGAGAGATAACAAACATTATTCCCCAAAACAAAGAATTCAATCCTAAAAGCGGGGTAGAAAGCCCTAGTGTGTAAAGGATGAATTTTAGTGCGGTAAACACATAATCTAGAAAGAAAATCGCGGAATAAAGAAAAAATAGTAAATAAGTAATGGTAAAAAAAGAATACCAATTGTTTGAAAAATAAAAACTTGTTAGTTGTTTAAAAGGTGTCTTTTCTTGGGTTTCTTCTGCCATAATTTATTTTGATTTTACTTTAAGTTTTGCCTTTTTTCCCTTGTCTGTTTTTGGAAGAATAAGAGTAAGAAGACCGTGTTTTTCTTCGGCTTGTGCCTCGTCAATATTTATTTCAGTAGGCAAGGTGATTGTTCTTGAAAAAGAACCCCAATAAAGTTCTCTTGAAAAATAATCTTGATTTTCAACTTCGTGTGATTCTTCTCTTTTTCCGCGAATTGTTACCATGTCTCTTGAAATATCAACATCCAGATCTTCTGGCTTTACTCCTGCCACCATTGTTTTGACAATGACGTTGTCGTTGTCTTGATACATATCTATGGTCAATTCTCCCTCTTCTTCTTCCATCCAATTTTTTTCTTCGTTTTCTTCATAATCGTTATCTTCGTCATGAGATTTTTTGTTGTCAGAGGATTTGTCCAACTCGTCTATATCTACTGTTCCTGTTAATTTTTCAAAAAATGATTTCATTTTATTTTTTCTTTTTGTTATTTGATAATTTTTGTTTCGCTTGGATTTGTTTTATTTTTTCAAAAAATAATAGAAGCACCAATATCACTATCCAGATAAACATAAACACCTTAAAGATGTTTCCTTCTATATCATTTATTATAAGAAAATTAAAACTTGTGTGCAATGTAATAGCGAGGATAAGTCCAAATATAGAAGCAATAAATTTTATGATTTTTGGCTTATAAAAAGTAAGTGCCAACATTATACCAATTATGCTTGAACTAGCGGTGTGAAGAACCGTAGCACCAATAAATCTCATATTTCCAACGACAATTGTTTTGTAAAGTTGGTCTGATCCGGCGATATCCCATAGATACAAAGTATTTTCCATAGCAGAAAATCCCAGAGCAACGGTTATCATATAAATAACAGCATCTATCGGTTCATCGTTGACTGATTTTCTAAGAACGGAAAATCCGGCAAAAAGATATTTTATTATTTCTTCTGATCCTGCCAAAAGTAACAAAACAAAAAGAGTGATAGCTTCTTTTTCCTGAAAAAATAATTCCATTATTTTGTCTCCTGCCAGTTGAGCAACCAGTACACTGACCATTCCTGCCCAAAATGCTAAAAATATAAATCGTTTTGGTTCTGGATTTTTTTTGTCTTCCCCAAGCCAAAAACCCAACCAGATAATGGTGGGTAGAATTCCAAGAGAAAAAGCGAGCAATGTTTGCATTGATTAAAGTATAAGGTAGAAAGTGGAAAGTAGAAAGTGGAAAAGAGTATGGTTTGGTTGACTTAAATTTTGTAAAAGATTATAAATAACATTGGATTTGGTTCTAAACAAATAAAAAAAAGGAAATGAGAGGTGTGTATGAATATTGATCGTAAATCGTTGGTGTTGTCGGTATTAATGTGGTTTCTTTTGTCGGTCTTTTTTTCTGTTCCTGTGCCGGAGAACACTGATAAAATATTGATTGTTTACAGCTGGCTGACGCCATATTTTTCTGTTCTTGTTGCTGTCGGATATTATTTTTTTCTCGCCGGTGGTGAGGATGAAATTAGTCTACAGCAAAAACCAAAAGCAATATTAACCTGTCTTTTTATTTTTGGACTTTCGGCCGCTTTGATTTTTGTGCAAGTATCCTTTATTTTCGAGTCTTTCTATAATGACGGTTTAAATATGTTCCAATTATCTTCTTTTCTTCTTGTAATTTTCTTGGCAATTTTTATTTTTAAAATTTGTAGTTCTGGTTTGTCCAGGTTGGTTTTAATTGTTTTCTTTGAGCAAAAAAAGACAGAAGCTTTGGCTAACAAGCCAGCAGAATCTTTTTACAAGGTTGGAGAAAATTCGGCCGGCAGAATGCCGAATTAAATCGAAAATCAAAAACTGCAGGGGTTTAACCTCTGCAGTTTTTTAATTTATGTTCCGTAAACTTTTAAGTCGTCGGCCATTTTTCTACCACCAATAGATTTTTTTGTTTTTTTGGAAAGTCTGTCCAAATTTCTTCTGTTATATAGGGCATAAATGGATGAAGGGTTTTCAAGACCTTTTCAAATAAATTCAAAAGCATAAATTGTTTATTGGCTTTGTCTTGTAGAGATGTCTTGTCGGCTAGAGCATCTTTTGATTCTTCCAATATTACATCTGCCATTTCGTGCCACACAAAGTGATAAAGTTTTTCTGATGTCAGATACAATTTGTATTCTTTCATTTCTTCAGTTATTTCTGAAATAAGATCGTCAAATTTTGCTAAAATATTTTTTTCATAATCGGCTAGGTTGTTTACGTCAAAATTTTCATAATCAAAATTTTCAGTATTTGAATAAACAAAACGGGCGATGTTCCAAAGTTTGTTGGCAAATTTTTTGTAAGCCATTGTTTTTTCTTCGCTAAAACGAATATCTTGCCCTGGAGCAACCGCAACAATTAAAGACATGCGAAGGGCGTCCGTTCCATATTTTTCTATTATATCCAAGGGGTCTATCGCGTTGCCAAGAGACTTTGAAAACTTTCTATTTTTTTCATCACGAACAAGCCCGTGCAGATAAACAGTTTTAAAAGGTATTTCTCCTGTCAGATATGTCGTCATCAAAATCATTCTAGCTACCCAGAAAAATAAAATATCGTGTCCTGTTTCCAACAAGTCGGTTGGGTGATAAAGTTTTAAATCATTCGTTTCATTTGGCCAACCCAAAGTAGAAAATGTCCAAAGACCTGAAGAAAACCAAGTGTCTAGCGTGTCTGAATCCTGGATCCAATCGTCTCCTTCTGGGGCATCAACTCCAACATAAATCTCGTCTTTCTTGTTACTTGTTACTTGTAACTTGTCACTCGCATACCATACTGGTATGCGATGTCCATACCAAATTTGTCTTGATATACACCAATCACGAAGGTTTTCAATCCAGTGATAATAAATTTTGTTAAATCTGTCTGGAAGTATTTGTATTTCGCTAGACTCAACTGCATATTTCATCAAATCTTTCAAACTAACTTCATCGCCCGCTTTGATACCTTTTAGATTAGAGTGGGGAAGTTTAAATTTTTTATTCACATCAATAAACCACTGTAGTTTTGGTAATGGTTCTATGACTGCGCCTGTTCTCTCAGCAGTTGAAACATTTTGTTGTGTTTCTTCTTCTTCTATCATCAAATTGTTTTCTTTAAGCCAATTAACGATAATTTCTTTTGCCTCACCAACTTTTTTGCCATTCAAAATATCACCCGCATTTTCAATTTTAGCGTATTCGTTGATGACTTTTTTCATTGGTAGATTGTTTTTGATAGCCATCATTTCATCTATTTTTGAGTGGGCAGGAGTAACTCCCAACGCACCTGTTCCAAATTCTTTGTCTACAGAATAGTCAGCAATTATTTTTATAGAAAGAGGTGTTCCACAAAAATCTGCAATTTCAAAAGTTTGTCCAATATATTTTTTGTATCTTTCATCGTCTGGATTAACTGCAACAGCAGTATCGCCGACTTTTGTTTCAGGTCTAGTTGTAGAAATCGCGATAGGGAAATCGGCAGAATATTTAAAGGTATAAAAAACAGCAGTTCTTTCTTCGTAGACAATTTCATCATCAGAGATAACTGTCTGACCTTTTGGATCCCAGTTGACCACTTTTTCTCCTCTATAAATTAAACCATCATCATACATTTTTTTGAAAGCAGTCTTTACAGCCAAATTTCTTTGCTCGTCCAGTGTAAAAGCCAAACGAGACCAGTCCAAAGACGACCCCATTCTTTTTGTTTGTGAGATAATTGTGTTTTGCGAATCAAGAGCAAATTCGTTTACTTTCTTTAAAAATTCGTCACGACCCAAGTCGTGCTTTTTTATCCCGTCTTTTGCCAAAAGTTTTTCTACCTTTGTCTGAGTAGCAATAGCAGCGTGATCCGTTCCTGGAAGCCACAATGTTTTTTTACCTAACATTCTCTGAAAGCGTACAATTGTATCTTCGATAGCAAGCATATTGGCGTGTCCAATGTGCAATTTTCCTGTCACATTGGGAGGGGGAAGAACAATAGAAAATTGTTCTGTTCTTTCGCCTGGCAAATTGTCAGGATTAAAAAACCCACTTTCTTCCCAGGTTTTATAAATTTTTTCTTCCACTTCTTTTGGCTCGTAAGGTTTTAAAAATTTTTCATTTGTAGTCATAAAAACAATAATATCATAAAAACCATTTTAAATTCAAAGGTTTTTAAATTAAGGGTTAAGTCCGTGGATTTAATTGTAATATTTTATAAATAGTTGGCGTTTTTAAAAAAAGTCCGTCATGATGACGGACAATTTTTTATTCATTTTCTTTTATAAATTCAGCATATTTTCTGTCTTCGTGACCAATATGGTGAATCCACCAATTTCCTAAGAAAGTTTCTACTTCAGAAAACATCTCTTTAGTTGGACCCGATATTTCCAAGCTTTTTTTAAATTCGGTGTATCTTTGGTTAAATTTATCGTGGATCTCTTTGTGGTGTGATAACTCGGGGTAGAGATGTCTCTCCATATATTCTTCTTCGTATTCCAAATGTCCGTGAATATATTTTTCTAGAAAATCAACAGTTTCTTTTATGATAGAAATATCTTTTTCATTAAAGACGACATCAAGGAGAGTATTTATTTGATTTAAAAGCTCTTTGTGTTGAGCATCAATAATTTCGTCGTTTACGGACATATTGGGTGCCCACATAAATTTTATTTCCATATTTTAAATTTTAATTATTTTGTTTTTGATAAAGAATGTACGAAAATACAAACAGGAAGATGACAGAACCTATTATAGAAAATATCGTTAGATAAAATCCATAGTTAGGAACTAACATCCCCAATAGGGTTATTATACCAATTATTTTAAATAGTAAACCACCTATTTTATGAGTTCTGTTCCAGACATAATCACTAGATAGTGTCCATGGTGTTCTTATTCCGACAAACCAGTTTCTTTTAGCATATTTTAATATATGTCCCATGTAAAAAATAAACACACCCATAGCTGGCAATATAAAATTGTTCATATTAAATTCTTTTCCGAGATTCCATGCCAGTGTAAGGATAAAAATATAAAAAAGAAAAACAGAAATTAGTGCAATCAAAATATTATATTGTTTTCTAAAACCAGCAATGTTGTTTTTGAGAGGGTCTATTTTAGGGATAATAAAATATATTCCGTACATAAATAGTAAGATTATTGGTGTTAGAAAAGTTCCCCAAAATTTTGACATATAACCGTCTACCATTCCTTGCGAGTTCCAATGCGATGCTACTGTTTGTGGCAGAGATGGGTAAAAAAACACTCCTATCCCGAAAGATAAAATAGCAATTCCTAAAATTATTATTGTTGTTAATTTATTAGACATATATTTATTATACTATATACAGCTTCTATAAGCTTCTACTTGAGCATTATAATTTATAATCATTGTTTTGAGAGCTTCGACGAGAGCATTATATTGTATTATCAATGTATTATAAACACTCACTTTTTCGTTGTAAGTTTCTCCGCTTTTAGGTGACATCGCATTGATTTCTTCGTAAAGAACAGTTATTTGATTTTTTAATTCAGTGGCAATATCTTTATCGTCATTTATTTTAGTTTCTAGTATTTCGTCAGGAATAGGACAGTCTGATGCAGGTCTTCCAAATTCTTGAACAGCCATCCAAACTTGTGAACCATCGTATGTGCCAAATCTTATTGCAACTCCAATTTCTTTGTATTTTGGATTTAAAATATTTTCTCTGTGTCCAGGAGAATTCATCCACGCATCAACCAATATTTTGTCACTCTCATAATTTCCGAGAGCCAGATTTTCGCCGACCAATAAATAGTCATAGCCCACTGCATTTGCTAAATCACTCGGACCTTCGCCTGTGGGAGATTGATGTTCAAAATATTGCTTGACGAACATATCGTTCACTTTGTTTTCGGCAGAATTGCTCAACTTTAGACTGATAGAAAGTGGAGGAAGTCCATTTTGTTGTCTTCGGAGGTTTGTTTCTTCGATGATTCCATTTTCTGTGAGAGGGGATTTGGTTCCTGTCGCCGGTCCCTTAATTGGTGGAAGAATAATTTCTTTTGGTTCCAAAATAGGCGTCACATCTTTCTTTTGAGGTATCGTTGTATCGGTTTTACTATCCTGTGTTTTTGTTGCTGTCTGTTGGCTAGGCAGATCTTCGGAATCCGTGTTTTGTATTTTGTTGTCTGTTGTTGTTGCTGTTGCAGAAATATCTGGAGAATCTTTTTTTTGTGAGACCTGTGTACTTTTTAGATAAATTAAAACAGAAGAGAAATTTATTCCAATAACAATAACCAATATTATTATTTGAACGAGTTTGTGCGTATTCATAACAATATTCTAACAGAAATTGTCTCAAAAGTGGAAACAAAAAATGCAGAGGCGGAAGCCTCTGCATTTTTCTAAAAGATTTAAACTCTGTTTACGTTTACAGCGTTAAGTCCTTTTGGACCTTCAGCTAAATCGAAAGAAAGTTCATCTCCTTCTCTAAGTTCGTTGAATTGTACATTCTTTAATTCGTTTGCGTGGAAGAAAAGATCTTTTTCTTCACCCTCACGAGTTATGAATCCAAAACCATTGTTTAAACGAACGATTTTTCCTGTATTCATTTCTATAAGAGAAATTAATTTTAATAAACTGGTCAAATACAAAAGACTGTTTGATAAAACCCGACATAATTCTCCTACAGCTACGATTTGATTGATGTAATCATATCACATCAAATGTATTATGTATAGGAGAATTTTGATCAAAGATTTACCCAATAAAAGTCAAAGCTTTTCCTGCTTTTCCACCACGACCAGTACGGCCGATACGGTGGATATAGTCCTCATAAGTAGAAGGGAGTTCGTAGTTGATAACGTGACTGATATTTGGGATATCCAGTCCACGAGCAGCTACATCTGTCGCCACCAAAATGTTTACCGTATTTTCTTTAAACAATTTTAACGCATGTTGGCGTTGTGTGTGATTTTTGTTTCCGTGAATTGATTTTACTTTTAATCCACGACCAGAAAGACGCTCGGACAATTTTTCTACTCCAAGTTTTGTTTTTCCAAAAATCAAAACTTTGTTAAATTCTGGTTGGATCAACAAATCGTGCAAGAGATCCAATTTAACCTCATTTTTTACATAGACAACATCTTGGTCTATACTGCTGGCGGTATCATTTACTCGAACAGAAATACTTATAGGGTCTGTCAAGAAATTGTTAATGATATTTTTGATATCATCAGACAATGTTGCAGAGAAGAAAAGAGTCTGGTGATTTTCAGGCATTGCTGACATCAAAAAACGCATATCATTGATAAATCCCATATCAAGCATACGATCTGATTCGTCTAGCACAATTGTTTGGAATTGTTCCAATGGTATATGACCTCTATCAACTAGATCCTTTACTCTACCTGGAGTTCCGATTATAAAATTATAATTTCTACGCAAATCACTTATTTGTCTGAAAATAGGCATTCCTCCTACCGCACATACAGAAAATATTTTTAATCCAAAAGCAAATTTTACCAATTCTTGATTGATTTGGATTGCTAATTCTCTTGTTGGAGCAATTATTATTATATTTTGTTTTCTATTTCGGATTACTTTGTCCAAAAGAGGAATAATAAAAGCTGCGGTTTTTCCAGTTCCTGTGTTTGCTATTCCTACAATATCAGAACCATTTAAAACGTGGGGGATAGCTTGGTCTTGAATTGGTGTTGGGTGTTTGTAACCTGTTTTCAAAATATTTCTTTTCAAATTTTCGTCAATCAAAAAATCAGCAAAAGAGTTTTTTGGTGTGTAAGGTTTTACATTTTTTTCTGGAACGGCCTTGTTGATGAATTTTGATACATCACTAAATTGGCTTTGTCCTGAACGAGATTTTCTAGAACGACTTGGTTTACTAAATCGTTTTCCTTGTCCTCTAAAATTTTTATTTGCACTTGAACTATTGCCAGAGCTTTTTCTCTGGACATTTCTTTTTCTAAACATATTTTTTCCTGCTAGTCTTTAAATTAAAAGATATAGGGTTCGATGCCCTATTTTTGTTTTCGCATTTATCACAAAAATTAAGTATCTTGAGATGTTTCTTGCTAACCAAATAAGTCGACTAGGATCTCTTTGGTTCCAACAAGAAAAATATATGGATACGATGAGATATAACTTATCGTGCAAGAGTATTATAGTTTAGGCATTTTGTCAACCTCTTTAAGAAATGGCCTTGTCTTTTCTATTGATTCTTTTCAGATTTTAATGTATTATCTTTGCATCAAAGTCGCTTGGCGTCTTTTTTTATTTGAATAATTTAAGGATCAAAGCCTATAAAAGATATGGAAATTAGAAACATCGCAATCATTGCCCATGTGGACCATGGAAAAACAGCTATAACGGATGCCATTATGCGTCAGACGGGTATGTTTGCTGACGGAATGAGTATGGATACCGACAAGATAGAACAGGAAAGAGGTATTACTATTTATGCTAAAAACACGTCTCTTATTTATAAAGGAACAAAGATAAATATTGTGGATACTCCTGGACACGCCGATTTTGGATCAGAAGTAGAACGCGTGCTTCGTTCCATTGACTCGGTTCTTTTGATTGTGGATGCTCAAGAAGGCCCGATGCCACAAACTCGTTTCGTTTTGAAAAAATCTTTGGAATTGGGTCTAAAACCAATTGTTGTTTTAAATAAAATAGACAAACCAGCAGCGAATCCTCAACAAGCAGGTGAAGATGTTTTTGAGTTGTTTATGGAATTGGGAGCAAACGACGAACAACTAAATTTTACAACTGTTTATGCAATTGGCCGTGATGGTATTGCAAAGAAAAATTTGGAAGATGAATCAAAAGATCTAACTCCTTTGTTAGAGACTATTTTGGAAGAAGTTTCTCCTGCACCTTCAAATACAAATGCTCCTTTAAAGGCACAGGTATTTAATTTGGGATATGACAATTTTCTTGGGCGATTGGCTATTTGCAGAATTTATGACGGAGTTTTAAAAGACGGAGAAAATATTTTTGTAAAAAAACACACAGGAGAGACAAGAAAAGGAAAGATAACAAAAATCTTTACATTTAAAGGAATGTCTCGTGAAGAAGCAAAAGAAGTAACTGCGGGCGATATTGTTATGCTTGCTGGGCTTCCTGATGTTTTTATTGGAGAGACAATAACAACAGATGAGAATATAGAACCAATGCCTGCTATCAAAGTAGATGAACCAACAATCACTTTGGATTTTTTGGTAAACAATTCTCCGTTTGCAGGAAGAGAAGGAAAATTTGTTACAGGCCGACAGATCCGAGAGAGATTGGAAAGAGAATTGGAAATAAACGTAGGTTTGGAAGTAGATTTTTCAGAAGGAAATTACAAAGTAGCAGGTCGTGGAGAATTGCACATTGCTGTTTTGCTTGAAAATATGAGAAGAGAAGGTTACGAGCTTCAAGTATCCCAACCACACATTATTATAAAAGAAAAAGATGGAGTGAAATTGGAACCTTACGAAGAAGTGACCGTTGATGTCCCAAATGAAGCCCAGGGAGTTGTAATAGAAAAACTGGGAAAGAGAAGAGGAATTCTTATTTCAATGAGACAGCATGAAAATACAACTCGTTTGATTTTTGAGATTCCAACTAGAGGTCTTTTGGGTTATCGTGGACAATTTATCGTGGATACAAAAGGTGAGGGGATCATTTCTAGTCGTGTGATTGGCTTCAAGGAATACGCAGGAGAGATTGCAAAGAGGGCAACTGGCTCAATGATATCGATGGCGACAGGAAAGGCTCTTGGTTTTTCTTTGTACAATCTACAGGAGAGAGGGGAATTGTATATAGAAGCAAACACAGAAATTTATGAAGGTATGGTTGTTGGGAATACTTCAAAGGGCGAAGAGATGGTGGTAAATCCAACAAAAGGAAAACAATTGACTAATATGAGAGCAGCTGGATCTGATGAAAACATTGTTTTGATACCACCTAAAAAGATTTCTATTGAATCGGGTCTTGAAGTAATGGCGAACGATGAATATCTAGAAATTACTCCCAAGAGCGTTCGTTTGAGAAAGAAACATTTGACCGAAACAGAGAGATCAAAGAATAAGAGAAAATAAATGAGAATTTAGAAAAGAGAATTTAGAATTTAGACGGAAAATTTGCTTTGCATATTTTCCGTTTCAAAACAAAAATCACCCCAATGGGTGATTTTTGTTTTGAAAAATTTATTTACTCTTTTTCTTTGTCTTTTTTGCAGCCAGCATCTCTCTTTTTATAGTCAATCTTTTTGCTGTCTTTTTTGAGCGAGATACTCTTCCTTTTCCTACACCTGTTTCTCTTTTTGCCATAATTTTGTTTATATTTATTTTATTAATTTTTAATTAAGTTTTTTTTATCAAAACCACTATTTCATCAAAATGTCTTTGAAAAATCTTTTAGTCTGATTAACCCATATTTTACATTAATTTTTTTTATATTCAATGGATAATTAGATTATAGCTTTTATTCATATTTTTGTTAGTATAGAGAACATTATGTTAAACAACGGAGCGGTAATCAGATTTAATAAAGTGTCATTTAATTATGGCTATAACAAACCTATTTTAAATGAGGTAGATTTTTCTGTGCGACGAGGTTCCAAAATTACTTTGATGGGACAAAACGGTGCGGGGAAGAGCACTATTTTGAAATTGATTACAGGAGAATTTAAATCAGAAAGTGGAGCCGTTAATGTTGACCCACGAGCGACTATTGCTGTTTCAAAACAAGTTATTCCCAGAGATCAAATGGATTTAACCGTGCGAGAATTTTTTCAAAAATGTTTCAAAGAAAAAGTTTATGATATTGATCCAAAAATAGATAATGTTTTAGAAGTGGTAAATCTGCAAGCTCCACACGATAGAATAATCAAATCTTTTTCTGGCGGTCAACAAGCACGATTGCTTTTGGCGTCTGCACTTATTCAAGATCCAGATATTTTGCTTTTGGATGAACCAACAAACAATTTGGATAAAAGCGGGGTAGAACATTTAACAAAGTTTATTTTGGATTATCAAAAAACATGTATTGTTATTTCGCACGATGCCGATTTTTTAAATTCTTTTACAGACGGTGTTTTGTATTTGAACCTTTATACATTAAAAATTGAACAATATGTAGGAAACTATTTTGATGTGGTAAAACAGATTACTGTTCAAATTGAAAAAGAAAACAGAAAGAATGCACAGTTGGCTAAAAAAATTCAGGAAAATAAAGATAAAGCCAATTTCTTTGCAATGAAAGGAGGTAGAATGAGATTGCTGGCAAAGAAGATGAGAGACGAAGTAGAAGAAATGGAGGAGGAAAAGATAGATGTAAGGCGAGAAGATAAAACTATTCGTCCGTTTACTATTCCTGTTCAAACAAATGTTACTGGTGAAATCTTAAATATTTCTTCTTTTGATATTTTTAAAAACCATAAAAAAGTAACGAAAAAAGCAGAAATTTCGTTAAAGAAAAAACAACACCTACTTCTTTCAGGCCCCAATGGAATTGGAAAGAGCACCTTGTTAGAGTCGTTGGCAAACAACGATGCTAACGGAGCTGTGATTACCGAAGGAGTGAGAGTTGGTTATTATAGACAAGATTTTTCAACACTAAATTTTGAAGATACTGTTTATGATTCTTTGGCTTCGGTGATGGAAAAACATATTGAAGAAGATCTCCGCTCTACGGCTTCGGGGTTCTTAATTAACAAAGATATTATTTATACGAAAATAGGAAATTTGTCAGAAGGTCAAAAAGGTTTGGTTGCATTTGCTCAATTGGTTTTGTTAAAACCAACTTTGTTAATTCTTGATGAGCCAACAAATCATATCAACTTTAGGCATCTTCCTGTGATTGCTGAGGCACTAGACAAATATGAAGGAGCAATGGTTTTGGTAAGTCACGTTCCAGAATTTGTAAAACAAATCCGCATTGACGAGACTTTGGATTTAGGAAAATAAAATGGACACTGTCGGAGGTTTTGATTATCTATAAATAGTATATCGATTTTTTTGTACAAAAATTATACTTAATTAAATATATTCAATGCTAATTCTCGAGTATTATTTAATATTTCTGTGCTTTGACTTGCAAAAAATTCGACGAGGACAAAAAAAATCCAGAATAAGAATAATAAAAAGCTTTCTCTTTTTGAAATTTTTTGTCCCGAATTCATAAAGCCAAATAATATAAAAGATGCCATTACCATAAATAATCCGGTAATAAAAATAATTTCTCGCGGAAAAGAAAATGGATTTATCAAAGCAAGAATACCCACCACGATTGTTGCGTCGGCCATAACAGTCCCTAAAATATCCCCGATCGCCAAAGAGTCATCATCTTTTTTAATAGATTTAAGTGCAAAAAATAATTCTGGCAATGTTGTTCCAAGTCCGACAATAAACATCCCTATTAGTATCGGGTTTATTCCAAACGAATTTGCTAATGTGACAGCAGATGTCACAGTAAAATGTGATCCAATCAATAATACGGCCATACTAAATAACAACATCAAAAAATTTTTATATTTATCTTTCCCGTTTTTTAGATTTTGATTTATTTCATTTCCATCTTTAAAAGCAAGATAATAAAAAACTCCACCAGCGATAATAAGTGCAATACCTTCTAAACGAGAGAGAAAACCATCAAATCCCAATACAAGTGGCAACATAAGAAAGAAAGGATAAACTTTGTGATTTTTAATTATTTTGCTTTCAACCTTTACCTCTCTTCCAGCAAGCAAAATAACAACAGCAAAGACTATTGTTAAGTCGGCGATGTTTCCTCCAAATAAAGTCCCTAAGCCAAAAGAGGGAATACCTGTAAGAGCAGAATTTATAGCGATAAATGTTTCTGGTAAAATCGAGATACAAGAAATTATGATAAAACCGATAGTATATTTTGAAAGATGAAAATTGTTTGCCAATTGAGCAGAATACTTGGTTGCCATCGTTGCTCCTTTGATAACCATAAACATCGCAAATATAAATATAAAAATATTTTCCATGCCTTTTATTTTAACACATAAAATATTTGTCTTGTTAATAGCGCTGTTTTTTTCTTTTGCTATAATTATGTCATGTCAGCACACAGGTTAAAAAATAGGCTGGGGATTGTTTTTATATTTTTTATCGCGATTATTCCGTTGATTTTGTGGATTATAATGAAACCACTTGATTCTAGATTTGTAGATTTTTTCTCTATATTCACTAGCTTTGGACAAATAACAGGCCTTTTAGGCATTATTCTTTTTGCTATTACATTGATTCTAAGCGCCCGTTTGCATTTTCTGGAAAATTATTTTGGAGGTTTGGACAAGGTTTATAATATTCACCACAAATTGGGTGTGATATCTTTTGTTTTTCTTGCAATACATCCGTTGCTTTTGGCCATAAAACTTATTCCTATTTCTGTTATTACCTCGGCAAAGTTTTTAATACCAAGTTCAAATTGGACAATTAATTTCGGTATTTTTTCACTTTTGCTAATGATAACAATTTTGATTGTAACTTTTTTTGCAAAATGGAAATATCCAAATTTAAAATTTGCTCACAAATTTTTGGGAACGGCTTTTTTCTTGGGAGCATTACATACTTTTTTGACACCGAGTGATGTTTCGCAAGATATTTTTCTGAGAGTTTATATATTGGGATTTTCTGCCATTGCTATTCTAGTTTATCTTCAGCGTTCAATTCTTGGAAATTTTATGACAAAAAAAATCACTTACATTGTTGAGTCTTTGAATATTTTTGGTAAAGATGTTGTAGAAATAATAATGAACCCGAGGGACAAAAAAATACAATTTACTGCTGGACAGTTTATTTTTATCAAATTTGAAGGAGCAAACGTTTCCAACGAATATCATCCATTTACAATCAGTTCGGCTCCACATGATGATAAATTGCGTCTTACAATAAAAGCGCTTGGTGATTGGACATCTGAATTAAAAAATTTAAAGACAGGAATTATTGCAAAAATAGAAGGTCCTTTTGGAGAATTTTCATATTTAAAAAGTAAATACAAAAAACAGATTTGGATTGCGGGCGGTATTGGTGTAACTCCGTTTTTGAGTATGTTAAGAGATTTAAAAGTGAATAAACACGATGGTCTAAAAATAGATTTTTATTACACAACCAAAAGTGCCGATGAAAAAGTTTTTGTGGATGAGATTTTAGCCATAGAAAAAGAACTTAAAAATATTAAAATAAATTTGTATACATCGGATGAAAGTGGTCATTTAAATGCGGGTGTGATCAACAATGCTGTTGGAAATTTGGAAGAGACAGATATTTTTATGTGTGGACCTTTTAATATGATGAATAATCTCAAAAAACAGTTTGTTTTATTAGGTGTTAAGAAAAATTCTATCCATACGGAAGAATTTAAGCTATTATAAAAACATGAAAAATACATTTATTGTAACTTTGTTTATTTTTGGAATTGTAGTTACGGCGATATTATCGGCTGGTCTTACTGCTTATGAATTTAGTAAACCAAACAGTGTGAATCAGGGATTAGAAATTGTTGATAATAATGGTTCTAATATTGCAGAGGGTAACATCAATAATAGCGCTGGTGTTAATAATAAATTGTTGGGTGCTTCTGTTGTTGCGCAACACAATAAGCAAAGTGATTGTTGGATGGTCGTCGACGGAAAGGTTTACAATATTACTTCGTATATGACAGCTCACCCGGGTGGAACACAAACCTTGGTCAGCAGTTGCGGAAAAGAAGCAACAGATCTTTTTGCAGGTATTCTTGGTGGACATAAACATTCGGGTACTGCTTATGATATATTGAAAAATTATTATGTAGGAGATTTTCAAATAAAATCTGTTTCTGGTCAAAATACAGGCACAACAAATACGATAGATACAAACGTATTGCCAACTTCTCAACCGATAAATAATGGAGGTGAAGACGAGTTTGAGGATGATTAAATAAAAAATAGGAAAATAATAAAACCGGAGCGTGATGCTCCGGTTTTTTTGGTTCGCGCTAATCAGCGCA
This sequence comes from Candidatus Campbellbacteria bacterium GW2011_OD1_34_28, assembly GCA_001029775.1. Taxonomy (GTDB): domain Bacteria; phylum Patescibacteriota; class Minisyncoccia; order Phycocordibacterales; family UBA12079; genus UBA12079. The sequence goes on along the minus strand of CP011215.1, from coordinate 669,723 downwards.
TGTAGGATTTCAGATTACTTGCGGCGCTCGAGGTCTTCCCGGGCTTCTTCGTCGGTTTTGCCGTAACCACGGTTACCGTCTTCGTCCTCGGCTCTTCTTCCACTCTCAACACCGACGAGGGTGGAGAAGGGGGGTGCAAGATTGTCACTGTAGGTGATGTCGTCGTCTTTGCTGGGCATTTTCGTGTCCTCTTGAATTTTTTTGAGAGAGTTTGTTTTTGTCTCTGTTTGATTGAGGGACCTCCAGTTCCTCTGATCGTTGGTTATTGCTCCCTCCAAGAAATTTGGGGCTATCACAGCCATGCTCTATATTTAGACTAGAGTATTTTTTTGTTTTTGTCCAATGTTTAAATATATAGCATCATTTTGTCTCTTGTTATATAGTGTTGTTATGAAAGTTGATTTTAAATTACATTCAGAATATAAACCAGCAGGCGATCAAGAGCAGGCGATAGAATCTCTGATGAAAGGTCTTAAAAAAGGTGAGAGACACCAGACTCTTTTGGGTGTCACGGGATCAGGAAAGACTTTTACAGTTGCCAATATGATTTCAAAAATAAACAAACCGACTTTGGTTATCACCCACAACAAAACCCTCGCTGCTCAATTGGCGCAAGAATATAAAGAATTTTTTCCGGAAAATGCTGTACATTATTTTGTTTCTTATTACGACTATTATCAGCCCGAAGCTTATGTTGCTGTTTCGGATACATATATAGAAAAAGAGGCGAGTATAAATGCCGAAGTAGAGAGGTTGCGACATGCGACGACCCAATCTTTGCTGACAAGAAAAGATGTTATTGTTGTGGCAACCGTTTCTTGTATTTATGGTCTGGGAAACCCAACAGAGTATGAAAAAATTCATTTAAAAATAAAAAAGGGAGAAAAAATAAATCAAGGAAAATTTATCAGAGATTTGATAGCGCTTTTCTTTGAAAGAACCAATGCCGATTTGGAACCAGGTAAGTTTCGTGTGATCGGAAATGCAATAGAAATAATGCCCGTTAATGAAAAGCAAAATTATCGTATTCAAATAGAAGGGGGCGTGATAGATTCTATTCAAAAAATAGATCCCGTTTCACAAATTATTTTAGAAGAAAAAGATTTATACTTTTTGTTTCCTGCAAAACACTTTATTACCAATCCAGAGAAAAAAGAAAAGGCCTTGAAACAAATAGAAAAAGATTTGGAAAAACAATTAAAAAAATTTGAGAAAGAGGGAAAATTGTTGGAAGCGGACAGAATAAAAAGGCGTACAAAATACGACATCGCTTTGATGAAAGAGATTGGTTATGTGAGTGGAATAGAAAATTATTCCAGATATTTTGACGAAAGAAAAGAAGGTGAACCACCTTACACATTGTTAGATTATTTTCCAGAAGATTTTTTGACTGTGATAGACGAATCTCACGTAGCGGTGCCACAAATCGGTGGCATGTATGCAGGGGACAGATCACGAAAAAATACTTTGGTGGAATATGGTTTTAGATTGCCAAGTGCAAAGGACAATAGACCTCTAACATTTGAAGAATTTGAAAAGAAAATTGGACAGGTGGTTTATACATCCGCTACTCCGGGGATTTATGAAATGGAACATTCAACAAATATTGCAGAACAAATTATTCGTCCGACAGGTCTTGTTGACCCACAGATTGTTGTAAAACCAATTCAGCAGGTAAAAGATCATGGTGGGCAGGTACAAGATTTTATTGCCGAAGCGGAAAAAACCATTGCAAAAGGTGGGCGTGTTTTGGCAACTACATTGACCAAAAAGATGGCAGAAGACTTATCAGAATATTTGGACGAGAGAGGAATTAAATCTGTTTATATACACAGCGATATTGGAACAGTTGAAAGAATAGATATAATTACTGATTTTAGAAAAGGAAAATATGATATTTTGGTTGGGGTCAATTTGCTCCGAGAAGGTCTTGATATGCCAGAGGTTGTTATGATTGGAATATTGGATGCAGACAAGGAAGGTTTTTTGCGCTCTGCAACTTCTCTTATTCAAACAATCGGACGAGCTGCCAGAAATGTGGATGGGCGAGTGATTTTGTATGCGGACCACGTTACTAAATCAATGCAAAAAGCGATTGAAGAAACAGATCGTCGTAGAAAAATCCAAATAGCGTACAATGAAAAACACGGCATTACTCCAAAAACAATTAGTAAAAAAATCACTAGCATCGCCGATCAGATGCGTAGTGAACATGAAAAGATCGTTGGAAATCTTTTGGCAGTGGATTTGGAATTGATGAAAAAAAATCCAAAGAGATTTGTTATAGAAAAGAAAAGACAAATGGATTCGGCTGTAAAAATTTTGGATTTTGAAACAGCAGCTATTTTGAGAGATGAGATTAGAGAATTGGAAAAAATGTCTAATAAAACACAAGAAAATAAAAAACTAAAACCGTTAAAGAGAAAATAAAACCCCAGTAAGAAATAAAAATTAAATAAACCCCAAATCGTTGCTTTTGGTTTTCTATTCAATTACTATATAGAAGTAATCCTCTTCAGGGGGAGTTTTATCATTTCTGAGGAAATGATAAGGGTATAGGGTTTAGCGTGTAGCGTTTAGGTGGAGACGAATTTTTGCTTCGCAAAAATTCGTTCGTTGTTGCTATAAGCTATCGGCTATTAGCTGTTAGCTTTTTAAAAAACTATGTCAAAAGAAAAAGAAAAAAAGAATAGCGGGGTTAACCCACACGATTGGATTGAGGTGCGAGGAGCAAGGACACATAACCTCAAAAACATCACCGTAAAAATGCCTAGAAACAAAATGGTCGCGGTTACGGGTCTTTCTGGTTCCGGAAAATCTTCTCTCGTTTTTGATACTATTTTTGCCGAGGGTCAGAGAAAATATATTGAATCGCTTTCCGCTTATGCCAGACAATTTATTTCTCAAATGCAAAAACCGGATGTAGACGAAATTATCGGACTTTCTCCTGCAATTTCTATTGATCAAAAATCTCGTTCCAACAACCCTCGTTCAACCGTAGCGACCATCACAGAAATTTATGATTATTTGCGTATTTTGTATGCGCGTGTTGGTCACCCATATTGTCTGGAATGCGGAAGAAAAATAGAAAAACTTTCTAACGAAGAAATTCAAAAATTTATTTTGAAAAAAATAAAAGAAAAATCTAAAGAGGGAACAAAAAAATTGGATATTTTAGCACCAGTTGTCCGAGGTAGAAAAGGCGAGTATTACCAGTTGCTGTATGATTATTTAGGTAAAGGATATACAAGTGTTGTAATAGATGGCAAAAAATATAGTTTGCGAGAAAAAATAGAATTAACTAAAACAAAAAAACACGATATCAGTATTGTGATTGATAGTATTGATTTATCTGATTTTGAATATGATAAAAAAGAAGATTTGATTGGGATCAAAGAATCACTTAAAAAAGCGACATTGGAGAGATTGCGTGACGCTATTGAAAAAGCAGTAATAGAATCAAACGGTCTTGTAAAAAATGTTTTCTCAGACAAAGAAGAATTGTTACTTTCTACAAAATTTTCTTGTCCTTTTGACGGATATTCATATCCTGAAATAGAGCCAAGACTTTTTTCTTTCAATTCGCCTTATGGAGCATGTCCAGAATGTAACGGTTTAGGAACTGCAGATTTTTGGGTGAAAGAATCTTGCCCTGTGTGTAATGGTGCTCGTTTGCGACCAGAGGCTTTGAATATTTTTTTGACTAGCGAAAAATGGGGTAAAAAAAATATAGTAGAATTGACAGCTCTTTCTGTTTCAGACGCAAAAGATTTTTTTGAAAATGTAAAAATGAGCGAAAAAGAAAAAGAAATCTCAGAAGTAGTGGTGCGAGAGATTTTGGAGAGATTAAGTTTTATGATAAATGTTGGTATTGAATATTTAACATTGGATAGACGCGCCAATACTTTGTCTGGTGGAGAAGCTCAAAGAATTCGTCTAGCAAGTCAGCTTGGTTCTGGGCTTGTTGGTGCTTTGTATGTTTTGGACGAACCGACAATAGGACTTCATTCTAAAGACAACGACAGATTGATAAAGACATTGTTGAGATTGAAAGATTTGGGCAATACTATTATTGTTGTAGAACACGACGAGGATACTATTTTTTCTGCCGACTATCTTGTTGATATCGGTCCAGGGGCGGGTGTGCACGGAGGAGAAGTAATAGTTTCTGGATACTTAGATGATTTGTTAAAGGCAAAATATAACGATTCTGGTTCAAATACTTTGGCATATTTGCGAGAAGAAAAGAAAATAGAATTGCCAGAAAAAAGAAGGACGAGTGACAAGGGTTCTCTAAAAATAGAAGGAGGAAAAGTATTTAATATAAAAAATATGAAGGCAGAAGTGCCTTTGGGAAAATTTGTGACAATCACAGGTGTTTCTGGTTCTGGAAAATCCAGTTTTATGTATGAAATATTACATAAAAATTTGCAGGCAAGATTTGATAGAAAGTATCGTTCTGCTTCTGTTTTTAATTGTGCAAAATTTACTGGTACAGAATATTTGAGTCGTGTGATCTTGATTGATCAGTCTTCAATCGGCAGAACCAGTCGTTCAAATCCTGCAACATACACGGGTACTTTTACGCATATCCGAGATCTTTTTGCTTATACTAGCGAGGCGCGAGCAAGAGGTTGGAAGGCTAACAGATTTTCTTTCAATGTGAAAGGTGGTCGTTGTGAAGCGTGTGAAGGAAAGGGAGAAATCGCTGTAGAGATGCACTTTTTACCGACGGTTCATGTAAATTGTGATGTATGTAATGGAAAAAGATTTACCAAAGAAACTTTGGAAATAAAATACAAAGGTAAAAATATACACGATGTTTTGTCTATGACAGTAGAAGAAGCGTTACAATTTTTTGAGGATATTCCAGCAATTTATGATAGGTTGAAAACATTGATGGATGTAGGACTTGGATATTTAGAATTGGGACAACCTGCATCTACATTATCGGGAGGAGAGTCTCAGAGAGTAAAAATCTCTTCCGAATTGTATCGCCCAATCACTCAAAAAACTATTTATCTTTTGGACGAACCAACAATCGGTCTGCATTATGATGATGTAAAAAAACTGATAGAAATATTGCAAAAATTGGTGGACCGAGGCAACACTGTTGTTGTGATTGAGCACAATATGGATTTAATAAAATCTTCGGATTATATTATAGATATCGGACCAGATGGTGGTATTGGCGGAGGAAAAATGGTTGCAAAAGGAACACCGGAAGAAGTGGCAGAGACCGAAGGGTCTTATACTGGTGATTATCTGAAAAGATATCTGAAGTAGCAAAATCACAAATTACAAATAACAAATTACAAACAAAAATTAAATAATAAACATCAAATACTAAATAGTTTTGAATTTTGGTTATTAGAATTTGAATATTGTTTGTGGTTTGGTGCTTGTAATTTGGAATTTAAAATATGAATTTATCTCAAAAGCTTAAAAAAATGCCTGATTCTCCAGGTGTTTACCTATTCAAAAAAAACAAGTCCGTCTTGTATATCGGAAAAGCAACTTCTTTGCACGATAGAATAAAGAGTTATTTTGGTGATGATCTTGTTTTGAGAAGGGGGCCAAAGATAACAAAAATGATGGAGTTGGTAGATGATATAGATTGGAAAGAAACCGATTCCGTTTTAGAAGCGTTGATTTTGGAAGCCAATTTGATTAAAAAACACAATCCTTCTGCTAATACAATTGGTAAAGATAACAAGAGCTACAATCATGTCGTAATAACGAACGAAGAATATCCTCGTATAATTTTGGTTCGTGAACACGATTTACAACACAAAGAAAATTTGGGCTTTGATATCAAATATCAGTTTGGACCTTTTCCTTATGCACTACAACTAAAAGAGGCATTGAAAATAGTCAGAAAGATTTTTCCATTTCGTGGTGAAAAAGACTTAGGTCCCCGAGACCTAAATAAAAAAAAGATAAAGTCTGGTTTAAATGTAGAATTGGGATTATCTCCTGATTTTTCTGTCGTTTTGAAAAGCGATTATAACAAGACTGTCAGAAGTATAAAAATGTTTTTTGAGGGCAAAAAAGAATCTCTTTTGAAAAAATTGGAAAAAGATATGAAAGATTTTGTTAAAAAACAAGAATTTGAAAAAGCAGACAAGACAAAGAGACAGATTTTTGCTTTGTCACATATTCAAGATATCGCTTTATTAAAAGAACAGAATATCTCTGAAGGAAACAGGATAGAAGCGTACGATATTGCTCATATGTCGGAAAAAAACAGGGTAGGGGTGATGACAGTCATTGAAGGGGGAATGATAAAAACATCTGAATACAAAAAATTTAATATTCGTAGTGTTGGGGGTGGAGATACGGGAGCATTAAAAGAAATATTGGAAAGAAGATTTGCACACGATGAATGGAGAATGCCAAAAATAATAATTGTTGACGGTGGAAAGGCACAAAAAAATATTGCTGAAAAAGTTTTGTCAGATTTTGGATATAAAATATCGGTTGTTGCGGTGACAAAAGACGAACACCACAGAGCAAGAGGCTTTTTAGGTAACTCTGAAATAATAAGTAAAAATGAAAGAGATATTTTGCTTGCAAATAGTGAAGCACATCGTTTTGCTATCAAATTTCACAAACAAAAACGAAGAAAAGAATTTATATAAATTTTATATAAAATAAAATGTGTATAAAAAGTACGGTCGTTCTTTTTATACACATTAAGTTTTTGTAAAGTTAATCAAAAATAGAAACCAAATATTCGTCAATCTCTCTTTGGCTTAAATCGTAAAAATATTTATTATTATTTTTTAAATAAGTTGCCAATTCAACTCCGACAAATCTCCAGTGCCAAGGTTCATAGATGTAATAGCTGTTTCCTTTTGGATAAGAAAGAACAAATCCAAATTTGTATGCATTTTGCAAAAGCCAAGTGTAAGCTTTTGTGTTATCAAATCCTGATAATGAACCCCCCAGTCCTGTTGTTATCAAATCAACCGTGGTTCCTATTTGATGTTCCGAGTATCCTTGATCTGCGGAAAATTGATTGGCTGTTCCAGATCCGTATGTAATCGTGTATTGTCCTTTGAGAGCCTCCTGTGTGTCAAAAGAACGATAGGCGGAATACACATATATTTCTACACCGGCTGTTTTTGCTGTCTTTAGCATATTTTTTAAATAAGGGTAGGCACTCTCATAAAATAAATGAGTTTTATTTTCAGAATATTTGTATTCATTGGGTATTTCGGCTAAACGAGATGGAGCATAATGTTCGCTTAGGAAAAATACTTTTGAATACTTTTGCAAAAGTTCAGGATCTGTTTTACTCAATTTTTCCAAAGTATTCACAGTACCAGAAACAGAGCCAACTTCTGCTTGAACATTTGATAATTTTGATTCAAGATTTTCTTTTTCTCTTGAAATTTCTTTGCTTAATGATTCTTGTGTTCTGCTGATGTTATCTTCAAAAGCGACAGTTGTAGAGGAAAGTTCTGTTTTTATTTGTTCTATATTTTTTGAGAGAGAATTTATTTGTTCAGATAATTCTGTAACGCTTTTATATCCATACCAAAAACCAAAAGCAACTGCGGGGATTGTTACAAAAAATAACAAGCTGACGACGACTATGTGTGAGATCTTTTGATTAAGGAAATTTACAATTTTTTCTTTCATCCCGTTAGAAATTTTAATATTGATAATAGTTTAACTTTAAAATAATTTTAGCACTTTTATTTTATTTATGTTCCCGCGTGAATAAAAATTTCTAACGGGATTCATAGGGTTAATTTTAACAATAAATTGATTTGTTTGTAATAGCTGTTCAATATCATTGCTTTTAATGAATAAAAAGCATAGACTTACCTGATAATATTAACATAAATCATATGAATAATTTTGATAAAGGAAAAAAATTTGGTGGAGGTGGCAAGAAATTTGGCGGAAGCGGAAGAAGTTTTGGTGGAGACAGAGGAGGAAGAAGCTTTGGAGGCGGAAGAGATAGAGGAGATAGAGGAAATGTAGAAATGCACAAAGCAATTTGTGACGAATGTAAAAAGAATTGTGAAGTTCCTTTTCGTCCAACAGCGGGAAAACCTGTCCTTTGTAGCGATTGTTTCAAATCAAAAAAAGGTGATTCTTTTCAAGGTTCCAGAGACGGTGGAAATAGAGACTTTGGTAGAAGAGATTCAAGACCTCGTTTTGAGGACAGAAAACCTTTTCAAAATGATTCATCTAAAGATACTCAAAATTACAAATCTCAGTTTGAAATGTTGAATACAAAATTGGATAAAATTTTGAAGGTTTTAAATCTTGATCAAAATGCTGGAAAGACAGAGGAATCAGAATTTTCAACAGACGCTCCTAAATACAAAAAATTTGAAAGAGCTCCTAAAAAAGAAATTGATATCACTGCTCTTAAAAAAGTGTTGGTAAAAACAATGGATAAACCAACAGTTAAAACAGAGAAAACAACCAAGGCAAAAAAGACCGCTCCTAAAAAACCAGTTGTAGCTAAAAAAGTAATTGCAAAAAAGGTTGCAACAAAAAAGACAGTAACAAAAAAGAAAAAGAAGTAAAATATTAAATAGTGTTTTACACAAAAACCGCCCACATCTAGTGGGCGGTTTTTTGTGGTGTGTTGTTTAATTACTATAATATTCAAACAAGGCTTTAACTCCTGCGAGGTTTTTGTCCCATTCAATTGTTTCGTGAGTAGACAGCTCGACTGTAATTGCTGGAATCTTGATAGAAGCTAGCCACCCTTCTGCATCACCCGTTATCTCATAAGCGTCAAAAGTATCAATCGCTGGATAACCCGAGGCATCTGAATAAATATTCATAATATCAAGAGTTTCTGAAAGGATTCCGTCTTCACATTCTGATGCGTAAACAGCGTTAGATTGGCTGTGAAAAAATACAACTGCTACTGGTTTATTTTCTAAAACAAAATCTCTAATCGTCTGTGCTTCTGGTTCTGAAAAAACACTCGTGCCAGCACTAACAGGATTGCCCCTCCACGTGCTTTCTGATTGCCATTTGCAATCAAAATTTCTGTTCAGATCAACATCGTTTGCATTAAATCTGGCAAGAGACTTATCACCCGACGAAAGATCGGAAAGATAAAAGCGTCCGTTTTTATTTGTCACCTCAAATATTCCGTCTGGATTGGCTGATGCAATCACTGTGACAGTTATATCTTTGGGGATTATTTCCTTATTTATTTCTAGATAGTCAATTAGTTGGTATGCCAAAAGTACACTATTCCACTCATATCCTCCGTGAATTCCTCCAACAAACAAAAGATGTTTTTCTCCGTCACCAAATGTATAAGCCTCAATATTTCTTTTTTCAACCGATTGCCCGATTATAGTCTTTGTAGAAGAAATTATTTTTTCTACTATTTCATCATTTTTAAAAAAATCTAAAATAAAATATCCGATAATGAATACGACAATAACTACAATAAAACCAATGGCTCTACCTATAAAAAATTTTTTCATTATTCAGCGTAGTAATTAAGTATTGCTTCTATTCCAGCTTTGTTTTTTGTCCATTCAATATCGTTGTGGTTAGTAAGAAGGACGCTAATTGCTGGAATACCTTCTTTTGCTAGCCAATTTACCATATCTCCTGTTACCTCATAAGAAACAAATTCATCGTATGTAGGATAGCCAGATGCTTTACCATACGTATTTGTTAGTTTTCTTGTTTCTTCTAAAATCCCATTATGACAACTTGAAGAAAATACTCCTCCTGCTGCACTATACCAAACAACCACTGCTGTGGGGTTTTCTCTTTCTATATAATTTTTGATTGCCTGACTTTCTGGTTCAGAAAATACTTCGTCTCCTCCGCTGACTGTTCTGTTTTGCCAAGTAGCATTTGCTTTCCAATCGCAATCAAAATTTCTATTTAGGTCTACATTGTTTCCATTAAATCTTCCTTCTATTGTGTTAGCCAATTGAGGAGGGTTGTTTGAAAGACTGGATAAAGAAGGTTGTTTTATTATTTTATCTAAACCATCCGGATTTAATATGGGCACAATCGTCACTGTCACATTTTTCGGAATTATTTCTGGACTCTCTTTTAAATAAGAAATCATTTCTTGTGCAAGAAGAGATGTGTTCCATGCATAGCCTCCATGGACTCCTCCAACAAATAATATTTTTGTATCTCCATTACCAAATTGATATACAGGAATATCTCTTCCGCCATATGATTTTCCTAAAATTGATTCCACTTCATTTTGATCTGTGAGTGTTGATGTGTCATCGTCTGTTGAAGTTGCTATATTATCGTTATTTTCGTTTTTATTATCTATAGAAATAACTGTTGAAAATAAATTTGGAAACATAAAATATGCTCCAACCCCTAGTAAAATTATGACGACTAATATTATTATAAGGTTTTTCATAAATTTTTTTAAGATTAATTACTATAATAAAATTATAGCATAAGTCGTAAAGACAAAAGAAAAATCGTCTTTCAAAGACGATTTTTCTTTTGTTATTTAGACACTCGGTCTTATTTTAATATATCTTTTCTTCCATGCTCGTTTAAATTTTTCTACAGATATTGTTCCTTGTCCTTCTGCGGGATCACTATAGTGCAAAGTATCTCCTTCTATTCCATTGATTACTGCCAGATGGGGAATTGGGTTTGAAGGATCAAATGTATAGTGAACCGAAGCAATAACAGGTCCTTCTTTTAGGGAGTTTTCAAATTTGGCAAAAGCTACTTCCATACTTGATGCCGAAAAGTCATAAGTTGATCCTACAAGACCGTGTTTATCTGCAAGATTTGCTAAACCTTGATGTGACCATCCAGCGTCATTTATGTATGCTCCAGAATTTATACCTTCATTGAGAAGTGCATTAACAGAAATTTCTTTTGGTTCATAATAATTAATAATCATCCCCAGACTCGCGATTCCACACCCTACCTTTTGCCAGTTTGAAGAACTAATATCTTTAAATTGTGAGAAAAAAGGAACATCAAAAAAAGAATTTTCTGTTTCTTCTTTATCGGGAGTGATTGTTTCAATTACTTTAACTTCTTTAGAGGTGTTTTCATTTTCACGAGTGGTGACCGTTGTAGTTATCTTATCTTTTTTAGGAATGTCCACATTCTTATTAGGGGGGATTGTTGTAAAGAGAGTTAAATCATTTTCAAAAGTTGAAAAATTTTGTTTTATTTGTGATTGAAATTGTGGTAGGGAAGAGTAAGATTTCTCAATAGATTTTTTTGGAGAAAAAATAATAGGCACAGAGTTGATCAGTACTGCTAGAAAAATTGTCACACACGTCGTTATGAAAATTGTGTTTCTGTGTTTCAAATTACTCAAAATTGTATACTATGTTGAAGGGCAAAACAATGTACTTTTTGTTAGATTTGTTGTGTGATAAATGAGAGGTTTTATTACAAGTTTTTAATGAAAAAACACCCATACCACAATTGTTGCGATTGCAACAATCCCAGTGCGGATGTTTTGTATTTGTTCCTTTATTAATCAGTTACAACCACATGTGTGCCTATTTCCGCCCAATTATAGAGCTCTCTTGCTTTATCTGGTGGCATATTTACACAACCATGTGAGTATTCCGAACCAAAACTATCATGCCAATATGCTCCATGAATTACAGCTCCTCCGTGTGTAAAATAAAGATTCCAAGGAACTCCGGGCAAATCATAATAATCACTGCCTGCTAACCCAGCAATTGGTCCTTGCATATACCTGCTTGGTGTTTTTCTGAAAATTAGAAATTCTCCACGAGGAGTCGGACTTAACTCTAAACCAGTAGATATTAATTCTTCCATAAACAATTTTTCTCCTTCATAAGCAGAAAGTGTTTGAGTCGTCCTATTAACAATAATTTTTTTTGTCGTTGTGGTGGAATGTTCGTTGTCTTCTACAGTTTTTATTCCTTCATCAAGAAGAACTTTTACATAATCGGCATTTACATACAAGTCTCCATTCAATCTGTCGGAATAACGAAGCCATTCGTCAAAGACTACTTTGTACCAAACCCCTCCTTCGTATTCTACTTTTCCATTTATTTTTAATACGATGCCATTGCGAAGTTTACTGACTACTGGATATTCTTCGCTTGGTCCGGAACGCATATTTAGACATTCTCCTTCAAAATGGATATCGCAACCATCAACTACTTCTATATATTCAAAGAGAGGTTTTTTAATTGGAAGAATTATTTCTTCTTTTTCGCCTCCACTTCTAGACCTGATTATTGTGATTGATTGTTCTTCACTAAGAAATTGATTTTCTGTTAAGCCCAAATATGTTGAAGCTAAATTGGCTATACGACTTTCCATAAGAGAAATACCCCAATCGCCGAAAATACCTGGCTTGAAAAGGACAAAGCCAATAAACGCGAGGAGTAATATAAGCACTCCAGACAAGCTAACAACTATTCTGTTGTGATATTTTCTTTCTACTGTCATATCTATAATATACTCTTTATAACAAGGTTTTAAAAGGAAAGTGAAATGCGAAAACAAAAAACCACCCGAACGGGTGGCTTTGAATCTATTGTTTGATTTCGTTTTCTTGGATTGAGTCATTCGGGATATCTAAAAATTTTAATTTATCCAATTCGCGAAATATTTCAATTGCCGTCATTCCATTTTTTAACGTGCAAGACGAGGTAATATTGTTTTCTCCAATTGTGACAAAGACTGTTACTTCTCCTTCTTTTTTTTCTGCATCAACGAAAGAAACCTTGGGAAGAGACCAATCAATTTTACTTATTTTGCAACCCCACTTCTTTTGGAATTCTTTAATTTGAGATTCATGGAGTTCTTCTTTAAAGTAAATTGTTCTTGTTTCGCTATCAGCGTTCCATGAGGGTCCATCACTCATATGATAGTCAAATCCCAATGAAAAACGTATATGTCCAAATTGTTCAAGGCTCATTGGTCCAATTTTTAATCTCGCATTATTGACATCATATTGTTTCAGCGAGCATTCTCCAGAATAATAGCCAATTTTTTTTGCACCATAATGCAAGCCACAACATTTACTACATTCTTTGCTTGCATTGTTCCAATCTGATTCAAAAGGATTAAAATAGGGGTGTTTTTCACAAAATTCTTTTTTGTCATCGGACATTAGTTTTACCTTTTTTGTACGTTTATATTAAGGACATTTTATCTAGTAAAGACTATATATAAATTAGAAATTATTGTAAAGCGTTTGATAGAGAAAAAAGCAACCCTCAGAAAGAGGGTTGCTGACCATGATTTATTTCTGTAATTCTCAGTTTTGTGAAGAGGTGATGTAATATACCGTCTCTTAAACCAAGATTTCCGCAATTTGATGATACTGAAAATGTATCGGTAGATAGGTCTAACAAAAGATCGACCTCGTACAAATCAAGAATATTCGCTTCTGAGGTGTCTTTTCCTGCTCCGATTTGTGTTCGAAGAAAATTTACGATAACATCAGCGACTTTTTCTTGTTGTATATTCGTTGAAAAACAAGCCTTGCTTTTTATTACATCGTAATCAACCAACAAAAATAGATCATGTTTTGGCATTTGAGAGTCTCCTCGTTATTTTTGTCTTTTTTGATCAAATTTCTTTTTGAAGAATAATATATTTAAAGGGGTGTGTAAAGGGGTATCAAAAAATTAATTTGTTTTGGTGTTTTTATATTTTAATAAACGAAAAACTCCTTTAGATGGTTTGTAGACTTTGTCAGGAAATTTTTGAACAAGTTTCCAAATACATCCATTGATTGTCTTTGGGTGAAGATTGGGATTTGATTTTTTAATTTTTAATATAAGTTCTGACCAACGTAAACCATCTGAATGTTGTTCAAGCAATTCAAATATTTTTATGTTTATTTGTCCTGTGATTGTTGGTTTTTTCATATTTTATAAAAAAATACTTATCTTAAACTTTTTAAGTCTTTAATATAAATATTGTAACAATAAGTTACCAAGTAGGAAACAAAAAACCACCCGTAGGGGTGGTTTTGAAAATCAGCTGTTTTTCTTATTATCTGATCTCGGTTTTTCGAACTATTATTTGGGGTATTTAGATAAATAATTTAAACAGAGAATTTTTCGCCTTTGTCTTTTTGCGCGGTTCTCATTGCTTTCCTGATAGATTTTACAGCCGTGGGTCCAATATTTTTTAGAGACAGCAACTCTTTGTCTGTCATTTTTGAAGCTGTCTCGGCATTGAGGCTGTGTTCAAAAAGAGCGTGTGCTGTTCTCATATCAAACAAGAGGAGTATTTTGTTGGGGTTGTTGTCGTTAGCTGCTTGTTTTTTTCTCCAATATTGCAACGATTGATCTGACACTGTTTGGCCTCCTTGTTTCGGTATTATTACCAATGTCTTAAATACTCTGGAGTTTTAAATTTTTTAATTTCTTTTCCTTCGCCTGTTTCAAATTTTCCCCAGCGGGTAAACAATGCCCCACATTTTAAAATGTAGTTAGGACCAGCTGATCCCTCATATGTTCCAAAATGTGTTACTTTGTGACCTCTGGAAGCAAGAAGCTTGCAAAGCTCTATAAGTTTGGATGTGGGTTTATTTTTATTATCGATGTAGAGTTTTACTTTTCCTCCAACATCAATGTACATATCACCAACACAGCCAACATTTTTCGTTGTCGTTCTTAAACAGAGAAATGGTTGATCAAATTTAACGGGTGTTCCGTCAAGTTTTGCCTTCATTTATTTGTTCCTCCCATATTTTTTGTTGATTTTAACTACCGTTTCTGCCCGAAATATACATTTTTATATTTGTGCTGTAAAGGGGCTATATTTTTTCATAATATTTCGTGCTAAAATTATTCTATGGTAATAAACATTTTAATTTTTTCACAAATATTATTTTATCTTTCTGTGTCTTTTGCAGTAATTATATTAGGCGTTCTGACAATTATTATTTTTTACCACTTAATTAAAGTTGCCAGATCTTTAGATAAGATATCTGAAAATATAGAAGAGATGTCAGAAGATTTGTCTGATAATTTAGAGTATGTTTTAAAGACTTTAGCTACATTGCCGATCCTTTCATTTTTTTTCAAGAAAAAAGAAGAATCTGTAAAAAACAAGAAAAAGTCTAAAAAATAATTATTTAATAAATTAAAAAAAATAAAAATATGTCAAATAAAAAAGTTAGCGGAACAAAAAAAGTAATGGAAGGAGCTTTAGCAGGGGCCGTTCTAGGTGTTGCTGCTGGATTATTCATTACTTCAAAAAAGGGGAAAGAGGTACAAAAAGATGTTAAAAAGCATATCGCAGATTTTTATAAATCAGTATCTCCTAAAATTAAGAAAGTTAAGAAAATGACCGAGGAAGATTTTAAAAAATTTATGGAGGAGTCCGTTGTAAAATATGGGAAAGCAAAGAAGATGACAGAAGAAGAAGTTAAGGATTTGAGTAAAGAAGTAAAAGCTGGGTGGAAGCATTTGGCAAAACATTTCTAAATCTAAATTTTATTTAAAAATCCCCAATGATGTTGGGGATTTTTTGTTTGTATTTTGTTTTGTGGGTAGGACTCGGTCGCCGGTTTTTAGTTCAGAGCGGGCAGGACTTGGTCGCCAGTTCTAAGTGAAATTTTTGCCCTTCGGGACTCAATTTCACTAAGAACTCTCGACCCCCGCTCGCTCGTGTTCGTCGCTCCTTTCAGTCGCTCCTTCATACTTCGCTCGGTTCGAGTCCTGCCGCGAAAGAAAACGAAAAAGCCCCAATATTGCATATTGGGACTTAATCGTTTTTGCTCCGCGGGCAGGACTCGAACCTGCGACCAATCGATTAACAGTCGATCGCTCTACCAACTGAGCTACCGCGGAATATTTATTTTCAAAACTACAATTAGAAGACATGATCTTTAGCACAAATCGCGAACGACTGTATTCAAAGGATCGCTCTTCCATTTATTGTCCTGTCTCGTAAACTCGACTTGGACAATTTTCTCGCTTCGCTCGAAACCACCTAAAAAGCTTAAACGCTTTTTAGCCAACTGAGCTACCGCGGAATGTTATTAAGTCCTGTATTAACTTAACAGATACAATATTAACAAAAATTTTGAAAAAGTAAAATGTTTAATTCGGGTTTTTTGGTGGTATAATATTTGTATGAGTGAAATACTATATATCTTTAAAGTCGCCATAATCATTTTAATGTTCCTCCTCATTTACGGTGTTTCGGCAATGCTCATTGTTCCTATTGATTATAGCTATGCCGAACCTTTTATTAGTGTTGCTGTTTTCTTGTTTATGCCTGTTGCTATATTTTTTCCAGACATATCTGCAAATGTAATGCAATTTGTAGCAGAGCTTGAATCATCTTTTGGAAACGGAAATGGTTTTTTTACTGTTTTGTTTTCTTTTCTTGTCGTTGCTGTTTATATTGCCATTTTTAGTGCTTTTTATGAATGGGCAGAAAAAACAGACAAAAGAAAATACGCAACTCAAATATAGTTTTATTTATATATGTATATAAAAGTAAAAGCATATCCTAAATCAAAAAGAGAAGAGGTTGTCCAAACTTCTGAAAACCGTTTTGAAATAAAAGTAAAAGAGAAAGCGGAAATGAATATGGCAAACAAAAAAATAATAGAACTTGTGGCTCGTCATTTTGGAGTTGTTGAGGGAAAAGTAAAAATCATTAATGGACACCAATCACCTTCAAAACTGCTGAGTATTAACATTGATTAAAAAATTATTAATTAATATAATAGACTCATGAGAAATTTAAAAATACAAGGTATCAATATGGAGGTGACTCCAGCCATTGATCAACATTTTAGAGAAAAATTGAACGTGTTGGATAAATATATTGATCAAAGTGACGAGAGCGTTGAATGTAATGCCAGAGTGAGCAAAGAAACAGGTAGGGCAGGAGATATGTTTAAAGCGGAAGTAAGTTTGCATACAGCTGGAAAAAATTTTGGTGCTGTTGCAGAAAATGCCGATATGTATGTTGCGATTGATGATGTGAAAGAAGCGGTAGAAAGAAAAATAATTTCTTACAAAGATAAAAAAAGAAGCATTTTTAAAAGAGGAGCGTCAAAAGCGAAAGATTTGCTTAGAGGTTTCAAGAAGTTTTAATTTTAATAAATAATTATGATTGCAAACGAGAAAATAAATTCGTGGGTAGCATATTCAGCTATCGTCGGTGTTTCATTAATAGTAGTTTTTCTTTTTAATGTTATGAGTGAGTCTATAAAAAAAGAGGGGGATTTTACAGCTAGAGCAGTTTCTGCGGTTAACAATTCTGTTTCTGGGGTAATAATAGATACAAATTTGGGAGTTATTGAAATAGAGTTTTTTCAAGAAGATGCTCCTTTGACTGTAAACAATTTTATAAAATTGGCTGAAAATGGTTTTTATAATGGAACAAAATTTCATCGAGTTATTCCGCAATTTATGATTCAGGGAGGGGATCCATTGTCAAAAGACGATACGAAGAAAAATCAGTGGGGAACAGGTGGACCCGGATATACTTTTGAAGATGAAATACATGCAAACAATTTTCATTTAGCAGGAACAATCGCAATGGCAAATGCAGGACCAAATACAAACGGAAGCCAATTTTTTATAAATGTCGTGGACAATAGACATTTGGATAATGCACATACCGTTTTTGGAAAAGTAAAAAAGGGGATGGACGTTGCAAAAATGATTAGTGAATCTCCAACCAATCCGATAAATAATCAGCCTTTGGTGGATATCGTTATAAACAAAATCACTCTTAAATAATCCAAATTTGACGAATTTTTTCGTCAGTTTCAAGAAAAAGCCCTTCATCGTATGGTATATACGCCTCAGGGCTTTTTCTTTTACTTCCTCAAACTTCATTCAAATTTGGGTTTATTTTTGAATCGAAGTAAGTGGCTGAAAAAGAGGGAAATTTGCTTCGCAAATTTCCCTCTTTTCTCGTTTCTTTTCTTATTACTTACCCCTTATTCCTTATACCTTACTCCTTACACCTTATTGTTACTTCCTCTCAAAAAATCTTGATAATCCATTTCTTTTTTTCCTTCCGGCAATACTTTCATAATTATCAACTCTCCATCTTCAAATTTTGCTTCTTTGATTATTATTCTTATTTTTTTGTCATTTCTTTCTGTAAAAAAATAAGGTTTATAATTTTGCAAGGCTTGTATTTTTCTATAATTCCAAAAAGGATCATCATCAAAATTTATTAGAGCTTCTTCTTTGTTTATCTTATCAATATATGTTGCTTTGTTATGATCTTGTTCTTTTGGTTTTATTTTTCCACTTATCCATAGTGGTATAACTTCGTTTAAAAGTCTTCCTCCGACTTCTACCATCATGTCCTCCAGTTCATTAATTTTTGGAGGCCATTTTTTGATATCCAATTTTTCTTGTTTCAGTATAGGACCGTGATCCATATCAGCATCCATTAGCATTATTGTCATTCCTGTTTCGTTCTCTTTTAAAATCGCGGACTGCATTGGAGAAGCCCCTCGAAGACGAGGCAACAAAGAAGGGTGGATATTTATTGTTCCGTATTTGGGAATATCCAAAACATCTTGAGGAATTATTTTACCGTACGAAGCAACGACAAATAAATCCCAGTCGGTCTTTTTTAATTCGTCTAAAAATTCAGGAGCTTTTAGTTTTGTTGGCTGTAGGACATCAATATTATTTTGTTCTGCCCATATTTTTGTTGAGGGCGGTGTCATAACAAGATTCCTTCCTTTTGGTTTGTCGGGTGTTGCAATTATTAAAGATGGAGAAAATTCTCCCTCTTTCATTTTATCCAAAATTCTTGCAGAAAATTCTGGTGTCCCAAAAAACGCTATCTTTAAATTCACCATATTGATTTAATTTTTATTTAAGATTATATTCATTATAGATCATTGTTTTATTAACAACAAGAAAGGGGGGAAGATGCACAGTTTAGCCAAAGAGAGAAAAATTTCTTTCAGTGAATTTTTAGAAATTATGAAAAAGGCCTATTTGGAAACAACCTTTGCCAGTGAAGAATCTTTTGAAAAATCCACTACACATCTGAGAGAAATTTATGACGAACGTTTGAGAGTTGCTGGCGAAATGACCGTTGATTTTGCAGATGTTTGCGCCGAGATCCATACCAAGCTTGATCCAGGACTGTGAGGAAAAAATGAGAGAAAAAATATACATCAGAGATGGGAAAGTCGTTATCGTTGAAGATAACACGAGTGATTTTTTTGTTTTACTTTGTCTGTTTATCTTATTTTTATTTTTGGCAGATGTAGTCTGTTCTAGAGGTCTTTCTATATTTTTTATTTTATTAGCCTCTCATTTTCTTGTTGAAATACGCAGAATTTTGGAAGCACCCACAATTTGTGAAGAAAAAGCCGTCTGATGAAGACGGCTTTTATATTTCTCATATTCAATTGAATACTTGAATAGTTTGATAATTTAAATTACCAAAACAAAAAACTGTAAAATTTCTAAATTTTACAGTTTTTTGTTTTGGTTTTCGTCATCTACTTGGAACAAGTCTTTCGCTTTTTCTGTAAACAATATTCCGTTTAGGTGATCCACTTCGTGTTGAAAAATCTGAGAGATTAAGCCGTGTCCTTTTTGAGTAAAAATTTCTCCCTGCAAATCATAAGCTCTGATTGTACAAGATGTTGAACGGTTTACTTTTCCGTATATTCCTTTCACACTGAGACATCCTTCTTCCATCCATTCTTTTTCTTCCGATTGTTCAATTATTTTTGGATTAATAAAAACCATGTTGGATTCTTCCTCGGTGAAAACATTTTCAGCGATTATAAAAAGACGAACAGATTTTCCGATTTGAGGTGCTGCCAAAGCGGCCCCATCATTTTTTTTGCTCAATATCTCTTTCATTTCTTTTATCAAATCTTGAATTTGGGTAGACGAAATATCATCGGGTTTTATCTCCGACGCCTTCTTATTTAGTATAGGATTGCCTTTTTGCAATATCTCTAACATTGAATTTAGTATAAAGTAGCAAGCTTGCCTGTGCAAGCGGGTATTTAATATTTGAATACACTAGGTATTAAGAGGTGTTTAAAATGTGCAAAGTTTTGACGGTCGTCAAAACTTTGCACATTTCAGACCTCGTGAGTTTTTTGGTAAACAATTTTTATGGACTTTCGACTTTCCAGACTTTATACTGTTTCATTATGTCTATAAAATTTAACATCGAAAAGAAGATGGAAGGAACATTGGCACGAGCCGGTGTTTTAGAAACTCCTCATGGGAAAATTTTGACGCCGTCGTTTGTTACGGTGGGAACAAAAGCAACTGTGAAGGCTTTGACGATGGAGCAGGTAAAAGATTTGGGCGCACAGGTGGTGCTTGCTAATACCTATCATTTGTATTTGCAACCAGGGGATGAAATTGTTAAAAATGCTGGCGGTTTGCACAAAATGATGAATTGGTTTGGACCGACGATGACAGACTCGGGTGGTTTTCAGGCTTTTTCGCTTGGTGTGGCGTTTGGTAGCGGAGTTAGCAAAATTGCATCAGCAGACAAAAAAGATATTGTGAATAGATGTGGAGAGATGAGTGATGGCGAGGGTTGTTCATTGGCAAAGATAGACGAGGACGGTGTTACTTTTAAATCACATATAGATGGTAGTCTTCATAAATTTACTCCTGAAAAATCAATTCAGATTCAACACAATATCGGAGCAGATATGATTTTTGCATTTGATGAATGCACTTCGCCAAATGCAGATTATGATTATCAAAGAGAAGCAATGGACAGGACACATCGTTGGGCGGAAAGAAGTTTGGATGAACATAAAAAACTTAATATAGAAGATAAAATTTCTCTTTTTGGAATTGTACAAGGAGGACGATTTGAGGATTTAAGAAAAGAAAGTGCCGAGGTGATATCGAAAATGGATTTTGATGGATTTGGGATTGGTGGATCTTTTAACAAAGAAGATATGAATACTGCTGTTGGTTGGGTAAATAAAATATTGCCAGAAGGGAAGCCCCGACATTTGTTGGGAATAGGTGAGCCAGAAGATTTGTTTGGTGGGGTAGAAAATGGAATAGATTTGTTTGATTGTGTTGCTCCAACACGAATGGCTCGAAACGGTTCTTTGCATACCAAGGACGGAAAAATAAATATTTTGAATGCAAAATTCAAGGACGATTTTTCGCCTATTGAAAAAGACTGTGGATGTTATACCTGCAAAAATTATACAAAAAGTTATTTGTCTCACTTGTTTAGAGCAAAAGAGATGTTGGGTAGTACTCTAGCAACAATTCATAATTTGTACTTTATAAACAAACTGGTTCAAGACATTCGTCAATCTATAATGGACGAAAATTTTGACGAGCTTAAAAAAGATTTTTTGAAAAGATATAAGAAGGAATAAGGTATAAGGAGAAAGGTGTAAGGTGTAGGGTGTAAGAAGCAACCCAGAAAGATTGATGGCTTTTCTTAATTTATTCTATGTGTTAATCTTTCTTTTAGATTCTTTTTTTGTTTAACTTTGTCAAAGGGAGCAAATATGAAAAGACAGGGTGGTTCACACGCTGCAGTAAAGGCGCAAAGGGCCAATTTTGCCCGAGAATGGCATTATGCCAATGTTGAAAATATTGCCAAAGAACAGATTGATAAAGAAAAAAGATCAAAAAGGTTTGATATTATTTTTGATAAGAAGATTAAAAAAGGAGAAGAAATTAATTTGGGGGACGGCATAAAAGCTCTTGTTCGTTCTGTCGGCTCTGATGGAATTATTATATTGGAAAACTGGGATGAAATTGACCCCTTGGATCTTTTGAATCTTTAAAATAAAAACAACCCAATTGAGACGTCGGATGTCTCAATTGGGTTGTTTTATATTTTCCTTGACTTTTTAGGTGTCTTTGTGGGATATTAGCTTCAGATATTTGTTCTACACAAACATAAATTTAACAAAGGAGTAACATTATGATGATTTTTGTCCGTTCCGTTTTCTTTTTTATTTTGTTATTAGCTTTTTTGTGTCTTTTAAAAACTTTTGTTACACAAGATTCAGCTTTGAGTGGTAAGGGATCTTTGTTTATACTTTCTTTGTCTTCTTTTTTTGGGCTACTTTTGTCACTCGTTTGGCAGGTTTTTTCCGAAAAGAGGGCATACGAAAAATATATAATCACAGAGATAAAGGAAATTAACGAGTTATACAAAAACAACGTCGTAACTGCAATGAGTCTTGTTTTTGAGTATCTCTCCAGATCAAAAAATATTTTACGACACCCCGCTTGGGTGTTGGTGATTGGTTCAAAAAAAGAAAAAATTGACTCGTCTTTACTAAGTGAAGATTGCACGGCACAATTTCTTTCTGGATGTGTTATTCAACTTCGTTCTTCTTTACGGTTTGGTGAACATGACGGAGGATATGACAAACTTTTGGGTATTTTTTTGGATATAACTCAGTCTTTAAATTACCCCGCTAAATGTGGATATTTTCCAGAGTTTAAATTGGTGGAAGGAGGGCTATCTAGCGCTTATTTATTTAAAGAAAATATTCTTCCTTTCAAACTTAATTTTTTCTTTCAGCAACTGAGAGAAATAAGAAATTATTTTGAAGAAAAACAAGACGAGTTGAAAAAAGAAATTCAGCGTCTTGAGAAGCTTGAACTTGAGGATCAAGAATAAAAAACAGCCGAAGGTTTCGTGTGCGAAATCTTCGGCTGTTATTGTTTTAAATATAGAAACAATCTTAAACTTCTGACGGTCGTTAAAATTTTAGGATAGTTTTATTTTTCTTGACTTTTAACCTCATTTTTTGCAGTATTACAAAAGGAAATTGGTTTTGGTCTTTTAAACTTATAAATGGAGGTCTTGTGAATATTAAAAGATTTTGTTGGAATTGGTTTTTACTTTCTTGTATTTTTGGACTAATTACTTTACTCATTCTTCACCATTTAACAGGGGAGGAGAACCTTAATTCTGATAGCGTACATTTATTTCTTGTGATGTCTCTCATCCCAAGTTTTATTTTCGCATTGATCTTTGAAGAGTTTTGTCAGAGAAGGCTTTTCGAGGATCATTTAATTAAAATGGTGGAAAAGGCAAACCACTTTCATAAGTCCAGTTTGGAACGAGTAAGAAATAATATAGTTTTGTATTTGGCCGAAGATTTGCCGGAAGTGATTACCCCCAAATATAGACCTCAACTGATAATTGATATCAGCAATTTTTGCGGATCGCGTTTAAATATTGACATTGATGAGTTAAAGAAGGATTTGAATGGGTTAAATCTCGTATTAAACAATAATTACCAAATCAATAAATATTATGACCTGCTCGGTCTTTACTCAAAAATGTTGTGGGACCATACTTTTATTTGTTTTCATTGTTTCCCGGCTTTGTCTTTTGAGAATTTAGGAGACACTGATGAGCGTTTTTATTTAAAAGAAAATCGTGTTGATCTTTTTAACACTTTGATTCAAAATCGTCGTCATTTTATTGAACAAAATGCAAAAGCAATTTTTGAAGAAATAAAAAGACTCAATTCCGAAGATACGGCGGAGGAAAATATAAAAACCGCCTAGATTTCTGAACCAAAAAGCCCGCCTACGCGGGCTTTTTTAAAATCAATATTCATATACGGTCGGGCCGTGCGTAAATAGAAAAACTATCTCAAAATTTTAACGGTCGTCAGAATTTTAAGATTGTTTTTATATATATAAAACTATTATTGTTTTAAATATTGTCCTATTTTCCACCAAAACAATTTTTGTTGATCTTTGATAGATTTTCTACTTTGTTTTACCTCTGACCAAAATTCGTATATTTTTTTCTCAGGAATTCTTTTAAAAAAGCCTAAATAAAAACTGAAAGATCCTTTGCCATTTTTAGCAGTTTCTCCAAAATAATTTCTGATTTCATTAACAAGGTAATGTTTTTCAGAATGAAGGCTTTTTTTAACTTGTTTTGTTTCTGACAAGAAAGAACCGATTGTTTTTATTTCGCCATCGTTACCTCTTTTTTCTGTTACAATTTTCTTTTTTACAATTTTTTTCTTTATATCCTCGCGTGTTAATTTTTCAAAGAATTTTATTGTCTCTTTGTTTTCTTTTTTAAAATCAAAATTGTTCAAATTTTTGACGATTTTTGTTGGCGTTATTTTTTGAAAAACCTCTTCAATTTTAAGGTTTGTTTTTTGAGAACCAAGTTTTGTGAATTCAATCAAATCTTTATTTATCAAACGACACTCTTCTTTTTGATTAATTTTTCCTATTTTTATTTTACTTCTGCGAATAAGAGATTTGTTTTTGTTTAAATCGTCTGTTTCTATCACCAAGGCTGGTTTATTTTTTTTGTCTATTGATACAAAAACAACAGAGCCAATATCAAAATTTTGAGAAGAAAAAAATAGAGAGGGTGTTTGAAATTTATTTCTATATATTGAAATAGCTGTGATCAAATACATATAAACAAGTTTAAGGCAGAAAGTCTGTAAAGTCTATAAAGTCCCTAAGACTTGCGTATACGGTTTGTTTTGTGGTAATGTTTTTTTGGAAATGTTTTTTAATGTTAATTTTTTTACGGGAGAAATAAAAGATGTCACAATTAAAAACAGTTGCTTTTGGGAATGGCCCAGGAGATGTGAGTGTCAAGCAAGCTTTATTGCTCAATACAATTAACCGCGCGTTTCTTCATGATGGTGAGACAGGTTCTTTAGTAAAAGTCGGTGATAGACACGATTACCACTTTTGCCGTGAAGGAGAAAAGAGTGATTTTTTCATTCAGTTTCATAAGGGTCTTGGCTCCCACGGAACCATGTCTTTGTGTTCGAATCCTGTTAAAGGACCGGAGATTAGAAAAAAAATTGGTGATGTTTTACACAAGAGGCCCTCAGTCATGTTTGTCAGAGGTGATATATACATGTGTTGGTGGCCTGGGATGGCTGTTTAAATTTATATTAATGAACCCTTCGGGGTTCATTTTTTTGTTTGTACTGTTGATAAGACAAAATTTGTAAAAAATCAAAAAAATGCTTAATATTATGTGAATGAAAGATAAATTTGTAATTCAAGGATTAAGTGGCAGAAAAACTTTATCTGGAAAGATAAAAGTAAATGGTGCTAAAAATGCGATTTTAAAAGTGATGGCAAGTAGTGTTTTGTTTGAAGACGGAATTGAAATGAAAAATATTCCTGATATTGAAGATGTAAAAAGACTCTCTGAATTACTTGGGAAAATGGGTGTGGTTGTTTCTAAAAAAAATAAAGGTATCTATTCTATTGATGCTAAAAAAATAAAATATTGTGAATTGGATAGAGAAATTTCTGAGAGAATAAGGGCTTCTATTGTTTTGACGGGACCTATTTTGTCTAGATTTGGCGAAGTTTCTTTTCCTGTTCCAGGAGGTTGTGTTATTGGAGCAAGGCCAATAGATTTTTTTGTAGAAGGATTTGAAAAAATGGGAGCAGAAATGGAATTCAAAAATGATAGATACTATATAAAAGTAAAAACAGGAAAAAAATTGAAAGGAGCAGAAATATTTTTTAGAGCACCAAGCGTCACAGCAACAGAGACATTTGTAATGGCTGGTGTTTTGGCAAAAGGTAAAACGGTTTTAAAAAATTGTGCCATAGAGCCTGAAATAAAGAATTTGGCAGATTTTTTGATTTCTTGTGGCGCAAAAATAAAAGGAGCGGGGACATCCACTATTGAGATAATAGGTGGAGGACTTCTCAAATCAAAAGGGAAAATTTATAAAGCAATGCCTGACCGAATAGAAGCAGGAAGTTTTTTGATAATGGGGGCTTTGTGTGCGGACAATTTGGAAATAACAGATTGTAATCCAAACGATATTGAAATATTGATTGAAATATTGAAAGATGCTGGTGTACCTTTGGAGATTGGAAAGACCAGTATAAAAATAAAAGGAAATGCAAAATTAAAAAATAAAGATTTCAAAAGTATTGGATTTAAGACAAAAGAATTTCCCGGATTTCCAACAGATTTACAAGCTCCAATGGTGATTTTCTTAACACAAGCAACAGGTGAATCTTTGGTTTTTGAAACTATTTTTGAGGGGAGATTAAACTTTGTTGAAGATATAAATAGAATGGGTGCAAATATTATTTTACTTGATCCACATAGAGCTCTTGTAAAAGGCCCGACTTCTTTCAGAGGGAGAGAGGTAGAGAGTCCAGATTTGAGAGCAGGGCTGGCATTTATAATCGCTGGAATTCTTGCAAAAGGGGAGTCAATCATAGATAATGTGTACTTGATAGATAGAGGGTATGAGAGGATAGAAGAAAGATTGCAAAAGATAGGAGTAAAAATAGAGAGAATAAGTTAAAAAAATTCTAAGCACTAAACTCTAAATTCTAAACAAACTCAAAAAATCCAAAATTCAAAATACAAAAAGTTTTGAAAATTGGAAAATTAAAAAATTTGAATTCCTGCCTGCCGGCAGGCAGGTGTTTAGGATTTAGGTATTAGAATTTAGGATTTGAAATTTTTAGAATAAAAATTTTATTATGGGAATGTTTACAAAAAAATTAGGAATAGATTTAGGAACAGCCAATACTTTGGTCTATGTTCCAGGGAAAGGGGTTATCTTGAATGAACCTTCTGTTGTTGCTGTTTCAGAAATGGATAATCAAATTTTGGCAGTAGGGCTTGAGGCAAAAAGAATGATTGGAAAAACTCCTGACAACATTATTGCATATCGACCTATGAGAAACGGAGTAATCGCCGATTATAGAGTGACAGAAGCAATGCTTCGTTATTATATTGAAAAAGCTCTTGGAAAATGGAATTTTTTCAAGCCAGATGTTTTGGTATCTGTACCTGCTGGTGTTACTTCTACAGAAAGAAGAGCGGTAATTGAAGCAGCGATGAAAGCAGGAGCGAGGAAGGCTTATGTTGTAAAAGAGCCTATTCTGGCTGCAATTGGAGCAGGAATTTTGATTGAAGAAGCTAACGGCAATATGGTAGTAGATATTGGAGGAGGAACAACCGATGTCGCTGTTATTTCTTTGGGAGGTATAGTTGCCTCTACTTCTGTAAAATGTGCAGGAGACAAAATGGATCATGCTATTGTTGATTATGTTAAAAAAACTCACAATCTTTCAATTGGAGACAAAACAGCCGAGGATATAAAAATGAAAATTGGTTCAGCGGTTATGGTAAAAGAAAAAGAAGAATTGAAATTTGAAGTAAAAGGGAGAGACTTTGTTTCAGGTCTTCCAAGGTCTGTTGAGATCGGAACAAACGAGATTGTTAAGGGGTTGCAAAAAGAATTAAATGAAATAATAAAAGCAATTAAAGATGTTTTGCACGATACACCACCAGAATTGTCTGCGGATATTATTGATCAAGGAATCACTATGACAGGAGGATCTTCTCAATTAAGAAACCTAACAGAATTGGTAAAACAAAAAACAGGTGTTAAAGCAGTTTTAGCAAAAGATCCTCTTTATTGTGTTGCTAAAGGAACAGGTATCGCTTTGGAACACTTAGACACCTACAAGAAATCCGTCATCTCAAAAAGATAAATAATTCTAAATTTGGCATATTTTGTAGCCTTTGTGAGAAACAGGAAGATGTGGAATAACGAAGCCAATAGCCAACAACTTACAGCTGACAGCACGAATGAAACTGACTTGTTCGTCTTCGCGAATGAAACGAAGCGATCCAGAAAATCCAATTTCATAATTCAAAGTTATAATTAAAAAAAGCACAGATTTTTAGTCTGTGCTTTTTGTATATCTTTTTTGAAAACAAAATAGATATTAAAGTTCTCTTCTGCTTGGAAAGAATAATCCATTTGGAAATATTGTTAGAGAAAAAGTTCCTTCATAAATTTTAATATTCACATTTATAGAAGATCCATCTCCATGTTCAAGAAATTCCAGATAGTTCCCAAAGTCTTTTGGAGATATGTTGGCATTATGATCTTGAACAGATGGAGCCGCAATTATTTCTGTGACATTTGTTTCCAGAGCAAACATAGCCCCACAAGGTGGATCAATAATTGCTTTGCCATCAATTAATTGGATGACATATTTTGTTTTGTCATAAGCATAAAATGTGTATTCTTTCATCTTCTCCTCCAGCATTGTTTTTGTGTAAAGAATTCTTTATTCTTAAATGATTTAACTATAACCAATATTGTTTGTCAACGCTTTATACTTTTAACATATCCGCTTATACTTTAATCAATGTTACGCGAAATAATTAAACATAAAGACAGCCTTCATCACGCTTATTTGATAGAAAGCGATTCTTTGGAGATTGTTGCTCAAATAATAAATCTTTTTGAAGATGTTTTAAAATTTTCTACAAAAAATAATCCTGATTTTTGGTTTGGAGAATTTGAGACTTTTGGAATTGATGACGGAAGAAAAATAAATGAATTACAATCCAAAAAATCTTTTAACGGGGGAAAACAGTTTTTTGTGATTAAAATGAATTTTATTACCAGAGAGGCACAAAATTCTCTTTTGAAAATGTTTGAAGAACCTACTCCTCATACTCATTTTTTTATAATTATGAATTCGTCCGAGATACTTTTACCAACATTAAAATCAAGGCTGATGCTTGTGCGACCATATTCAGAAAGTGATTCCGAGATAGAGATAGAAAAGTTTGCAAAGAAATTTATAAAGTCTTCTCTGGCAGAGAGATTGGAAATGGTAAAAATTTATTTTGGTGATAGCAAGAAAAAAGAGCCAGCTGATAAAAGCGGTGCAATCAGGTTTTTAAATGAATTAGAAAAACAGTTGAGGGAAGACATTGATTTTAAAAATGTAAAAGAAAAAGATCAAATTATTTTTAATGAGATTATGAATTGTCGCAGTTTTTTGAACGATAGGTCTCCTTCAGTAAAAATGTTATTGGAACACATATCAGTTATTACATAACTGCTAGCATTAAGTAGCAAGATTAAAGTAATAAGTAAGCAAAAATGCCGAAATTTATGCGGTCGCATAAATTTCGGCATTTTTGTTTCTGGTTCATTCTTTAGATTTGTTATGTTTAAGATAAGAGGTTAACAATAAGGACGATGAGCGCAATAACAAGTAAAGTGTGAATAAGATTACCTCCTACATTAAAACTAAATCCGAGAAGCCATAGAATAAACAAAACGATTATTATTGTCCAAAGCATATTTTTATTTGTGATTATATAATTTTTTCAGTTTCGCAAGTCCCCGATATGCTTGCACAGCGACGGCATTTCTAGATTGCCCCGTTATGAGGGAGATCTCTTTAAGTGAGAGATTCTGAACATATCGCATACGTACGACCTTTTCGTATTTTGTTGGGAGATATTGAATTAAAAGTAAGATAGCTTTGCCATCAAAAGTATTTATCATGCGTTCCGAATTATCAAAGCCTGGCTCAAATCCTTTTTCCATAAGAGCATCAAGGGAAGTTGTTTTATTCTTACGATATTTTTTACGATATTCATCAATGATCAATTGGTTTAGAATGTGGTATAAAAATGGTTTCATCAAATCAATCTTTCCGTTTCTAACGAGATATTTCCAAGTTTTTATGAAAGTGTCCTGAACCAAATCCTTGCTCATCGCACTATTCTGCACTTTGAAGAAAGCGTACGAACTCATACCTTTTTCATAGTTGCGGTGTGCCATGGTCAATATTATATCCCGCTTATTCTTTTGTTTCGGTGTCATAATCATAATATTATATAAGCCGAACCCGGGGTTATTTTATTACACAAGTATTACAAAGGGTACTGGAATTTTTTTTAAAGTTTATATTTTGAAAGGGAATTTGAGATTGAATATCTCATACTTTATTACTAAAGTATTACAACAGTGTCTTACAAATGAGTGAATATTTGATACCTAAGTATAACATGCCATATATTTTAGAGCGAGTTTTTGTAATGATATTCTTTTTTTTTCGGCTGTTATTGTATATGGAGAAAAATAAAAAAAATAATAATGCAGGACAAATATTTGCTACTATCGGAGCTGATTTCGTAGATCATTTTTGGGAAAAAAGTTGGACATATATTAAAACTGTAGTCGATGTTGTACACGAACCTGTTTTAATTTTAGATAAAAATTTTCGTGTGATGGCAGCCAATGAATCTTTTTACCGAGTATTTCAAGTAGAGGCCGGGGACACTGAACAAAAAATTGTATATGAGTTGGGAAATGGCCAATGGAATATTCCAGCTTTACGAAAACTGCTTGAAGATATTTTGCCTAAAAATACTTTTTTCAAGGGATTTGAAGTTTCTCATGATTTTCCTTCTATTGGGCATAAGTCCATGATTTTAAATGCTCGCCAAATTCATGTGAAGGAGGATCCTTCTTTTCCTCCAATCATACTTCTTGCCATAGAAGATGTTACAGAAATGATGAGTGTTGCTGAGATGCTTGCCCTTCACACAAAACAATTTGAAGATGAAACAGAGGAAAGAATAGAAAGGCTGGAAATTTATATAGAAAATTTAAAGAGAAAGGTAGACGAACCGGAAATAAGTCGTTAAAAAACTGTTTAAAATTTGGCCCAAAAGATGTTTGTAATGAAAACTGTAATGAAGTTTGTAATGAAAGTGCATTTGAAACGGCACTATAGGTAGAGAGATTACAAACATGAATGGTCGATCATGTAAAACATTTTAACTTAACAATCTCTATTATTAATCTAAACAAAAATAACATGAACAAAATAATAAATTTACAAAAGAATATACCACGCATAGGTTTTCTCTTTGGTGTGACAATGATGACCATGCTTGCTTTGTTGGTCTTTGGCGTTCAAAGTGCCTATGCTGTCATCACTAGTCAGTTGGACCTTGGTGACCGTGGTTCGGAAGTCACTGAACTTCAGACATATCTCGCTACAGATGTGAGTATCTATCCTGAAGGTTTGGTTACTGGATACTTTGGTCAACTTACCAAAGCAGCAGTAGAAAGATTTCAAACATCGGTGGGAATCGTTTCCCAAGGAACACCAGCGACAACTGGTTATGGTCGTGTTGGTCCACTAACACAAGCTGCTATTAATGCAAGACTTGGAGGTGGTGGAAATGTTGGTGGGGATGTTTATGCTCCTACAATAAAAAGTATAAATGTAACTACTGATAATGATGGAGCATCCGTTACTTGGACAGCAAGTGAAGCTTCTATGGGAAAAGTATATTACAGTACATCACCTATTAGAATAAGTAATATATTTGATGCAACTGGAGTTTTCTCAGGAGAACCTATAGTAACTGGAACATTGGCTCAATATGATGGTCTTGCCCGTGTTACTCACACGGTAAACATCAATAACCTCACATCAAATACAACATATTACTATTTGATTGTGGTGTTTGACTCATCAAAAAATGTGAGCATAACCACTCCTGCTTCTTTCCGTACAGCACAATAAATAATTGGCTAGTGAAAGATAATCAAAAATCACCGCGTGAGGATCCGGTGGTTTTTGTTGCGAAGTCATTGTCTTTACTAAAAATTTGAAGCGATTATACAAAACAAAAATGTGCACCAAAAACAAAAAACCGCAATATTCATACTCACGAATATTGCAGTTTTTTATTTTTGGTGCCGAGGGGGAGAGTCGAACTCCCATCCCTTGCGAGACACGCAAATTTGACTAGCAGCGAGTCGTGCTCACGCTAAATTATGATTGATTGTGGTGCCGAGGGGGAGAGTCGAACTCCCATCCCTTGCGAGACACGATTTTGAGTCGTGCGTGTATACCAATTCCACCACCTCGGCATTAAAAAATTAAAAGTACAATTTAAAATTTAAGTAAGGATATAATAACTAAATTCTTCCAAAAAATCAATTCTTTGGTTTTCCACCATATCTCCACAATTATTTACCAAAAATTTTGGGTAATGAAAAATTTTTATGTTAAAATAATCTCATGTCAAAATTTCAAAATGATTCAATCTTTTGGATTGAAGTAGAAAAAATAAAACCAAATCCATATCAGCCAAGAAAAGAATTTAGCGAGGATAAGCTTAAACTTTTGGCGGATTCAATCCGTCAGTATGGGGTGCTTCAACCTCTCGTTGTAACACGGTATGAAATACAAAAACCAGACGGCGGTTTGATGGCAGAATACGAATTGATCGCAGGAGAAAGAAGATTGCGAGCATCAAAATTGGCGGGTTTGTCACAAGTGCCAGTAATCATTAGAGAAGGAGATCAAGACGAAGGAGCAAAACTTGAATTGGCAATTATTGAAAACTTGCAGAGAGAAGATCTTAACCCGATCGACAGAGCGTTGGCTTTCCATAGACTAACAGAAGAATTTGGTTTTAAGCACAATGAAGTTGCAAAAAAAGTAGGAAAAAGTAGGGAATATGTTTCAAACAGTTTAAGACTTTTGACACTTCCAGATGAAATGCAAAAAGCAATTTCTGCAGGACAGATTACCGAAGGACACGCTAGACCAATTCTGATGTTGAAAGATAGACCGGAAGAACAAGATACTTTGTTTAAAGAAATTGTCTTTAAAAAATTGACAGTTCGTGATGCAGAAGCAATCGCAAGAAAAATTGCTCATGACAAAATCAGAAAAAGATATCTTCCCCCTGATCCAGAGATGGTAGAATTGGAGGGACAATTGTCAGAATCTTTGGGCACAAGAGTACAAATTGAGAGAAGGGAAGTCGGAGGCAAATTGACAATAGATTTCTTTTCTAATGAAGATTTGAGAAAGATTCTAGAACTTGTTCACTCAAATGAAAAGAAAAATCCTTATGAAATGTTGGACAATTATATAAAGACAAATGGAATTGTTGAGACAGTTCCCGAAGGTAATGATTTGGATGTTGTTGCGGAAAATGTTGTTGCAGAAAATATTGCCACAGAAGAAGAAGCAATGATTCCGACACAAGAAGAAAAGACAATGATAGAGGAGACAGATTGGGACAAAGACGATGTTATGGCGGAGAGTGTTCCAGATCAACAGCCAAAAGAAGATGAATCCGATTTATACTCAATAAAAGATTTTACGATTTAAAACTAAAATACAGGGACTCGGTCCCTGTATTTTTATAATTAAATCTTTAAAATTTCAAATCTGACAAAAACTTTTTCAGCTCTACTCCTTTTAGCTCTCTGTATTGACCAGGTTTTAGATTTCCAAGTTTTATGCTCATTACTCGTATTCTTTTCAAGCTTACGACATCAAGATTTAATGCAGAACACATTCTCCTGATCTGGTGTTTCTTGCCTTCGGTTAATATGATATGAAATTCTCGGGGAGAAACTTTTTTTATTTTTGCAGGTTTGGTCCTGTATTTATCAATAATTACTCCTCCTTCTATTTTTTTTATCGCATCAATGGACAATCTGTGATTTACCTCAACAAGATATTCTTTCTCGTGGTTTTCTTCTGGATTTAAAAGAGCGTTGGTTATTCTACCATCATTGGTTAGGAGGATTAGCCCATCAGATTCTTTATCCAACCTTCCTAATGGAAAAACCTTTTTCGGATATTTCAAGACATCCTCGATACTTTCTTGGCCTTCTTGTGGGTCGTGAGTTACGATACCACGGGGTTTGTTAAATGCTAAATAAACACGATTCTCAGCGATTTGTTCTACTTTTTTGCTTATTTCCACCTTATCTTTTTCATCTATTTTTTGGCCAATTAAAGCAGTTTTTCCGTTTATTTTTATTTGACCTTTTTCAATCAAACGGTCCGCTTCTCGACGACTGCAAAAACCTTTTAAAAAAAGATAGCGGTTTATTCTGATTGGATATTGTATTTCTTCCATGAGACTTATCTTACATTATTTATAAAATAAAAACAGCTCGTTTGGACCACCTGTGTAAGTGATTCAAACGAGCTGGAATTTAGAGCGCTTCAATTTTGTTAATTTTTCCATCGGGACTTACAAAAAAGATTCCGGTAATATATTCATTTTCTTTTTCTATAATAAATTCTGGGGGAATATTTTTTCCTGCAAGGTATGTCATGACCATTTCCTCTCTTTGATCATTTACGGTACCTTCTTTTAAAAGGTCTGTGCTGGTTATTAATTTGGCAATAAAAATTGTCTGTCTCCCTTCCGGGCCGCAATCGCATTTGGTCCATGTCCCGTTGCGTGCTTCCAAAAAAATAGAACAATCTCTACACACCCTCAATATTTGTGTTGGTCTCCAAGAGTGTTCGTTATAGTCATATCCGGATTGAAAGAGAAATATTTTATTGGGGTCAAGAGTTTGTCCGCATTTGTCGCATTTGTCATCTATGCTTTTCGACAACATTTCAGCCATTTTTTCGATTCTAATTTTATTATAGTCTGCGATGATTTTTTCTATTATTTTTTGTTTTGCAAGAACTTTTTTCTCTGTTGCTTTAATAACCTTTTTGGTTTCTTCCATTATCGTCCCGATGGAAATAAATACTTTTGTTGTTAAGGTGTTTTCTTCGTTATCCATTTGTAATCCTCTCTGTTGAATTGCTCTTTTTAGATGAATTATTCTGATGTAAATATACATATATTGTAACTCGGTGTCAAAGAAAGCCCTTTATGTTAATATTATAAATAATTATGAAAGCTATAAAAGCAAAAATTTTAACTGTTAGAAGTTGGGCAGAAAAGAATGAGAGGTATTTGGTACCGGCTTTTTTCATTGGCGGTCTGATTTTTGACAATCTGACATTGACCAGAATTGATAGAGTTTTTGACAATGTTATATTGCTCGGTTATTTGTTTATTGCAACGGCGAGCATTATTTTGATAAATCTATTTCAAGCAAGAAATATTGAAAACAAATGGAAAAGTTTTTTGCTTCTTTTAACTCAGTTTGCTTTTGGAGGTTTGTTTAGTGGGTATGTGATATTTTATACCAAGAGTGCTTCTCTTGCTTCCAGTTGGATTTTTTTGCTTGTTATATATGGTTTTTTTATAGGAAACGAAAGATTTAGAAAATATTATAATGACTTCAATTTTCAGATAAAGGTTCTTTTTGTCGCAATTTTTTCATATTTGATTTTCTTTGTTCCTGTTGTTTTAAAAAAGATTGGTAGCGGAATATTTTTATTGAGCGGTGTTATTAGTTTGGTTGTTATTTATGCTTTGATGTTTTTCTTTTTCAAATATATTTCGCATCTGGGTTTGAAAAGAGAAAAAAAATTGACGAGGGATATTTTTTTGATTTTTTTGGGCTTTAATTTAATGTATTTTACAAATATTATTCCTCCTGTTCCTTTATCTTTGAAACAATTAGAAGTCTATCATTATGTTGAAAAAACATCAGACGGAAATTATTTGGTGCGAGAAGAAAAATTTAATTTTTTGAAAGACGCATACCGTGACTGGAAAAATGAATTCAATAAGATGAATAACAACAGCCCTGTGTATGTTTATGCCTCTGTGTTTGCTCCAACTGACTTAAATACAGAGATCACCCATATCTGGCAAAGATACGACGAGAAAATAGGGGAATGGGTCACTTTGAATGAAGTTAGTTATGCCATAAAAGGCGGGCGAGATAAAGGATATCGGGGGTATTCTCTTATGAATAATGCTATAGATGGTAAATGGAGAGTTTATGTAAAAAATAACAAAGGACAGGTATTGGGAAAGATAAAGTTTGAAATAAAGAAGGTTGATAGTGTTGAATTGGTAACAAAAATTATATAAAAAATTATAAATAAATTTGATATTGATTTATAGACATCTTTGTTATAAAATACTGTGTATTGAGTTTATTCAATGAAGAAAATTCTTAAATAGTATGGGCCAGTAGCTCAGTTGGCTAGAGCGCCTCACTTGCACTGAGGAGGCCGGGGGTTCGATTCCTCTCTGGTCCACACAACCAAAATAAAACACCATCTTTTTTAGATGGTGTTTTATTTTGTGTTGCTGTGCCAGAAGAAAGCAAACTGCTTTGCTTTCGTGAGGAATCGAAAGGCGGAGTCATGTTTTGCGAAGCAAAACAGACGAGCCGGGGTCGCGAGCACTTAGGCTTTTGGAGTTCGTAGCGAAGCGAAGAATGAACAAAAGACTTAGTGACTCGTGACCGATTCCTCTCTGGTCCATATTTTTGTTTAGAACTGGGAGCCGATTCCTCTCCACAAAATCTTAAGTCCCGATGTGAAAACATCGGGGCTTTTGATTTTGTAGGACCAAAGAGGAATCGAACGACGGAAAAATTATGCTGGGAGCATAATTTTGAGTCGCGTCCAGCGGTACTTAGTAAATTTGAGCTTGCGAAAAATTTACTTAGTAACCGCGGGACGATTCCTCTCTTATAATCCACAGAACAATATCGCGAGCACTAAATATATTTAGTGACTCGTGACCGATTCCTCTCTCAGTTTTTAAACTCCGTGACTTTTAGATTTTGCGGTGGTATTCTTAAAGTAGCTCTAATACACCTCTCCATTTTCGATAACAAGAAATTTGTCAAAAATTTAAAACTAAAATCCTTAAATTAAAAAACACCAAAGAAACGGATAAGAATATCGGCTCGAACAGCACTTAATTTTGGGAAAAAATTTTTTAACTATCAATTTTTAAAAAGGTCGATATTTGAAGACTAACAATAATTAATAATTTAATTAAAAATATATTTTATTAACATTTAACATTCAAAATTATGGACTCATATAATTCTCCCACTACGAAACCTTTATTTAAAGGCACACAAATTGTGTGGTATGTTCTTTCTCTTCTTGAAATATTGCTTGCGTTCCGTTTTGCACTCAAATTTATGGGGGCAAATCCTGTAGCTGGATTCACAAGTTTTATCTACGGTATTACACGGCCATTTACTGCTCCTTTTCTTGCAGTATTCCCACAGACAACTCTAGAGGGTAGCGTCTTTGAGTGGACAACTCTTTTGGCAATGCTGGTGTATTGGATAATCGCTTATGCAATTGTCCGTTTATTTCTGATCAGTAAAACGGTATCAACGCCAGAAGCTGCAGCTAAACTTAAAGAGGAAGAATAATAAGCCAACCTTTTAAATTAATTGTTTCCAAGTTATCCACAGTTAATCGAAAAAGTATTGACAAATTATCTCAATTGGTTAAGATAGAAATGTACTTACTAATCTTCGGACTAGTAAGTACGCTGTAGATATAAAATTTCGGTTTTATATCTACATTGTATCCGTAGATTTTCGGATCTGTGGATACAATGTAGATATTAATTTTCGGATTAATATCTACATTGAAAAAAGTCGCTTCGGCGGCTTTTTTCATTTTTCTAAAAATAATTTAAATTCAACGACGTTTTTTAAGTTATCCACAGTTTTTAAACTGTGGATAACTCAAGTTTAAAAACTGTGGATAACTTTTTGTATAAGCCTAAAAAAGCTTTTAAATAAGGTTTTTTTGATTACAAAAAATATACATTTTTAAAGTTGACATATACAGGTATATATCTATATAATTGATATTAGGTTAATTAAAAAAATATCTACTCAGTCACTCTACCTCAAGCACTCTACCTCTCACTCTCTACCTCATTCCACGCTGGCACGCTTTTGGTAATTCTACCTCGGCAATCTACCTCAGTAATTCTAGAAGCTCTTTAAAAGAGTCTTTTTTGCATTCAATAAAAACTTACATATTTATTGTCTGTAATAAGAAAGGTCGAGAATTATCAATCTTAATTTTTTTTAAAAAACTATGTAAATAAAAAAATAAATAAAAAACAACTAAAGACAAAAAGTAAAATAAGACATTTTTTATATTTAATATAAATGGCAAATAAATATAAACTTATAAACTAATTTAATTTATTAAAATTATGAAAAAAATAATCATTAGTGCTTCGACAATTGTCGCAGCAGCAGCGATAATTATTGGAGCTACAGGCGCTTTCTTTAGTGACACTGAAACGTCTACAGGAAACACCTTTACGGCTGGGGCAATCGATCTAAGAATAGATAGCACTGCTACCTATAATGGAGAGGATGTTGAAGCCGCAACTTGGGCAGAAAAAGATCTAATCCCAACATCGGATAAGTTCTTTAATTTTGATGACATAAAACCAGGGGATTCTGGAGAGAATACCATCAGTTTGCATGTTATCAATAATGACGCTTGGGTTTGTGCAGAAGTTTCCAATTTGACTGATCTTGAAAACGGTCAAACAGAACCAGAAGCTTCAGTAGATTTAACTACTGGCGTAAACGATGGTGAACTATCAAGTGTTATGGTTTGGAACGTCTGGAGAGATAATGGCGCAGGCGGTGGGGTTGCAGGCGACAATATTCAAAACGGAAGTGAACAAACATTGACATCAGGTAATCCTGCCAATGGTGTTTTGTCTATCTATGACTCAACAACAGCAACAGGTCCATTGACAGGAGCATCTACTACATACATTGGTGTTTCATGGAGTGTTCCAGCATCAGTTGGAAACGAAATCCAAACAGATAGTATGACAGGTGACATTAGTTTCTATGTTGAACAAGCAAGAAACAATGATGAATTTGTCTGTGGAAGTATAAACAATCAAGAACCAGTGAGAACTGTTCTTAAATTAGAAAACAAAGATATTGATGGTACATGGGATCCTTATCTAGATGATGGGGTTGAAGGAGAATTAACTTTCATTTCGTCTCACCCAACATTTAACTACACATTAGATGTATCTGGTTTAGTTGCTTCAACTCAATACAGTATCATCTATTATGCTGATGGATGGCCAGGAAATAATCCAGGCGCATTAATCGGAACACTGACAACTGACGGCAGTGGTGATGCCAGTGTTTCAGGAGATGTAAATTTGGGAATGAATCTTCCTGATTCAGCCGATGCTAATTATCCAGGAGGTGCAAAAATCTGGGTAATAAAATCATCAGAATATAACTCAGGAACTAATAGCGTAACCACATGGCCAGTGGGAATAGAATCTTTGTTTGAGTTAAATCTCATAACATACACAGATTCAGATCTGTAATTATCAGACTAAAGCTAACTTAAAAACATGAAAAAAATAATTTTTAGCCTAGGCACGATTGTTTTGGCCGGGGCGGTGATTATTGGAGGAACTTATGCTTTCTTCAATGACACAGAAACCTCGGCAGGAAACATATTCACTGCCGGATCTATTGACCTCAAAGTAGATCATTTGGCACAAACTTATAATGGCGATGACTGTGAATCATGCTCACTGGTACTTTTCAGTGGCGATGGTGGAGCAGATGTTGTTTCTGGTGTTAATACAGAAATTACAGTATTTCCATTTCAAGCTCCTATCGTAATTGATACACCCATTACTCTCCAGTATTGGACAACCCATCCAACAGCACAATGGATTTGGGCTTCTCCAGCTACTTTAGTTGGTGATGATGGTACAGATGGCAATGTTACTTACACCTTTGAACATGAATTCGATTGGTGGGGTGATGCTGTTAGTGTTGATTTAGTGATGGATGTTGCAGCTGATAACCAATATGAATTATTCCTAAACGGAGTATCCATTTCAGCTGGTTCGGGAAGTGCTCAATATACAACACTTGACCCTGTATCAGAAGCGTCATTCTTGGCGCAGGTTGTACCGGGTGAAAACACACTTACATTTGTTGTAACTAATTTAACCCAAACTAATCCTGCATACAACACCCCACTTAATAATCCAGGAGGCTTGCTTTACTACCTCACTGTTACTCGCGATGCAGAAGACTGTGACGCAAATAGTGAATTCAAAAAAGCTTGTCAACTTTGGAGAGAAACTGATCTTGACGGATCACAAAAATTCTTCAATTTTGG
Organism: Candidatus Campbellbacteria bacterium GW2011_OD1_34_28; assembly: GCA_001029775.1. GTDB lineage: Bacteria > Patescibacteriota > Minisyncoccia > Phycocordibacterales > UBA12079 > UBA12079. Next base: position 630,085 of record CP011215.1, on the reverse strand, counting down.
GGATGTAAAACCATCTGATTGGGGAACAAACCTAATTTCTTTACATGTCAATTCAAATGATGCTTACGCATGTTTGATAATACATGACATGAATGATGAAGAAAATGAGCTTCTTGAAACAGAAGAAAGTGTAGGAGATACCCTTACCAGCGGAAATCCTGCAGGTTTAGGGGAGCTTTCCGATTACATCAATATTTTTGCTTGGGAAGATGACGGCGATGGCGTTTATGAACCTAATACAGAGGATAGTCTGTATGAGGGAAATATCCAAACAGAAGTTATTCAGATGTCACTTGCGGGAGGTGGCCCAACAGGATATGTAGGCTTTGCTTGGTGTGCCGGAGATATCCAAGTAAATCACACAACAGGAGAAATTAATTGTGATGGAAGTGGAATGCTTGATGACGCGCAATCAGATTCGCTTGAAGCAAGTCTGACTGCTTACGCGGAACAAGTAAGAAACAATGAGAACTTCTCTTGTGAAAATATCAACCTAGACGAAGAGGAACTAGATTAGTACTAGAAACACTAATTTCTAATTTCGATTCTCTTTTAAAAAGTTTGAAACTTTTTAGACCGCTTGAACTGTGAGGTAAGTTCGGGCGGTCAATAAAGGCTTTAACAAAGTCCGTTACAAAGATATGAATAAGTTAATTAAAATCATTTATTACATAGTTGTCTTCGCGATATTTTTAATGGCTGTTCTCATGATTGCATCAATTTTCCCCATAACAGGTAACTATGAATTAAGAGTTGTACAGTCTGGATCAATGGAGCCGGCAATAAAGACGGGAAGTGTAGCTGTAATAAAACCGAGTGATGATTATCAGGTAGGTGATGTTATAACTTTTGGTGATGTTTATAAAAGTGAGACCCCTATCACCCACAGGATTGTAGATATAAAAGTGATAGAAGGGGATTATTATTACATAACAAAAGGAGACGCCAACGATGACAAAGACCCAAAAGATGTCCCGAAAGAAGATGTAATTGGAAAAGTTTTGTTTAGTTTACCTTATGCTGGTTATGTTGTTCAAGAAGCAAGAAAACCTTTTGGTTTCGCAATTTTGATTATAATCCCAGGCGTAATAATTGTTTATGATGAATCCAAAAAAATATGGAAAGAGATAAAAAAAACAAAAAAGAGTAATACATAAAAAATATTTATGAAAACTTTAACTAAAAAAATAATAAGTTACACAGTTTTGTCTTTGATTATTCAGATTTCCTTTTCTTTTGTTGCGGTTAAAGTTTATGCTTATCACAGTGATGTAGAGTCTTCCAAAATCAATTTTTCTGTCGCATCTCTGGATTTTGTTTTAATTGGAAATGGTTTTGAAAACTCTAATATGTTAAGTTCTGCCAGCACCAGTATAGAAATAAAAAATGAAGGTAGTTTAGATTTTAAATACAAGATTTTACCAGAATTTGGTGACAGGAATCGTCTGTGTGAAAATTTAATTTTGGTGGCTAATTTAAACGGTGTCCAAGTTTACAATGGTTATATAAATGATTTTTCTTATGCAACAACTAGTTTGGGGATTTGGCAATTTCAATTAGAAGCAAGAGAAAATTCTTATGGTTATTGCGATTTCAATTTTGTCTATCAGGGGTGGCAAGAAGATTTTCCCGAGTATGGCGTGGGAGGTTTTAGTGATGAAGAAGATGTTTCTAATACGGTATTTATTGATGAATTAACTCCTGAACCTGTACCAGAATCTTGTATAAAGATTAACGAGGTTTATTATTACCCAGGAATTAGAGAAGGTGCAAATGGTTTTGAAAACAATCCAAACGATGAGTGGATAGAGCTTTATAATGTTTGTGATCACGAAGTTAATATTAAGAAATGGTATTTAAACAATGAAGATAATAGTGAACTAATAAATCAAAATTACATAATAGAATCACACCAGTTTGTTGTGATTGCCGCAAATGCTTCTACTTGGGCATATTGGCCAGATATTCCAGACAATGCTTTCAAGATTGCTTTGGGTGGAACAAAAATGTTTGACGACGGTCTGGATGATAATGGTGATGTCCTTATGCTTTATGATGATGAAAATAATTTGATTGATTCAGTTAGTTGGGGTGACAATATTACCGCTTTCAATCCGTCTGTCTCAGCCGTGATTTTGGGACATTCGATTTCAAGAAAAGAAAAAGGAATTGATACTAACACGGCGGATGATTGGATGGATACTTATGATGGGTCAACACCAGTTGGTCCAAATCCGGGAACAAATCCACACAATGTTGTCATTGAGAATATTCAATTTGTCGCAAATAATCTTGAAGAAGATGTTTCGGAAGAAAATAAGAAAGATGTTTTTGTTGAAGAACCTATAGTAGTAGAGGTTGAACCAGAACCCGAACCCGAACTTGAGTCTAAACAAAAAGAAATAAATGAAAAGAAAGAGGAAGTAACCGAAACTGACCCTGTTCTTTTGTTGGGTGACGATGTTGTACTTATTAAACAAGAGGATATTATTCCTGTTAATTCTGAAGATGAAGAAGATTTAAATAATAATGAAGAATAATATGAAAGTTTTAAAAATAAAATTGAATATAATAATTTTCTTCATTGCTTTGTTTTTTGGTACTAGTAATATTGTTTATGCCGAAAATGGTTTAGACGTAGAGTTTGAAAGTACACCGCTCTTTTCTGAAATAAATTTTATTCCAGGTGAGTCTGTTACAAAATATATAAAAGTTACAAATACTCTTGGCAAATCTCAAACTGTTGTTGTTTCCGCAATTAATTCAAACTCTTGCGATAAAACACCTTGTTTGTCAGAGGCCATAAATTTAATTATTAAAAGAGAGGACAACGAATTGTTCAATGGTTCTTTGGAGGATTTTTTGAATGGCGACGAAATTAATTTGGGTAATTTAAATAATGGATCTAGTGCCGAATACGATTTTATTGTTACATTCCTTCCTGAAAAAGAGAACGAATATCAATCACTTTCCTCAACTTTTGATCTATTGATTGGTTTTCAGGGAGGAGTGTTTGTAAATTCTGGCGCTGGTGGGGGAGGAGGAAGTGCACCACGCGGTTTGACCATAAAGAATGAAACAAGTATTTTGTTAAATCTTGATTCCGTGGTAATTCAATGGAACACAAGTTATCTCTCTACGAGTCAAGTAATTTACAGAGAGGAGGGACAAAATTATTCTCTAGATTTATCACTTCCTAATTATGGATATCCTTATGGCACGAGCGAGGATTTGGTAAAAGTTTTGAATCACTCGGTTTTGTTGGCTGATCTGGAGGCTGGAAAAACTTATTATTATAGAGCCGTTTCTCATGCTTCACCTGCAACAGTTGGAATAGAACATAGTTTTAAAATGTTGACCGAAGAAGAAATCAATCAAAAATTGGGTGCAGAGGAAGAAAGATATTTTTCAGGATATTCTGGTTTTCACGAAGGTTTATCAGACAACGATTTGGATTTAGTTATGAAATTGACCGATGGGGGGACTCTTATTTTAAATGATAAAGATAATAATGGACAAGTCACAAGTACTACCACTACCGTTTCAACGAGTTCTTTTTCTGCTTCTGACAATTTAAAAAATGTTGCTATGGCAGGTGGTTTCTTTTCAGACAGTCCTTGGTGGATTTGGTTGGTCATTCTTTTGATAATCTTTATTTTGGTATATTTATTTTTTAAAGTTTGGAATACTGATTAATGCACAAAAGTCGCTTCGGCGACTTTTTTAATTTTTGTCATCTTGTGATATTATTGTTGAAGCTTATTAAATTAATTTAAATAAAATAGTTTGTTTCTTCGTTTCTAAAAACTAAGGACTAAAAACTATAAACTAGAAATTATGTCACTAAAAGGAATGTTAATGCGAAAAATGTTAAAGTCTCAAATGAAAGGTGTTCCCGAGGCTGAACAAGAAAAAATATTTAAAATAATAGAAGAAAATCCAGAATTGTTTCAAAAGATAGCCACAGAGGTGCAAGAAAAAATGAAAGGTGGAAAAGATCAAATGTCCGCAACAATGGAAGTTATGGGAAAATACCAATCAGAGTTAAAAAATATTTTAGGATAATAAAATCCCGCGGTTACCCGCGGGATTTTGTTTGGAGAATTAGATCTCTCAGCAAATTTCAAGAACGGACATCAATTCTTTCCAGCTATTTCTGACTTCTTCTGCTTTTTCTTCTCGTCCTGCTTTTGCTGAGCTTAACATAGATAGGGCAATCATTAGCGCTAGCCAATCTTCTTTTTTATCATCAAGATTAAGAGTTTCTATATTAAACCATTTAGATATTGTAACTTTTCTTGTTTCCTCGTTGATTATGTTTATGCAGAGTGCCAAATTGTCTGTGTCTTCAAATATTTTTGCAGAAGCTATATAGGGACCTTTTTTCAAAAGTTTTCCGCCATTAAGATCTATATCTCGTTTTCTACTCATTTCTCCTCCTTAAACTTTGTTTATTATACTTAGATCAAATCTCTTGCCAGATAATACATAAACAAATTTGCAAATGCAAATAATGATTGAATTCTTTTGCTAAAAAAGTTATCATTCATAAACCTGCCTGTGCTGGTAGGTTTTTCTAAAAACTAAAAACTAATGACTAAAAACTAAGCTTATGTTATCAATCGGAATCGTTGGCTTGCCCAATGTTGGAAAATCTACACTGTTTAATGCTTTGACAAAGAAATCTGTTGAAGCAGCGAACTATCCATTTTGTACCATAGACCCTTCTGTGGGTGTTGTTGCTGTGCCTGATGAAAGACTGGAAGAATTGACCGCGTTTTCAAATTCTCAAAAAACAATTCCGGCTGCGATTGAATTCGTAGATATTGCCGGCCTTGTGAAAGGCGCTCACGCAGGAGAAGGTTTGGGCAACAAGTTTCTGGCAAATATCAGAGAGGTAGATGCAATCGCCGAAATGGTCCGAATTTTTGAAGATGATAAAATAATTCACGTTGAAGGAAAGATTGATCCGCTAGACGATATCGAGGTGATAAATTTAGAATTGATAATGGCGGACTCTCAAACTGTTACAAAGAGATTGGGCAATTTAGAAAAGGAAGTAAAAAGAGGAGATAAGGTAGCGATAAAAGAAAAAGAAGTACTAAAGAAAATAGAGACAGTGCTAAACGATGGAAAACTTGCTTCTTCTGTTGATTTGGATGAAGAGGAAATGAAGACAGCAAAGCAAGTGCATCTTTTGACAATGAAACCAATTCTTTATGTTTTGAATAAAAAATCTGGCGGAAACAATTTGGACGAAATGGAAGACGATAGGTATGACAGATTGATTAAATTTTTTGAAGAGACAAACTCAAAATGGGTAACTGTGGATGCAGAAGTAGAACACGAATTAAAAGATTTTTCTATTGATGACAAACAAGAATTTAAACAACACTTGGGGGGATCAGCAGACGATATTGATGGATTGATTAGAGCAGGTTACGAATTGCTTGATCTGATTACATACTTTACGACCGGAGAAGACGAAAGTCGTGCTTGGACAATCAAAAGAAACTGGACAGCGCCAATGGCGGGGACTGCTATTCACACAGATTTTAAAGATAAATTTATCAAAGCCGATGTAATTAATTGGAGAGATTTAATTGCGTCTGGTTCTATTGCAAGTGCTCGTGAAAAAGGTTTGATAAGAACAGAAGGGAAGACTTATATTGTGAAGGATGGAGATGTTATTGAATTCAAGATTTAATCCAAAATTGACGAATTTCTTCGTCAACTGCAAGAAAAAGCCCCTCGTCGTAATAAACATACGCCTCGGGGCTTTTTCTTTTGTTTCCTCGAACTTCATCCAATTTTTGATTAAATCAGAAATGGTTAGAAGGGGTTGTTAAATTCATATCTTTAGTTTATATTTCTAATAAATTGGTAGTCCTTTATTAATCGTTAAAAGGAGAGGAACAGATCATGGGAGAACATGATACAGTCCGACCGGCAACACTTGGGCAGTTGAAAGATCTTATTTCAACAATGGTTAACGCCATTCCGACTAAACATTTGACATTCGAAATGGCAAATCGAATTCTTGGAAACAAGAGATTTTTTATCGAAAGAATCAATTCTGTTTTTGAACAATTGAGTCGATCATTTAATGCAGATTGTCATCGTCTTGGTGATTTTTGGATAACACAGTTGTATAAGAATTCTGCTGACGGGGAGAAAGTCAGGGAAGAGATGACCGTCAGGGAAGCAAAATGTTTGTTGAGGGATCAGGCAATATGGTCCTTGGGTATTTGTATTTCAAAAAAAGACTTCGATAGATTTTGCGAGGGGTTTAAATTTCTTTCATTTGAATTTCCAATGGCAGCTTTTATTGAAGATGGAAATCTTTATTTTTTCACAAAAGGGGAGATATTTAAACAAATTCATCCATATGATGATAATTTGGTCTCGGAAAAACATCGTTTTATTACTTTGGGTGGTTTCGGTCAAAATCGCCAATAATCAAAGACAACAAACCTTCGATTAACAAATTTTAAGACAATTCCTTCACCGGTAACGCAAGTTACCGGTTTTTTATTTAAAATAAAACCCCTATTTGCAGAAACTGCTTTTCTTTCGAGACACCCCACTCTGTTGGCTACAAACCTTATAAATTGCTATAATTTAACTATTAGAAGTAGTTGTCAGTTGTCGGCTGATAGCTTGTTAACTTATTTATTAATATATGATTGAAAATAAAGTTTTAAAATGGGCATTGATTTTAGGAATAATTGTTGTTCTTAATCTATTCTTTGCCTATGCTATGAAAGTTGTTTATAGCGAACCTAAGTACGAAGAGTTTTGCCAAGATAAACAAGTAGTAGAAAAAATAGACACAAGAGAAATGTGTTTGGAGCAGGGAGGTCAGTGGAATGAAAATATTTACCGTGATTCTCCAGAAAAGCCAATTCCTGTTTTTGACGAAAATGGAGAGGTTATAAATCCAGGATATTGTGATTTATACTTCACATGTAATCAAGAGTATCAAACAGCGAAAGAGGGTTATGAAAGAAATGTTTTTATGACTCTGATTGGTCTGGGTGTAATCTCTATTGTAATTGGATTTGTGATGGCAACTCAGCCTATCGTTTCAGTAGCATTCCCACTAGGTGGAGTTCTTGCATTCATAGTTGCTTCAATTAGATATTGGCAGTTTGCAAGTGAATTTTTGCAAGTTGGAATATTGGGTCTTGCGTTGGCAGTACTCGTTTATCTAGGTATAAGAAAATTCAAATAGAAAAGAGTTTATAAAGTTTATAAAGCCTGCCTGCCGGCAGGCAAGTTCTTAAAGTTTGTAAAGAAAAACAAAAATCGCCTTTGGCGATTTTTGTTTACTTTTTTATTCAAATATTGTAATATTCAAAATAGAGACGAATTTTAAATGACAATCTTTTTGTAAGGAGAGAGAAATGTCGAAAAATTTACCGCAACATGTCTATTCAAAAGAATGGCCTGAAAGGTGGAATAATTCATTAAAAAAATGGCTTGAGATTAAACAAACTATGATGGATGATTTTTTGCAGGTCGGGACTACTCCTCGGTTGAAAGGTGAATGTGGTTATTGTATTGAATTTGATGTGAAAAATATCTCAAATTTTAGGTGTGAGGAATGTCCGCTTTTTCAAAAAGGAATTTGCAATAATTTTGTTGTGGGTAAAACAAAATTTATTTTTTGGGAATTGTACTACGAGTCTTGTAAATATAATCCAGACAGGGAAGTCATGATTTTATATGTCAATAAAATTATTACGGCCATAAAAGAAGATGACCCTTCAAAAATTAACAGTGAGCCTGTTGTGACACCAGCAACGGCATAAGTTATCAAAACAAAAGCCCCGACCTCAATCGGGGCTTTTTAAATTTTAAAGAATGAATTAATTGATACTCAGGCTTTAAATTTTTGAATTGAATTAGAAAACTTTGAATTACAAAAATATAGAATACAAAATACAAAATATAAAATATGAAATATAAAAAACATATAAACCGTCACCTATCCCAAAATTTTAACGACCGTTAAAATTTCGGGATAGGTGAGATTTATGCTATAAATATATGAATGGACGATTCAAAAAATATAAATATTCAAAAAATTATTTTAACGACCGTAGCGACAGCCGGATTAATTGGTGTTGCTATCGTGGCTCCCAATGCTCTTCAAGTCATTAAACAATTTTCCCCAAATAAAAAAAGATGGGTTAAGGAAAAATATAATATGAATGAGTCAATCAAGAATTTGTTGAGAAAGGGTATGCTAGAAAAAGTTAGAAAAGGTGATTCTGAATTTATTAAACTTACCAAAAAAGGCGATGAATTGATTGGAAGATATGAATTGGGAGATTTAAAAATAGAAAAACCAAAAAAATGGGACAAAAAATGGAGGGTGATAATTTTTGATGTTGAAGAAAAAAAGAGAGGTCTTAGGGATTTGCTCAGATCCAATTTAAATAGACTTGGTTTTGTTAAATTGCAGAACAGCGTTTGGGTTTTTCCTTATGAATGCGAAGAATTGATTTTTTTGTTGAAGACAAAAATTTTTATTGATAGCGATGTTTTGTATATGGAGGTTAATCGAATTGAAAATGAAAAATGGTTAAAAGAGGTATTTGGTTTGAAGTGAAATTGGTTATAAAATAAAACATGAAATCGCATGAAATCGCATGAAATCGCAAAAGATAACAAAGTATTATAAAGTATCGCAACTATCCTAAAATTTTAACGGTCGTTAAAATTTTGGGATAGGTGTGAGTCTTATAAATTTTTATGATAAAATGGGAACATTATGGAGAAATATAATCACAAAGATATTGAATCTAAATGGCAAAAGCACTGGTTGGAAACAGGGGCTTTTAAAATAGATAAAGACGATACTTCAAAACCAAAATATTATATTTTGGATATGTTCCCTTATCCATCAGGAGACGGTTTGCATATGGGACATACCGAAAGTTATACCGCGAGCGATGTTTATTATCGTTTCAAAAAGATGCAGGGATTTAATGTTTTGCACCCACAAGGTTTTGATGCCTTTGGTTTGCCTGCGGAAAATTATGCCATCAAGACAAAAGTTCATCCTGCTGAAACAACAGAAAAAAATATCAATACTTATATTGGTCAAATGAAAATGTTGGGTCTTGCTTATGATTTTGATGAAAAAGCAGTGACGAGTGATCCAAAATATTACAAATGGACTCAATGGATATTCAGTCAATTTTATAAAAACGATTTGGTTTACAAAAAAACATCAAAGACAAATTGGTGTTCTTCTTGCCAAACTGTTATTGCCAATGAACAAGTAGTGGATGGCAAGTGTGAGAGATGTGGAGCAGAGATTATTCAGAAAGAAGTCCCCGGGTGGTTTTTCAAAATTACTGATTTTGCAGATGATTTGATTACAGGTTTGGAAAAGATAGACTGGCCTGAACATACGAAAAAGAATCAGGTTAACTGGATCGGAAAAAGTGAAGGAGCAGAAATAGAATTTAGAATTCAGAATTCAGAACTTAAAATTAAGGTGTTTACGACAAGGCCTGATACTTTGTTTGGTGCGACTTATATGGTGCTTGCTCCGGAACATCCAATAATTGAGAATTTAGAAAATAGAATTCAGAATTTAGGTGAGGTTAAAAATTATATAGAGAGAGCAAAAAATAAAACGGAGATGGACAGAATCGAGGCGAAAGAAAAAACCGGTGTAAAACTGGAAGGAATTTTTGCTATTAATCCTGCAACACAAGAAGAAATCCCTGTTTTTATTGCGGATTATGTTTTGGGTGGATATGGAACAGGTGCAATTATGGCGGTGCCGGCGCATGATGAAAGGGATTTGGAGTTTGCGAAGAAATATAATTTAAAAATAGAACCAGTTGTAAGCCCAATGATTGTTGAAAACCGTGATCCTTTAATTAAACATTCTGAACAAAAAGGGGTTTTAGAGTTTATCGGTGATGTGAGAAGTGGTAAAAAATGTTTTTCGGAATCTGGTTATTTGGTAAATTCTGGCAAATTTACCGATATGTATAATATAGAAGCAAAGAAAGAGATTACAAAATTTGTTGGAGGAAAAATGACAACTAATTACCGTCTGCGTGATTGGTCTATTTCTCGTCAAAGATATTGGGGTTGTCCGATTCCTGTTGTTTATTCTCCAGATGGGGAAGCTCACTTGGTTCCCGAAGAAAATCTGCCATGGACTTTGCCTGCGGATGTAGATTTTGTTCCAACAGGGATCTCTCCTCTCGCAAAATCAAAAGAACTGAAAGAAAGGACAGAAAAAATTTTTGGTGAAGGTTGGGTGCCTGAATACGATACTATGGATACTTTTGTGGATTCTTCTTGGTATTTTTTGAGATACCCCGACCCTCATAATGAAAAAGAGTTTTGCTCAGAAACTCGCAAAAAATGGTTACCGGTAGATTTGTATATTGGAGGGGCAGAACACACATATATGCACTTGTTGTTTGCAAGATTTTTTGTAAAAGCAATGAATAAAATCGGTTTGGTAAATTTTGATGAACCATTTCAAAGATTGCGTCATCAGGGAATGGTATTGGATGGGCAAGGGAAAAAGATGTCTAAATCAAAAGGAAATGTTATCAATCCAAATGATATGGTAAACAGATTCGGGGCTGATTCTGTTAGAACTTACATGCTTTTTGCCGCACCTCTAGAAGATGAAGTGATGTGGAACGAAGACAACATTGTCGGGGTGTATAGATTTTTGGAGAAAATGTGGAGACTTAGTTCGAAAGTGAAAGGTGGAGAGTTGAAAGTAGAAAACAAAATCCAAAATTTGTTGCACAAGACGATTAAAAAAGTTTCAAATGATATTGATAATCTAAAATATAATACCGCTGTCAGTGCAATGATGATATTGATTAATGATATGGAAAAGGAAGAAGAGATTGCACGACAAGATTATGAAAGTTTTTTGAAAATTCTTTCTCCATTTGCTCCACATATTACAGAAGAACTTTGGCAGATTTTAGGAAATACAAATTCTATTCACAACGAACCTTGGCCAAAGTTTGACGAAAATTTGATGAAAGATACTTCTTATACAGTTGTGATTCAAATAAACGGAAAAGTAAGAGCAGAGATACAGGTAGAAGAGGGGACAAGTGATGATGATGTGAAAAAACTAGCAATGGAACAAGAAGCGTCTAAAAAATGGATGGCGGGGAATGAACCAAAAAAGGTTATTTATGTAAAGAACAAATTGGTGAATATTGTTATATAAGTTAATAGTTTTTAGTTGTTAGTTTTTAGAAAAAACAGCCCGTCGTAGCTTTTGTGCTACGACGGGCTGTGTTAGTTAATCGACAAGAATATTTCTACACTTTGCACATATGGGACCAAATTCAAGATTAGGCGGTTCGCCCAAAATTCCCAGATGTCCATCGATTTTCTTCGTATGAGGACATGTTTCTTTGATCTCTCTTTTTCTTTCGTCCAATTTTTTAATAATATTTTCTATTTCATCAAGTATTTGTTTTGTTTCTGCATCATCTTGGGGGTAGAAAAATGGATTAATCACTATTTTTTTTTCTCGCATTAGGTTTTCCTCGTCTGATTTTTATTAAAAGGGTATCTTTCAGAAGAATTACATATATTCTAAAAATAAGCAACAAAAACCCTTTGTTACTATATGAAAAAGGCTTTTTTATTTATTAATTTAGTATTGACATTTACCACAATTATTGTTATAATTACAACAGAAAATTTGAAAAGGGTCGTCTTGGGAGGACGGCTTAAACCATACGAAAGAAGGAGGTTGCTATGTACTACGGATATGAGTTGAGTCAGTTGGTTTTCTGGGGTTTTCTACTGATCACCGCCATCGTCGGTGGCCTCTGGCGTTACAACCGGGCTTTCCGGATGTGGCGCATCGGTAGTGTGCTGGGTTCTTTGGTGGTCGTTCCGACGACCCTTGGGATCACCGGTTGGGTTGGTTATCTGGTGACCAACGATGTCATTGCGTCGTTGACCGTTCCTGCAATGCATCTGGGGATCGGCGCTATCTCTGGCGACATCCTGACCGGCATGGGTCACTCGTTGGCCCGCTTCAGTCGCTGGGCAGGTGCTCAGATCGGTCGGATCGCTCCGATCGTTGTGACGGTCGTAGGATTGAGCGTCCTCGTCCGGACACAGCCCCAGCTCGCTGAGAGCATTATCACCCTTGGGGTGATCATTGCTCTCATTTGGTTCTTCTTCAGGAAAGTTTTTAAGTAAACCTGAAGAGAACCAAAAAGGCCTCGTGCTTGCACGAGGCCTTTTTTAATTCTTAGACAATCTCTTAAAAAAATAATGGAGTATAGAGCAATATCATACTAACGATTAAAAGTGCTCCCAAAACCATCCAAAAAATCTTTATTATTTTTTTATTTTTCTTATCAAATATCATAAAAATAAGTATAAAGTAATAAGTATTAAGTAGCAAGAAAGTTGTTAATTTTATAAATCGCTTTTATTTTGTTAAAATAAAAGCAATGTTGGATTATGAGGAAAAACGATATGTAAAAAGAATTATTTATTCTCGCATAAGTGTCGGGATTGTTTTTATACTTTTTCTTTTAATCGCCAAGGGAACATGGAATGCTTATAGAGAAGCAAAGCTGACAGGTGATAATAGAAATGTTGCAGAGAATGAATTAATAGAATTAAAAACAAGAAAAGATTTTGTTAAAACAGAGATTTCCAGTTTAAATACATCAGAAGGTAAAGAAGAAGAGATCAGAAGCAAGTTTCAGGTAGCAAAAGAAGGTGAAAATATAATTATGATTGTGGACGAAAAACAAAATTATGTTCCTACAGAAACAGACAAAGGTTTTTTGAACAAACTAAAAAACTTATTCAAGTTTTAAAATTGTAAGATGTCGGACGTTTTACAATTTTAAAAGGCTGACTTTCGCTTTTGGCGAAAGTCAGCCTTTGTTTTTATGCAGAAGCCGTCACTTTTGAAGGATCGTCTTCTTCTATGGCGGTAATTATTTTATCAATACATGAGCTGATGATTTCTTTGCTGTGATCTTTTTTAGTGAGTTCATTAAATAATTCCCAATATGCAAAACGCCCAGATGTTATAGCGTCTCCTCTTAAACATATACAAATTTTTTTCTGAAAAAGGCTACATTTCAGGCATGGTATACTCGAAAGAGAAATTGCACCAAATTCTTTACAATAACCGCAACTTCCTCCTATTTTTATCTTAATTTTTATATTCGAAATATTGTTTTGATGCAGTTCTTTAACTTTTTGCCACTTGTCCAAAGATTCTTTCCATCTCTTAGGCCATTTGTCAGAATAGACATGTTTTTCTTCTTGTTCTTGCATATTTTCTCCTTTTTCAAAGATTCAAAAAGTTCTCAATCTATTTGAAACACTACAATATTTGAGTTAAAAAGTAAATAAAAAAGTTTAAACTTTTGCTTGCTGTTGATTTTTATTTAAAAAACAATATTATATTAATCAGATGTATTTTTAACTAACCCAGTTTCAGGAGGAAAGAACATGGCCGACCCAAAAGGAAGAAAAGATGAAGTAGACCTATCGCTATTGCTGGAAGACGATGACGAATTCCATTTGGCGGATCACCGTCGGCCTGAAGTTCACGATCGTCCCGATTTGCACGATGATGACCAGAAGGCGCAAACCCTCGGCGTAGAGACATTTGCGCATGTTCCTGTTCATGGGATCGTTGCCGGTGTCATAGCCTGTGGATGACGAAACACCCTTAGAGGATTCGGAAATGAGAAAAAATTAATCGCGGGTTGAAGATTCTCAGGACCACGAAGAAGATGGGAACTTCCCTTGAAGATCTGTCCGATTGTTACGGCGATCTGATGGGATAACCTGACAACCTAAAAGGAGGTGATTTTATTGGAGGCTTTTGAGAAGCAGATCTGACCAATAAGGGCTGACAAACCTCTTGGGTTTTGAGGTTTGAGGGCGGTGCGCAAGCACCGCCCTTTTTATATCAAAGTTAAACCTTGGTATAAATTAAATATTATTTTTATGGTAAAATATTCTCAATATGACAAAAGAGCACACAGTTTTATATAGAAAATATCGCCCTTCCAATTTTAAAGAAGTATTGGGACAAGATCATATTGTAAAGACTTTGGGTGGTGCAATAAATTTGGGCAATATATCTCACGCTTATCTTTTTGCCGGAACCAGAGGAACAGGCAAGACATCTATCGCAAGGATTTTTGCCAATGAAATAAAAACAACTGAAAATGATATTTACGAAATTGATGCCGCCTCAAACAGAGGAATTGATGACATTCGTGAATTGCGTGAATCGGTAAATATTTTACCTTTTGAATCTCAATACAAAGTTTACATAATAGATGAAGTTCATATGCTTACCAAAGAGGCTTTCAACGCTCTTCTAAAAACTTTGGAAGAACCACCAAAGCATGTGATATTTATTTTGGCGACAACCGAAATAGAAAAATTGCCAGATACTATAGTTTCTAGGTGCCAAACTTTTCAATTTAAAAAACCATCACAAAAGATTTTAAAAGATTTGGTTTTGGATGTTGCAAAGAAAGAAGGTTTCAAGCTTGAACCGGCTTCTGCAGATTTGATTGCTCTATTGGGAGATGGGTCTTTTCGTGATACACATGGTATTTTGCAAAAAGTAATTAGCTCGTCTGTGGACAAAACAATCAGTATTGAAGAAGTAGAAATAGTGACAGGCGCTCCAAAGGCAAGACTCGTAAACGATTTTATTTTTGGGATTGCAAACAAAGATATGGAAACTGGTTTGAAAGCGATTGATAGAGCGGTAGAAAATAATGTAGATATGAAAGTTTTTGTGAGATTGATTTTGAACAAATTGCGAGCCATTTTGTTGATTAGATTTTCAAAGGATATGGTAAAACAAATAGAGGGAGAATTGTCGGAAGAAGATTTTAAATTTGTTCAAGAATTGGCGGACAACAAAGAAGCTAATATTTCCTCTGAAACAATAAAAGAAATGTTGGAAGTGGGGGAGAAGGTTGGGAAGTCTTTTATAAAACAACTTCCTTTGGAGCTTTGTCTGATGAAGCTGACAAATCTATAGTCTTTGGTGCTATAGTCGATAAAAAAATGTAAGAAGTCGGACGTCTTACAATTTTAAAAGGCTGACTTTCGCTTTTGGCGAAAGTCAGCCTTTGTTTTCTTTATGCAGAAACAGTCGTTTTTGAAGGGTCATCTTCTTTGATAGCATCGGCTATTCTGCTTATTAATCTGATCACACGAGGTTTATCTATCTCGTTTCTTTTAAGTTCCCTAACAAGTAACCAAAATATGGGGATGTCTGACATTTGGACAAGAAGGATGTTGTGACAAATATATTTTTTATATAAAGTACATTTATCACAGTCAGGATCTTTTTCTCTAAAAACTCCCCCATGTTCTTCACAATAACCACAAGTCTTTTGGAGATCTCTTGGTTTGGGAAATTTCCCTTTTTCTGCGTCTTTTTTCCACTTGGACCATGCTTTATCTGACCTTGCCCATCTCTCGGGCCACTCTTTTGAAAATGTGTGTGTTGTCATTTATTTCTCCTCTACGGTTTAAGGTCTAATTGCTGTTGAATTTTCCGTCGAATATTATCAAAGGCTTCATCTATATCAACACCAAGTTCTTTGTAATAAACACCATAATTATTTTTTGTATCATTACGATGTTGTTCAACAAGAGATAATGCTTTTTTTGGATTTTCAATTTTTTTAGGGACAGTTTCCAAAAGTTGTTCCATATCAAAAAATGGTCGTCCTAGGCTATAGCCTTTGGAAGTACAGCCTCTAATGACACACACAGACATTAATTCATGGTCAAAACCATATTTTTTCCCAGTTTTTTCTTTGTGTTTCTTTGAGATTTCACAATTGATGCAACCTCGCATTTGAATAAAGTAGGGAATTTCAATTTTTTTCATCTTTTTCTCCTTGTAAAGCTTTCTAAAAGTTCTTAATCTATTTGAAACACTACAATATTTGAGTTAAAAAGTAAATGAAATATAGGATATTTTATAATTGATGTTACTATTGACTTTTCTATCTGATATGTTACTATATGTATAGTCAAGCGAGAGGGAATGTCCTTCTCTGGTGACAATCCAACTCGCTCAACCGCTTTTCAGGATTGAGCAAACCAGAGAGAAAACGACCACAATGTGGTCGTTTTTATTTGTTTAATTAAAATACCTCAATCGGTATTTTTGTTTATCGTTGCTGCGAGACTAGGATTCTTCCCGCGGTTACTAAGTAAACTTTTTCGCTTTGCTCAAATTTTACTAAGTACCGCTGGACGCGGCTCGCGACAATTTTTATTTTTTTCTGTTTGTGTCAGAAAAAAATAAAAATCGTAAACCGCTCCGCCGTTCGAGTCCTACGAAACAGTACTTAGGTACTGTTTCTAGTCCCGCAGTAAAATTTCACTTCGTTCATTTTGCTGCGAGACTAGGATTCGAACCTAGATAGGCGGTACCAAAAACCGCAGTCCTACCATTAGACGATCTCGCAATAGACACTATAATACAAGATTAATCTTATTTTTTCAATCTTTAAAAAATGTTATTATAAATTCATGAATATAGATTTTTCGAGAAATTTAATTAAAGGACGTATTGCGGAAGTTATTTTTGAACAAATGATTCGAGAGGAGGAGCAATATACTGTAATTCCTTTCGGTTACGAACACACAATGCCAACACTTGCTCAATATAGGCATATTTCAGAAGTCCCAAAAGTTATAGATAATATATCTGAAGCACCTGATTTTGCTTTAGTATCTGAAGATAAAACAAAAATATATCTTGTGGAGGTTAAATATCAAAAAAATTTCAATCTAGAAGAAATAAAAAATTATTCTGAAAAACTTCTTAAGCGCTGGGAGTCTCCCTGGATTTTTATTGCGACTCAAGATAATTTTTATTGTGCACCGTGTAGTTCAGTTATGAAAAATGGCGATATGAGTAAATTATCTGAGAGTTGGGTAAAAAAAGAAAGACAGTTAGAATATTTAAAATTATTGAATGAATTTGAAAATAAGTTAAAGTGAGAAGCATCAAAATACTAAATTAAAAATAATCAAATTATGAAAATGAAAAACATAGGATTTGTAAACATAACAGTTTTTATTCTTTTCTTTGGGATTGCTTTGATTACGGCAATTCAAGAAGAAAATTGGTTGGAAGCATCTTTGTTTCTTGCTCTCGGTATTTTGTCTTTGTGGGCAGATTTTAAAAGAAAATAGACTACGAAATATTTTATAATAATTAACTATTAAAACTATGATCTATTTGGAACATTTTACTCAATTTATACGGTCGTATGGATTGAGTAAAGGGTTTTGAATTATGAAATGTGAATGTTGTGGATTACTTTGTTACTCGCAAAGACGAACGGTGCTATAATTTACTTATAAAAGTTTATTAATTAATTTAAAAAGTAGAAAAGAAAAGTTTGAAGTATAAAAAAATTTTGCAAAGCAAAATTTTACTTACTACTTAATCCTTACACCTTACTACTAATTTGATATATGGCAAAAGGTAGAGACAAACAAAAGAAAAATGTAAAAAAGCCTAAAAAAGACAAAAAGGCTTCTAAATAAATTATCAATCTTATTTTAAAGATAATGGATATCGGTATAATAATAATTCCAAGCGTTGTTGTTTTGATTGGTTTTTTCTTTTTGATTAGAAAAGTAATGACATGGTATTGGAAAATAGACGAGATAGAAAAAATTTTAAGAAGAATAGAAAAAAATACAAGAAAAGAAGGGGTGATATATTCTGACGATGAAAATTATTTTACTGAAGAATAAAATTATTAATTTTTTTAAGTACTTATTTATGGAAATATTAGAAAAAATAAAAAATCTTCCCATTGTGAAGATTTTAGGAATTGGAATCTTGGGACTGATTTTTTTTGTCAGTTGCTGTTTGGTTTTTTAGCTTCGCTTTTAGAACTGCTTTTTATGGAGGAAATAATATGATATCTCCTAGTTCTGCCCCTTCTTATGATATGGGTTATGACATGATGTATGAAGAAGATGGAGTAGCGATGAAGGAATTATCCATGAGAAATGTGATTATCAATCAAGGAACGATTGGATCTGATGCCGAAGAATTTGAAGTCACAGAGTATTATGGAAATATCAAGACCGGAAATTTGGATAAAACTTGTGGAAGAATTGAAGAATTGAAAGGTTTTGATTATGTAATTTTTGAAAACAGTAATCGCGATGATAGAAATTGTTCTTACACTTTTAAAGTGAAAAATGAAAATGCAGAAGAAGTTTTAGCAACCGTAAAAGATTTGAAACCTGAAAACCTAAATGCTAATACTACTACTATAAAAAATGTTGTTGATGATTACACAAGTGAGGTTGAAATTTTGGAAAAGAAACTAACCTCATTAGAAAAAACTTTAACAGATGCACAAAGTGCATATGATGACATAACTGTGTTGGCGACCAGAACTCAGGATGTTGCAAGTTTGGCGAAAATTATTGATTCAAAAATTCAGTTGATTGAAAGACTTACAACGGAGAGAATCAATATTAAAGAACAAATAGACAGATTAAACAGAGCTAAAGCAGATCAGTTGGACAAAATAGATTACACATATTTCAGATTAAATGTTTCAGAAATAATTATTTTTGACGGTAAGGCACTAAAAGATTCATGGATTTATGAAGTAAGACAATTTATAAATGAATTCAATAGAATGCTTCAAGACATTTCGGTGAACCTTGCTAGTTACTTATTGATGTTAATTAAAATAGCAATTTATCTTTTGATTGCATTGCTCGTAGCTAAATATGGATGGATTGCTGTCAAAAAACTTTGGAAAATGTAAAATCAAATAAAAAGCCAATAGCCGATAGCTTATAGCTGATAGTCAGTAAGAAAAAAAAGAGAGAAATTTGTGAAACAAATTTCTCTCTTTTTTGAATTACGAAACAGTGTGTCAAATTAAAAACTCGCTCATCGTTACTATCATCCCTGCTTCTTTTCTAAAAGAAAAGCAACGACACGGCAGGCAGGTATTGGCTATAAGCTATCGGCTATCAGCCTTGTCTGTGATATAATATCTATATATAGTCTTCCGCTTGAAAAAGCGAAACTTACTCTACATCTGACAAACAATTTTCTATATAGGTCGATTTTATTAGTGAATAATTTAAATCAGACTTATGTCAAAATTTTATAAGGCATCAAAAAATACAAGATCTAAAAAAGTTCTTTTGAGAAAAGGAGAACAAAAAAATGATCAACATTGGAAATCAGCAGAAGGTGTTGCTGTTTGTCCTGACTGTAAAAATGTTTTGTTTAAAAAAGAGTGGCATCATTCAGACAGCAAAGCATTGGGGAAAGATTTTTTCTCAAAAAAAGAATTTGATAAAAAAGAGCATCACTTTAGACAGTGTCCTGCTTGTAAGATGATAAAAGAAGGTTTGTATGAAGGTGAAATTACTATAAAAAATGTTTCTGTAAATTATAAAGACGATGTTTTAAATACGATAAAAGCTTTTGCAGAAAGGGAATTAAAAAAAGATCCTCAAAGTCGCATCATCAGAATAAGGAAAGACAGAGAGTCTTTCAATGTGACTACAACAGAAAATCAGTTGGCGGTAAGAATAGCAAAACATTTACACAAAACTTTCAAAAAATCTAATCTAAGTATTTCTCACTCAAAAGAACCTTATGAAGTAAGTAGGGTAGAGTTGGTTTTTATGAAATAAAAAACACTCCCATATATTGCAATACGGGAGTGTCGTTGCTCTGTGTGAAGGTTTTTATTTTGAAGAAATATACTTTTTCCACACCTTTTTAAAATCTTTCGGGAAAAGATCTACAAAGATCTGATCGTGAAAAGATCCCTTGCGAAAGACCTGCTTGCGCATTCTTCCGACAATTTTAAAACCACAACCAAGGTGGTAGCGAAGGCTTCTTTTGTTATAGCCGATGAGGTTGGAATTTATTTTGTTTAAACCCAATTCCTGAAAAGCATAGTTGAACAAAAGCATTCCCGCCTCAGTTCCAAATCCGCCTCCCCAATATTTTTTATTTCCGATCATAATGCCGTGTGAAGCATTTCTGTCTTTCCAATTTATTTGGTGAAATCCGGTTGTGCCGATAGCCTCTCCATCTTTTGTCTCAATGACAAGAAACAACTCATTATCTTTACAGCTGACATTTTTTACCCACTCTTTTTCTTGCATAAGAGTAATAGGCATAAACATAATGAGGTATTGTGTCACTTCCTGATCATTTACCCACTGAATAAATTTTTCGGCATCCTCTTCTTTTACAGGTCGAAGATTTACTTTTTTTCCTTCCAAAAATACCGCCTTGTTTTTTTCTTTTTCCATTTTTTTCTCCATTGTTTTGTTTTCGAAGAACACTAAAGAACAAAATATCCTGCTCGTTTTTGAGCAGGATATTTTTTGAACCTCTGTATTTCTAAATAGTTTATAATCCTTAATTGATAGGGATTTTATTAGAAGTTGAAAAAATATTCTGCCCAGCCTTTGTTTGGTAATTCAAAAACATTACACAAGAATCTTGCGCGTCTGTTTTTGGGCCTCTATTAATATTTTTCCAATTTGTTTCCATACTCTTTTTATATTATATATAATCTATAATGTCAACACACTATTAAAAATAGCTGTTGATAAATTGGCTTTCCAATTTTTGTTTTAGTGTTGTATTATTTAAGGTATGAATACAAAATACGAAGGATTACTAGCATTGGCATTATTCACAGGAACAATTAGTTATGTTGTTTCAGTTGTAATACTAACCGTCTAGTTATTATTTTATTTGTTTATGGACAGCAACCCTGACCCAAGATATTATAAGTGGTATAGAGATAGACCAACTGTTTTAGCACTCATTTCAGGAGGGTTCAGTTTTGTTATTACTCTTCTAAACGCAATTTTGAGATAATAAAAATAAAATAATAAATTAAAAAAGCTCATGTCGTGAAGATGACATGAGTTTTTGTTTTTGTGAAAATCAAACGATTTTTTTTACAGCCTGTTGGCTCAAGAAATAGGTTTCTTCGGGCAATCCCTTGAAATCGGAAAAGTAGAGACCACCGAATTCTTTGGTACATTCAGGACAGCCCCGAAGCCAGAGGACATTGTATCGGTAACGCAGACGGGCATGTTTGCGATAAATCCAATGACTACTGTTGCACTCAAAACAATAAAAGAGTGTCCATTCGTTACCTTGCAATGCTTTTGCACACTCGGCGCAGATGGGGACAATCATATCCCTCACAGAAACTTCTTCTACATCGCTCACGGTATATCCAAATGGCTGAATAAGATAATCAATTGCAGGGGTAAATAAATGAGATGTTTCGGGTCCATGGTTAAGTTCGCAGTGCTCTTCGGACAACGACGCCATCAATGCCAATTTATCAATCTCGTTCATAACCACTCCTTTCCAAAGGTTTGAGAGAACACTTCTGATTTTATTCTATGCTTGCCAAAATTGTATGTCAATTAAAATCAACGAACAACTTGTTGTGGAAAAACATTTGACATAAGGGTTTAAAGTAGCTATATTTGAAATCAGGTCTGTGACGGTATGGGTGCTGTCACGGTTTCTTTTTTCTTTTTTATAGGGAGTTTGGTATGAGCAAAGAAGGTTTTGTACCGGCAAAAGGAAAGGCTGCTTTTGAGGTTGACCATGTCAAAAGGATCCTCTTGGGGCATCAAAGTCCCGAAGGACTCGATTTGGTCAGGGCACTGAATGGTAGCACCGGAGAAGTCGTCGTCCAGGTTACTGGACGAAATGACGATCTGAGAGCTGTTCAGTTCAACTTCAGAGGGAAAGACTATTCCCTCAAAGCCGGCCTCTTCCACGGACCGGTTCACTGGGAAAACTAACTCCGCCCGGTGAACTTGTCAAAAGACCAGCGCTTTCAGCGTTGGTCTTTTTTAAATCAAAATTCTCTTTTTTATCTTGAATTTATTGTTATAATGATAGAAACATGGATTCAGAATATACAATAAAAACACAATCTTTTGAAGGCCCTTTGGGGTTGCTTCTAGATTTAATAGAAAAGAGAAGACTTTTTATAAACGATATTTCCTTGTCTGTTATTGCTGATGATTATATTGAATATATAAGGAATAGGGGATCAATGTCTATAAGAGAATCCTCCGAGTTTGTTTTAATTGCCTCGGCTTTAATGCTTATAAAATCAAAATCGCTTTTGCCAAATTTAAATTTGTCTACAGAAGAAGAACAAAGTATTGAGGATCTTGAAAACAGATTAAAACTTTATAAAAGATTTCGTGAGCTTTCTGTTCATGTTAACCAGAGATTTGGAAAAAATATTATTTTTGCAGGTAATAAAACAAAAAATATTGAAATTATTTTTTCTCCCGACAAACACACTAGTGTAGATAATTTATTTTCTTCTATTGTTTCGGTTATTACAAAATTGCCTAAAAAAGAAATTATTTCAAAAGGAGCCGTAAGAAAAGTAATCAGTCTAGAAGAAATGATAGACAATCTAACAGAAAGAATTAAGAGACAAGTCAAAATGAGTTTTAGTGAATTTTCTGGAAACAAAACAGAAAAAATAAATGTTGTTGTCAGTTTTTTGGCGGTGTTGGAATTGGTAAAACAAGGTATTGTGGCGGTAAAACAAACTGCTACTTTTGGAGAGATTGATATTGAGAATACCGATATCAGTACTCCGGTTTATTAATATCTTTAAATTATTAAATTGTGAATTGTTTCGTCACTCTCATCGTCTTTGCGAGCGAAGCGAAGCAATCCATAAAAACACATCCTAATTTGGATTAATATAAAAATTTTTATGAATTTAAGTTCAAAAATAGAATCAATATTATTTTTCAAAGGCGAGCCAGTTTCAACAAAACAACTTGCTGAAATTTTAAATGTGAAAGAGGGCGAAATATCTGATGCATTGAATTTGTTAAAAGAAAGTTTCAAAGACAGGGGAATTTGTTTAATTAAAAATGATAACAAGGTGATGTTGGGAACTTCTCCTGAAATGCACGAAGTAATTGAAAATTTGAAAAAAGAAGAATTGTCCAGAGATATAGGGAAAGCAGGAATAGAAACTCTTTCAATTGTTTTATATAAGGGTCCTGTCAGAAAATCGGAGATAGATTATATTAGAGGGGTAAATTCGGGATCTATTTTGAGAAATTTGATGATTAGAGGATTAGTGGAAAGAAAGTCAGATGAAAATGACCAGCGTTCGTATTTATATATTCCGACATTTGAATTGCTTTCTTTCTTGGGGGTTTCTAGTTTAGAAGAATTGCCCGAATATGATAAAGTGATAAGCGAGTTAAAAAAAGCAGTTGAAATAGAGAGTGAAATGTTTGAGGAAGATTCTCAAGCCTTATTGGACGATGAATAATATGAATTTTTTTGATGACAAAAAAAGAATAATTTTGATCGCTGTTTCAGTCATTATTTTTATAATGGTGATTGTTTTGTTTTGGATTTTTTGGAAGAACAATGAAAATAAAAAATTGGAAGAAAACGCGGGTGTGGTAACAAAGATAGAGAAGAATTATTTCAAAGATATTTCTGGTGAATTGGAAGCAAAATCGGCATTTGTTTTTGATGCAAAAACAGGAGAAATTCTTTTTCAAAAAAACGCCGAAACACAACTGCCTCTTGCTTCTTTAACAAAACTTATGACTGTGCTTGTATCTTCTGAATTGGTTTCAAAAGACACTGTCATTACAATAAGACAAGAAGATCTGAATATAGAAGGGGACAATGGGTTGCTTGTTGGAGAAAATTTAAAATTTAAAAATGTTTCAGATATGACATTAACTGCTTCTTCAAATGATGGAGCACATGCTCTCGCTTCTGTTATCGGATATATCAGACTGAAAGATGGTGAAAAAACAGAAAGAGAAATGTTTATAGATGAGATGAATAAAAAAGCAAAAGAAATCGGTTTGGCGCAAACTTTTTTCTTGAACGAGTCTGGTCTTGATGAGAGTGATCTTGTGAGTGGAGCTTATGGCTCGGCAAAAGACATAGCTTTTCTAATGAATCATATTATAAAAAACAATTATAAATTGATTGAAGCGACAAAATATCCTGTGTTAAGAATAAGTTCGGATAACAAAAATCATTTGTTTGAAAACACAAATCAATTTGTTGAAAATATCCCAGGGATTATTGGATCAAAAACAGGATTTACAGATTTGGCGGGGGGAAATTTGGTGGTCGTGTTTGATGTCGGAATTGGTCATCCGATAATTGTTTCTGTTTTGGGATCTAGCAAAGAGGGGAGATTTGATGATGTAATAAAATTGGTGAATTCAAGTATTAATCAGATAGGACAAGTCGAGTAGTAAGGTGTAAGGGGTAAGGTGTAAGAAATTTTGAAAATAAAAAGGGCGGGCTTTCTTGCGAAAGCCCGCCTTTTGATATTACCAAAATTTATGATGACAACGGGGACACCAAATGATACCAAATATACTTCTGTGGGTATCCCACGATCTACATAATGGGCATTTTATATCTTCAAATACTGGTATAAATATAATTTGAGAAATTAATATACAAACGCAGATTACCTCTATTAAACCCAATTCTAATGATGTCTTGATATCCAAAAAAATTGAGATAAATAAGATAAAAAGTGCAACAAAGAAAATTAAAAAATATTTCTTTTTGAAAGGCATTTTTTCTCCTCAATATTGATTGGATGTTGATTTCTCTACCTGTCTATTTTTAATTTAAATTAAAAAATGTTACTTGTCAACACTTTGTACTTAGCGCTTTATATCTTATACTTTAAATTGATTTATTAAATAACTTTCTAAAAACTAACAGCTAAAAACTATAGACTGATTTATGGACGCATTAAAAATATTAATTCCTTGGACAGTGGCATTTTTTACAGGCATCGCTTTGACGCCTTTTTTGACGCACTTTTTATATAAAAATAAGATGTGGAAGAAAAAAGCTGGAAAAGAAGCTGGTTTGGGTGATAAGAGTGGGACTCCTATTTTTAATGAATTACACAAAGAAAAAGACACTGGTACTCCTAGAATGGGCGGAGTAATTATTTGGGCAAGCTCTTTGATCACTATTTTCCTTTTTTGGCTGGCTTCTTTTTTGTTTCCAAATGAATTAACTACAAAATTAGATTTTATGAGTAGGAGCCAGACATGGTTGCCTTTATTTACACTGGTTACTGCTTCTTTGCTTGGTTTGGTAGACGATCTTGCCCTCGTCTTGAATAAAGGGAAATATATTGCTGGTGGTTTGCCCTTAAAGCTTAGAATTATTTTGGTTCTTTTGATTGGTGCAATTGGTGGTTGGTGGTTTTATTCAAAACTTGGTGTTTCTTCTATAAACATTCCCTTGGACGGAGTGTTAGAATTGGGAATTTTATTTATTCCTTTCTTCATGATGGTAATGCTTTCTCTTTTTGCGTCAGGTGTGATTGATGGAATAGATGGATTGTCGGGAGGAGTGATGGCAACAATTTTCTCCGCCTATGCTGGAATTGCTTTTTTCCAAGGGCAAATAGATTTGGCTGCTTTTTGTGCAATGATTGTCGGCGGTATTTTGGCTTTCCTTTGGTTTAATATTCCCCCTGCAAGATTTTATATGTCGGAAACTGGTATATTGGGATTAACTACAACATTGACTGTCGTCGCATTTTTAACAGGACACGTTTTAGTTTTACCTATTATTGCTTTTCCTCTTTTTGCAACTGTTTTGGGAAATATTATTCAAGTATCTTCAAAAAAAATCAGAGGCAAAAAAGTATTTCGTGTTGCACCGATACATCATCATTTTGAAGCTATCGGCTGGCCAAGCTATAAAGTGGTAATGAGATATTGGATTATCAGTGTCATTTTTGCAATTCTCGGAATGATAATTGCCCTTTTGAGCTAGATTATTTTTATTTTATGATAAAATAAGTTTTATGAAAAAAACATATATAAAAGATTTAAAAAATTTCACAGAAAAGGATGTGACGATTGCTGGCTGGATTGATGTACGCCGAGATCAAGGAAAAATGACTTTCTTTGATTTTCGTGATACCACAGGAAAAATTCAAGGTGTGGTTTTGCCAAATAGTCCTGCATTGGAAATGGCCAAAGAAACTCGTCCTGAATGGGTGGTGGAAGTAAAAGGAAAAGTAAATGCTAGACCAGAAAAAATGATCAAGAAAGATGCTTTCAATGGAGATATTGAATTGGAAGTTTTGGATATAAAAGTTTTAAACAAATCAGAAACGCCTGTTTTTGAAATTAATCAAGATACTTCTGTAATAAATGAAGAAACTCGTCTTAAATATCGTTATTTGGATTTAAGAACAGATAGAATGCAAAAAAATATAAAAGCGAGATACGAAATAATTAAATTTATCAGAGATTATTTGGATAAAGAAGGCTTTACAGAAATAGAAACTCCTCTACTTACAAAATCTACTCCCGAAGGAGCGCGAGACTATTTGGTTCCGTCCAGAATATATCAAGGAAAGTTTTTTGCTTTGCCACAAGCACCACAACAATACAAACAATTATTGATGACATCTGGTTTTGAAAAATACTTTCAAATTGCTCGTTGTATGAGAGACGAAGACTTGAGAGGTGATAGACAGCCAGAATTTACTCAGCTAGACCTAGAGATGAGCTTTGTTGAGGAAGAAGACATCATCACTTTGAATGAAAAATTGCTTATAGAAATTGTAGAAAAACTTTATCCAGAGAAAAAGATACAACAAGTTCCTTTCCCAAGAATCACTTATGCGGAAGCGATGGAAAAATATGGAACAGATAGACCAGATATGAGAGAGAACAAAGAGGACAAAGATTTACTTGCTTTTTGTTGGGTGGTAGATTTTCCATTTTTTGAAAAAGTAGCAAAGTCAGACAACCCACAAGCAAAAGGCGAATGGACATTTACTCACAATCCGTTTTCTGCACCAAAAGAAAAAGATTTGGAAAAGTTGATGAACAAGCAAGACATCGGAAGTATCATCGCAGGACAATACGATATTGCTTTGAATGGATCAGAGATTGGAGGGGGAAGTATCAGAGCGCACAAATCAGAGATTTTAAAATCTACTTTGGAGATAATTGGATATGACGAAGAAGCTCAGAAAAAAGATTTAGCACATATGTTTTCTGCATTTGATATGGGGACACCTCCTCATGGAGGAATTGCTTGGGGATTGGACAGATTGATTATGATTTTACGAGGAGAAGAAAGTATCCGAGAAGTAATCGCATTCCCAAAAACAAGAGAAGCAAGGGACCCGATGATGGATTCGCCGGCAGAAGTAGACAAAAAACAATTGGATGAGTTGGGAATACAATTAAAGAAATAAAATAAAAAAAATTCCCAGTAGCCTTGCTACTGGGCATTTTTTATTTTGCCTCAGATAATTCTTTTTCTGAGTTGATTCGCGGTGTTTTTCTTCTCTCTTTTGCTTTAAACTCAACAAAGAAAGAAGATCCTTTGTCTTGTCCTTCCGATTCTATCCAAATTTTTCCGTTGTGTGCATTCATAACTTCTTTTGCAAGATATAGGCCAAGACCTGTTCCTTGAATATTTTCTTCATTAGCATTTGCAAGACGGCTAAATTTTTTGAACAATTTGTCCATATCTTGAGGGGGAACACCAATACCTGTATCGGTTACTTCCAATAACATCTCTTCATTTTCTTGAGAGAGTTTTACTTTGATAGATCCTTTAGGAGTATATTTTATAGAGTTGTCTATTAGATTTGAAACGATTTGTCTTACTTTTTCCGAATCCATATTTAAAGTATAATTTCCTTTTTTGGCAGTGAAAGTCATCTTTAATTTTTTATCTAATGCTTTTTGTTTCAATTCTTCTACCGCACTGTCTACCACTT
The DNA here is from genome assembly GCA_001029775.1 of Candidatus Campbellbacteria bacterium GW2011_OD1_34_28. GTDB lineage: Bacteria > Patescibacteriota > Minisyncoccia > Phycocordibacterales > UBA12079 > UBA12079. Next base: position 602,189 of record CP011215.1, on the reverse strand, counting down.
CCTTCAAATTTCCTTCGGTAAAGTTGAATTCTATTTTTCCTCGTTCAATTCTGGAAAGGTTTAAAAAGTCATCAATGATAAGTGCAAGAGCGTTGCTGGATTGGGATAGGCGAGTGACAACATCTTCTATCTTTTTTGAAATTGGACCGTATGACCCTTCCAAAATCATAGAAGAATATCCTTTTAGAGAAGCGACAGGTCCACGCAATTGATGAGAAGCCAAATTGATAAACTCCGATTTTTGTTTATCCATTTTTTTAAGTTGTACGTTTGCGTCTTTTAGATTTTCTGCGAGTTCTTCAATTTGTCTTTTCGCTTCTAATTCTTTATACATGCTTCTGTTTAAGAGAGTAACGAAAGTCACTATCATTATAAAAATAACAAAATTTATTAACCACTCACTGATCGATTCGATGTGTTTTAGAAGATTGAAAAGAAATACAAGTGTAATGGCTCCTGAAAATAACTGAGTAGAGATTACTTTCGTATCCAAGAATTTGTATTTAAGAACTGCATAGCTGACGAAAAATACATATAAAATTATGAAATAATTTCCGAAAGGATAGATATCAAAAAGTTGTGGAAAAAAATTTGTAATTCCTCCGCTAAAACCAATTATTCCAGCGATTAATTGGTTTCTTATTTGTCCTCTTAAAGTATAATCATTTTTGTTTTTTAAGTATGCTTTGATTAAGTATATTAAAGAAATTATTATTATGGCAATAAAAAATGCAGGGAATATAAAATAATATTTTCCCGGGTTTACCCAATAAAAATCGAAAGATTTTATTACTCCTATCTTAAAATAACTAGAAAAACTAAAGACTGCTAAAAACATCGTAAATAAAAAAGAACCAAATTTTAGAGCATTATTTTTTATATTTAAAAATTCAAGAATAAAGTTTAAATATAAAACAGGTATAAAAATTGCAATGAAGTCTAAACAATATTGCCACAATAATGCAGAATTTTCTGACTGAGAAGACACTACTCCATAAAGAAAAATGCTCCAAAAAGCGATGAAAATAGATAGAATGAGCCAAGATTTGTTTAGTTTTGATTCTCTGTTGCTAGAATATACAACCAGACCAAAACCAACGCTGGCAAAAAAGGTTATGATACTTGTAATACCGAATAAAGTCATTTTATTTATTAAAAATTAATATACTCCATTTATTTTTGTTTGCTATATTTTGCATTTTTTTATCGGGGTTGATAATAAATGGATATTTAACTAATTTTAACACAAAAATATCTGATGGATGGTCGCCGTATCCCCAGTTTTCTTGATTTTGGAGGGATAGGTTTTTTCCCTTCAAAAAATCTTCTAGTTTTTTTACCTTGTTTTTTCCAAAGGTTGTATCTCCGTCAATTTTACCCGTGTAAAGACCGTCTTTAATTTCTAATTTTGTGCAAATGTAATTTTCTACTTCAACATATTCAGCGATTTCTTTAATTATGATTTCTATTGCATTTGATAATAAAATTATTTTTCTGTTATTTTTTTTATGATCATCTAATATTCTTAAAGCATCCTGATAAAAATAATTTTTTAGAGACTCTTCAAAAAAAGATTTTGAAATATTTTTTATTTCTTGTTCCGTTTTACCTTTGAATAATTTGAAAGAGTACTTTGCAATTGATTTCGGATTGCTTACCAAGCCAATTTTATATAATAAAAACCAGATAATTATTTTTAAATAAACGAAAAGAGAGATCATCTTTTTTCTGAATAGATAATCTATGAAAATTTTTTGACTTTGACCTTTTATTAAAGTGTCGTCGACATCAAATATTACTATGCCGTTATTGTTTCCCATTTTTCTCTGTGAGGATAAGGTTTACCTGATAATTTTTCTATTCGAAGCATTATTTTTGTTGTTAATGTTCTTATTGATTTTTTGTTGAGTTTTGCCCTGTCAGTGTATGGGTGAAAATGAATAGGATCCCCAATATGAAACTCTATTATTTTTTTGAATTTTGGTTTTTTATCGTAACGATTCATCACTTTTTCAGCATGTTTTATTCCAACAGGTATTACCGGAATACAATTTAATGATGCATATTTTGCTACACCGGTAAAAGCCTTTAACATTTGTGTTTCATCTGGATTTCGCGTTCCTTCCGGAAATATTCCAATCATAAAGCCTCTGCGTAAATGTTCATTAACCAGATTATGAACTTCTCTTTTGTCTTTACTTGTCCTTTTTACCTCAATTTGTCCAGTTATTCTCATTAGTGGCAACCAAAGAGCATTGGTAAAAAATTTTTCCGCCGAGAGATAGTGAACATTTCTGGGCGATATAGCAATAAAACAAATAAAGTCAAAGTAACTTTGATGATTAAAGGCAACTAATACAGGTCCTTTCAAAGGAATATTATGTAATCCTGTTACTTTTTTAACCCAGATTAATTTAACAATTGGTCCAAATATTTTTCTGATTAAAAAATACGAGAATTTAATTGGAATGGTGTCGCTTTTACAGTCAATGTGGGTGTTTCTTTTGTCGTTAACCGGTATTTTAGAGATAGTCTCTTTCATATCCTAAAATTATACCCCAAAATCTTCAAAAATGGATGTTGAAAAGACTACACAAAATCGTTGATTTAATTTGTATTTGTGTTACTATTTTAATAAATTAGTTCTTGGGCGATATTGCCCGCGAAATCCATAATTGCCTAAGGAGGTAGAAAATGGACAGTAAAAAAGATTTTGTGGTTCATGACAGCGATTTCAAAAAATCGTCATGGTCAAGAAACAACCCGAAGACCTGCGTTATGGTGGCCATCAAGCCTGAAGGTGTCGCTGTCCGGGACAGCAAGGACCAGAGCAAGCAAACTCTTTTCTTCTCTCATGATGAATGGAACGCGTTTGTCCAAGGGGTCAAAGGCAACGAATTCTGACGGTCGGAGGAATTGCTGGGAATGTAGTACACAAACATTGAGGGCGAGTAGACCGCAAGTTTACTCGCCCTCTGTTGATTTATAATAGATTTATCGAATTAAAATTTTATGGAGAAAAAAATATATATAATCCCAGGTTTTGAAGAAACAACCAAAAGAAGACCATATCAATTGCTGAGAAAGATTGCAAAAGATAAGGGGTATGAAGTTGTATTTAAAAATATTGATTGGAATAAAAAATTATCACAACAGATCTTTTCTGTTTCAGACAATGATATTATTTTTGGTTTTTCACTGGGTGCGGTTTTGGCGTGGCTGGTTGCTCAAGAATATAAATGTGAACATATAATATTGGCATCTATGACACCCCACTATTCTTGGAAAGATAAAAAAATTAAGAAAGCATTAGTTGATTTATTGGGAGCAAAATTTGTGAATGATGTTGTAAAAAAACTTGATCCCAAACATAAAGCAAAAAAACAAACAATAATATACGGAGATCTTGAAGAAGAAGATGGTGATATTTTGGTTAAAGACACTCAACATGAACTCACTGCTAATTATCTGAAAGAAATTAAAAAAATAATTTAATTATATGGTGACCTTTTTAGAATTATCCGAAAAAGATCAAAGAAATATTAAAGATTTTAAAGAGGGGAGAATTAATTTCGATGTTTTTAAAAATGTTTCTAAAAAAATTTCAGAAGAATTTTTTAATTACATTTTAGTAAACGGTTTCCCATTTAAAAATTCTGTTTCTGATGAAGAATACAGAGCCGGAATATCCCTAAGTCTTCATCTGCCATTAGAACATTTGAAAAAGATTTTTTTAGAAATAGAAAAGGCACCATCTGATGAAATTGATTTAAAATACAAAGCTTATTTCATTGATAAAATAAGGATAGGGGAAGGAAGTCCTCAGTTGTATGGTACCCAAATAAAGAAAAATGAATGCGGAAAAGTAGAATTATTTGAGGTGGAAGACATGAACAATTTGGATAAAAGAAGAAATGAAATGGGGCTAGAATCAGTCGATGAATATTTAAAAAATTTCGATAAATAAATTCATTTTTTTATATAATTAAAATTATGAAAAAATTAGTTTTTGTTGCGTTAGATGCAAAAGAATACAAAAAGCATATTGTAAAAAAATATCCCGATTTTGATATTAAATATGTTTCTTTAAAGTGGAAATTTAATTTAATAAAAGATTGGATTGCTGAAACTAAAAAATGTATAGGAAATGACAGTGTTGATTTATTAGTCGGATTTTCTGTTGGTGGAATAATAGCTTTGCTTGTTGCAAAAGATGTTAAGCCAAAGAAATTAGAAATAATTTCACCGTCTCCCTTTTTTAACGAGGTTTTAAAATTATATAGAAAGACGATATTAAATATAACAGGAAAGAAAAGAATTGCTGAGATTAAAAATTTGAGTATAAAAGATTTTAAAAAATATTGTAAAACCACTATTTACATAGGTTCGGAAGAGTTGGAGATAATGAAACAAACATCTGATATGTTGGGAAAACAAATCGGCTGTCCTGTTGTAGTTTTAAAAAATAAAAATCATCGTAATATTCTTCAATAATTTGATATTTAAGAATATTGAAAATGACATATGTTCTTGGTATTATTTATTCAAATAGTTCTTGGTTGAAATACAAAATCTAAACTGGATATTTCCAAAAAGGAGGTGATTTTGTGGGACTTTTTGATTTTTTTGGTGGTGGATGTTCTACCCCGAAGAATGAGGCAGAAAAAGAAGCACTGATTGATTATATCGCTGATGCTGTGGAAACCGGAAATAATCCCATTCCCAGCGAACCCCCAAGTTGGGCAGAAAATTTGCCCGATCCCAAAGAGGGGGGATGATTTTTTAGATAACTGGACGAGCGTGTTAGTCCAGTTATTTTTATGATAATATTTAATTAATGGATTTTTATGATAAAAAATTGCAAAAAGAGCTCGCTTTGATTCGAGACACTTCGGAATCTGAGAATGGAGAAATAAAAATTATAGATTATCTTAAACCTTTGGTTTTTTCTGTTGGGAATAAATTTATTGATGAGTTTGAAATAGAAAACGGTATTGTAATTGAAGATAGGGAAATAGTTTTAAAGAGTGGGTGGATACATTTAGATTTTGCCATAAAAAAATATATGGAAAAAATTGAGATAATGGAAAGAGGTGAAGGAAAAATTTTTATTTTTTCTGAATATTTTACTTGGTTTATAAAACAAGGGATTTTGGAATATTTACAATCAAAATACAAAAACTAATACCCCAAAATCTTCAAAAATGGATGTTGAAAAGACTACACAAAATCGTTGATTTATTTTGTTTTTATGTTACTATTTTAACAAATTAGTTCTTGGGCAATGTTGCCCGAAAATCCATTGGCTATTTGGAGATAGAAAGATGGGGTGGTTCAGTGGAAACAGTGATGATGGGTCAAAAATGAAGGTTACTGATTCTGGGGACAATCATAAAACCGAAAGAATTTCTTCGGAAGACCGTCCTCATTCTCACGACATTGTCAAAATCGACAAACCTTCTGGTTCGGTAAAGGAAATTCATATCGGACCAAATGCCGGCAGAAAAGGAAAATAATATTCAAACACAGCCGTTGGCTGTGTTTTTGTTTATATTTGTCATATAATTAATTTAAATTAACGAATATAAATAAATATGAAAAAACCATTCAAAAAAATATCAAATAATTTTTATATAGTAAATTTTCCGAATAAAACAAAGGAGGTTTATTTTGATATTTATTCAAAATTAGGTTATTTCAATGAATCTGAAAAAGAGTTTGGAATTGGCCATTTATTAGAGCATTATTTGGTTGAATCTGTTCCAAATAAAGAAAAACTGGAATTTGTAAACGGTTCAATAAATAGTGATTTTATGAATTACTATGTAAAGTCCGATACCAAAAATGCTGTTAGAGATATTGAAATCCTTTTAAAAGGTATCTTGTTGCCAAAATTTGATAATGAGAATCTTTTGAAAAGGGAGAAGAGTGTTATAGAAAACGAAATTCGTTCAAAAAAAGATATAAAAATTGATGCTTTTAATTTTTTATTAAAACAAAATTTTGGTGATAATTTTTTGTATGCAAGAGATAAAAAAAATCAAATTGTAAATACAAAAAATGTTAAACTATTCGACCTTAAAAATCATTACGAAAAAGTATTTAATGAAAAGAATATATTTTTCGTATTATCTGGTTACGAATTGGATAAAAATATAGAGAAAAAAATATCTGATCTTGTTAAAGGTCACAAACTTTCAAAACATGGCAAAGGATCGGCAAAAGTTAAAATTTCAGAATTTCAAAAAAATAAGTTGGTAAAAAATTCAAAATATCATTGGAATAATGAGTTAGTTTTTAATTTATGCTTTAATCTGCCAATTAAAATTTGCAGATCTCATAAAGATTTAAAGACCTTAACTATGATAAGAGATTATCTAGAGGATCAAAAATTTTATTTTGCGAAAGAAATGAGAGAAATTGGTGTATATTCGGTTTCTTTGGACCGAATGATATGGAAAAACGCCGGTATTATTGTCTTGTCCGCAGAAATAGACAGAGAAAAGATCCCTGTTTTAAAAAAAGGTATTTTAAATTTTTTAAATAATCTTGAAAAAGATGGTATTTCAAAAAGTGATATTTTGAAATTGAGAAAAATGCAAAAAGATAGATTGGAAAAATCTTTTGTCGACAATATGAAACGGTTAAATTGGATTTCAAACGATCTTCTTTTTCATAATAATGTTACTTTATTAAAAGACGATCTAGTAGAGCTAAAAGAAATTGATTCTGATTATATTAAAAATTTTTCAAAACAAATTTTTGATATCAAGAAATCAAATATTGTTGTATTTGGAAAAGGCTCAGATAAAATCAAGTTTTAATTGTAATAAAAAATCAATTTAAAAAACCATGCCAATATTTTAAAAAATATACTCTACTCCTCTATATAACTCTTAATTTTATCCCAAAATATATCTGGTTTTGAGTAGATAAAATTGTGAGACCCTTCAATTAAACAAATAGGGATATTATGAATTTCGGCATTTTGTCGCATTTCTTCACATGGAAAAATCAAATCTTCGTTAAAATATATTAAATTAACATTGACTCCATTTTTAATAATAAAACCAATTTTTTTTGCAATAAAAATTTTTGATAATCCATAACCTTCTTGAAGAGATTGGATGGGATTTAAGATAAAGAATTTGGTGTTTTGAAGAATATGATAAAAAGGCCTATTTTTCTTTTTTATTTTTTTGATCGGCCATAATAATGTATCAAGGATAAATTTTGAGGCTGTTTCTAAAAATGACTGATCGTATGTCATTCCTGCGGGAGCTATTAAAAGAAAGTTTTTGAATATTGATGGATTGTCTTCTACGGCAAATGTAGTATAGACAGCACCCTCTGAATGGCCTATTATGTCTAGTTTTTCTATTTCTAATATTTTTGCTACTTCCAATATTGCCTGAGACTTTAGTTTTTCTCTGGCGATACCTCTTTGGTTTTTTGTATTTATTTTATCAAACTTTTTGAAGTCGACAGTTATAATTCTGCGATTATTATCACTGATTGTTTTTAAAAGAGGTTTAAGAAGTTCTGGTGTTGATGCCCAGCCAGATGAAAGAAACACCGGAATGCCAGTTTCATTTTCTGGTGTTATGTCAATAATTTCAAAAATCCCACCTTTTGTTACTATTTTTTTTCTTACATTAAATTGCCCTTCAAAATTCATAATTAAATATTTAGCTTAATTTTTAAGATTATATCGCAATATTTTAAAATTTGATATTTAAAGATGTTGAAAAGATATTATTTTCTTAAATTGACACTCTTTAATAGGGTGGTAGCATATAAAGATAAACTTAATAGGACATAGGATTTAGGGTGGAGGGTTTAAGCTGTATTTTATACTCTTAAACACTATTTCCTAAGTTCTGAATATATAAAAAAATGAAAAAAATAGACAATGAAAAAATAAAAGAACTTTTAAGTCGTGGTACAGAAGAAATAATCAGTTTTGATGATTTAAAGAAAAAACTTGAGAGTGGAAAAAAATTAAGAATTAAATTGGGGATTGATCCGACCAGTCCAAATATTCACTTGGGTCGCTCTATTCCTCTTTTAAAATTGAGAGATTTTCAAGAACTAGGTCATCAGGCCGTCTTTATCATCGGTGATTTTACAGGAACAATAGGGGACACTTCTGACAAAGAAAGCGAAAGACCAATGTTGGAGCAAGAAACAATCAAAAAAAATTTGAAAAATTATATTGCTCAAGCTGGGAAAATAGTTGATATGAAAAAAGCAGAAATCTATTACAACAGCAAGTGGTTGGGTAAATTGGGTTATGGTGAGATCGGTTTTCAGGCAGACCAATTTTCCTTAAACGAATTTATTTCCAGAGAAAATATTAGCAAACGACTAGATGGTGGAAAAAGAATAGTTTTGCGTGAACTTTTGTATCCTTTGATGCAGGCTTATGACTCTGTAAAAGTAAAAGCCGATGTTGAATTGGGCGGAACAGATCAAAAATTTAATGTGTTGGCTGGTAGGACTTTGCAAAAAGCCTACAAACAAGAACCTCAAAATATCATTACCAACCCTTTGATAGAGGGTTTGGACGGTAGAAAAATGAGCTCTAGTTGGGGAAATACGGTAAACTTGTTTGATTCACCAGATGAGATGTTTGGAAAATTGATGTCTTTGAAAGATGAATTTATTATTCGATATTTTACTTTGCTTACTAGGGTAGATATGAAAGAAATCAGAAAATATGAAGTAGAAATGAATAATGGCGCAAATCCAAAAGACTATAAAATGAAATTAGCATATGAAATTGTCAGATTTTATCATTCGGAAAAAGACGCACAAAAAGCAAAAGACAATTTTGAAACCCAATTTCAAAAAGGCGCCGTACCCGAAAATGTTCAAGAATTTAAAATAAAAGCAGGGGAGGGAATTCTGGTTGTTTTGCATCAAATAGGTTTTGCTTCTTCAAACAGCGAAGCACGAAGGAAAATTCAAGAGGGTGCTGTAAAGCTGGACGATGAAAAAGTAACGGATATAAACTATATTTTGGATAAAGGTGAAAGAATCGTTAGATTGGGAAGAAAAATAGGGAAACTAAAAATTAAATAATCTGTTTTGATTTTGTTTATTGGGGCTTGTTAATTATCCAGTGTTTGCCAGTTGGCTTGTTTCTTTTTTTCTACTATAATAAAACAAAATACGCACATAAAATGGTGTTTTTTATTATTAATAAAATAAATTATTTAAATCATGTTTAATTTTAGAAAATCGAAAACTGATAAAGGTTCAGAAGTTTCGGTGAAAGCTGATCATACAAAAATCTCAGCCTTTCTTTTGTCCGGATTAGTTTTATTAATTCCAATATTTTTCATTCCTTTTCCATCTTTTTCTTTTTATTTTAGCAAAGGAATAATGATTTCTCTGGCAGTCATGATCTTGGCAATCATTTGGTTGATGGACAGGTTAAAAGATTCGGAATTTATTTATTCAAAAAATCCTGTATTACTTACAGCAGTTGCTTTACCTGTTGTTTATTTGGTTTCGTCGCTACTTTCCGGAGCAGCAACAACATCATTTATCGGACAAGGGTTTGAAATAGGAACCTCTTTTTATGTTGTAACTTTCTTTTTGTTAATGTTTTTAGCATCTTCAATCGTAAAAACAAAAGAAAGAGCATATTATTTATTCTTCCTGTTTTTCATTTCGTTTTTCTTGGTAGCTATTTATCAAGGTTTGAGACTTTTAATTGGTCCTGAATTTTTGAGTTTTGGTGTTCTTACATCTTCATCTTCAAATTTAATCGGAAAATGGAATGAATTGTCTGTCTTCTTTGGTTTAACAGCAGTTCTTTCTTTAGTAACAATAGAATTTGTAAATCAAAGTAAATTGGTAAAGTTTTTAAGTTACATTGTTCTTTTGATCTCTCTTTTCTTTGTAGCATTGGTAAACTTTAATACCGTTTGGATAGTTTTGGGGGCCTTTTCGTTCGTTCTGGTGGCTTATATCATTTCGGCAAACAAATTCTCAATTGAAGCTCCTGCAGGGTTGAAAATGAAAAGAATTCCCGCAATATCATTTCTTGTGATGGTAATAGCTGTCGCAATAGTTTTAGGAAATTATGGCGACAGGAATACTACTGACAATGTTAGCTTAGGCGAAACATTGGGTACTTATTTTGAAATATCTAGTTCCGAACTAAAATTGACACCTTTGGGAACATGGAGTATCGCAAAAGAAACACTAAAGACAAAATCTGCATTACTGGGAGCAGGTCCAAACAGATTTGTTAATCAATGGTTGCAATACAAACCAGCTTCTTTAAACAACACTCAATTTTGGAATGTTGATTTTAACAGCGGGTATAGCTTTATTCTGTCATCTATTGTAACAGTTGGATTGTTAGGTTTTGTATTATGGATTATATTCTTAGGAATGTTATTTACCTCAGGATTTAAAGCCGTATTTTTGCCAAAGGCAGATAAAGCAGAAGGTTATTTGTTACCGTTATCATTTTTAACAACTGTTTATCTTTGGTTGTTTTCTATCATTTATATACCGTCTCACACAATATTAACACTAACTTTTGTGTTTACAGGAGTGCTGGTTGCTTTATTAATTCAAAACGGTATTTTTGAAACAAAAAAGATTTCTTTTGCTAAAAATCAAAAACACAATTTTGTTTTAGTTTTGGTTTTAATTTTCTTAATCCTCGTTTCTTTAGTAACAGGATATACTGTAATTCAAAAATTCTCTGCGTCAGCTTATTCTCAAAAAGGATTGCTTGAATTAAATAAAGAAGATGTTGTGTTGGATGATGTTGAGGCAAAAATTATTAAAGCTGTAAATCTTTCAAATGGTGATGCTTATTACAGATTTCTGTCAGAATTGGCTTTGGTTAAATTACAAAATTTGATGTCGAAAACAGATCTGTCAGAAGAAGAAATGCAAGCTCAATTCCAAACAATTTTGGGACAGGCGGTAGAAAATGCGGTCAAATCTACTCAGATTGATGCAACAAATTATCAAAACTGGGTTTCTTTGGGAAGAGTTTATGAAACAATTATCATGTTTGATGTTCAGGGAGCATACGAGCAGGCAGTCAATTCTTATCTAACAGCGATCAATTTAAACCCACAAAATCCAGCTTTGGTATTTACATTGGGTGTTCTTGAATACAATACAAAGAATTACAGCAATGCGGTTATTGCTTTGGAAAGGGCAGTTATCTTGCAACCATATTACTCAGATGCAAAATATTTCTTGGGATTAACTTATTACAATTTGGACAGGGTAGATGATGCAATACTTCAATTTAAAGATTTGGAAATGTTGAACCCAGACAGTGCAGAAATAAAAGCAGTTTTGGAAAATCTTGAGTCAGGAGCAACTCCTTTTGCGGGTTTCAAAAATTCAGCAACTCTTCAAGAAGATACAAATACAAATACAGATACAAATACAGAAGAACCTGTTGTTGAAGAAGATTCTGAATAAATTATTTAAAAAACAATGGTTAAAAGAATCATTAAATTATTAAACAGAGAGATAAGCGGACTCCATGAGGCCGCTTATCTTTTAGGTGCTTTTACTTTTGCTTCTCAACTTTTAGCACTTGTTAGAGATAGAGCCCTCGCTTCTTTTTTTGGAGCAGGGGAGACATTGGATATCTATTATGCGGCTTTTAGAATTCCAGATTTTATCTTTATAACAGTAGCTTCTATTGTTTCTATATCTGTCCTGATTCCTTTCCTTGCGGACAAATCTCGAGAAGAAAACGGAGGGATGCAAAATTTTATTGACGGTGTTTTTACTGTATTTTTTGGATTTATCTCATTGGTCAGTCTTGTAGTTTTCTTTTTAGCACCTTTTATTGTGGAAAAAATGTTTCCTGGTTTTGGAAAAACTGCTTTGACAGAGGCTATATCTTTGACAAGAATTCTCCTGCTCAGCCCGATTTTGTTGGGACTTTCAAATTTGTTTGCAAGCATCATTCAATTAAACAGAAAGTTTTTAATTTATGCCATTAGTCCTGTTTTGTATAATCTGGGAATAATTTTTGGAATCTATTTTTTGTATCCAAGTTTTGGTCTAAATGGTCTTGGAGCAGGAGTTGTTTTAGGTGCATTTTTACATTTAATAATCCAGATACCTGTTGCTTCAAGTGTCGGACTTCTTCCAAAATTTACTTCCAAAATTAATTACAAAGATATTAAAAAAGTTACTCTGCTTTCACTTCCTCGAACATTGACAATGTCTGCAAATCAAATCGCTTTCTTTTTTCTTGTAGCACTTGCTTCTTCTGTCGGAGTTGGTTCTATCGCTGTGTTTAATCTGTCTTTTAATATTCAATCTGTTCCGATGGGAATTATTGGAGTAAGTTATTCTGTCGCTGCTTTTCCAACTTTGGCGAGATTGTTTTCTGCTGGTGAAAAACAAAAATTTTTAAATCAAATGATTTCGGCATCAAGACACATCATCTTTTGGTCTTTGCCCGCTCTTTCTTTGTTTATAGTTTTACGAGCCCAGATAGTTAGAACTATTTTAGGATCGGGACAGTTTGATTGGTCTGATACTCGTTTGACGGCTGCTTGTCTGGCGATGTTTGCTTTTTCTGTGACTGCTCAAAGCCTCATCCTGCTCTTTATACGAGGTTATTATGCGATGGGAAACACCAAACGACCATTATTGATAAATATATCATCGTCTCTTTCTATAATCGTTTTTGCTTTTTTGTTTAGCTGGTTATTTGAACAATATGATGTGTTTAGATATTTTGTTGAGCATATGTTCAGAGTGGAGGATTTGTTCGGCACTACGGTTTTGATGTTGGCATTTAGCTATTCATTGGGAACAATGTTAAATGCGATTTTGTTGATGGTAATGTTTGAAAAAGATTTTGATAAATTTATTTACAACATTTCAAAAACATTTTGGCACAGCTTGTTTACTTCTATTATTATGGGTTTTGTTGCGTATAGATTTTTGACAATATTTGGCGATTTCCTAAATTTGAATACTTTGCAAGGTATTTTTATGCAAGGATTATTTTCAGGATTAGCAGGAATTTTATCAGGTATTTTTATACTTTGGATAATGGATAATAGAGAATTAAAAGAAGCAAGAAAGGCGTTTAACAAGCGAGTGTGGAAATCGGGAATTGTTATTCCTGAGAAAAGAGAACTTTAGTTAGTAGTAAGGGGTAAGGATTAAGGTGTAAGTGGTAAGGCGTGAGAAGAAAAATAAAATCCCTGAGATGTCTCAGGGATTTTTTCTATTTAGGACCTAGTCCGATTACAAGGATTAGCCCGATTCGGATGCCTATCCGAAGACCGTTTTTTTGTTCATCTGTCATATTTTTTCTCCTAGGACAGCGACCCTTTTAAACATTTGCCTGGATCATCAATCGGGTTCGGTCTTTGTTCTTTGTAAGCAATCCCAAAAATTGTTCGAGCAATTTTTTTTGTGTGGGCGATTTCTGCCTCTGAAAGAGTCGCTGAACCTTTAAGCCACGGATGTTTCTCTAACATTTCTTTTCGAAATCTCATTATTTTCTCCTTCATGAAATGGTTGATATAGTGATACTTATCTTTTCAAAGAATATATCTTTTGTTTGAAAAAGTAAATAATTTTGATCTAAAATTTACTTTTTATCAGTTTATAGGTAACAAAACCTATTATCGCTCCCAATATAATACCGGCTAGTAATCCAAAATTACCGCAAGCCTCATAACCACGCAAGCCAAATAAATTACAACAAAAACAACCGCAATTTTTACCAGGAAAATCACAACTATTTCCTCCATAATTCATAAATTTTAATAATCCAATAACTCCAAAAATTAGAGCCCCTAATATAACCGATAATGTTGAATAAATATATTTTTTCATATTTATATTATTACACATAATTATTTTTTTATTATTTAACCCAATAATATCTATACCAGTGTTTTGCAAAATACCAGTATAGATATATAATTATAATTATGAAAAATATGAATGGTAAAGGCAATGATTCTGGTCGTTCAATTTTTTTTCAAATGGAACGATTATTTAAAGGATTTTCTAATCACAGGAGAATAGAAATTATTTTTTTGCTGGATAAAAAACCGGAATTATCCGTTGAAGAAATTTGTGAGGAATTAAAAATTAATTTTAACACAGGCTCTGATCATATAAGAAAACTCGCTCAATCCGGTATTATTATGAAGAGGCTGGATAAGAATTCTGTCAGACATGCACTAACAAAAAAAGGAAAGTCTATACTGGTATTTTGCAAAACACTGGTATAGTTATGTAACTGATGTGTGTTATTTTGAAATAATATAATTATTAAATTATTTAAATAAAAAATTATGAAGAATGGAGAAAAAATTGAAATAACCGAACACAAAATAAAACATTTGGAATTTATTCAGGGGGTTATAGAAAGAACTGTTAAAAATTCTTTTTTACTTAAAGGTTGGTGTCTTACTGTTTTGTTCGCCTTAATGACTTTGTCTACAAGTGAACCGGAAGTTTCAAAACGACTTTTTTATGCCGTAGTTATTTCGTTCTATTTTTTAGATACATATTTTTTATATCAAGAAGAAAGATTTATCGACCTTTATAATTATGTTAGAAAAAAGTCCGGAACAGATTTCTCATTAAAAGTTAAAAAGATTTCTAAAAAAGCCTTATTAAGCTCAGCGTTTTCTTTCAAGAATGCCTTTTTCTATTTTATAATTGCACTAATTGTTTATTTCGTGCATTTTTAAAACTAAAGTAGAGATGAACACATCTATTTGTTGATGAATACATTCACTCATACTTCCGACTTTATGGACTTTATGGGCTTTTAACTCTATACTAATGCTCATGGATTTATCTAAAATTAGAAATTTTTCAATCATTGCTCACATTGATCACGGCAAAAGTACTCTTGCGGACAGAATGCTTGAAATAACAAATACTATTGAAAAAAGAAAGATGAAAGCACAAGTTCTGGATGTTATGGAGCTTGAAAGAGAGCGTGGCATCACAATCAAGATGCAACCCGCTAGAATGGAGTATGAATACAATGGAGAAAAATATATTCTCAACCTTATCGACACACCAGGGCATATAGACTTCTATTATGAGGTTTCCAGAGCTCTAAGGGCTGTAGAAGGCTCTATTTTGCTGGTAGACGCAACACAGGGAGTACAAGCTCAGACATTAACTACTTTGAATATGGCACAAGAAGCTGGCCTTGTTATTATTCCTGTTTTAAGCAAAGTTGACTCTCCCTTGGCGAGAACGGCAGAAGTAAAAGAACAAGTAATCAATCTAATCGGTTGTGACAAAGATGACATAATAGAAGCGTCTGGAAAGACAGGGCAAGGAGTAGCAGAAGTTTTGAAAGAAATAATTGAAAAAATTCCCGCTCCAAAAGAAAAAACCCAAGACAGCGATAGTTTTCGTGCACTAGTTTTTGATTTTAAATACGATACTCATCGAGGAATAATAGTTTATGTGCGAGTTTTTGATGGAAAAGTAGGAAAGAATGAAAACCTTGTTTTTAAAGCAGTAAGTGAAAAATTTAATTCATTGGAAGTGGGAATTTTCTCTCCCGATGAAAAACCACGCGAATATATTGGTGCAGGAGAAATCGGATATATAGTAACAGGAATAAAAAAACCAGGAATAGCTTCGGTTGGAGACACTTTAACACTGGCAAGAAAACCAATGGATTCTTTGAGTGGATATATGACACCCGAACCGGTTGTTTGGGCCTCGGTTTATCCAGAAGACGCAGATGATTTTGATTTGTTAAAGCAATCATTGGATCGATTAAAATTGTCAGACTCTTCTTTTTCATACGAAGAAGAAACATCTGGTTCACTAGGCAGAGGTTTTCGCTGTGGATTTTTAGGAATGTTGCATCTAGAAATCATCACAGAAAGATTGAAAAGAGAATTTGATTTGGAATTGGTTATTACACATCCAAGTATTACTTATGAAATTGTTTACAAAAATGGAACAAAGAAAACAATTTACTCACCATCTTTGTTTCCAGATGATCACGAGGTTACTTCTGTACTAGAACCTTGGATAAAAATAAAAATAATTACTCCTCCTGATTATCTCAGTGGTTTGATGAAAATACTTTTTGATCATGAAGCCGAGATAGGCAATTCAAAAGATTTTGGAGAAGATAGGATAGAGATAGATGCAAAATTACCATTGAGAGAATTGATGCGTGGATTTTTTGATGAAATAAAAAGCGCGACATCTGGATTTGCTTCTATGTCTTACAAAATTGATGAATACAGAGATGCTGATGTGACAAGGTTGGATATTTTGGTTGCAGACGAAGTAGTAATTGCTTTTTCACGGGTTGTCTCTAAAAGGAGAGCTCAGGAAGAAGCAGACAAAGTGGTAGAAAAATTGGCTACATATTTACCTCGTCAAATGTTCGTTATGAAAATACAAGGCAAAGCAATGGGTAGAATTTTGTCCTCAAAAACGATTTCTGCAATGAGAAAAGACGTAACAGGATACCTTTATGGAGGTGATATAACCCGAAAAATGAAGTTAAGAGAAAAACAGAAGAAAGGAAAGAAGAAAATGAAGGAAAGAGGCAAGGTAAACATATCTCAGGACGTCTTTTTAAAAATGATGAAGAATAAGTAGAAATCCACAGTTTGAAAAGCTTGACTTATTTTTTATATAATGATAAAGTATTTTCAACAATATAATAAAAATATGGCTAAAATAAAAATAAAACCCGAAAAAGTGACTAAAAAATTTCTCTCAGTTTTACCTGAGAGATCTTATGATGTGATAGTTAGAAGATACGGACTTGGAGAAAAACCTGCTAGGGTTACTCTTGAATCTATCGGAAAAGACTATGGAATAACAAGAGAAAGAGTTCGTCAAATCGAAAATAACGCTATAAAAAACATCAAAAAATCCAATGTTTTCAACGCCGAAACAGCTATCTTTGAAGAATTGAAATGTTTGATTGACGATTTGGGAGGAATCGCAACAGAAGAAGATATCTTGAATCATATTGGAAAAGACGATCATATTAAAAATCACATTCACTTTTTGTTAGTTTTGGGAGACCAATTTAATAAAGAAAAAGAAGATCGCAAATTCAAATCGAGATGGTATGTTGATTCAGATGTAGCAGATATTGTTCATGATGTTTTGGAAAAATTAACCGATGAAATTTCAGATGACAATTTGTATCCAGAGGAAGAAATAATATCTTTGTTTGTTGATAAAGCAGGAAATTTGCACGCAAAATACAAAAATAATCCTGAAATGGTTAAAAGATGGCTTGCTATTTCAAAAATAGTTGATAAAAACCACTTTAACGAATGGGGATTGGCAAATTCAAGCAATATAAACGCAAAAGGAATCCGAGATTATGCTTATCTATCAATCAGACAACACGGATCTCCAATGCACTTTAGAGAAGTTGCAAAATCAATTGAAAACAATTTTGACAGAAAAGCTCATGTGGCTACTTGTCACAATGAATTGATCAAAGACCCAAGATTTGTATTGGTAGGTAGGGGATTGTATGCACTTTCTGAATGGGGATATGCAAGTGGTATTGTGAGAGATGTAATAATTAATCTTTTGAAAAAAGAAGGTCCTCTTACAAAAGAAGACATCATTGATAAAGTTTTGAGAGAAAGATATATCAAAGAAAATACAGTTGTCGTAAATTTGCAGAATCCTAAATATTTTAAGAGAGATAATAAGGGAAAATACTCTATAGTATAAAAGTTCTTAAAGTTTGTAAAGTTATAAAGTACAACAAAAAACCGCTTAAAATAAGCGGTTTTTTGCTTGTTTTAGTTACAGAGATTGACAGTGCTGTTTAATTATGTTAATATCATAGGTAGGAAATAAGGGTGTTTTGAAAGAAACGCCTAAAAATTGAAATACAAAAGTTCGCAAAGCGGACAAGGAGAAGGTTATGAATACTAATATAAAGTACCGGCTTGTTGTTCCTGTTGACGAAACGCAGGAAGTGCCCGGCCTTATCTATGACCTCATCAAGAAATACCCCCAAGGGAGGGGGCACTTCGAAAAATTTCCTCGTCCCAAGAACGGGAAGGTGGAAGAAAGGAAATTGGTGGTTTTTTGTTTCGGGAAGAGTATGAGGATTACCGAAACTCTTTCTGGGATGAGCAGGGAGGGTTGTCGACCAGCGACTATCCACGAGATTTTATCTTTCGGGATAAACCAAAGAATTTTACAAAAGCCTTTCTCAGTAACAGCACTCGGTTCGATGTGTTCAATAGAAAAAACCAAGCATGTGCCGACGTTGTTTGAAAGCAACAGCCAAGGGAAAGGGGTTTTTCTCGAGTGGGCTTATGGGAGCTGGAACGAGGATGATTATTTCCTCGGAGTAGAATATTAAATAAAATTTTTTTCCCCATTTTTAAAAAATGGAGAGCCTAAGGAAAGCAGATTCCTCCGGTTAGTCAAAAACCGAGACAAAATTGACACTCCGCTCCCAGCACATTGCGTGCTGGGAGTTTTTTATTACTAAAAAAATAACATCAGTGTTTGTAAAGTTTGTATTTGTATTGCATTCGTATTATTCGCATCATCTACCTCTTTTCTGAAAGAAAAGCAACGACACGGCAGGCAGGTTCGTATATTGGTATGTTTTTTGTCCACTAATTTTATTGTTTGGTTACTTTTTTTGTTGTAAAATATAAGCAAATGTTAGAAAATTTTGTTGCCAAATTTCCTCACTTCCTTCAACCACTCGTTATTGATGTGTTGTTTGTTTTATATACAATATCACCTTTTGTCATACCTTTTATTTTATTGTCTCTCGCATTAAAATTTAGAAGAAATTATAAAAGATTTTTATTTAGAGCTATGCAAAATAGAATCTTAATGGAAATAAGAGTTCCTAAAGAGATAAAAAAGAGTCCGTTGGCAATGGAATTGTTTTTGGGTGCTTTGCATCAACCCGGAGGAGAAGGAACTTGGTATGACAGAAGTATTCTGGGAAAAAGCAGAACATGGTTTTCTTTGGAAATGGTTTCCTTGGAAGGAAATGTAAGATTTTTTATCTGGACAGAAGCAAAGTTTAAAAAATTATTAGAATCTCAGTTGTATGCACAATATCCAGGAGTAGAGATCTTTGAAGTACCAGATTATACAAAATTTACTGCCCTTGATTTAAGCAATATGAGTTTGTGGGGAAACGAATTTATTCTAACAAAAGACGATCCATACCCAATAAAAACTTATATTGACTACGGCTTGGATAGACCTGGTATAGAGGATGAAGAAAAAATTGATCCAATGTCACCAGTTCTTGAATTTCTTGGCGCAATTGGAAAAGGCGAACAGATATGGATTCAGATAATGGTTCGCGCTCACAAGAAAAATTTTAGAAAAGAATTGGCGTGGAAAGATCGCTTTGAAAAGATGCAGTGGTCTGATAGCTATGATTGGACAGAAAAAGGAAAAGATGAAAAGAAAAAATTGTTGGCAAATCTTGTGACTGATGAAAAAGATAAAACAAAAAATCGTCCACCAACAAAAGTAGAGTCACAAATAATTGAAGCCGTTGAAAGAAACATTACTAAACCCGGTTTTGACTGTGGTATCAGGGGGATTTATATTGCCGAAAAAGACAAATTTAACCCAATAAATATTACAGGGATGACAGGGTCTTTTAAACAATATAACTCAGGGAATATGAACGGTTTCAGACCAAATAGGGTAACTGGCTTTGATTATCCTTGGCAAGATTACAAGAATACTCGCTTAAACAAAATGAAAAACGAGATATTCAATGATTACAAAAAAAGAGCTTATTTTTACTATCCTCACACCAGTGACAAACAATTTGTTTTAAGTTCGGAGGAATTAGCAACAATATTCCATCTACCAAGCAAGTCTGTTGAAACACCAACTTTCTCAAGAATTGAATCTAAAAAGTCAGAACCACCTGCAAATTTACCTTTTTAATAAAAAGTTAAATTTGCTATCTAGCTTATGCTTAATTTTCAAAATTACAATCCAAGAAATTTTTTCGCTGACAAAAAAATTCCCAAGCCTAAAATAACTCGGGAATTTTTAAGCGAAAATAGTTCTCTTATATGGGAGTTGTTTTTTTTGTGTTTAATTTTTCTTTATTCAGTATATTTTTTGTTTATCAATGCTCCACAGTCTTTTCCACTTGCTTCTATTATTCATATTGAAAGTGGAGATACTTTGAGAGATATTTCAAAAGAACTAAAAGATAAAAGGGTTATAAAATCAAAATCTTTTTTTGAAATAACTGTTAGAGCACTAGGTGGTGAAAAAAGTATAATCGCCGGAGATTATTTTTTTGAAGAAAAAAAAGACGCTTTCGGGACGGCAATTGCATTGGTAAACGGCGATTTCGGTATGGATCCTATGAAAGTAACCCTCTACGAAGGACTAACTGTAAAAGAGATGTCTGTTGTCATTGCTAAAAAATTTAGCAAATTTAATCCAGATGAATTTGTAAGACTGGCCGAAGAAAATAATTTGGAAGGATATTTGTTTCCTGATACATATCAATTTTTACCAAACATAACCGCGATTGATGTTTTGAGAGCAATGGAGATAAATTTTTATTCAAAAATGACAGAAATTCAAGAAAAAATATCAAAATCAGATAAAAGCCTTTCGGACATAATAATTATGGCATCTCTCATAGAAGAAGAAGCGAGAACTGTTAAAACAAGAAAAATGGTCTCTGGTATTTTATGGAATAGAATTGAAATAGATATGCCTTTACAGGTTGATGCTGTTTTTCCCTATATAATCGGTAAAAACACATACGAAGTAAATTTGACTGATTTAAAGCACGATTCTCCTTATAATACTTATAAATACAAAGGTTTGCCTCCAGGACCAATAACTAATCCGGGTCTCAACTCTATTTTAGCTGCGATTGAACCAATTGAAAATGATTATTTGTACTATCTTTCAGACAGAAGAGGAAATCTTTATTATGCAACAAATTACAAAGATCATTTGTTGAATAAGAAATTGTATATGGACTGATTCACGGACGAAGCTCACAGTGGACAGCTGATAGCTAACAGCGTTGACGAAGTCGACCCGTTCTACTTGTTACTTAATCCTTACTACTTTATACTAATATTTATGTACATAATCGTTGGACTAGGAAATCCGGGAAAAGAATATGAGATGACGAGACATAATACAGGCAGAATTATGTTGGATTATTTTGCAAAAAGTAACGATTTTTCTGATTGGAATGAAAATAAAAAATATAAATCCTTGATATCAGAAGGAAAGATTGATAAAGAAAATGTGATTCTTTTAAAACCGGAAACATTTATGAATAAATCTGGTTTGAGTGTGAAAGATTTAATTAACAAAGATAATGCGGAAAATTTGATTGTGATGTACGACGATTTGGATCTTGGACTAGGTGATTTTAAAATATCTTTTAATAGGGGAACAGGTGGACACAATGGATTGGAATCAATCGTGAAAACAATCAAGACAAAAGAATTTGCAAGAATTAGAATTGGTATTTGTCCTACTACCCCTACGGGTAAACTGAAAAAACCAAAAGGAGAAGAAAAGGTTTTAAATTTGATAATGAAAGACTTTAAAAAACCTGAGATGGATGTCTTAAAAAAGATAAGCAAAAAAATAAATATTGCTTTGGAAATGATTGTAAAAGAGGGAAGAGACAAAGCAATGAACGAGTTTAATTGAGTTTTTAGTTGTCAGTTTTTAGTCCTGCCTGCCGTGTCGTTGCTTTTCTTTCAGAAAAGAGGCAGGTTTTAGAAACACAAAAAACCGCTATTTTTAAGCGGTTTTTTGGTTGTTTTGGTTAGAAAGATTGACAGTATTGTTTAATTATGTTAGTATTATGAATAGGAAATAAGGGTGTTTTGAAAGAGACGCCTAAAAATTGAAATACAAAAAAGTCATTCAATTGAAGGAGAAGGTATGAAAAAGATTTCCATGATGATTTGCGTTACGTTGGTAGCTATGGTTCTCGGCTTCGGAACGTCATCGGCGACGACGGAAGAAGATACAATAATAAAAGAAGTCACCAATACTGTCGCACGAATTCAGTATACGAAAGATCCACGAACAGGCTTGTGCTTTGCTATCTATCAGACGTGGGTGGGTTTTGCGAAGATAGCTTCACTGTCGACTGTGCCGTGTGAAGCGATACCTAGCAATCTGTTGATTACGGTGAAGTTGCCGTAACAACAAATTTTGTCCCCGTTTTTAAAAAATGGAGAGCCCAAGGAAAGCAGATTCCTCCGGTTAGTTAAAAACCGAGACAAAATTGACACTTTGCTCCCAGCACACCACGTGCTGGGAGTTTTTTATTTTTTCAATTTTAAACAAAACCCCAATAGCCTTGCTGCTACTGGGGTTTTAAAGTGAAAAAATTACTTTTCGTATTTTTTAAAAAGAGCATCGGCTTTTTTCCAATATTCCTGTGCCATATCCCAATCAATGGGGTCTAAAGCATTAAAACTGGGGCGTAATCTGGATTGAGCACAAAGACTTACGGGATAAAGGTCCAAAATTGGTTCCACAGTGGAAATTGTTTCTGGACCGAGACCACCCGCTACAACAATTTTAATATTTGGCCACTTTTGGTAAATCGCATCTATAAAAGGAATTAGTTCGTGAGGGTTGAGTATTTTCCCTTCGCCCATACTTTTATCCAAAAGAACATAGCCCAAACAGTTTCTGTAATAATATTCTGATAATCTTTTTATAATTCCTTTGGGTGTATTTCCTGCCTGTAAAAAAGATTTTCGTCCAACTTGTATAATTACTTCGACAAGAGCCCCCTCTTCTTTCATGCTACTAATTACATAATGGACATCGTTAGGGTGTGGCCATGTCATAT
Organism: Candidatus Campbellbacteria bacterium GW2011_OD1_34_28; assembly: GCA_001029775.1. Taxonomy (GTDB): domain Bacteria; phylum Patescibacteriota; class Minisyncoccia; order Phycocordibacterales; family UBA12079; genus UBA12079. Next base: position 579,325 of record CP011215.1, on the reverse strand, counting down.
CAAACTGGATCGCATGAACATTTGGACCCGCATAACCAAGCCCTGCCCAAAAATCTTCCCAACATGAATCATTGTTTTGATCCGCATAATGTAAAACATTAAAAACACCCTCTTTGTCCATAAAAATAGACGGAATATCTTTGTTTTCTGGAAAAGATTTTGACCATTTTGTTGGGAATCCGTGAAGTGTTTTATAACTCATCATAACTCCAACGCCCAAAAGGATTTTGCTGTTGAGTTTTTTTCTTAATTCCAACATAGAATTTACCTGCTCAGGGCAAGTAAAATCCGTAATACTAATAAAACGACCTTCACTATTCATTTTTTCCTCCTTCTATTTTGTATAGCGAGAACATCCTAAAATCTGTCCTGAGTATATTTATTTAAATAAAATAAGTCAATTAAAAACAAAAAACAGGGACGGTGAGTCCCTGTTTTTTGTTTTTTTCTTTAGTTAAATTTATTTAACTAAAGACAATGTCATTTTTTGATCTTTTGGTTCAAAGACATTGATTTTGAATTTATAGTTTTTGCCTAGTTGCAAAGCCTCTTTCAATTTTTCTTCACTACTTTCAAATTCTGAAATGTGAACAAGTCCAGCTACACCCTCTTCTATACTTGCCAAAGCGCCGTGTTTGTTGAATTTGATAACCACAGCTTCAACCTCATCGCCCTTCTTGAATTTTCTTTCTGCACTTTTCCAAGGATTTTCTTTCAAAGCTTTGATAGATAGTGAAATCTTTCCATCTACTATTTCTATAATTTTCACCTTTACTTTTTCTCCAATCTTGAACAATTCTCTTGGATTTTCAACAAGTGACCAGCTTATTTCTGAAATGTGTACCAAACCTTCAATGTTTCCATCCAATTTGATAAAGATTCCGAAATCAACAATACCAGTAACTTCTCCTTCCATTTCATCTCCAACATTGTATTTTTGAATAACTTCTTCTCTCTCTCCTTGATTTATATTTTTCTCTGAGAAGATTAATTTTCCTTCTTTTGGTTCAACGCCGATAATTTGAACAGCGATTTTTGAACCAACCATTTTTTTCAATTCTTCCAAGATCTTGTCTTTATCTCCGTCTGCTACTCTTGGATAATTTTCACTGCTTAGTTGTGAAGCAGGAAGAAATCCTGAGATTCCTTGCCAGTTGATAAGAAGACCTCCTTTGTTTGCTTCTTTGATAGACAATTCAAGAACTTGTTTTTCTTTCATTGCTTTTTCAGCTTCTGTCCAAACAAGAGCTTGTCTAGCTTCTTTCAAAGACAATTCAACATAACCGTCTTCGTTTTCAACATCAACAATCTTTGCATCAACAGTATCCCCGATGTTCAAATTTTTGATTACATCACGAACACTTATAAGTTCTTTTCCATAAATTATACCTGTACCAAATGGTGGCAAATCTATAAAAACACCATTCTTTTCAATACCTATAACTTTTCCCTCGATTAGCTCTCCTATAGCAGGAAGAGTAGGGGTTTTTTCGATCAAAGCGGTCATTATACCGTCTTTTTTCACTTCTTCATTAGTAGATACCTCTACTTCTGGATTAACATCCTTTTTTGTCATTTTGATTTTTTGAATTAAAAGTACTATTTACCAGCAAAATAAGGCTTAATCTATAATCTTTTCGCGCCTTACCGCTTTTTTAAATAGGGTTAACTTATAATTCGATTAATAAAAAATAAAGCCGTTTCTGGCTGTAGTTAAGTATATATATAATAAGACAAAAGTCAAAAGTTCAAAAAGCTGATAGCATTGAAGAAGCTGATAGCCGATAGCTTACAGCTGATAGCACGGACGACGTGGATTGCTTCGCCTTCGGCTCGCAAAGACGACGGGGAAGACGAAATTTCGCAAAGACGACAAAGGCGGGAAATTTGCGAACGAAGTGAAGCAATCCACAATTTCGTAATTCTAAAGTATGATATAATCCAACCTATGATAATCACATACCACAATATAGAATTTTTTAAAGTTCAATTTGGCGACATAGTCATCGCTTTTAATCCAATTTCCAAAGATTCAAAATTTAAAGGCCCTCGATTCGGTGCTGATATTGCCATTATCACAGCAAACAGTGTTGACTTGAACGGGGTAGAAAGTGTTTCTTCAAAAAACAAAGAACCTTTTGTTATTTCTGGTCCAGGAGAATATGAAATCAAAGGAATTTTTATAAGAGGAGTTTTTTATAATACTCAATACAAAGGCAAGAGCAGAATCAATACTGTCTATTCTTTGACATTGGACGGAATAAAAATTGGTTTTCTTGGTGCTTTGGATTCAATAGAATTAGGAGAAAATGCGAAATCTGTTTTAGGCGATGTAGAGGTATTATTTACTCCTATCGGAGGTGATGGGGTATTAAACGCAAGTGATGCCCACAAACTAGCAACCAAATTGGGAGCAAAAATAATTATTCCAATGCATTATGGTGATGTTGGAGAAAAGGATGCTCTGAAAAAGTTTTTGAAAGAGGGGGGAGAAGAAAATGTTAAGCCTGTAGACAAATTGACTATCAAGAAGAAAGATCTGGAAGGCAGAGACGGTGAAATAATTGTTTTAAATTCAGAAGTATAATATTTTTTAATATGTCCGGTGATTTCTTAACAAAAATAAGAAACAAGCCAGAAGAAGAAAAAAGATCTCTTCTTTTTACCTATACAGTCTTTACAATGATAGGGATAATTTTGATTGCCATAATTTTAAATTATTTTTTTGAAGATAATAAAAGAAAGAAAGAATATGGTAACAATTCAATTCAAGAAATGAAGGTTTTTGTGTTAAAAATATGGGATGATTTTGGTGGAATTTATCAACAGATAGACTTAAAATAACGACTTTTTGATAAGGAAATTAATTTTGTTTTGTGATATAATTTCGTAGTTATTAGGTGATAGTTTATAGTCTTTAGAATCTATAAACAATAAACTGGTTTTGATAATTAAAAACTAATAACTAACGACTAAAAACTAATTTAAAACATGGCAAAAAAAGAAGAAAAGGACAATTCAAATAACGAAAAAGAAATTCCAAAAGATATCGTGACAGAAAAAGGTATCATCACAGAAAATATCAGCTCTCAAATGGAGAGTAGTTTTTTGGATTATGCCATGTCTGTTATTACCGATCGTGCTTTGCCTGATGTAAGAGACGGATTGAAACCAGTTCACAGGAGAATCCTTTACACAATGAGTGGCATGGGTTTGACATCATCTGCAAAATTTAGAAAATCTGCTGCCGTAGTCGGAGACGTATTGGGAAAATACCACCCTCACGGTGATGTGGCTGTTTACGACTCTATGGTAAAGATGACTCAAGACTTTACAATGAGATATCCTTTGGTATTAGGACAAGGAAACTTTGGTTCAATAGACGGAGACTCTCCAGCAGCGATGAGGTACACCGAAGCAAAGATGTCAAAACTTTCAAACGAGTTGTTGAGAGACATTGAAAAAAACACCGTTGATTTTAGACCAAACTATGATGGGACAACCAAAGAACCAACTGTCTTGCCGTCTGCTGTTCCAAATATCCTTTTAAATGGAACACTTGGTATTGCTGTTGGTATGGCAACCAATATTCCCCCTCATAACTTGAGAGAGGTAGTTGATGCAACAGTTCACTTAATAGACAATACCGATGCTACAACCGAAGACCTTCTTGGTTTCGTGAAAGGACCAGATTTTCCTTTGGGTGGAATGATTTTTGATGAAAAAGCAATTGCTCACGCTTATGCCACTGGAAGAGGCGGTATTATTTGTCGTGGAAATGCAGAGATAGTAGAAAACAAAGCCGACAATTTTCAGATTATCATTACTTCACTTCCTTTCAGAGTAAACAAGGCAGATTTGATTGTTAAAATAGCCGAGCTTCACAGAGATAAAAAAATAGAGGGCATAAAGGGATTGAGAGACGAATCAACAAGAGATATCCGAGTTGTTATTGATCTAAAATCGGGTACCCATCCTCAAAAAATATTAAATTATATTTATAAACACACTCAATTGGAAGATACCTTCCATATGAACCTTGTTGTATTGGTTGATGGTGTTCCTCAAACAATGGCGCTGAAAAGCGTCTTGGAAGAATTTATCAAACACAGACAAGATGTTGTTGTTAGAAGAACTCAATTTGATCTAAGAAAAGCAGAAGACAGAGAGCATATTTTGCTAGGATTAAAGAAAGCCCTAGATCATATTGATCAGATAATCAAAACGATTAAAGCATCCAAAGACACTGCAACTGCTCATTTAAATTTGATGAAAGAATTCAAATTTAGCGATAGACAAGCTCATGCTATTTTGGAAATGAAGTTGCAAAAATTGGCAGGACTGGAGAGAAAGAAAATTGAAGACGAATTGAAAGAGGTACAATCTTTGATAAAAGAATTGCGCGAACTTTTGAAGAGTCCTAAAAAAATATTGGAAGTTATCAAAAAAGAACTTGTTGAAATTTCTGAAAAATATGGAGACGACAGAAGAACCAAAGTTGTTAATACAGGTGTTAAATCTATTTCTGTTGAAGATTTAATCCCCGAAGAAGAGAGTGTTTTGGTTTATACATCTGGAGGATATATAAAGAGAACCAACCCTGACGAATACAAGAGACAAAAAAGAGGCGGGGTGGGCGTAGTAGACCTAAAAGCCAAAGAAGAAGACTTTGTTACTACATTTTTGACAACAAGCACACACAGTGATTTGTTGTTCTTTAGCGACAAAGGAAAAGCTTACCAAATAAAGATGTACGATATTCCAGAAGGAAAAAGAGCAACAAGAGGAAAATCTATTATGAATTTTTTGCAATTGGAAGCAGAAGAAAGAGTTACTTCTATTTTACCAATGCCAAAAGATGAAAAACAGAACAATATTTCTCTGTTGATGGTTACAAAGGCTGGAGTTACAAAAAAGGTAGCCGCTAAAAACTTTCATGATGTAAGAAGAAACGGTTTGATTGCTATAAAATTGCAAGACAAAGACGAATTGATAACCGCTCGTTTTGTTGATAAAGGAGATACTATTATTTTGACCAGCAGTAAAGGACAATCTATTCGCTTTAAAGAAAGCGATGTTAGAGAAATGGGAAGAGGGGCGGGAGGAGTGACCGGAATGAAACTTGGAAAAGGAGATTTTGTTGTTGGAGGAAATATCATCAAAAAAGATTATGTGAATCCAGATTTCTTTGTTATGAGCGGAAATGGATACGGAAAGAAAACTTCTCTCAAAGAATACAAAATTCAAAAGAGGGGAGGATCGGGAATCAAGACAATGAAAATCACCGACAAAACAGGAAATTTGATTACATCAAAAGTACTGACGGAAAAACAACAAGAAATTGTTGCTATCTCAAAAAATGCACAAGTGATCAGAGTAGATGTTTCAGAAATCCCATCATTGGGCAGACAGACACAGGGGGTAAGAATAATGAAAATGAGAGAAGGTGACAAGATTGCATCGCTTACCTGCCTATAATAGGTGTAAGGTTTAAGGAGTAAGAAAATAGACCCCAACATACAAAAAACCGCTATTTTAAAGCGGTTTTTTGTTGTTTTTATTATATAAATTGACAATGTTGCTTAATTATGTTAATATTACAAATAGGAAATAAGGGTGTTTTGAAAAAAACGCCTAAAAATTTTTGAAAAACTTAAATGTCCGCAAAACAAATGAGGAGACAACATGAAGATAAAAGAATACATAAAGGACGTGTGCTTTGAAGACACATCAGCCTCAGTAAGGGCTGGAGACTCAATACCTGTGGTGATGTTGGCGATATGTGCCGACATGTTCACTCTCGGAAAATTGGTACTTTTTTTAATTTTCATGGTAAGTTTAACCCCTCTCTGGATTTTTTGTTTGGTGATGTACCCTGTTTGTAAGTTCACCGAAAAATTATTTGTCGGTGGTAGAGAGAGTTACCGAGGAGGCGGAAGAAGGTGACGGGCGAGCAACCGCCCCAAACAGCCTGCATTAGAGCAGGCTGTTTTTTATTTTTTACTTTTATTTCCAAGCCATTGACTCGATATCTTTTGTGGTTTATAGTTTGCAAAGAAATTGTAGTTTTGAAACTAATAACATCAGAATAAGGGGAAAACAAATGAGGACTTCCAAAATTACATTAAAAGTAGATGAAATTAATTTGTTGTTTGCAGGATCCATTTCTGCTATTTTAACAAATTCTGTTTATTGGTTGAGTGGGCACACTGTCAGTTTGTGGATTTCACTGTTATTTTTCTTGATGGCATACCCGTGGAAAATTTTTGGAGCAACCTTTTCTCTTTTTGGGGGAGCGAGCGAACAGGGAAACATATATTCTTTGATATCTTTTTTCCAGGTTGCCGAAGATGGTTCCTGTGAATCCGTTTTCGGGTTAAATTTTTTTTCGAGTGCCCATAAAAATATTTTTACATTGTGGGGGTTTAATGTTTTTTCAGAAGCAGGCGGAAATATTGCTTGTTTCTTTGGTTTAAATCTGTTTTCAAAAGCATCTAACATTTTTTGCCTTGTCGGTGTTAATTTATTTTCAAGTTCAAACAACGATATTTTTTGTTTTACAGGTTTAAATGCTTTTTCGTTTGCGTTTGAAGATATTTATATTGTATGCGGTTTTAACTTGTTTTTAAAATCATATGAAGATATCCAGTGTGTTTGTGTAGGGGCTAACATTTTTTCAGAGGCACGTAGAAATGTTGTGTGTCTTATTGGAATGAATTTATTCACAAAAGCAGAAACAAGTTCGGTGCTGGGTTTTGGGGTATCTCTTTATCAAAAAGCTCCTGTTTTTTCTGGAATATCTTTCTCTCTCGCAAAAACAGCTATCCTGCGAAGATAATTTGTAAACTCCCGGCACATTGTGTGCTGGGAGTTTTTTGTTTAAAAAATATTAATGTCCTGGATTGCTTCGTTTCACTCGCAAAGACGGACAAGAATGAAATTTGTAAACCTGCCTGCCGTGTCGTTGCTTTTCTTTCAGAAAAGAGGCAGGGCAAATTTCTCGTCTACTTACCCCTTACTACTTAATACTCACTACTTAATACTTACACCTTACCCCTTACCCCTTGATGCTTCGTTCCGTTATCCCCCTTAATCTGTTTTAAAAAAGAGCAATTTCAAGTAAAATATACCTAATGGCTTTTATAGACCCGCAAAAAAATATCGAACAATTTGGATTGGAGAAGGGAATGATGATCGCCGATTTGGGTGTTGGCTCTGGTTTTTATACTATTTCCGCTTCAAAAAAAGTAGGGGAAGAGGGTAGAGTTTACGCTATAGATGTACAAAAAAATCTTTTGGAAAAACTTCAAAAACAAGCAGAAACTGAAAGAATATTTAATATAGAATATATTTGGGGGGATGTAGAAAAATTGGGAGGAACAAGACTTGCAGATTCTTCTGTTGACGCAATTATACTATCCAACATCTTATTTCAAATAGAAAATAAAGAAGCCCTCGCGTCTGAAACAAAAAGAATTTTACGTCCAAATGGCAGAGTTTTGGTAGTTGATTGGTCTGATTCTTTCAATAACATAGGTCCTGCGAAAGAAATGGTATTTAATGAGCAACAAGCCGAAGATTTTTTTATCAATAAAGGATTTGTTATCGTTAAAAAAATAGAAGCAGGAGAAAATCATTACGGGATAATTTTTAGAAAAAAATAATGACAAATTTTCAAATCGTACTTACAGGAATATTCGTTTTCTTTATTATGGTAGGAGTTGTTTTATTTGCCACATTTGGAAAAGGTGGCAGTTCAGATTCGGTTGGGTCTGTCGCTATCTGGGGAACACTAGATAAAGATTTGATGAATCAAGTTTTGGATAAATTAAAAAGTGAGAGCGATAATATTTATGATGGAGTGACATATCGCCAAATAGACGAAGAAAATTTTAATCAAGAATTAGCCGAGGCAATCTCTTCTGGAAAAGGCCCAGATGTCTTTATGTTGCCCCAAGACAGTATTGTAAAACACGAAGATAAAATATTTGCAGTACCATACGACACTTATTCCGTAAGAAATTTTAAAGATAAATTCATCGAAGAAGGTGAATTATATTTAACAAATTCAGGGATATTAGCTTTTCCTTTTACAATTGACCCAATGGTAATGTACTGGAATAGGGATATTTTTTCAAAAAATGGTATTGCGATAGCACCAAAATATTGGGACGAATTTTTTGCTCTTAGCCAAAAAGTAACCGACAAAGACAAAGATTTTAATATTTTTACCAGCTTGGTTGCACTTGGCGATTATCAAAATATTTCTCATGCAAAAGAAATTATTTCTACCTTGCTTATGCAAACTGGCAATCCGATTACAAAAAGAACCGATGATTCTTTTGATGTAACACTTTCACAAACTGCTGGAAACGAAATTTCTCCAACAGAAGAAGCACTAAGTTTTTATACTCAATTCTCAAATCCTGTAAAACCAGTTTACACATGGAACAGAGCCCTGCCAGATTCAACTAAATCATTTTTAGCGGGTGATTTGGCTCTTTACTTTGGTTTTGCAAGTGAACTATCACAACTCCGAACAAAAAATCCAAACTTAAATTTTGATGTTGCAATGATGCCACAAACAGAAAGTGGAAATGTTGTTACTTTTGGAAAGATGTACGGATTGGCAGTTGTCAAAGCATCAAAAAACATAGGTCATTCATATAGTACAATCCAAGCTCTTACAAATGACGATGTTTTAATACACCTATCAGAATTAACAAATCTTCCTCCTGTGTCGCGTGCTCTTTCATCCAAGGAAGTTGCAGATCCTTATTTAGACATATTTTATAAATCCGCTCTTATTTCAAAAGGATGGCTAGACCTAAACAAAGACGAGACGAGTGAAATCTTTAATGCTATGATAAATTCAATTATATCTGGAAGAAAAAAGATTTCCGAGGCAATACAGCAAGCAGAAGACGAAATGATTGCTTTAATTACAAGATAAAAAAATAAACCAATATAATGCGAATATCACTTTCAAAAATTTATTCTTTGGGTTTGTGGGGGATATTATCTATTCCTGTTTTAGCAAAAGCGTGGAGTCCTCTCAACCCGTCAATTGTGCCAAATTGTGCTAGAACACAAAGTGCCTCTCCAGATGGATGCCATTGGTCTGATTTAATAATATTGATGGATACTATTTTAGACGTTTTTATTTGGTTATCTATTCCAATTGCGACAATTTTGTTTGCGTGGATCGGTTGGACATTGATAGTAGAAGGAAACAAATCAAGTGCCGTTTCAGCAGCAAGAGGAAGAATAGTGTCTTTGATAACAGGAATGTTTTGGATTCTTGCTTCTTGGCTTATTGTAAAATTGATCGTCAGTGTTTTAGCAAAGCCAGAATATTATCAAGACTTTTTAAATTAGTTTAAAAAAATAATTTGTTTTAATTATGAAAAAATATATTTTATTAATAAGCGTTTTTCTGATCATTCCTTTTAGTTTTGTTGGGGCGATAGGTACAGGTGTAGACAATCCATTAAATGTTGGCACAATTCAAGGTCTTATTGATCTTATAATAAAAGTAATGATTCAAATAGGTACGCCGATTGCAGTTTTGTTCCTTATTTTTGCCGGATTTTTATATGTAGAAGCAAGAGGAAACCCCGGAAAAGTTGCAAAAGCACATCAAGCACTTCTTTGGACGCTTGTAGGCATTGCTGTTTTGTTAGGCTCATCTATTTTAGCAAAAGTTATTGCAGGAACGATTAATCAGTTGGGAGTAGGGGTGCTGTAAAAAGTGGCCCGTCTTTGCGAGGAGCCTGCGACGAAGCAATCCACGTCATTATTTCATTCAAAATAAAAAAAGCGGTTGTGGGGACGAATCCCTGCAACCGCTTTTTCCTGTGTTTCATCACATCTTGCTGATGCGAAATGATACTACAGGATTCCCAACTCTTGTGTCTGGAGGTAACTTCATGTCGAAGTACCTGCACCCAGTAATCCCTGGAAAAGGATCCTGGTTTGAATTTGCATTTATCATCCGGACTTTTGCATTATCCAGATTCTCCGGAACATTAGCACACCGGACATACATTCGATCATCACTAATGTTCTTGTCAACGAAATCGAACCACGCCCAGTGAAGCCCAGAGACATATACCGGCTCCTCCAGCCACATGTCTTTCCCCGGATACACGAACTCCTCGCGATCCGGATTTACTGTTTCCTTGTACGCTCTAGGCCACTCAATCTCTGAACCTGACGTCACAGAAGGAGAGTCTCCCACTTTTACTTTTTTAGTGCAACTCGGCATCGGAAGCGATGCCGTCAAAATTACGATGACCGCTATAACGACAAGTGTCGTGGGCCATCCCCAGCTGATTCTTTTCATGGGTTACCTCCGGTTATTTGAGCACCCGCGACAGCACCCTTTGTGAAATCTCCCGCGTTGCCATCAACCGTGATGACGGTTCTTTTATTTCTCTCGGCTTGAATTATTTTAGCCCTTTCAGGACCATCCATCTTCTTCCAAACCTCTTTTCCTTCCTCCAGATTTCCACCGCCGAGAAGTGTCCAAAACAATTCCTGCTGAATAGTTTCCGATCTGGCCTGGGCCATCTCAACATCTTTTTCAGCATTGGCCTTGGTGATTTCTTGTGGAATTCCCACCTCAGTCACCATGGCTTTCTTAATAGTCAATCCCCATTCTTCCGCGGTTTCTTTGATACCGCCGACGTTTATTTTTGAAAAATCTTCTGCTGAGTCTTTTATTAGACCTAAGGCCAACGCCTCTGCGACGACTCTGTCAGTGTCGGTTGAATCATGCCCAACTATCTTGTCCAAAGTTGTTCCTTCCAAGAGATCGGAAAATAGACCCTTCACCCCAGGAAGTTTTACGACCTCCACCATATTTGCCAGCCATCGGACATTTCTCCCAACCAGACCCTCAAGAGCCTTGTCGGGTTCATCCACTTTCAAGTAAATGTACGGGTTACTTACAAAAAACTGAATTTGAGCGTCGATGCTCGCCGTTTTGTTGTCAGACGACAAAATCCCTTTAATGTCAGGATTCATCGTCCTCTCTTTCAAAGACACCTCCACAAAATCCATAAAAGGTTTGGGAGGTAACCAGAAATAACCGCCAGGGAGCAAAAATAAGTCCGACAAATCTCCGAAGATCATCGGCACACCAATGTGCACTGGTTTGATTTCACGAATTCCATTCCACCCAAAGACAAGTAGAATTGCCAAGTCAACGAGCACCGAGGCAATGATGCCACGGATACTGAAACCGCCGGTGAAATTGGTGACGATAATAGTCGCCACAAAAATCAACCCCGCGTTGAAAGCCATCCCGATCAAAAAGGTATACAACCTTTTTATTGACTTTTTTCCCTTTTCCGGTTCCTGTGTAGGTGTTAGTGATGGTGGTGTAGGTGGTGTAGGTGGTGTAGGTGGTGTAGGTGTTGTTGGTGGTGTAGACGAAGGTTTTCTTCTCCACACATTCTTGAAAAAATTTTTCATACCACTCCTCCTTGTCCAAACGGACACAAAAGTTATATTGTTTTGTCAAAAAATGACACTATTTCTACCCATAACTATACTATATAAAACCCTGTTTAGTCAAGAGTAAATAACAAAAATGCTTGATTTGTCAATAGCAGTACTATATAATATCTTTGTTCTTTGATATTGGATAATTGCTTGGTTGTTCCTCACTTTATTCGTCACAAAGTATTAGGGAAAAGTATTAGAATTAAATTTGCCTTGCAAATTTAATTCCTAATTCTCATACTAAATTCTAATTCTTCGTTCCGAACACAGTGAGGAATGACCAAGAGGAAAGTCCGAACACTCGGTCGTTCCTCGTTGCGCTGGCGCGCAAGTATTAAGTAGTAAGGTGTAAGTAATAAGAAACGAAAAAATTTGCGGAGCAAATTTTTTACTTACTCCTTATGCCTTTCTCCTTATTACTTGCTCCGAGCGAAGCGAGGAGCGACAAGGGTAGCGGGTAACACCCGTCAAAAGTGATTTTAGAGGTGCGAGCAGAGACGCTTAAAATTGAAAAATTTTAAGAACCCCTCGGGGTTAGTTTTTATGGAAACATAGAAAGTGAAACGGCTAAATCCTTACCTGAGTGCAAGACCGTATCCAGCCGTTCCTCACTGCGTTCGGAACGAATTTTCATTTAACAATTTTCAATTTACATTTAACAAATGAAAATTGAACCTTGAAAATTGAAAATTCGCGACGAGCTTGGCGAGGAGCGACTGGGGGAGTCGCTAGAGGTTGTTGACAACAACGATCCCAGATAAATAATTATCGTCCGTCAATCGACGGATACAGAATTCGGCTTATAGATATCAAAAACAATTAAATCAAAAATCCGCGCTAAACCGCGGATTTTTGATTTTTTATATTTATAGTCAAAAACTTTTTTGTTTCTTATGACTTAACCCTTACACCTTTCTACTTACACCTTTCTACTTATACCTTTCTACTTACACCTTGATACTTGCGCGTCAGCGCTGGTATTCACATATTTTTTTCATATTTCAAATTTTGCATTGTATAATAAGCTCAATGCACAGAAAAAATGTGGATAAAATATTTTTGATTATTGTAGGACTACTAGTCTTGTCTGGTTTTTTTATATTTTCATCTGCGTCTCTAGGGCTATTAACACGAGAGGGAGCAAGGATGTCTTCTATTATGTTTAATCAAATAGCTCTAGGTCTTGTTTTGGGTTTAACAGCTATGTTTATAACATCCAGAGTTCATTATACTCATTATAGAAAATATGCTTTTTATATTTTTCTTTTTGCGCTTTTTCTAACTGCGATGGTCTTTGTCCCTTTTTTGGGCATGGAGCACGGCGGAGCAAAAAGATGGATTAAAATTGCAGGACAAACATTTCAACCATCAGAACTTTTGAAACTAGCTTTTGTTATTTATTTATCAGCGTGGCTTGCCAGTGTTAAAGGAATGATAAAAAATTTAAAATATGGTTTTTTCCCATTACTTGGAATGATAGTCATAAGTGGTGCGGTGATATTGAAACAACCGGATACTGGAACATTTTTAGTTTTGGCAATTGCAGGATTTTGTATATTTTTTGCAGCTGAAGCAAAGTGGAGTCATTTGTTTGGTTTGGTAGGGGTGGCACTGGCGGGAGCTGGCGGGTGGATAATGATGAAACCATATGTGCTACAAAGAATAGTCACTTTTTTAAACCCATCCGCAGATAGTCTGGGAGCAGGATACCAAATAAAACAATCTCTTATTGCTGTTGGATCAGGAGAATGGTTTGGTAGAGGATTTGGAAAAAGTATTCAAAAATTTAACTATCTTCCTGAACCAATAGGCGACTCTATTTTTGCGGTTACAGCAGAAGAGTGGGGATTTGTTGGATCAGTCTTGCTCATATCACTATTCTTGGCGTTTGCCTTTCGAGGATTCCAAATCGCATCAAAATCAGACAGTACTTTTGGTAGACTATTGGCGGTTGGAATTGTTATACTGATAGTGTCCCAATCATTTATTAATATGGCTTCAATGTTGGGAATATTTCCATTAACAGGAATACCTTTGTTGTTTGTCAGTCACGGAGGAACAGCACTATTTATTACATTATTAGAAGTCGGAATTATTCTAAATATTTCCAGATATCAAAAAAGATAATTGATCATTTTTATTTATGAAAATTTTATTAACAGGAGGAGGAACAGGCGGACATTTTTACCCAATGGTTGCTGTTGCTCAACACATCAGAAAAATCTCTGAGGAACACAAATTACTACAACCAGAAATGTTCTTTGTTTCAGACCAACCATACGACGAAGATCTTTTGTTCAGAAACGACATTACTTTCAAAAAATTATCTACGGGAAAATTGAGATTATATTTTTCTATTCAAAATTTTTTTGATATTTTCAAAACAATCAACGCTGTAATAAAAGCTCTTTTTATGATGTGGTCAATTTATCCCGATGTAGTATTTACCAACGGGGGATACGGTGCTTTCCCGATGCTTTTTGCTGCAAAATTTTTCAGAATTCCTGTAGTAGTTCACGTAACCGATACTGTTCCTGGGAAAGTAGCTCTGTGGGCTTCAAAATTTGCAAAAAAAGTTTCAATTGGTTTTCCAGAAACTGCTGATTACTTGGATAAAAGCAAAACCGCCTATACAGGTAATCCAATCAGAAGAGGATTGACAACACCTCTTGAACAAGGAGCACACGAATTTTTAAAACTAGAAAAAGAGACACCGACAATTTTGATTCTAGGTGGATCACAAGGTTCACAAATAATTAATGATATTATTGTCGATATTTTGCCAAACATTTTGGATAAATATCAAATAATACATCAAACAGGAAAAAACAATTTTGAAGAAGTAGTATCGCGAGCAAATATGTTAATCCAAGATAGCTCTTACAAAAAAAGATACAAACCTTTCAAATATCTTGATTTTCTTGCTTTGAAAATGGCGGTTGGAGCAAGTGATTTGATCATATCACGAGCAGGTGGTTCAATTTCTGAAATCGCTGCTTGGGGAATTCCAAGTATTGTAATCCCTATAAATAGTTCGGCAGGAGATCATCAAAGAAAAAATGCCTATTCTTATGCTAGAACAGGAGCAACAATAGTTGTTGAAGAAAACAATTTAACACCGCACCTTCTAGAAGCAGAAATAGTAAATCTGATGAATAATGAGGAAAAAAGAAATCAAATGGCAGAAGCAACAAAAAAATTTGCAAAATTAGATGCAGGAGAAAAAATTGCTAACGGTATTTTAGAAATTGCTTTAGGCCATGAGAAATAAATATACCGATGAAAAAATTTACAAGAACAATAGAAGATTTTGTTTGTGAAAATTGCGGAACAGAAGTAATCGGAGATGGATACACAAACCACTGTCCAAAATGCCTTTGGTCCAAACATGTTGATATAAATCCAGGAGATAGATTGGCCGACTGTGGAGGAATGATGAAACCAACAGGATTAGATAAAAAATCCGACTTATTTTATGTTGTTCAAAAATGTGAAAAGTGTGGGCACGAAAGAAGAAACAAACTGATAAAAGGAGACTCTTTTGACGAAGCAATAAAATTATTCAATAAATAGCAAAAAATCTCAGGCTTTAAATTAAGCTATAAAATTGTTATTATATATACGAAACATGACAGAACAAACCAAAAAAATAATAACCCGTTTTCCACCGTCGCCAACAGGATATCTCCATGTAGGAAGCGCCAGAACAGCTTTGTTTAATTATATTTACGCAAAACAAAATGGAGGTGAAATGCTCTTTAGATCAGAAGATACAGACAGAGAAAGATCTAAAAAAGAATTTGAAGATGAAATATTGGAAAGTTTGGAATGGTTGGGAATAGAAATAGACAAAACAAAAATTGTAAGACAGTCCGAGAGGGGAGAAACTTATAGAAAATATTTGGAAAAAATGATTGCCGATGGTACAGCCTATGTATCAAAAGAAATTGCCGAAAAAGAAGGTGATAGAACAGAAGTTATAAGATTTAAAAATCCAAATAAAAAAGTTATCTTCAAAGATACAGTTAGAGGAGATATAGAATTTGATACAACCGAACTAGGAGACTTTGTAATTGCAAAAAGTTTAACCGAACCGCTTTACCATCTAGCGGTTGTTGTTGATGACTATGAAATGGGTGTGACGCATATAATCCGAGGAGAAGACGGAATATCAAATACCCCAAGACAAATTCTTATACAAGAAGCAATCAATGCGCCAAGACCATTTTATACTCACATGCCTTTTAGCTTGGCACCAGATCGGTCAAAACTTTCAAAAAGACACGGAGCTGTTTCTATTCGTGAATACAGAAAGATGGGATACTTGCCAGAAGCAATGATAAACTATTTGATGCTTTTAGGGTGGAACCCTGGAACAGACAAAGAAATTTTTTCTCTTGGAGAACTAATCGAGGAATTTGATTTAACAAAAATACAAAAAGGAGGTGCAATTTTTGACCTTGTTAAATTGGACTGGTTTAACAAAGAATATATCAAAAAAATGTCGGAACAATCTTTTAGAGAAAAAGTTTTAGAATTTTTACCTGAAAAATTAAAAGATATGAGAGAATATTCTGATGAAATTCTGACAAAAATGTTACCCGTTATAAAAGAAAGAATAAATAAATTTTCAGATTTGAAAGAAATGTTTGAGGGTGGGGAATTGGAATATTATTTTAAAAATCCAGAATATAACGGAGAAAATTTACTCTGGAAAGATGCCCAAAAACAAGAAACTATTGGACATTTAAACAAGATTATCTCAATTATTGACAATATTGATAATTTTCAGTCTGATGAGATAAAAACATCTCTTTGGGATTATGCAACAGAAAAGGGTAGGGGAAATGTCCTTTGGCCAATGAGATTTGCATTGTCAGGAAAAGATAAGTCGCCAGATCCTTTTACATTGTCGGAGATTTTGGGAAAACAAAAAACAATTGAAAGATTAAAAATAGCTTTAGATAAATTAAAATAAAATGTTTCAAGACAAATTTAGACTATTAATATTATTTTTTATAATACTTTCGTTAGGCTTGTTAAAGCCGTCCTTTATAAATGCTTCCATAATTGACGACATAAAAAACCAAATTCAATCCAAATCATCTAGCATAGGAGACTTGGAAAAAGAAATAAAAAAATACCAAGAGGAATTAAATAAAGTTAGTGAAGAAAAAAAATCTCTAAACAACGAAATATACCGCTTAAACTTGGATAGGAAAAAACTATCTACCGATATAAATCTAACAGACAACAAAATTCAATCAACAGGATTAACTGTTCAAAAATTGTCAGTTGATATTGGAGATAAAGAAAGATTAATTAATCAAAACAATACTGCGCTTGGCGAAATAGTAAAAATAATAAACGAACAAGACTCAAACTCTCTTATTGAGATTTTGCTTTCTCAAAGAGACCTTTCTGAATTTTGGGATGACTTTGACAGCCTCCAAAGATTACAAATGGACATAAGGAGAAAGACTAATGAATTAGTAACGCTGAAAAGCAGTCTGGAGACAGTTAAAACAGAATCTGAAATGAAAGAAAGGGAATTATTAAATTATAAATCTCAGCTGGCCGATCAAAAACAAATCATTGATTATAATAAAAAAGAAAAAGACCAGCTTCTTTCGGTTACAGCAAATAAAGAATCTCTTTATAAAAAACAATTGGAAGAAAAAAAGAAATTGATGGAAGAGGTGCTTCAAGAAATCCAAAGATTGGAATCACAACTAAAAATAGAAATTGACCCGACCAGTCTTCCAGATGCAAATTATGGTATTTTGGGTTGGCCGTTAGAGAGTATTTATATAACTCAATTTTTTGGGAATACTCCTTTTTCTACTAGCAATCCTCAGGTTTATAACGGAAACGGACACCCTGGAATCGATTTTAGAGCATCTTCTGGTACAAAAGTACTCTCTGCCATGGAGGGTGTCGTCAAAGGAACAGGAAATACAGATTCTGTACCTCCAAAGTGTTATTCCTATGGAAAATGGGTTCTTGTAGAGCACCCAAATGGATTATCTACTTTGTATGCCCACCTTTCTTTAATAAAAGTAAATCCTGGTCAAAGTGTTAACGCCGGCGACATAATCGGTTACAGCGGTAACACAGGATATTCAACAGGACCGCATCTTCACTTTGGTGTTTATGCTAGCAAAGGAGTTCAGATTACAAAATTTGAAAATAGTATAAATTGCAAAGACAAATATATTCCTTTGGCTTCTCGCGATGCTTACTTAAATCCAATGTCTTATCTACCAAAATACTAAACCAAAGATTGCTGTTAATAATCTTGTTTTTAAAGTTTATTTTTAATAGTATAATTTAATTTATGATAAATAAAAATTCTGGATTTTTGCAATTAGTCTTGGTTATTATAATCGGTATTATTATATTAAGTTACTTTGGATTCAATTTGAGAGGTATTGTAGAGGCACCGCAGACACAAGAAAACCTGGGTTATGCTTGGGGGTTGGTCACCAATTTCTGGAATACATATCTAGCCGGCCCTGTATTATATTTTTGGAATGATATTTTTATAGATTTGCTTTGGAGTAGCTTTGTTGAAAATATGGAAAGAATAAAAGCAGGGGATCCAACAACAATTCAAGAAATGGCTCCTAGTGTAAATATTCAATAAATAATATGTGGGATCATCTACTAGTTATAATATTATCTATCTTTGTCATAATTTTGTGGTTTTTGACTGTTGGTTCTTAAAAAATTAAAACTGTTTCTTTTTTAAACAAAAGATGCTAATGTAAACTTTAGAAATTTGCCTTATATCTATTTTAAAATTTTGAAAGAGGGAAATGCAGATGAAAAATGTAGCAATCTTTTTAGGTTTAGTATTTATTACATTTCTAACTATCAATCAGGAAAAAGCGTTAGCAAACTACTCAAAGAACGGCTGTTATATCCTTGTGGTCAAAATTGACTCAACTGTGGACGTTTTTGAAGCAAAAAGTAGAAACTCGACCAATTTGTATATTCAGTACTTGGAAAAAGATTTTAGTTTTGTTGAAGTATTAAAATATTGTGAAGGAACAGAAAAATACAATAAAATAGATACAGCAATGAAAAATAAACAAGCTTATCTTTTCTCAAGTATTTCACAAAAGGAAGAAGCAGAAATATTTTTTGATTTAGTTAACTAATACAATAAAAAGCCTCCTCTCGAACACTATAAATATATAAAGAGGGGGCTTTATTTTGATTATTCAATGTCGCAAAAGGTATATTGTGCGACACTGCAATAATAAATAAACAGGGCCTTTTAGGCCTTCTCCCTACAAATAGAGGTACCAGCATACCTCTATTTAATTAAACAAATCTTTTTCCTCTTTCCTCATAAGCTCAATCAATTTTTTAAAGATCCTTTCTACTTCTTTATCCTCACTTACTTTATTTATTTTATGATTTATTATATTTTCCAGTTTAATATTATTTTCTTTCCAAACCTTACCTCTGTGAAGATAAT
This sequence comes from Candidatus Campbellbacteria bacterium GW2011_OD1_34_28, assembly GCA_001029775.1. GTDB lineage: Bacteria > Patescibacteriota > Minisyncoccia > Phycocordibacterales > UBA12079 > UBA12079. Next base: position 560,331 of record CP011215.1, on the reverse strand, counting down.
TACTTATCATTGGTTCAACCTTATCTAACGCATACACAAATTTCGATTCCTTATTTTCTCTTTTCTCATATTCCTCTATAAGGTCAAAAATATCCGAGATTTCTCCAAATTCAGATTTTAATCTTTCTAAAGATGAAAATTCTCTTTCTTTTTGACTGTTTTTAAGATCAATATTTTTGGTGTAAACATAGGTATCCCCTGCATAAATTTCGACCAAATCATGAATCAAAGAATATTTAATAACCAAGTTAAAATCTAAATCCATTTTTTGTGTTGTTGAAATATACCAACCAAGCATAGCTAGTTGATAACTATGTTCAGCATCATTTTCTTTTCTATCTCCCCTGCTTGAAAGGTTCATTCTTTCAATTTTACGAAATTCATTAAGTAATTTTGTAAATTTTAAAATATTTTGCAAATCTTTCATATTAAAAACTATTATATCATTTCCATTTAAAAAAATATAAAAAGAAGTGCCTTTTCAGGCACTTCTTAAATAAAATTTAAAGAATGAATATTAGTCCATTGGGACCACTTATTAACCGTCTTTTTATATTCTTCTTCTGGAATATTTACTAAAACAACTTGTTTAACCCCCTGAGTCACAAACCAGTCATTTTTAATGTTATCAGTGATAATTGTATCCGCGAGTCTGTGAGTTTCAACAACCCTAACTCCTCCCCAATCGCTTACTTCTTCCATTACTTTGGGAAGTAGATTTTTATCTTGGATTGCAACAAACAAAAAGAAAATATTTCCCATGCTCATAATAAATGTCCCTTTTCTGATTTTTATTTAGTGAATTACTTCTCTACAAACAATTATAAGGATAAAAAAAATAAGAGCAAATTTTTGCTCTTATTTTTTTAATTTATATTTTGCTAGGAATAATAAGCCAAGCCAATATGTAGATGATGATAGCAGGAATAATTTCTGTTACCAAAGCGAGGAAAATAAAAATTAATCTTATTATTGTTGAATCAATTTCAAAAGTCTCCCCTATTCCACCACAAACTCCGCCTATTTTCTTGTCTGTTTTTGACAGATGCATTTTTTTAATCTTGTTCATAGTATTTAAAGTTATTTTCTAACATTTTTACTCTACCACAAAAATAGCTTTCGTAGCAAGAGAGAAAATAAAAAAGAGGCCTTACGGGGCCTCTTTTGCGGAGTTTGCTACTCCGCTGGTGCCAAGACGCTAAGCGTCTTGTTGTGGTGACGAATCCTTTCGGGAATCGTCGGGACGTGCCGACGACCGCGACGACCGTGACTCCGACAGGACCTTTCGGAATCCGGCGGAATCAGAATCTTTTCCTGCTGACGCTGGCTCGTCGGGGATTTGGCGGTAGTCTCATTGTCCTCCGTCCTCATCCACCGATTGGTGAAGCTGACACCTTTTTCGGCAACAAACTGCGTCCACGCCTCGGCGTAAGCCGGATCACACATTGCCTGCTCGTCGGGAAAGATGTGCTCGTCGTTGGCAAAAATAAGCTCGCCATCGTCCTCGAACCCGTCTGGGAAAATATCATGCTGGATATCTGCCGAGAAAAAATCTCCGGAACATCCTGACGGTGAATTGTCGGGGTGGCAAACGATGTACATATCCGCCCGACGCCCAGGGAAATCCTCCTCGGTAAAACCGAGCTCCCCATCATCCGATGCCATCATCCTCGGGGTGACGCTATCGTAAAGCGGATTGAGAATCTGACCGAGTTCAGTAAGTGCAACCAGACGCTGTGCCATAACACCTCCTGTTCAAAAAGATTAAAAAGAGAAAGTTTCTAGATAAAATATTACCACAAAACAAATCTTTGTCAACTGTCAAGATGTTTATTTCAAGAAATTTGTTTGTTTAAAAATTTATAATTTATAATTTCAGCTAAAATTATAATTTATAATTTTAGCTAAAAATTGTAAGGGACTATAGTCCCTTACAATTTTTAGCTGGTGTATATCCCCTACTTTCTGCCTCATCTTTTGTATCAAACCAAATTTTATTAGCATCATTTATTGTTTGAGCTCCAGAACACCACGGGAGGTGATATTTTGTACCATTTTTTGACGCCACATAGTTCCCTTTTATCTCATAATTTTCAGGTACCAAATTAGCAGATGCAATCTGCAAAGGATCTTTATTTTCTTCAAATGAAGATATTCTGCCTAATCCAAAGGAGGCCGATGTAGCAAAAATTATTATCAAAACCACAAAAACATCATCCTTGTTAATAAAGTCCCTTATTAACTTGATTTTATTAACCAAATGTCTTATACTTTCTCTCATATTGTATTTATTATACAGTACTAACAACTAAAAACTAATAACTATAAACTAACACTATGGCACATAAGAAAGCCGGAGGATCGGCAAAAAATCTAACAGATTCAAATCCTAAATATCTAGGAACAAAACTTTACGACGGAGAAGCTGCAAAAACAGGTTCTATTTTGGTTCGCCAAAGAGGAACAAAAATATTGGCAGGAAAAAATGTAGGAGTAGGAAAAGATCACACACTGTTTGCTCTTAAAGAAGGAAAAGTAAAATTTACATCAAAGAGAAAAGAAAATTTTGACGGAACAAAAAAACAAAGAAAAGTTGTAAACATCATCTAAAAATAAAAGTCCTCGCAATTGCGAGGACTTTTATTTTTATATATTTAATCTCTGGGCACAATATCCAAAATAAATTCGGCTGATTTTTTCCCAACCTTTATGGTTATCTTGTGTTCCGATGCTTCTTTTATAGGTTTATCCAAAACAAGATTGTCAGGATTTATCTCGAGCGCTTTTTGATCTTTGATTGCATCTATAATATCGCCTTTATCAATTCCAGCAAACAATTTTCCCTCATCATTAATCTTTGCTGAAATACTCACTCTTGAGTCTTTCAATTTTTCAATACTTTCAATCAAGTCTACCTCTTTGGTTTTTTGATTTTGTTCATGTTGCAATCTTTCTGATTCCAATTCTCTCAAAGCATTAACCGTTGCGACTTTTGCCAATTTGTTTGGAATTAAAAAATTCAAAGCATACCCATCGGAAACATCTTTTACTTCATATTTTCTACCTGTCTTTGCAACATTTTGCAATAATATAACTTTCATAGTGTTTTAGTAATTTATCTTAGTAATTCTATTGCCTTATCCAACTGAGGATCCAAACCATCTTCAAACTGTTCTTGAGTAATCTCGACATTTACATCTGGCTCTAAACCATTATTTGAGATTGAGTTTCCATTTGGAGTAAGCCATTTTGCCACTGTTATCTTTAAAGATGTATCAGGTGTCAAATTGATCAATTCTTGAACAGAACCTTTCCCAAAAGTCTTCGTTCCTACAATTTTAGCAATTCCATGTTCTTTTAATGCACCCGCTAATATTTCAGATGCAGAGGCCGAACCGCCGTTGACCAGTATAACAAATTTAAGATTATTATTAAAGATATTATATCCTTTGCTTCTATGGACCTTGTCTTCTTCATTGGCACCGTAATCTTCTGTCACGATTACTTTACCTGCTGGTAAAAACCAACTTGCCATATCTACCGAAGCCTCTAGATATCCTCCTGGGTTTCCTCTCAGATCCAAAACCAATTTATTTGTTTTTGATTCTACGAATTCTCTCAAAGCATCTTTAAACAAATTTGGTGATGTGGCAGAAAAATTGTATAAACTGATTATAAAAACATCTCCTCTTTTTTCTGTATCAATAGTTGGAATATTTATATTGTCTCTAATAACTGAAATCTCTATCAGATCAGCAACTCCCTCTCTTGAAATTGTCAGTTTAACGGCAGTTCCCTTTTCTCCTCTAATAAGTTTTACCGCTTGGTCTGTATTAAAATTTGAGGTTATTTCTTCGTCAATTTTTATAATTTTGTCTCCTGGTTTTATCCCAGCTTTTTCTGCGGGAGTATTTTTTAAGGGAGAGACAACAGTAATGATTCCGTCTCTTATTCCGATTTCCATACCAACACCACTAAATGAACCTTGTATATCGTCGTTAAACATCTCGCTTTCAGCAGGTGGCATAAAAACTGTATAGGGGTCTTTGTATGAAGAAGCAAGCCCTTGAATAGCACTCCATACTTTGTCTTGATCTGTTATTTCGTCAGGAGAAACATATTTTTCATTCAAAATATTCCACGCTCTCCAAAAATCACTAAAGTCGGCTTTTGTTGTATTCAAAGTATCTTCTTTGTTAATAACATTATCTATGGCTTCGACACCTTTTTTTTGATTTTTCCCAAAATAAAAACCAATACCAAAAGTTGAGGTAATCAAAAAAACGATAACAATAACTGGAACAATTTTTTTCAATGATAAATTTTTACTCATATATGCAAAGAATTATATCATAGAGATAATATTTTTATAAACAATATATTCAAAAGAATAACAAACAAACAATCTTAAACTTCCGGTCGTATGATTTGTAGTCAAAAATTTTTTTATATCTTAATTGTTAAATAAGAAATTAAATAGTGAAAAATAAAAAAGAGGGTGAGAAGTTTCTGAAAGAAACTTCTCACCCTCTTCGCTCTCGCCCCACTACGGGAGCAATTCTGCTGCAATATAAAAGAACATGATCAGCCCGCTAAGTGCTCCGACAGCAACCATCAGTCGTGCCGGTCCGCGAACATACCACGGGGCGCGGGGAATAGAGTTGGAGACGTTGACAGTCTTGGCGATCGCCCTGCGCTGTTTCCGGTTCATCGTACACCTCCTGTCACACCCGCCACCAGCGACGGGCTGGGGTTGTTGTTGGAGCACTGGGTAAACCCCGTGCCCTTCGCCGACGAATCGTAGTAGGCACAGCCAGTCAACTCGTCCGCCACGGCCTCGTTGTTCTTGTGAACACCATTGTTCACCATGACAATCGTCAAGATGAACAAAAAAATACACGCAACCGAAACCATCTTTTCAAAAGTATTCATGGGAACCTCCGTAAAAATGAATTAATGTGAAAAATCCTGTCTAATAATATCTCACAAAACGATATCTTTGTCAATAGGTTTAAAAAAATGAAATATAGGTTAAAATTTAAGTATTATTTATAATAAAACTGCCCAAAGCAGAATCTCAAAATGTTAAAAAGATATACTTCTAACGAAACAACATGGATTGATCTATTCCAACCTACTCCCGAAGAAATTCGCACGGTAATGGAAGAATTTGATATTCACCCCAGCGTTGCAAACGACCTTATTACACCAACATTCAAACCAATGGTGGAGTTGCACAAAAACTTTGTTTATCTCATTCTTCACTTCCCTGCTTTTAGACACACTCATTCATACGAAGAAAATCAAGAAGTAGATTTTGTTATTGGAAAAGATTTTTTGATTACATCAAGATACGACACAATAGATCCAATTCATAAATTTTCAAAAGAATTTGAAGTAAATTCGATACTAGAAAAAAAAGAAAAAAACAACAATGCAGAACATGTTTTCTTTCTGCTTGTTAAAAAACTTTACAAGTCTATCAATCACGAATTGGAGTATATTCAAGACGCTTTAGAAAATGTGGAGGAAAGAATTTTTCAAGGTGACGAAAAAAATATGGTCAAAGAACTTTCTTTTTTAGGAAGAGACCTTTTGAATGCTAAACAAGCTACTAACCCTCACAAAGAAACACTGGAATCTTTGAAAGAGGTTGGATCTGGAATGTTTGGAAAAGATTTTTATAAACAAATTGATACAATATTGGGCGAATATAAAAGAATCAGACACAATATTGAAGTAAACAAAGAATCTCTAAACGAATTAAGAGAAACAAATAATTCTTTGCTTTCAACGAAAGAAAACGAAACAATAAAAACACTAACCATTATGGCGTTTGTTACTTTTCCGCTTTCTTTGGTAGCGGCAATTTTTGGAATGAATGCTACTAGTATGCCAATAATCGGAACAGAAAATGATTTTTGGATAGTAATTGGAATAATGCTTGCATTAGCGACCTCGTTCTTTATTTTCTTTAAATACAAAAAATGGCTATAAACATTTACAACACATCATCTCGTTCAAAAGAAGAATTTAAACCTTTGGAAGAAAAAAGGGTCGGTTTTTATCAATGCGGACCAACTGTTTATTGGACACAACACTTGGGTAATATTCGCGCTATGGTAATGTCTGATGTCATTGTTAGGACATTTGGATATTTAGGTTACGAAGTAAACTTTGTTCGCAATTATACCGATGTCGGACATCTTACAAGCGATGAGGATGAGGGCGAAGACAAGCTGGAAAAAGGCGCAAAAAGAGAAAACCTAACCCCCCAACAAATTTCTGAAAAATACATAAAAATATTTGAAGAGGATGTAAAAAAACTAAACACCCTTTCCCCCACCCATCGTCCAAAAGCGACAGAAACAGTTCCAGAAATTGTAAGTATGATACAGACATTGATTGATAAAGGTTTCGCCTATCAAACAGATTTGGCAATTTATTTTGATATATCAAAAGCAAAAAATTACACGCAACTTTCAGGGCAGTCTCTTGAAAAAAATATTCAAGGAGCAGGTTCTGGAAATGTGACTGACGCACAAAAGAAAAATAATTCCGATTTTGCTCTTTGGTTTTTCAAAAAAGGAGTTCACGAAAATGCTATCCAAACATGGAAATCTCCTTGGGGCCAAGGTTTCCCTGGTTGGCATATAGAATGTTCTGCAATGAGTAAAAAATTTATTGGAGATACTGTAGATATTCATATGGGAGGAGTAGAACATATTCCTGTTCACCATACCAACGAAATTGCACAAAGTGAATCAGCAAACGATACAAAATTTGTAAATTATTGGATACACAACGAACATCTTTTGGTTGATGGTGGAAAAATGTCAAAATCACAAGGAACTTCTTTTAGCGTTTCTGATATAAAGAGTAAAGGGTATAGACCACTGTCATTGCGATATTTTTTCTTGCAAGCACACTATCGTTCCCAACAAAATTTTACTTGGGATGCGCTGAGAGCTTCTCAAACAGGTCTGATTAATTTATATGGGCAAGTAGCAAAACTTGATAACAATACATCTCTCTTTAAAAAGATCTTTTCTCCCAAAGGGAAAATAAATATTGATTACAAGAAAAAATTTACAGAAAAATTGGAAGATGATTTTAATACGGCACAAGCTCTAGCTGTCGTGTCTGATTTGTTGAAATCTGATCTAAATAATAAAGACAAATTAGCAACGATTTTAGATTTTGATAGAGTATTAGGATTAGATTTAAAAAATTCAAAATCTATGGCACCAAAAATATTCTCTGAAGAAATAATTCCTCACAACATTGTCATGCTGATGGAAAAAAGAAAAGAGGCAAGAGATAATAAAAACTACGCAGAAGCCGATCATTTGAGAAATGAAATAGAAAAACTTGGGTTTGAAATAAAAGACACTCCTGACGGACAAAAAATCCACAAAATTTAAAAATAAAAAGTTGGCGGTCAGACCGCCAACTTTTTTACTTGGGAAAAGGAAGAAAAAACTCAAAAATAAAAAGAGATATGGCCGTTGCTGTTATAAAAATAAAAAATCGGTTTAAAATATCCCTGAAAGAACATTCCTTTTTCATAGTTCCTCCTTTATCACAATGTTGAAATCAACTTATCTCTTTTTAAAATAACACATGAGTATTGACCTGTAAATCACTTTACTTAAATTAACTCTTTTTGAGTATTCTGCGAAGCAGAATGCTGTATCTTTATCCCCAACACTTCCCCACCTTCTCAACCAAACGAGGTTTTCTTTGAAAGTAACTCTCGTGTTAAAATTCCCCTATGGCAGAAAAAAATAATCCTCATAAATTAAGAATTCCTCCTCAAGATATTGATGCAGAAAAAGCTCTTTTAGGTTCTGTTATGTTAAAAGCAGACGCACTTTTTGAAATTATGGATTTCATTTCAGTTGAATGTTTTTATGCCGAAAAGCATAGACTTGTTTTCAAAGCAATGCTTGAATTGTTTTCAAAAAAAGAGCCGATTGATGTCCTTACTCTTTCAAACAAATTAAAAAACAAACAAGTCTTTGATCAGATTGGTGGGAGTGATTACCTGACAGAGCTAGTCAACACAGTTCCTTCTTCTGCAAACATTGAATACTATGCCAAAATCGTTCATAAAAAATATATGTTAAGGAGATTAATTGAATCTTCTGAAAGAATCTCAGAATTGGGATACAACGAAGTAGACGATTTGGATGAATCACTAGATAAAGCAGAAAAAAGTATTTATGAAGTAACAACATCACTACTTTCAAATAAATTTATTGAGATAAAGGATGCATTGGGCGAAGCCTTTGAGAGGCTTAGTCGTCTTCACGAATCTACAGACAAGATGAGAGGTGTTCCTTCTGGATTTAAAAGTTTGGATAACAAACTTTCTGGTTTTCAAAAATCAGATCTTATTATTTTGGCAGCTCGTCCTTCTATGGGTAAAACCGCTTTTGCCTTGGACATTGCAAGAAGAGTAGCAATAGAACACAAAAAACCTGTGGCTATTTTTTCTTTGGAAATGAGTTCTCAGCAATTAGTTGATAGAATGCTCGCCGCCGATTCAAAAGTAGATGCGTGGAAACTTCGCACAGGAAAATTGAACAAAGAAGAGGAGTTTGATTTGATTAGAGAATCTTTGAACAATCTTTCAAAGGCCCCTATTTTTATAGATGACCAGCCTGCAAACAATATCCTTAAAATGCGTTCTATGGCGAGAAAATTAAAAAGACAACACGGTTTGGAATTGATTATTGTGGACTATCTCCAGTTGATGGCTCCGACACAGACAAAATCATCCGACAATGTTGTTCAACAAGTGACAGAAATATCTAGATCACTAAAACATTTGGCGAGAGAGTTAGATGTACCCGTTATTGCTCTTTCACAGCTAAGCCGTGCTATTGAGTCACGCGGAGGTAGACCAAAACTTTCAGACCTCCGAGACTCTGGATCTATTGAACAAGACGCCGATGTGGTTATGTTTATTCACAGAGACAAAAATGACGACGGTGAAAAATCTAATGTTACAGAAATACTTATTGAAAAGCACAGAAATGGTCCAACAGGCAGGATAACTCTTAATTTTGATGACAAGAAGGCAACCTTCCAAGAAATTGACACCAACGCCTTTGACGATTTTGCTCTCACAGAAGTAGGTGACGATGACGCCTTCTGATAAAATTCTAAACAATTTCCAAAATATAAATTTTAAAAAATAAAATTTTATTATGTCGAATAATATAGACAAATTAGCTGAATATTTTTCAAAATTCCCCGGAATAGGGCCAAGGCAATCAAAAAGATTTGTGTATTTTTTGCTTACCCGAGACGATCAATACCTAAAAGAATTATCAGAAAATATTTTAAGTCTAAAAAAATCAGTAAATATCTGTCAAATCTGTTTTTGTTACTTTCAATCAAAAAATCCTACGGCAAAAACTCAATGTGATATTTGCAGAGACACCACCAGAGACGACTCTGTCTTTATGATTGTCGGAAAAGACGCTGATATGGAAAATATAGAAAAAAATAATATTTATAATGGTAGATATTTTATTCTTGGAGGATACTTGCCTATTTTAAAAAACAGTGCCAGTTGGGTACGATCAAAAGAACTTTTTAAACTGATTGAGAGAGAGTTGGAAAAAGGAACATTGAAAGAAATTATCTTGGCGTTAAGTCTCAACCCAGAAGGAGAAAATACCATATATCATATTCAACAGATATTGAAACCTCTGCAAGAAAAATACTCCTTCAAAATGTCTACACTGGGCAAAGGATTGTCTACAGGAAGCGAGTTGGAATATTCAGACGACGACACTCTTAAAAACGCATTAAAAAATCGTAGCTAAGCTACGATTTTTTAATGAAACAAAATCTTAAAATTCTGACGACCATCAAAACTCTAAGATTTTAAAAACTAGACTTTATTTTAAATTTTAAGTATATTTATCAACAGAAAAAACATGGGGTTAAACATCAATTTTTTGAAAGGAGGAAAAGTCTTATGCCACAACAAATTATAACGGCTATAGCTATAATTTTTTTTGCTATACTTGTATTAATATTAATCTTGAGGTTATTCAATAAAAGAATAGACAAAAAAATATATGCCGAGATTAAAAAAACTGGAGCAAAGACCATTGTTGAAAAAATTTATATAGATGAGAATTGTAATCTTTTGCCCAAAAATGGACATCCGGGGTTGGCTGAAAAACTCATAGAGCGAGATTTGATCCCGTATGACTACATAGGGTCTCTCCAGGACAACGAAGAACCTCATATTGAAATATCTTATTGTATTGATTCAGAAAATGCCAACGGGTATTGCATACGCCGAACGGCACGACTTTCTGGCTATGAAAGAACATTCAATATTTTTGAAGATGATTCTTGTTTTATGTTTTAGTAGATTTGAGTCGGATGAATAATTACAGCAAAACAGCCAGTCCCTCCGACTGGCTGTTTTTTATTTTTCATGTCTATCATTCTTTCTAAAACATTTTTTGAAAAGCTTTCTTCCATAACATTCTTCATAAATATTTTTTCTTTCTAATTCTTTTATCCAAGAAAGTATCAACGCACATAACAAAAGCAACTGCCAACCGATGAATTCATATTGAGTAAATATAAGATAACTACCTGCGACAAAAATTCCCCAGAAAAATCCTGGACAATAAAATAATTTTGAAAAAAATACTCTTATATGATTAGACATAAATTAATCAATAGCTGGTTTATCAATAATAATAGACTCAACTCCTGATGATTCACCTGTAATTCTTAAAACATCTTTGTCTATTTGCTGAAATTCTTTATGTGAACGATTGAAATGATTTACGGTCGTTGATAGAGAGCTTCCTAATTTTTCCATAAACTGACCAAAATTGTTCATATGTTTATCCAATTGACCCACCCTCTTGATGATATCCTGAGCTTTTTCTTCAATCTGAAGAGACCTTAATCCTTGCAAAACAGTCTGTAAATAAGCCAAAAATGACGTAGGAGAGACGATAATTACCTTTTTTTGCTGGAATGCATACTCTATCAGGTCAATTGTAGAAGTCTTTACTGCACCTACCTGATTAATGAGCAAATCATAATAAATTCCTTCTGATGGAATAAACATAAAGGCAAAATCCATTGTTCCCTCTTTTGGACGAATATATTTTGCTGTTTCATCAATCCTGTTTTTCAAATCTTGTTTAAATACTTTTTCCAATCTTTCTTTCTCTTGAGGGTCGTTAGTGCTAACTATTTTATTATAATTTTCCAAAGAAAATTTTGAATCAACGGGAAGAAATTTGTTTTTATCCAAAAAAACAACCGCGTCTACTATTTCTCCGTTTTCAAATTTGTATTGCATTTGAAATCTTTCCGGTGGTAAAACATTTTTTAAAACTGTCTCCAAATAATACTCTCCTAGCACACCTCTTTGTTTTGGATTTTTTAAAATGTCCTGCAAATTTTTAAGTTGATCAGCAAAACCAACTACCTGACGACTGGTTTCTTTGACACTGGACAATTCTTGGGTAATCTCTTTAATCAATTTTTGTGATTCACTAAATTGTGTTTTAACTGAATCATTCATCATTTTTGATGACTCCCCTATCCTTGAATCCAAAGTTCTGGTCAATTCATTTAATTGGTTTTGAATCAACAAAAAACTGTTGTCATCTTTTTTTTCGTTGCCTTTGAGAGAAAGTTTGTACAAAAAATATGCCATCACCGCAACGGCTAAAACCAACAAAATAATGAGTGCTGTAAGAATAATTTCCATTGATTCAATGATAACATTTTTAATTAAAAAGTGTATTTAGAGTTAGGAATTAGAGGATATGGTTTTTTCACACACCTCTGGTCCCTATACCGCATTAGACAATCTCTCCCCTCTAAACACAAAATATTTAGACAGTTCAATTATGGCAAAATTGAAAATACCTATAATTCCGAGCAAAATTATTTCTCCTCCCGTCAATTTAACTAACGAAAGCATATCTCTCACAGGAGGAACAAACAAAGCGACAGCCAAGAATAAGAGGCTGATTAGCAAAGAAAAAATAAGATATTTATTGGAAAAGATATTTATTTTCCAAAAACTTAAGTGAAAAGATTTGAAAGAAATACTGAAAAAGACAGTCCCCAAAGAAACAGAAGCAAACATTATTGTTCTTATTTTTTCCATTGTCATATTTGTTTGCATAATAAACAAATAAACCAAAAGCAAAAATATTCCCGCAGATAATCCAACTGTAAAAATCATCATCTTTAATTCTTTTGTCAGGATATTATTTTTTTTCATTGAACCAGGTTTTCTTTTCATTAAATCTTTTTCACCTGGTTCAAAAACAAAAGCAAAATTCATTAACCCTTCTTGAATTATATTTGACCAAAGAATCTGAGTCGGAAGAATGGGCAAAGGAAGCCCAACCAGCAAAGCTCCGCCAATTATCAAAAATTCGGCAAAACTTGTAGATAATAAATATCCCAGTATCTTTTTTAAATTATCGATCAACCTTCTTCCTTCTTCTATCGCAAAAATTATTGTTGAAAAATCCCCACCTAACAAAATCAGATCCGATGCCTCTTTTGATACTTCTGTTCCACTTTCCATTACGATACCAATATCCGCCCCTTGCAAAGCAGGGGCATCATTTACACCATCTCCTGTCATTGCCACCACCTCTCCATTTTTTTGTAAAATTTTTGAAAGTCTTAATTTTTGAGAAGGATTCATCCTTGCAAAAACTCTTACGGTTTTTAATTCTTCAAATAATTCGTTGTCTTTCATTTTCTCAATCTCTATGCCTGTCAAAATTTTGTCTCCCTTTTTTATAATACCAACCTCTTCTGCAATTTTTGAGGCAGTATTGGGATTGTCTCCTGTTACCATCACAACATGAGCTCCTGCCATTTGAGCTTTTTTTATTGCTTCTTTCACATCCGCTCTTATTGGATCAGAAAAAGCAAGAAGGCCGACAAAAACTAAATCGCTCAAATCTTCTTGGTTTTCTTGCTTTTCTAAATTAGGAATTTTTTCCCAATCAACTTTTTTATAAGAAAGAGCAATAAAACGCACGCCATCTAAACTTTTTTGTTTTTGTACTTTCAAAAAATGTTCCAATGCTTTTTTTGTCATTTTTTTCTCTTTACCGTTGTGGTAAATAAATTTTGATTTTTCCAAAATCATTTCTGGAATACCGCTGACATACAATTTATTCCTTTTTTTATCTTTGTTCAGTGAAGCACTAAAACCATTTTTGGATTCAAAAGAATGAAAATCCAACCTTTCCCTCTCATTAAATAAATCATCTTGAGTAAATCCGTGTTCTATTCCTGCCAATATAATTGCTTTCTCGATAGGACGACCTCTCACAATCAAATTATCTGGGGCTTGATTACCTTCGTCGATAAAAGCATCCGATGACAACACTGCCATTTTTATCAAATCTTCATCGTCTTGATCTCCTCCATCGTTAATAAAATTCCAAGTGTAAACTTTGTCTAAATGCATTTTTGCTTCTGTGAGTGTACCTGTTTTATCTGTCAGAATATAAGTAGTGCTACCCAAAGTTTCTGCTGCTAACAAATTTCTAACCAAACCACCTTTTTTTAAGATGTTACTCATTCCAACCGCCAAGACAGATGTCACAGCAATAGGCAAACCCTCTGGCATTACAGCAACAGCCATTGCAATAGCAACAATCAACATTTCTGTTACAGATTCTCCGCGAGCGAGTCCCAAGAAAAAAATAACAACTAAAACAATCAAAACCAAAACTGATAAAAATCTTGCCAATTTTTCCAGACTTTCTTTAATAGGTGTCTTTTCCTCCTTTACCAAATTTAAACTCTGTGCAATTTTTCCAATTTCAGTTTTATCTCCGATCTCTACGACAACTCCTAATGCATTACCAGAAGAAACTGTTGTACCCATCCAAACCATGTTAATTTGCTTGTTCAAAGACCTGTCCGCCAAAGAACTTGTTGTTACCTTTGTTTCTTTTACAACATCAGCCCACTCTCCAGTTAAAACAGATTCATTTATCAATAGATTTTTTTCTTCTATTAATCTTAAATCGGCAGGGACAAACATTCCAGAATTCAACACAACCAAATCACCAGGAACCAAATCTTCTGCCAAAATCACGCTTTTCTTTCCATCTCTAATAACCGTAGCTTGTTTTTGTTGTAACTCGCTTAGTTTATCAAAGGCATTAGATGCTTTATTTTCTTGAAATGCCCCAATTGCTGTATTTATAAGTAAAGCCAAAAAAATAACAATTGAGTCGGAATACTCTTTAAGAAAAAATGTGGCAATTCCCGCAACTAGTAAAATAAAAATTAAAGGACTTTTAAATTGAGAAAATATTTTTCCTAACAATCCAAAATCTTTTTTCTTATCAAACAAATTTCTTCCAAACTTTTTTTGAATATTTTGAATATCCGAAGATTTTAAACCAACATCTAAATCGGTATTTAAATATTTTTCAATCTCTTTTATTGAAAGATGGTGCCATAATTGTTTTTTTATCATAAAACAATTATAACAAAATTTTTTATTAGTTTATTTAATAAAAATATTGGGTTTTCCACATTTTACTTTTCAGAAAGATGGTGTAAAATTTCTCTTTGTGTGTATCACACCTTGTTTAAAAACAATGATCGAGAAAACTTCTAAAAAAGAATACCATTATGATTTCCTGTTAGGATTTCTTTTTGTTTGTACCCTTATAATAGGATATTCTTTTTTGAAAACTTCTATTCAAATAGCTTTTGTTACTTATGATTATATGACTGCAAATGTAAAGAACATATAGGGTTATAAATTATTTTTTTATGTACTTTAACTTTATACTTTAAAAACTTTATGAACTTTATAGACTTTATAAACTTTTAACTTTATACTTGTTTATATGACAATACAAAATCAAATCAAAGAACAGTTAAAAGAATCTATGAAAGCAAGAGACGAAGTAAGAACTCTCGTTTTAAAAGGTCTACTTGCTGGATTCACAAATGAATTAGTTGCACAAAGAAAAAAACCGAGCGAAGAACTACCTGATGCAGATGCCCTTAATGTGATCAAAAAAATGGTTAAACAAAGAAAAGATTCTATAGAACTATTTAAAAAAGGAAATCGCGAGGATTTGGCACAAAACGAAGAAAAGGAGCTCGCAATATTAGGTGAATATCTTCCAGCAACAATGAGCAAAGAAGAGATCCTGAAAATTGCCATCGTTAAGAAAGATGAAATGGGGCTAACGGATAAGTCCAAGATGGGAATGTTGATGGGAGCAATAATAAAAGAATTAAAAGATAAGGCAGACGGAGGAGATGTAAAAGAAGTAGTGGAAAAACTTTTTCAATAAAACAAAAAATGCAGAGGCAAGGCCTCTGCATTTTTTTACGCCTTATTCAGGCTGATTTTTTATATGTGTCGAGGGGCGGGCTCGAACCGCCGACCCTTCGCTCTTCAGGCGAATGCTCTACCAACTGAGCTACCTCGACATATTTAAAGTTAAAAATTTAAATTTTTAAATCTTGGGAATCAAATCATTTATTTTTTGAAAATTTTTGATACCTACATCAAGTCCTCCTCTCAAACTACCATAATTTTCAGAAATTGAATCTATGATTGGTTGGATATAATAATATGCACCAAAAGTAATGGCAATTATTATTCCCCAATAAAAAAATTTGAGAAATCTCTTATATTGAACATCTCTCCAAATTTTGTGAAGCAATTCATTGTTCTCATTAGCAACTTTGAGATTTTCCCTCATCAAATTTTGTAATTCTGGATCAAAATATTCCATCCCGTTAGAGATAGGACGCGAACTTTATATAATCACACGTTCTATCTATTTAAATTATATTAATAAATTGATTCTGTTGTTTATCCCGCTATGCGTTCGCTATCTCTAACGGGATCCATAAACAAAAGTATATCAAAAAAAACATCAAAGTAAACTTGTTTTTAATATGTGCTCTCACCAGGAATCGTCCCGCGATTACTAAGTCTTTTTCAAAACACTTCGTGTTTCAAAAAATCCCAAGTATCGCTGGACGCGGTTCGCTGTCGTACTCGTTATTTTCTCTTTGTGGGAGAAAATAACTTGCGTGCGACATGCTCCACCGTTCGATTCCTGACGAAAGCAAAGCAGTTTGCTTTCTGTGAGAACACAAAATAAAAACAGGCGGAGCTTTCGCTACACCTGTTTTTATTTTGTGCTCTCACCAGGAATCGAACCTAGAATTACTCCTTAGGACGGAGTCGTTATATCCATTTAACTATGAGAGCATTTATTCTCTAAGATATCATTATAATGTTTTTTATTCAATTTAATGTTTAATAAATAAAAAAACCCGTAAATAAAATTTATACGGGGTTTTTTATTTAAAATTTTATTGTTGTTTTTAAATTCCCAAAAGCTCTTCGATTCTGCTTTTGTCAAAACCAAAGACTACTTCCCCATCAATTACGATAACAGGCACTCCCATTTGACCATCGGTCAACTCCAACAGCTCTTGTATTTTTTCTTGATTGCCAGCAACATCAACTTCTTCATAGTCAACATCGTTGCTTTGAAAAAAATCTTTTGCCATCAAACAATAAGTACAAGTCGGTGTTGTATAAATTGTTACTTTGTTCATATAAAAAAATTTTAAATTTATAATTAATTCCGATAAATTATAACACATAAATTTTTTAAAACACCAGAAAAAATCCTATTGACGAGAGAAATAAAAAATTTTCCGATAAATTTTTCTTTGCATTTGAATTTTTGTTTGTGATAAGATATCTGCAATGAATAATTCTAAAGAAAACTTTTTTGTAGAAGTTTTAAAGTTCTCACTACTTACTTTACTTATTGTGCTTCCTTTCAGAATGTACGTCGCAAAACCATTTATTGTTGATGGCGCATCGATGAGTCCGACATTTGAAACAGGTCACTATCTCATTGTTGATGAAATTTCTTACCGAATAGAAGACCCTCAAAGAGGCGAAGTAATAATTTTCAAATATCCCAAAGATCCAAGTCGTTTCTTTATAAAAAGAATTATCGGATTACCAAACGAAACAGTAGAAATTAAGAACGGAAAGGTAACAATCTACAATATCAACAAACCAGAAGGTTTAAATCTAAAAGAAAATTATGTTGAAAAAGGATCTCTGGAAAACACGCGGGTTGAATTAGGAGAAAATGAATATTTTGTTATGGGAGACAACCGAGGAAATAGCTCGGACTCAAGATTTTGGGGGGCATTGCCCAAAGATATGATAGTAGGAAAAGCCTTCTTAAGACTTCTGCCAATTAATAAGATAGATGTATTGCCAGGAAATTTTGATTATTAATCATCAAATTAAATATCATTAATAAATTGTTTTTTAACAAAAATATGGACATTAAAATCCTCAAAAAAAGATTAGACAAAGCTGACGAAATAGCACTTCACCATGGTTTTAGATTTGAAGAAATCCCAACCGCCTACACAAACAAAAATACTCCTCTTCACCCTGAAGAAAAACACCATGTATTAAAAACATATGGAAAAATGAGTGGAAAAGGTGCAAACTCACAACCACTAATGCTTTATTTTGATCGTCCTATTTTGATAAACAAAAAACAAATTCCTAATTTAAAAACTCACAAAGTCTTAAGCCTTGATATTATCGGAGTTCAAAATAGTATCGCCGAAGCAATGCTTATAAATACGGCTTCAAAAATTCTAAGTGAAGAAGGTTATAAAAATTTTTTTATAGATATAAATTGTACAGGTGATAAAGACTCTCTAAACAAATTTATAGAGGAAGTAGGTAATTATTATAAAAAACATTCTGGTTCTTTCAATTGTAGTTGTAAATATAAAATTGATAAGAAAAATTTCTTAGCAACCTCTTGTGAAAACGAAAACTGCAGAGAATTGATAGAAAATGCTCCGCGACCAATAAACTACTTAACAGAAAAAAGCCGCCAACACTTTAAAGAGGTTTTGGAATATCTAGAAGACATGCGTCTTCCCTACCGAATCAACAGTGACCTTGTTGTAGAAGACAACCATTATTCAAAAACAGTCTTTGAAATTAAAACATTAGGAGAAGACTCTACAGAATTAATCTTGGCAAGAGGAGGAAGATATGATGATGTAGTAAACAAAATCATCGGAAAAAGAAATCTACCCGCAGTTGGTCTTTCTATGATTTACAAGAAAAATGGATTTACTCCTGCTTACTCAAACAAAATAAACACCCCTCAAATATTTTTGATTCAATTTGGATTCAAAGCAAAACTAAAAAGTTTTGAGGTAATTGATATCTTGAGAAGACAAAAAATCACAGTTCATCAAAAACTATATAAAAACAAGCTAAGCGATCAGTTTATCAGCGCAAAAAAAACACGCGTTCCTTATATGATAATAATCGGCCAAAAAGAAGCGCTTGAAGACGAAGTTATTTTCAAAAATACACATAATGTTTCTTATGAAATTGTAAAAATAAACAAACTTCCTCAATATTTGAAAAAAATAAAGTTTGTTTAAACCATTAAAGACAGGCGGATTGTTTCTACAAAAACAAAAAGTGTGGGATTGACAATGATAAATTTAAATGTATACTATTAATGTAATCGATTGGGTTTGGGCTTCCCTCCCAAACAAATAATCAGGAAAACTTCCAACGATTACAACCTTCTTTCAACGCCTTCCCCCGGGAAGGCGTTTTTTCTTTGCATAAAAAAATAAATTATGTTATTCTAACAGCCATGATAAACATTGAGTTAACAAAGAATAATAACGAAAATAACCTTGGTTTGATTAGAAGATTCAGCAAGAAAGTAAAGAGCTCGGGAATCATCGCTAGAGTGCGTTCTATCAGATACCACCAAAGAGATGAATCAAAATACACAAGAAAAAAGAGAACTCTTAAATCAATAACAAGAAAAGCTGAAATTGATCAAATGATTAAGATGGGAAAAGCTCCCGCAAAGAAGTAAGACTTTGAAAAAATCAGAAGAAACAATCAATATAAAAAACCAAACAAAAGGCAAGCTTCCCAGCTTGCCTTTTGAAAATATCAAAAATAAGGCATTAGGTAAAAAATATGAATTAAGTTTGGTGTTTATTGGAGATAAATTATCAAAAAGACTAAATACACAATACCGAGGAAAAAACAGCCCGACAAATATTCTAAGTTTTCCACTTTCAGAAGATTCTGGAGAAATTTTTATAAATTATAAACTAGCCGAAAAACAAGCAAAAAAATACGAGAGAGAATTTTCCGATTTTATAGGATTCCTATTTATACACGGACTTATCCATTTGAAAGGTTTTGAACATAGTAGTAGAATGGAGGAACAAGAAGATAAAATTAGAAAATTTTTTAATCTTTAATTTCTGCAAAAAATAATTTTCTGATTTAATAATTATTAATTATTGATTTTTAAAAGTGTCTAAAAAAAATTCAGTGGGAATAGACATCGGAACACACCAAATAAAGGTGGTTGTTGCTGAATTGATAAAAGAGAAATCAAAAGACATTCCAAGGATTATTGGGAGAGGTTCTTCTGAATCAAAAGGTCTTCGTCACGGCTATATCATAAATCAAAGTGATGTATCAAAAAGTCTAGAAAGAGCGGTTAAACAAGCAGAAAGATCTTCGGGTATAAAAATTAAAAAAGCATACCTATCGATAGGAGGAGTTTCTCTAGAAGGGATCACTACCGTCGGTTCTACTATCTCAACAAAAGGAGATTATGAAATAACAGAACTTGATATACAAAAAGCAATCCGTTCAGCAGAAAACAATGTTCAGCTTTTAAACAAAAGAATTATTCATCGTGTTCCCCTTTCATATAAAATAGATGGACAAAAAGTATTCGGCAGACCACAGGGAATAAAGGGGAAAAAAATGGAAATAGAAGTTTTATTTATTACATATCTAAAACAACATTTGGAAGATTTGATAAATGCGGTTGAAGAAATTGGTATTGAAGTAGAAGACATTGTTGCTGCTCCGATAGCAGCAGGAATCGTAACCCTAACAAAATCTCAAAAGATGCCGGGCTGTGTTTTGGCAAATTTAGGATCAGAAACTGTCTCAATAATAGTTTACGAAAACAACACTCCTATTTCCTTAGAAATATTCCCTATTGGATCAACTAATATAACAAACGACATTGCTTTGGGTCTAAAGATTTCTTTGGAGGAAGCGGAAAAAATAAAAACAGGAGTAATCAGCAATACATCTTACCCAAAAAAGAAATTAGACGATATTATTTTTTCAAGATTGGCAGGTATTTTCCAGCTAATCGAGGCACACCTTAAAAAAATCGGTAGAAATGGACTGTTACCAGGGGGAATTATTTTGACAGGGGGTGGATCCGGTATTACCACAATAGAAGACATCGCAAAAGCATATTTGAAATTGCCTTCAAAAGTTGCTTCTATTAACCTAATTACTAATACAAATGCAAAAATAAAAGACTCTACTTGGACTGTCGCCTATGGATTGTGTGTCTTGGGATTAAATTCAAAAGATGAAGGCGGAATCTCTCGTGGATTCAAGAATATCAAAGAAAAATTGTTTGGATGGCTTCGAATGTTTTCAATATAATTGCAATTTAAATATTAAAAACGGAAAATTTTGTTGAAACAAAATTTTCCGTTTTTTGTTTTGAATTATTACGCTATATTGACACAAACAACATATAATCTTATTGTATCTCACTTCCCTATTTTAGCTTGTTTTTAAAAGGTTTTTACTCTATTGACACTTGTATTATATAGTTATATAATAATATAAGAATAAGGTTGTCTATAGGGAGGACAACCTAAAAAAAATTGAAAGAGGATAAAAAAATGACTTTCCAAACAGAGAACGGTCGTAAGTACGACCTGAAAGAAGTCGCTGTTGTCCGTAGGGACGACAAGCGTGGCTGGAACATCACTCACCCCAACAACCCTCTTGTTGTTGTGGGAGAGACCTCTGATCCTCTCAAAATTCGGAGAGAATTAGAGGCAAAGGGAATTCAGGTGATTCTCTAACATATAACCCTTTCAACCCCCAAGCTTCGGCCTGGGGGATTTTTATTTACCCGAGGTCGGATCTCGGATAAAATTCAAAAAAGGCCTCTTTTAATCAATTTTGATTTTGCTTTTCTTTTTGGTATTATAGTAATGACTTTTAAAAATGGTTTAAAAGACCGGTGCGGACTTGAAAAAGCGCTCTGTATTTTATTTTAATTTAACAAATAATTTTTATACTAATATGCCGAAAATAAACCCCGAGGTTGAAGCATTCGCCAGAATAAAAGTGATTGGAGTAGGAGGCTCTGGAAAAAACGCAACCAACTATATGATCAAGTCTAAAGTAGACAGAGTTGAATTTATTGTTATGAATACAGATGCACAAGATTTGCATCACTCTCTTGCAAACAAAAAAATTCATATCGGAAAAAATCTAACTCGTGGACTTGGTACAGGAATGAACGCAGACTTGGGACAAAGAGCGGCAGAAGAAACTCGTGAAGAAATTCAAGAAACTTTGAAAGGATCTGACATGGTCTTTATCACCGGAGGATTGGGGGGAGGAACAGGAACAGGTGCTAGCCCTGTGATTGCAAAGATGGCAAAAGAACTTGGCATCCTAACAGTTGCTGTTGTAACAAAACCATTTTCTTTTGAAGGAAATCAAAGAATGAAATTGGCAGAAGCCGGATTAAACGATTTACAGAGAGCGGTAGATGCTGTGATTATTATCCCTAACGATCGCATCTTGAGTATTGCTCCAAAAGGAATGACAGTGGATAGTGCCTTTGCTATGAGCGATGAGGTATTAAGAGAGGCCGTAGAGGGCATTTCAGACCTTATTACATCCCCTGGAAGAATCAACGTGGACTTTGCAGACATCAGCGCCATCATGGAAAACTCTGGTTCTGCTCTTATGGGAGTAGGAAAAGCAACTGGAGAAAAAAGAGCCGAAGAAGCCGCTAAAAAAGCAATCAGCTCTCCCCTATTGGATGTTTCAATTCACGGAGCAAAAGGAGTTTTGTTTACAATTGCAGGTGGTGACGATTTGAGAATGGACGAAATCCAAACAGCAGCAAATATTATTACAGAATCAATTGATCCAGATGCAAAGGTAAAATTTGGAACAATCAAAGACGACAAATTGAAAAAGAACGAAATAAAAATTACTGTTATTGCAACAGGGTTTGGATTATCCCCTATTGGAAAAGTTATTATAGACGATAAAAAAAATAAAATTCACAACACAATAGGAACAAAGAAAGAAGAAATTAAAACTCCACAAAAACCAATCAACCCAACTCCTACACAGCAACCGCCAGCACAAGAGGAGGAAGAAGATACTTGGGATGCTATACCTTCATTTTTAAGAAGAAATAAATAAAAAATTAACCCAAATTTGGCACATTTCATCGCCAATTTAAAGAAAAAATCCGTAATTATTAATACGGGTTTTTTCTTTGCTTTTTCAAACTACATAAATTTTTACTTATTAAACAAAAACTGTTAAAATTTGAAATTATCTATAAACTAAAAACTAACGACTAAAAACTATGATATACGAACTGGCAATCATTGGCGGAGGTCCCGCAGGAATCAGCGCAGGAATATACGCTGCAAGAAAAAAATTAAAAACTGTTTTAATTGCAGACTCTTTTGGCGGACAAAGTATTGTGTCCGATGATATTCAAAACTGGGTTGGAACAAAATCTATTTCGGGACAAGAGCTATCAAAAAATCTGGAAAGTCACTTAAAAGAATATGCTGGCGATATTGTTGATATTAAAGAAGGTGAAAAAGTAGAGCTGATAAGTGGAAATAAAGTTGATGGCTTTGAAATAAAAACAAAAAATAATTTATACAAAGCAAAGACAGTCTTGGTAACAACAGGAAGTCACCGAAGAAGATTACAAGCAAAAAATGCTGATGTCTTGGAACATCGCGGAATTACTTACTGTGCTACCTGTGATGGCCCTCTATACACAGGAAGAGATGTAATGGTTATTGGTGGCGGTAATGCAGGATTTGAAACCGCTTCCCAACTTTTAGCATATGCCAAGAGCGTCACTCTGCTACACAAAAATGGAAAATTTAAAGCAGATGAAATAACCGTCAAAAAAGTTTCCTCACATCCAAATTTCAAACTGATATCAAATGCCGAGACAAAAGAAATATTAGGAGAAAAATTTGTCACTGGTTTGAGATATATTGATATTCACACAGGCGAAGAAAAAGAAGTTTCTACAAATGGAATCTTTGTAGAAATTGGTGCAGAACCAACAACAGGATTTGTTTCTGAATTGGTCAAACTGAACGACTACAAATCTATCGTTGTTGATCATCAAACACAAAGAACCTCTGCAGAGGGTGTTTGGGCAGCTGGAGATTGTACCGACGGTTTATATCATCAAAACAATATTGCTTCGGGAGATGCTATAAAAGCTTTGGAAGATATTTATATTTATATAAGAACAAAATAAGTAAAAAGTGCTGAGTAATAAGTAGCAAGTAAAAAAACCCGCCGAATGGCGGGTTTTGTGTAAAAAGGCAAATAAAAGAGATGCGCGCTGGAGAGTTTTGGCCGTGATGGTAACAGCACACTTTTGCCCAATACACTGAACCAAGTATAAAGTAGCTAGTATCAAGTAGCAAGTGCGGAAGAATTTTGGCTTTGCCAAAATTCTTCCGTCTTTGCTGTAAACTGTAAACTCATTTTGATTACCACTATCAACCCTGCCTCTTTTCTGAAAGAAAAGCAACGACACGGCAGGCAGGTATTGGCTACAAGCTAGCAGCTTTTCATTTTTCTAGTTGAGTATCCAAATACTGTAGTTCAAAAATCCTGCGAAAGAAATCCACAATAAATATGGAACAAGTAAATAAACAGATGTTTTGTTTATTTTCCAAAATTCCAACATTGTTTTTATAACAGAAAGAATTAATGCCAAGATAATTATAAAAGCCAAAAACAATTCATGAGCGCCGAAGAAAATAATGGACCAGCTAGCATTTAATAAAAGCTGTAAATAAAACCAATTTACCGCTTTTTTGTTTCCTTTATTTTGCCAAATTAAAAATAAAGAAATCCCCATCAAAGTATAGAGAGTCAGCCATACGGGTCCAAAAATCCAACTAGGTGGGTTAAAAGATGGTTTTATCAGAATGCTGTACCAACCATCTATTTGTGGTGTCGTAAAAAATGCTCCCAAAATACCTGCCATGTGACAAATCAAAATCACAGATATTAATTTAAGTGTTTTATTCATAAATAAATTATAGCAAATGATTAAATTTTTATATCCACAAACTTACCCTAATTTATTTTGAATCATGAAATAAAGTGGATTGCTTCACCTCCGGTTCGCAAAGACGACGATGGTTCGTCTTCGCTATCAGCTTCTTTTATAATACCAAAAAAGCCTTAATATTATTGGTTTTTTTAATGATTTCATACAAAAATAATGCCAAAAATCATTGACTTTTTATATTGTTCATAGTAGTATATACGCAATATCTTGGCGGTCCTATATAGGACTTTTCTTTTATTTAGTAAGCCCTGATATTTCATTAAGGAGTTTGCGGAGCGAAACCGCTATATTATGGAAAATAAAATAATTAGGTATGCACAAGGGTTAACATTTATTCCTATCTTCTCAATCGTTTCCCCGTTCATGGCTCTTTATCAACAGACAATGAGCAAATCGCAAGATAAAGCTGTCGAGACTTCTGTATCAATCAACATAGAGCGTGCAGAAAAAATTGATGCTTATTTTGCCCAACGAGGTATGCCCTTGGAAGGTTACGGTGAAAAAATGGTGACCGAAGCAGAAAAAAATGACCTTGACTGGAGATTGGTTCCAGCCATTGCTATCAAAGAATCCACAGGTGGAAAGTTTGCTTGCGGTTATAACCCATTTGGATGGGGATCATGTAAAATAAAATTTGAATCTTGGGATACAGCGATAGAAACAATCGCTCACAACCTAGGAGGAAATAATAAAAATACATCTCATTATTACGAAGGAACAACAACAGAAGAAAAATTGTATCATTACAATGGTTCAGTTATTCCCTCTTACACAGGTGAAATTCTAGAATTTATGGAACTCATTGAAAAACAAGACGTTTCTAAATTTAAAAACAAAACAATTTAAAAAACAAAAAGTCCTCTCGCAATGAGAGGACTTTTTTGTTTTAGTTGTGCGGAAGTGAGAGGATTCGAACCCCTGATGCGGTTTCCCGCATGTCGCTTTTCGAAAGCGATGCCTTCAGCCACTCAGCCACACTTCCATCGGCAAATAGTTTAACACTTTTTTGCATTTTTTAAAAAAGTTGGTATAATTTTGAACGTGATTTTCTTATTAGAAATTCATTGTTGGCCCCATCGTCTAGTGGTTAGGACAGCAGGTTTTCAATCTGTTAACCAGAGTTCAATTCTCTGTGGGGTCACAAAGCGTTAAGAAAAAGCAAACTGCTTTGCTTTTTTAGCTTTGTGAAGGCGGAGCAATGTTTTTGTCTCTCACAAAGAGACAAAAACCGCGAGCCGAGGACGACAAACACTTAGATATTTTTGAGCCCAAAGGGCGAAAAAAATATTTAGTGATTTGTGTCCACACAGATTTAGTATGCGAAGCATTCCTAAACAAGCAAAATAAGAATCCTCTAGATTATAAATAATCTCATATCATGTTTCAAAAAATACAAGGAGCTTTTTCTGAAAAGTTATTTCACGGATTTTCTACCAATAAAACCATAAAATTAATTTATGGAGAGTCTTCAAAATTATTTTCTGACATAATAAAAAATGAGTTTAAAAAAGGGAAATATATGCTGTTAGATATTGGAAGCCACAAAGGAGAACTTTTGCGAGATTTAATGTTGAATTTGACAGAATATGATTTTAACACTACCGCAATAGACTTAGATAACCTAGACTTAGACAAAAACATTGCTGATTATAAAATTATAAGTGATGCAAAACAAATTCCATTAGAAAATAAAAAATTTGATATGACCATTTCGAGATATGTCTTGGCATGGAATTCGTTAGAAGATCAAATTAAAATTATCTCTGAAATAAAGAGGCTAACAAAAGGAATTGCAATTATTCAACATCAAGGTGCGGATAAAAAAAATCCGGATGAACTTCAAATTTCTTCTCATAAATTATTTAGTGGAATAGTGGAACTTCTTGAAAGAAAAGATTTTTATTTTAGTACAGAAGCAGAAATTGAGGGTATATTAAAAAAAGAAAATATTAAATATAAAATTATTCAAAGTAGAAAAATTAATGGCTTGGCGGAATTACTAATAGAAAAATATTCTCTTCAGGATAACGACGCAAAAAAAACAAAAGAGACGTTAAAAAATTCAGACTATATAATACAATCAACTTTTATTTTGGACTTTAGATCTTAAATTTTATTGGTTCTCAAAAACAAAAATCCTCTCATTGCGAGAGGATTTTTGTTTTTGTGTAGGCCTGTGTCTAACAAGCCAATAAATTTTAATGTCTATTTTTTTCTGCCTGAAAAAATATAAACATATCGTACTGTTTCCATATAAAAGAATATAACATTTTTCTAAAAAAGAAATGTGCATAACCGAGGTAAACATACAAATATACAAATGTTACGAATGATACAAATATTTACGAATAAGGACCGCCAAAATTTGTATTCATTTGTATTATTAGTATAATTCGTATATTAGTATATTAATTTTATGAAGATATTAGCAATAGAAACAAGTTGCGATGAAACAGCAATTAGCATAATTGAAGCAAAAGGAGGATTAAAAAAACCTCAGTTCAAGATTATTGCTGATACTATTATTTCTCAAATAAATATCCACAAAGAGTATGGGGGTGTCTTCCCTGCTCTCGCAAAAAGGGAGCACACTAAGAATTTATTACCGATTCTTTTAACAACATTAAAAAAAGGGGGTCTATTAAATCCCGTAAGCAATTCCAAAAATAAAATTTTCAATTTCCAATTTCCAATTTCCAAACAAACAACAAATAAGATACATAAAATACTAGAAAGAGAAATTGAGATAGCCGAACCGTTGTTAGAATTTGTTAAAACACACAAAATTCCCAAAATTGATGCAATCGCTGTGACACAAGGACCAGGGTTGGAACCGGCTCTTTGGACAGGAATAAATTTTGCAAAAGCTTTGGCACTGGCGTGGGACAAACCTTTTATTCCTGTTAATCATATGGAAGGACACCTCGTCGCTTCGCTCCTCAAGTCAAAAGTAACAAGTAGCAAGTATAAAGGAGTTGAGTTTCCTGCTCTTGGTTTATTGATAAGTGGAGGTCATACAGAGTTAGTGCTGATTAAGGATTGGATGGATTATAAATTGATCGGTCAAACCAGAGATGATGCTGTCGGTGAAGCTTATGACAAAGTAGCAAGAATGCTCGGCCTCCCCTACCCAGGCGGTCCTGAAATATCAAAACTTTCCGAAGAATTCTCTAAAAACTTAAAACTAAAAACTAAAAACTTTACTCTACCTCGTCCAATGCTTCATACAAACGACTTTGATTTTTCTTTTTCCGGATTAAAAACGGCTGTTTTGTATACCGTCAAAAATATTAAAAAAGTGACGCCCGAAATAAAAAAAGAAATTTGTGCAGAATTTGAAGATGCAGTTGTAGATGTACTACTTTTAAAAACAAAAAAAGCTATCGCAAAAAATGATATAAAGACATTGATTTTGGGAGGTGGTGTAACCGCAAATAAAAAAATACGAAAAGAATTTAAAAAATTGGAAAAAGAATTGAGTATTAATATTTTGATACCCGATGCAAAACACTCTACTGACAATGCCGTGATGATAGGAATTGCGAGTTATTTTAGATATTTAGATAACAAGATTCTACTACCAAACAAAACGGGAAAGATCAGAGCAGAAGGAAATTTGGCATTATAAAAACCCTCCAAGAAGGAGGGTTTTTTATACAAAAAACCATTTTATTGTAATCTTGCCAATTCGGCGACACCTACATCTGTTAAATAAACCATGCCACCTTTGACTTCAATCGTTTTACGAAGATCTTTCATGTCTCGAACCACAGCATTTGTGAATCCAGTGTCCCATTTAAGCGAATCGACGATATTAATAAACGAATCTTTTCCTCCTTTATCCTGTAAATATTTTGCTATTTCATATCCAGCGCTACCTTTATTCATTTTTATCTCCTTTTTTTCCTAGTATTATTACAATAACAAACACCTTCAACAAGGTTACGCAAAATTTCCTTTTGTGTCAATAAGACTGAAGCAGACTTGTATTTACAATTTTTTTCAGATAATCTTTGTTTAGGTAAATATAAACCAAAATACGATAACAACGAGGAGATTCCTGTATGAAAAAGAAAAAAGTATTTTTTGGCGAAGGACATCACGGAAAAATTACAGAAGGTTTCCATTCAAATATTACCTCTGTTACCACTAGCAAAATAAGAGAGGTTTTGTCTCCAATCCCAACAAAAAATCGTCAAAAAATACTTGACAAAAAGTGACCGCTTGCTACAATATAAGTGAGAGAGGAAGAAATAAAAACTAAACTTTCGCTCTCAACCAGTCCTTTATAGCTCATTCGGATCCCAGTTGCTTAGCAACACAGGATCCACATATATAGCACCACCCATGTGGTGCTTTTTTTATTACTTTTCTTATTCAAGGTGTCAAACACCTCACACTATTTAACAACTTCCACTTCAATAGCCACCACGCCAAAATTTTTTTCATCTTCTTCTGAATAAAATTCTCGATAAATATTACTTCCCTCTTCCAAAGTTTCTGCATTTGGTAAAACTTTTTTTAATCCCTCTTTTTCTAACAACTCTTTGAAAGAAAAATAATTTCTCACGCCAACGACGACAACTTCAAAACTTTCTGTTTCCTCATTATTAAAAACAACAATATGGTCTTTGGGTTGAATCTCTTTATATTTTCCTTTGTTCAATCTACCTTCTACTGTTTTTATTCCTTTTTTAACAAAAGTAAAATACGGCTCGGCTCTATGATTTTTAAAAATTTTTTCTTTGTTCATAAAAACTACTTAATGCTTTGTTTTATCATATCAACAACATAATCAATATCTTTTTCTGTTGTACTTTTTCCCAAATTAAATCGCAAAGAATTGCCCATGTCGTTACCCAATGCTTCTATCACATAAGAAGCACTTTTTATTCTTCCCATACACGCACTCTTTGAAGAACAAGCAACTCCTTTTGCATCTAGCTTGATTATCATGTATTCACTATCAATATTAGGAATAGAAATATTTACATTACTTGGGATTCTTTCGGTTTTACTTCCGTTCAAAACTGATCCTGGGATTTCTATTAAAATTCTATCAATAAATTTGTCTCTCAATTTTATCAATCTCTCTGATTCTTTTTCTCTTTCATTTTCCGCCAATTCAAAAGCTTTTGCCAAACCAACAACCAAAGGAATATTTTCTGTTCCTGCACGAAGTCCCATTTCTTGACTGCCTCCTGCCAACAAGGGATTGATTTCAATACCTCTTTTTTTGAACAAAGCCCCTACCCCCTTTGGTCCATAGATTTTTTGTCCATCTATTGTCAGCATATCCACGCCCAAACTATGTACATCCAATTTCAAATACAAAGGTGCCTGACTAGCGTCACTATGTAAAATTATTTTTGCTTTATTGTCGCGATTAAAATCTTTTATAATATGTGCTATTTTTGAAATCGGCTGAACTGTTCCTATTTCGTTGTTTACACACATTACAGAAACAAAAATTGTCTCGGGAGTAAGCAATTTTCTAAATTGTTTTAAATCAACAATCCCCTCTTTATCAATATCAATATAAGAAACTTTTATACCTTTTCTTTCAAAACGTGCAAACCAAGCAAGAATAGACGGATGTTCCATCTTTGTTGTAATAATATGCATTTTTTTAAAATCGGCTCCATTTTCCTCTTGTTTGTCTAGGAAACCAAAAATCGCCAACGAGTTTGATTCTGTTCCACTCGCAGTAAAAATCACTTCATCGCTGTGACATTTTAAAATCTGAGAAATCTTTTTTCTTGATTCATCTAGTGCTTTTTTGGCTTCTACCCCAAACCTGTGAATTGTACCTGGATTTCCAAATTTTTCATTCCAATAAGGTTCCATTACTTTCAAGACTTCTTTTCTAACAGGCGTAGTTGTAGCGTGATCCAAAAAAACCCTTCTTTCTTTCTTTTTAAAAAACATAATTTATCTTTTATTCTTTACTGGTATATAATTACAACAATTATCGCATAAAATTATGTCTGAATCAAAAGAAACCTATAAAGAATTCATATTTCACGGATTTAATATAAATAAAAAGAAAAATAGAATAGTTTTTCATTATTCTTTTGACGACAAAATTTATTTTAATCCAGAAATAAAAATAGATTTAAGCAAGGTTAAAAATACATCAAAAATTGCATCAGCTGTATTTAATTTAGGGATGGCAGAATTGCCCAGTTTCTACAAAGCATATTGCTCTCCAAAAATCACAATAAAAGCTGGGTATCTAGATAAAGTCCAAATAAAGTTCTGGGAAAATCTCTACGAAAAAGGTTTGGGTGAATTTTTTTATAAAAATAAAATTGATTTCAGAAATTTAATAAACATAAAGATTGATCCAAAAGCACCTCACTTAAAAATTGGGGGGCATCGGATGTCCCCCAAAAGAGAGAGCGTCCTGCTTCCAATCGGAGGAGGTAAAGACAGTATTGTAAGTGCAGAAATACTCAGAGAAAAAGGTTTTGATTTTACTTGGTTTGCGATAGAGCCAAATAAAGCAACAAAACAAGTCATTAAAACATCAAAAAATAATAAAAAAATATTTCTAGGTAGAGATGTACAAAAAAACTTCAAAGAAATAACAAACCTTAACAAAAAAGGTGCTTACAACGGGCATGTCCCGATATCCTCAGTTTACGCATTTAGTGCTACGCTAGTGGCTCAAATATATGGTTTTAAATACATAATATTATCGAATGAAAGAAGTGCTAACACAGGCAACTTAAAATATTTGGGAGTAGAAATAAACCATCAATATTCAAAAAGTTTTGAATTTGAAAAACAAATACACGAATATATACAGAAATACATATCCCCGGATATAAATTATTTTTCTCTTTTAAGAAATTTATATGATATTCAGATAATGAAAAAATTTGTTGAATATCCACAATATTTTAATTCATTTATAAGTTGTAACCCTGGTTTAAAAACAGGAAAATGGTGTGGGAAATGTGCTAAATGCGGTTTTGTATTTGCGGGATTAAATGCGTTCATTGATTCAAAAACCACAGAACAAATTTTTGGGAAAAATTTATTTAAAGATAAATCTCTATTACCTTTGTATAGAGAATTAGTTGGACAAAAAGACAACAAACCTTTTGATTGTGTTGGGACAATTGAAGAAACACTTCTCGCTCTTCACTTAGCCAAACAAAAATATAAAAAACTTCCATCTATCTTACAAAAAATAAATACGGATAAAGCTAGCAATTACTCCAAAATTTTAACATCTGAAACTACAGAACATCTGGTTCCTAATAAATTTTTAAAAGAAAAAATTGCAATAGCCGGATTCGGAACAGAAGGCAAGGCATTGTACGAATATTTTAAAAAACGACCAAACACAGAAATTCATATATTTGACGAGGATCATTTGAGGGAAGGATTTCCAAGTAATATTAATTTTCATAACAATCTAATAATTCCCGCTGATTTTAAAATTGTTTATAAATCTCCCGGAATTCCAACTATAAAATTAAAAATCAAATCAAAAAACACAAAAATATCAAGCCTCACGAACCTCTTTATGGAAAATATTAAAGGAAGTGTTATTGGAATTACAGGGACAAAAGGCAAGAGCACTATATCAAGTTTAATTAATCACATCTTAAAAGGTTCATACCTTATCGGGAATATAGGAACAACAGGACTAAATTTTCTAGAAAACAAGAACAACAAAAAAGAAAATGTCTATATTTATGAGATGAGTAGTTTTCAGTGTGAACACTTAGAAAAATCTCCCCAGATTGCAGTCCTCACTAATATTTTTCACGACCATCTTAATCATCACGAAAATTTTAATGAATACAAAGACGCAAAATTTAACATCACAAATTTCCAAAACAAAAATAATTTATTCATCAATACAAGCGATCATAATTACAAAACAAAAGCTCAAATATTAAAATTTAAAAAATCACCAATAAAATTTAAGACGGAATTGAAGGGAGAACATAATCAACTTAATTGTTTTATTGCTTATACCGTCGCTAGACAATTTGGGCTATCAGACAAAAAAATAAAAGATTCTATAAAAACCTTCAAGCCTTTACCTCTGCGATTAGAAAAAGTGATGGAAAAAAAAGGTGTAATCTTTTATGATGATTCACTGGCAACAATTCCAGAAGCAACGATTGAATCAATAAAATCTCTAAAAAATGTAAATACAATAATTTTAGGCGGATTAAACAGAAATATTCCTTTGGATAATTTTGCAAAATATCTAACAAAAACGGAGATAAAAAACTTTATAATCTTTCCGGAAACAGGAAAAGAAATGGTTAAATATGTAAAGAATAGAAATATTTTTGAAGTAAACAATATGAAAAATGCGGTCAGTAAAGCTTATGAAAACGGAAAAGGAATCTGTCTATTATCAAACGCCGCCGCCAGCTTTAATCTGTTTAAAAATTATAAAGACAAAAGTGATCAATATAGGTATTGGATAAATAAGTTGGGCTAGGTTTTAGAATCAAATTTATTCTTCAAGGGCTAATTGGGCAAGTCTAACTGCTCCATCTTTTGATTTTGCTGAACAAATAAAAAGTTTATTGTGACAAAAAATAGCATCTTCTACGCCTGTAATATCCGCCAATCCCTTGCCACTCTTCCCTGCCCAACTTTCTGGAAATAATTTTCTAGTTTCAAAAGAATATATATTGTCTCTTACTGAATTTACAGAACACATTCCTTCACCCCTACTTTTTACTACAAAAACAGGTTCTGGATATTTGTTCAAAATATTTTCCCAAGGATAATTTTTGTCTAAATAAATAATTCTCTTGTCATCTGTCTCATCATAAATTTTCTTCAAGATTGATTTTGCATCTTCTAGATTTTTTGCTCTTTCAATTTCTCTTTGCAAAATTCTTTTTGCAAATTCAACAATTTCTAAAAATCTTTCATCAAATTTTTCTTCTTCTGGCCAAAAAGGATTGAAAGCATCAACAGCATCTATGAACAGATATGTCTTTGTCTCGTCGTCATCTTCTTTAAAAGTTTTTATTCCGTTATCCATTGCATCTACAAACTGAACAATTTTTTTATCCAAAAAATCTGCAACTTCTTGGGAACCACAAAGTTCTTTACCAAATTTTTTCCAAACCAAACCAAAAGATGAATACGGGATTCCATTTTTTCTTGTCCCCGCTCCTCCCTCTTGATGATGGTCAAACCGGTTTAGACTTTCGTCGTAAATACCACCAACATCGTAAACATAATCGGCAGATTTTATTATTTCTTCATCTCTGGTTCTAACTATCTCAATTTCCTTGTCTTTTAGAAACAACATCAAGACGGCCGTAGCAAAAACATCGTCGGTATGAAAACGATTACTGTGAGTAGCAAATATTATTTTTTTATCACCAAATCCAAACATTTGGGATAAATTATAACACACTAAAATTGGTTTACTATTTGGGTCACAAAAGGTATAATCTCTCAAAGTAAGCCTCTAAAAGGCTATTTATTATATATAATTTGAGATAAATCTATGTCTAGCGATCAATTCATTATTTACATATTGGTTTTTATTGTGGCTGTTTTGATAGCTTGGGTTGCTTTGCTTGAAACAAAATTCAAAAAATTGCCTTCTGTAAAAAGCGACAAGATCGTAAATGATAGATTAAAAAAATTGGAAGAAGACACATCGGAACTAATTAAATTTAAAGATAAGACCGAATTAAATATTATTTCTATAAATAATGAAATAAGAGATACTATTCAAGGGATTGAAACAATAAGATTTAATCCTTTCAAAGGAGACGGTATCGGTGGAAATCAGAGTTTTGCTACTGCATTGGTAGACAAAGATGGAAACGGAGTGATTTTGTCTTCTCTTTACTCGAGAGAAAAAGTAAGCGTTTTTGCAAAACCAATAATAAATTGGAAATGTGAATACGAAATGACAGAAGAAGAAAAAGAGGTGTTGGAAAAAGCAAAAGCAAGAAAATAAAAAATTATTTTTTAAAATTTCTAATTACCAATATCCAATACCCAACAAAAATCTAAATATCAAATTTTAAAATTTAAGAATTGGACATTTTATTAGAAATTAGTAATTAGAAATTAGATATTGTTTCGTAATAAATTTATCAACATGGAAAATAAAACACACAGTGAAAATACAATAGAAAGACCTCCTATCATAGCTGTGATGGGTCATATTGATCATGGAAAATCAGCTCTTTTGGACTACATTAGAAAATCAAATGTTGTTGCAGGTGAGGCTGGTGGAATTACCCAACACATCTCTGCTTACGAAGTTGTTCACAAATCAAAAAATGGTGATAAAAAAATAACATTTTTGGATACTCCTGGACATGCTGCTTTCACAGCAATGCGACACAGAGGAGCCAATATTGCTGACATCGCAATTTTGATAATTTCAGCCGAAGAAGGTCCAAAGCCTCAGACTTTGGAAGCATTGGAATCAATTAAAAAATCAGGAATTCCTTTTATTGTTGCAATCAACAAAATTGATAAACCTGGAGCAAATATTGAAAAAACAAAAACACAGTTAATAGAAAATGCTATTTATATAGAAGGATACGGAGGAGATATACCATGGGCCCCTATTTCAGCCAAAACAGGCCAAGGAGTGCCAGAACTTCTTGATATGGTTCTACTTATTGCAGAAATGGAAGAATTGCAAGGAGACGCAGAAAAACCCGCAGAAGGTTACATTTTGGAAACAAAATTGGATGCCCAAAAAGGAGTTTGCACAACCTTGATAATAAAAGATGGCTCGATGAAAACTGGATCTTTTATAGCAAGCGAAGATAAATTTGCTTCAATAAGAACACTGGAAAATTTCTTGGGAGAAACAGTTAGCACGGCTACTTTTTCAAGCCCTGTTCAAATAGTCGGTTTTAAAGAAATTCCAAATGTTGGTGCAGAATTTAAAATAGTTTCTTCAAAAAAAGAAGCAGAAAAAATGGTTGAGGAATACAAAGAAATTATAGGTTCAGAAATAAAAAACAAAGATAAAAATATTTCTGAAAAAGATAGCTCAAAGGTTATTGTGCCTTTGATAATCAAAGCAGATGTTTTAGGAACAATTGAAGCTATCCAAAATGAGATTGGAAAACTTGTAAAAAAAGAAGACATAATAAAATCTGACAGAATAATTTTAAAGACAATCCATACAGGCGTTGGAAATATCACAGAAAATGATATTCAAACTGCGGGTGGAGACAAAAACACACTGATCGTCGGGTTCAACGTAAAAGTTGATCGAGGAGCAAAAGATTTGGCGGAAAAAAATAATATAAAAATTGAAAACTTTGATATTATTTATAAATTGACAGAATGGTTGGAAGAACAAATTATAAATAAAACTCCAAAAATTGTAACAGAAAAAATAATCGGAAAAGCAAAGATATTAAAAATATTTAACAAAACAAAAAACAAACAAGTTATTGGAGGAAAAGTAACAGAAGGTGCAATCTCTGTAAATGCCAATATAAAAATATCGAGAAGAGATTTTGAATTAGAAAAAGGAAAAATTTTAGGTCTTCAAACTCAAAAAATAGAAGCAAAAGAGGTTAGAGAAGGAGACGAATTTGGATCAATGATTGAAGCCAAAAAAGATCTCGCACCTGGAGATTATATAGAAGCGTATATACTAATAGAAGAATAAAATTTATATATGACTGATTTAAGACAGGACAAAGTAAAAGAACTAATAAGAAATCAAGCGGCTCAATTTTTACAGGAAGAATCAAACTATACTTCCCTAATAACTGTAACCGATGCCAGTGTTTCAAAAGACTTTAAAAGAGCCACTATTTTTGTTACCGTTTATCCTGAAACAAGTGAAGAATCTGTAATTAATTTTTTAAAAAGAAAAAGAAGAGACTTCAAAGAATTCATCAAACCAAAGGTAAGAATGAAAAGGATTCCCTTCTTTGATTTTGAAATTGACAGAGGTGAAAAAAATAGACAACGTATTGATGAAATATCTCATAAGATCTAGAATTTAAAAACTCTCCACTTTTGTGGAGAGTTTTTAAATTGCGGGCCCACGAGGACTGTCCCGCGATTACTAAGTCTTTTTGAAACACTTCGTGTTTCAAAAAGTCTAAGTATCGCTGGACGCGGCTCGCGACAATTTTAGTAAGATTTTCTTTGTTGGAAAATTTTACTAAAATTGTAAACCGCTCCGCCGTTCTCGTCCTACACAAAGCAATTTAGATTGCTTTGTTCGTGGACCCAACAAAAAGAAAAACCCTTGCGGGTCTTCTTTTTGCGGGCCCACGAGGACTCGAACCTCGAACGATGGTTTTGGAGACCACTGTTTTACCAATTGAAACTATAGGCCCAAATTAGTCGAAAGTTTATAAAGTTAAAAGTTTATAAAGTATCGACTAAATTTTGAAATTATTTTTTTACTTCTTTGTGAACTGTTTGCTTATCACACCATTTACATCTTTTCTTCAATTCAATCTTTTTTTGAACCAGTTTTTTATTTTTTCTGCTCCAGTAATTGATTCTTTTACAACTCTGACAAGCCAGTTTTATCAATTGATCTTGTGACATGTTAAAAATTTAAATCTCAAAATTGAAATATATTCAAAACGAGAAATATAAAATTATCTAATAATTCGTTTACCCTCCTTCGGGTCTACTTGTCCGCTCGGAAGGGATCGAACCTTCGACCTGCCGATTAAGAGTCGGATGCTCTACCAGCTGAGCTACGAGCGGATACTAAATCCATGATGATTTTACAGACTTGTCTGTCTCAATGATTGTTGCTCGGACCCTGTCTGCCTTTGGCAGAAGCTGAGCTACGAGCGGATATCTCTACTTTTACTTTTGTGTAAAACCTCTGAAGTCCATGCTAAGTGTATTAGCATCCGACTCTTACATTTCAAAGGAATACTCTTCCACCTCGCTTCGCTCGGATTCGAAGCTTCAACGCTTCTCATCCAGCTGAGCTACGAGCGGATAATACACTATTGTATTGAAATTTCAAAAAATTTCAATGTGCCTAGGGCGGGAGTCGAACCCGCATCTCTTGCGAGACACGATTTTAAGTCGTGCGCGTATACCAATTCCGCCACCCAGGCATTTTGAGGCGTAGGCCGGAATCGAACCGGCGCATGGTGGTTTTGCAGACCACAGCGTTTCCACTTCGCCACTACGCCCAAATATCAAAAGTTAAAAACTTAAAATATCTTGAATTATATTACAAAATTAACAAAAATTCTAGGTGTTTTGTATATAGAAAAATATGAGCGACGGGACAGCGAGTTCTTATCGAAAATGAGTTGTAACGAAGTGAAGACGAAATTTTCGATTAGAACTGGAAGTCGAGTCATCATAGTCAAAGAAAAGCGCCCCCACGCTTTTCGTAAAAAATATAAATGATATACTTTTAAAAATGAACGAAGATTTTATCGTCAATATAATAAAAAACGATCCTTGGAGAATGGATATCTTAAGAACTGTTCGCACATTAAATCTTCCTGATTGGTTGATCGGAGCTGGATTTGTCCGTAACCCTGTTTGGGATGCATTACATAATTTTAAAAACAAACCACATATGACAGATATTGATGTTATATATTTTGATCCAAATGACTTATCAGAAGAGACAGAAAAAAAATACGAAAGGATTCTTTCAGAAAAATTAGAAGCTGATTGGTCTGTTACCAATCAAGCAAGAATGGGGAAAATAAACAATCAGGGGGCTGATTATATTTCGTCGACAGATGCTATCACACATTGGCCAGAAACAGCGACAGCTATTGGAGTTGTAATGTTGCCAGACGATTCTTTAAAAATAATAGCTCCTCACGGTTTAGATGATTTATTTTCTCTTAAACTAAGAATGACCCCCAATTTTGGAGATGGGCGTGATTATTTTATAAATCGAGTAAACAAAAAACAATGGCTTTCGAAATGGCCTAAGTTACAAATCGTAGAGTAGTTAAATTTGCTACTCAAGACTTGCTAACAAACAATTTTAAATTTATTTAAATATGCTAAAATTTATCTCAGATTCGTTCACAAAGTTTAAATTTTGCTAAAAGGAAGAAATCAAAATGACTCCTAAAAAACCGGAAAAGACAGTCAAGAAAATCTACCCGCATACAGTATGTGAAAGAAGACATCTTGGTCTTCTTAGCGGAAGAAATTCCACCGGAAACACATCTCATCTTCTTGATAAAATGAAAGAAATGCCTCCCGAGGAAAGGGAGATTGCCAAAGCATATTTACACATCTACGACTAAAAAAGCACCCCTAGGGGTGCTTTTTTTATATCTTTTCAACCTTTATTTTGTTAAATGGTTGTCTGTGACCAATCTTCTTTGAATAGTTACTCTTTGATTTAAATTTTACAATGTGAACTTTTTTTCCTTTTCCTTCTTCTTCGAAGACAGCGGAAATTTTTGCTCCTTTGATATATGGCGCTCCTACTTCTGTTGTTTTACCATCATCAATAAGAAGTACTTTATCAAAAGTTACTTTACCGTCTTTTTTATAATCAGAAAGCTTTTCAATTTTAACAACATCTCCTTCTGAGACTTTGTATTGCTTTCCTCCTGTTTCTATTACTGCGAATTTCATAATTACTATATATTACACTATTATTTAAAAATTTCAACTAATTATAGACAAATTAAAGGGGGCCTTACAAGGTCCCCTTTTTGCTGTCGTTCAGCGTCCTTTCTTGTCTTGACTGATACGACCGCGACTCTTCATAATCGCCGGAGGCGAAATTGGCTTGAAACCCTTGTTCAAGAGATCCATACTGGGTTTAAACGAAACAACCCTTTTACCATTCTGCAACCTTTTTTCAAGTGTCATGATTTCCTCTTTGCTTAAATTACAAGGACACCCGCTGTCCTTTTTCTAACAGTATTTTTAACATTTTTCTAACAAATTGTCAAAACAAAAACCTGGAGATTTCCCCCCAAGTTTTTGCTTTGCTTACACCTTATTACTTATACCTTACTACTTGAACTTTAATAATCAAATTTAAATTTGATTATTAAAGTTCGCACACTCCCCCCATACAAGCCAATTCTTTTGCTCCTTCAGTTTCATCGGCTCTTTCATAAGTCACAATCTTTGAGAAATCAATATTTTTAAATCGCTTCAACATCTCATCATATCTTTTTTTATCAATTTCTTCATACGGAGCCAGCTTGTAAACATGGTTTGATCTTGGTAAAAACGAAAGCCCCCCGACGATATCCCAATTTGAATAAACCCAATTCCCCACTTCAATCCATTCACCTTCACCAACAGAAATTGTTACTGACGGATTGTGTTCTGTATAATTTGTTTTTACCAATTTCCAGTGTTCCAACTGCTCTATTGCTGTTAAATCATTTTTGAAAACAGATTTTGCAGGCGCCTTAACGGGAAATTCCAAAACATAAGTATTGGCATTCTCATATGACTGCCCTACTTCTGGATGATACAAAACTCCTTGATCTTTTAGCATCTTGAACAAACTATCTGTCGCAGAAATTCTCACTCTTCTAATATAATATTCTGAGTGCCGAGGATGCATTCCTGATGAAGCGTCTACCAATTGAGAAACTGTTCCAGAAGGTTTTACACAAGTCGTACAAGTAGACTGATTTATTTTAAATCTTTTTGCATAGTCTTTGTTGGTTTTGATAACTTCATTTTTTAATTTTTGCAAAAGTTTTGCATTATCTTTCAAAATCTTACAATCCCACTGTCCTGTAATTGATACTCCGAGCAATCTTTCGTCCTCACAATTCTTTTTCCATTCTTTTGAAAGATATCCAAAGTTGGTCAGTGTTGACTGATAAGTTCCCAAAATTGCTGCAATTCTTGCTTTCTCCATAAGAATAGCTTCTGTGTCTTCCGCACGAGCAACTATTTCAGACAAATTACAAAATTGTTTGGATTTCAAGACAATTTCACCACAAGGATTTGTCCCACAACTATCCAAATCTTTTTCAAAAACCTTCCATCTTCTATCAGGCATTTGGTTTTTTAAAGACCCTCTATTAAAGATGCCTCTTTCTCCCGAACCGCTTTTCATCAAGGCTATCCACTCATCCATAAATTCAACATTTGTTGGTTTTTCATTATAGATGGCAGAATTATTTGCCATACTTCTTTGTGGTTCTGTAATATAAAATTGTCCAAATTTTGCAGATCTCATATCTTTGTCGTCCAAATCAGACAACGATATCAAAGCAGTCCTTCTCACTCCTCCAGAAACAACAATTTCTCCAATCTTGCAAACAATATCGTGGACATCCAAGTTGCTCAATCTTCTCCCCTGTTTTCTTAAAATCTTTTCTTTTGCAAAACTCATCAATTCCATAAGAGGTTCTGGTCCCGAACTTTTTCCACCCATTGTTTTAAGTTTTGCCCCCTTTGGTCTAACCTGTGAATAATCAAAGTCGATATCCTCTCCCGCCATCCATGTTTTTACCGCCAAGAC
This sequence comes from Candidatus Campbellbacteria bacterium GW2011_OD1_34_28, assembly GCA_001029775.1. Lineage (GTDB taxonomy): Bacteria > Patescibacteriota > Minisyncoccia > Phycocordibacterales > UBA12079 > UBA12079. The sequence continues at coordinate 519,561 of CP011215.1, read as the reverse complement.
GAAAGCGTCAGCCCAACCCTCTTTACTGTCAGGAACTAAATAAGAAGGTCTCTTCTTTCCTGTTTGTTTTTGAATCTGAGGAAATTTTTGAACGCTATGACTTTCTGCACTAAAACCAACCCCTGCACCGCACATTGATAGATACATTATTTCTCCAAAATCTTCTGGTTTTGAAGGTGCAATAAAAGAACAGTTGTAACCAGTTACATTAGACTTTTCTGCAGCATTGCCAGCACTCCACATCAATCTCATTGAGGGCATTGTTTTTTGACTCAAAATAAATTCTTTTATTTTTTTATATTCTGCAGGTTTTAGACTATTTCCAAGATTTTTTTGCATAAAACCCATATATCTATCCACTGTCTCAACCCAAGTCTCTCTTCTACCTTCTCCTTCTATCCATTTTGAATAAGATCGATAATAAACAAATTCTGCCAAAGGATTTTTAAAATACTTTTTACTTTCCTCTGTCAATATTTTTACCTTTTCAGGTACCTTAACCCCCTGTTGTCTCAATTTTTCTCTTTCTCTTCTGTAAAGAATATATGCTTTTGCAGTCTTTACATAATCTCCCAAAATGAGCTCGGATTCCACGGAGTCTTGAATCCCCTCAATAGTAGGAATAAAAGTCTTATGTAATTTAGCGATTTTCAACAAATCTACATAAACCTTGTGAGCAATATATCTTGCATCTTTTTCAGATCCTTCTTTTGTTACAAGCATTGCCTTGTAAACAGCATTTACAATTTTTTCTTCGTTGAAAGAAACAACTGTTCCGTCTCTTTTTTGTACTTTTTTAATAAAATCGGATGTTTTTCCAACTTTTTGAACTTTTTTTACCATTTTGAAGACTTTTTTAATAAATTAATAATGAATTTACTAAAATTCTACTCTCTTTTTTTCAAATCTATTTGTGGATAAAGATTTAGAAAATATTTTTCATAAAATGTAAATTTAAAAAATAAAAAAAGCGGTGTCTTACACCGCTTTTTACTTGCCACAGATGGCAAGCTGTAAAATTTTTGTTGAGTAAAAAAAATTTAAAATGATTGATAACAAAATTCCTATTACTAAACTTACAAAAATCAACGTTTCAAAAATTTGTCTCGGATCGATTTGATTTAAAAAAATAAAAACAAACCCTGCACAAAAAAACAACATTTTTGTTCTGCCGATCTTGGTAATAATCAAGTTACCATTTAATCTAACCAACAAAGCTGACAACAAAAATATTAAGGTTTCTGAAACAAGAGCCGTAAATATTACAGGGAAAACAACAAAATTATTTAACAAAATAAAAATTCCAACAGATAGCGAAGCAACTTTGTCAGATGTATGATCAAGAATTTCCCCCAAACGAGCAGGAGATCCTCCTTTTCTGGCAAACCATCCGTCCACAAAATCCGTGGAAATCAAAACAATGACAACAACAATTTTTTGAACCACAGAACCTAGCGGTCCAAAAAGAATTATGGGAATTAAAAATCTTGAAGCACTTAAACAATTGGCTATTACCTTATAAATATTCATTAGTATATTCCTCTTTTAAATTAATCTTTCTAGCAAGATTTAACAGGAAACTTGCCTTAAAGTCAAATCCCTTGTCTTTTTTATTCAAAAAATGTAGTATTTTGTCAGAAATTCAAGATTAACCATTTTTTGACAAGGAGGTTTTGATGTGCCGAAAAGACAGTTTAGCACCCATATACCAGATTATGCTTGGTGATATGGAGAAAGATGTCAACGGCATAATTTTTGCTACCTGTGCTCCCAAAAACAGAGAGTTAGTGGCAAGAGTATGTCGGTATTTATCTGAGTGTCCGCCCAAAGACACAAAGAGTATTGAAATTATTATTTCAAAATTAGTCGAGATGAGAATCAAGATACAACCATTCAGAAACGACGATGCGTTGCAAACAATCAACGAGTTGTCAGAGGCAATTTCTGCACTTTCTAATCTGGTAAAGGAGGAATGCAAATGAGTGAGAAAAAAAATGGCAAAAAACAACCATTTCACGAGGTCATTCTCGGCAAAATGCGCGAACAGATCGAACATCTGCCGACGGCTCAGGCAGAAGCCGACATGCGTAAATACGGTACGATTCTTCGGGAGAGCAAACTCCCCAGTGACAAAATCGACGAGATCGTCATCGCCATAGCGTTGATGAATCAATCAATACCAGAGCATTATGACACCAAGGCAAAAAATTATCTGAAAAAACTCACCGCCAAAATCACGGCAGAGATCAAGTAAAAAAAGCCCAGCAAAGATTGTTGCAAGACAATCCATGCTGGGCTATTTTTTTTATTTTGTTATAATCACTCTCATTGGAGGGTTCGCATAGCGGTCGAGTGCACCGTCTTGGAAAGGCGGCAAGGTGAAAGCCTTCACGAGTTCGAATCTCGTACCCTCCGCACGACCAAAACAAAAACAGTACCAATGCACTGTTTTTGTTTTGTGTCGTTACACCGAGGGGAAGAGATTCGAACCGAGCGAGTATGGAGGAGCGAAGCGACGAACACGAGTGAGCGGGGGCAGCGAGTTCTTAATAAAATTAAGTCTGCAGGACGAAAATTTTATTTAGAACTGGCGCCGAATCTCGTACCCTCCGCAAAATAATAATTCAAACCATGAAAACAAAAAAAATTATTCTTATAGGAGGAGCGCCCACAACTGGTAAATCAACTATGGCTGCTTTGGTTGCAAAACATTTGAATCTACCTTGGATTTCTACCGACCAAATACGAGAAACCATGCGTCTCGTTGCTCGAAGAGAAGATTATCCAAAACTATTCAATATTGAAGGTTATGACGCTCAAAAATTTCTGACTGAATTTTCTGCTTCAGAAATAGCAGATATAGAATTAGAACAAAGTGAGGCAGTATGGGTTGGTATTAAAAAATTTATTGAAAATGATTACACATGGAAAAAAGGGTTTGTGATGGAAGGGGTTGGTATATTACCGCATCTAGTAGCCAAAGACTTTTCTAATAACAAAGAAATTACGTCTGTATTTTTAGTGGATGAAGATGCAGACAGAATAAAAGATGTTATATACAATCGTGGACTTTGGGATGATGCAAAAAAATATTCAGATGACCTCAAACCAAAAGAAATAGAGTGGGTGCTGGATTTTAGTCATAAACTTAGAGCAGAAGCCGAAAAATACGGCTATCCTACGATAGAGGTACAAAAAAAGGATACTGATCTTCAAGCAGTTCTTTCTACAATAGCTTTATAATTATTTTTACAAAAAATAATTATATCGCAGGAAAAAAAATTTATAAAAAGAATCAAAATATGTTAAAATCTAACCCATGCAAAAATTTATAATTCTTATTTCCATAATAGCTTTGATATTGGCATCTTTTGTTGCATTTTTATTTGTTAAAAACAAAAACATTGAAAAAGCCACTGCTGAAAATGTCCCTATCCAGAAAGAACAAAAAACTATTATTGAGACAAGAACATATCAAAACCAAGAATATGGATTCAAATTTGATTATCCTAAAAATTACAAAATAAAAGATTTCAAATGGAACGATGGAGATCAACCAGGAGGTGTTATCCAAACAATCCAACTAACAAACAGTTCTCAAAAAGAAATTTTGGTTAATATCGCAAAAGTAGAAAATAGCGATGACAGTCTCGCTCCTCCAAGTGGAATGGATCCATTTTCAAAAGAAGAGATCCTTGTTGCAAACCAAAAAGGTATGAATTATAACGATGGTGAAGTTTATACTACATCAAAAGACAATTATGAATTTTTGTTTGTTGCTTGGAATATGGAAGACAAAATAATCAAAAAAGACCTTCTTCAAATTGTCTCATCTTTTACTTTTGTTGAATAAAATCAATATTTAGTATAGACAATACTTTCGACAGAAAAATCTATTTTACCAGTATCCAGACTGACGCCTGGAATTGTTCTCTCCAATTCCAATATGCTTATTTTCCCCAAATAATATTCATACGCTGATTCCAACAAATCCTTTGAATAAAACTCTGTTTTTTTCATCAAATCCAAAAGATTTTCTTTTTTGTGTTCACCTGTAATTAAATCTCTGTAACTTAAATCATTACTTATGTTTTCTAGATTTTTGTTTTTGGTGAACAAAAAAAATCCATCAACAGTTTTGTTTTTGTATAAACCGACTTTAATCAAAAAAATAAACAATAGATAAGTCGTATAACTTCTAAACAACCTATTATTTATTTTGCACTGCTTAAAAATAGAGATGAAAGTCTTTTTATTTATTTCGTATTTTTCAAAAATTATATTCGTCAGACTTAGATCATTTAACGAAGATATTTTTACTTTTTTACAAAGAGAAAATCCTTTTGTTAGTTTTTTATCCCAAAATGTCTCTAATTGACGGTGACGTAACATTGCAGAAAATCTTTTTGTTTGATCTTTGTCATAATAATTTCCTGTCAAAAAATAAACAATTGGATGCAATTTTGAATCCAAAACATAGTGAGAAATATATCCCAATGTAAAGGCCAAACTTTTTTCATCCTGCTTTTCTTTCGCATAATTTAAGAAATCAAATATCAATTCATTGGTTTTTTCCAATTCCCTTCCGTGGATAATCTGGGATATTTCAGATGTTTTTTTATTATGATAAAAAATATCAGGAAAAACACTTCCTAAAACATAATAATCAAAATTTTCTTTTAAAATTTTTCTAAGATTTTTATTTTCTAAACAATCAAAAACCTTTTCCGCAAAATAAAGATGGGTATTTTCTTTCATAAGATATAATCCGAATCTACAAATTATATCCGAATGCCCCAAATAATTACGAATACGAATTACAAGTGATAAAATTCGGATGATTCGATAATTCGGGGAATTAGGATTTAATTCGGGTCATTCGGATTATTTTTACCTAATAATGCTTTAATTCTTTCTTCTACCGGGGGATGTGTCATAAATAGATTAGAGATGTTTTTCCCTTTAAATGGGTTCGCAATAAACATATGAGCAGTCGCCTTGCTTACTTTTTGTAACTGATTTGGATTGGCGGATATTTTCTTTAAAGCATTTGCCAAGCCTTCTGGATAACGAGTTAAGAGAGCCCCCGACGCATCGGCCAGAAACTCCCTTTTTCTAGATATTGCTAATTGTATCAAAGTAGATGCAATAGGTGCTAAAATGGCCAAAATTAGCCCAATTACGAGGATAATAGCCTTGCCCTTGTTCCCAGAATCATTGCTTCTGCCCCCACCATGAATAGCCATTCTTAAAAACATATCCGACAGCAAGGCAATAAAGCCAACCAGTACCACAACAACAGTAGAAACCAAAATATCTCTGTTTCCTATGTGGGAGAGTTCATGCGCAATCACACCTTCTAGTTCGCTCTTTTCCAAAATATCTAAAAGACCTGTGGTAACAGCAACGGCAGAATTTTTTGCGTTTCTACCTGTTGCAAAAGCATTTGGAGAAGGGTCGCTTATTATATAAACTCTTGGTTTTGGAAGGCCCGCTGTGATGGAAAGATTTTCAACAATGTTGTGAAGATCTTGAAATTTTATTTCGTCAGCCGGAATTGCTCCTGACATTTTCAGTGCAATTTTATCAGAATACCAATAGCTGGTAATATTCATCAAAATACTGAATATAATTGCAAATGATAAAATTGCCGGATTTTCAAAATAATAACTAAACGCCCAACCAAGACAAATTATAATGACGAAAAACACGGTCATTAAAAACCATGTTTTCCTAATATTTGAATCTTGATGAGTATAAAGTGTTGCCATATGTAAGAGTATATTATAATTTAAAAAATATCCTAGCTGGCGCCTCCTCCACCACCTCCTCCACCGCCTCCGGCACCCCCGCCACCTCCAGCACCACCTCCACCAGCTGAACTAGAAAAGGCAGACGAAAAAGCAGACGAGAAAGAAGAAGAGAAAGCAGAAGGAGAAAAGTTGGAAGCGCTGTTACCAAGCGAACTACTGCTAGCAATCATAGCACCAGTATTGTGGTACCAAACAGGAGGAACCATGTGTATACCTTCAAATTTTTTCGCCCATTGTTTTTCTATCCCAAAAATCATGGCATATGGTAAATATTTTTCAAAAATTTCTGGAGTTAAATTTTGCATTCTATCTTTTCCTGTGGTTTCCAAGAAAATTTTAAAGCCAAGCCAATCTTCCTTCAAAATTTGTCCTTTTTTATTTAAACGAGCCTCATACTTGATAAAAAAGATTAAAATAATCACAGCACTAATTACCAAAAATAAACTAGTAGAAAGTAAATGTTCAGTGACAAGATAAATAGAATATTCCGCGGAAAAAGCGATGAAAACAATTAAAAATATAATCCATCTAAACATTTTTTTCTCTTTTGAAAGAAGTTTCTCAAAAGCGCCTGTATCAATTTCTGTTTCTTTAATTAAATGTTCCTCCAATTTCTTTATTTTCTTGTACATATCTCTCTTTATAGTATCAGAAGATTTATTCATTTCTCTTGTAGAAAACTTTCCTTCTTTTCCGTATGAAAATAATATAGTTAGATATTCTCTTTCATAATCTTCTAATCCATCTTCATTCAAAAAATTCTTCTTTTTCTCTAAGACAAAATCAGGAGTCTTGAATATAAGAAATTTTTTAGTGTTATCCGTTATAGTTATATAACCTCTTACTGCGAGATCGACGATTGTAGCAGGCCATGCCTTTGGGGTTATACCCTCTCTGCAAATTATTTCAGCCATAGCAGGACGTAGATTTTGAGGTGGTTCATATTGTGGAATGATTGTTCCCCTACCTTGATTCATTCTTTCACTCCTATACCAATAAACAAAGCCAGTTATTAAACAAAGGAAAATAATAAGACTCGAGACGATAAGGAGAATATTTATTTTTATCCAACCCAACCAAAATGAACTTTGATTTATTAAACCCTTTGGCCAACCAACAGCGACAGTTACATCTGCTTTTACGGGTATATTTTCTTTAGAGTAAAATACCCCAGAACCCTCCATCTTCTTCAAATAATATTGACCCCCAGCATCACTGTAAAAAGTTTCTGTTATATCATCTTCTGAGAAATTATTAGAGGGTAAGGTAATTAAAACTTCTAAATGATTAATTGGTACGTCGAAATCTGTGAATAGATTCCAGTAAACTTCATCATGATCATTATAAAAACCAATACCACCATAAACCTTATATTCAATAATCCATTCATGAGAAGTATCAGCCAAATCGTAATACCACTCGATATTTATAGCACCATTTTGTTTGTAAAATGTATATTTACCCCAACTATCAGGATCAGTTTTTTCTAAAATTTTAGAAGAATGGATTAATTCCAGACCAGTAGCTCCGTCGATAACTTTTACATCTGTAATATCAGAAATTTTATCTAGAGGAATAGAACGCCATCCTTTGTTATATCTACCTTTATAATTAAAGGTCTGCCTCTCGGTGATATCCAAAGTAGAATCTTTGTTTATGACAATATCTACCTTAAAAGAATCATAGAGATAACTTCTATTTTGTTCCTCTGCATTTATAGGAGCTGCGAAAAGAAAAAACAGCAAGCCAAAAATTAAATATGATTTAATGCTTTTATTTTGCATGCTTTATTTAATTGTTAGAATTTTACTTCTACGGGTTCTTTTTCTTCCGATCCCTCTTCCAACTCAAAGAATTCTCTCTTAACAAATTTGAACATATTTGCAATTACATTTGATGGAAAAGATTCTATCTTTGTATTCAAATCTCTCACATTGCCGTTGTAAAATCTTCTTGCTGATTGAATTTTGTTTTCCGTGTCTGACAATTCTTTTTGTAATTCCAAAAAGTTTTGATTGGCTTTCAAGTCTGGGTAACTTTCGGCAACAGCAAAAAGAGATTTCAAAGCGCCTGATAACATATTTTCTGATTGTGCTTTTGCCTCAACTCCTTGTGCATTCATTGCGTTTGAACGAGCCTCGGTAATCTTTTCAAAAGTACTTGCCTCGTGAGTCATGTATCCCTTTACTGTGTTAACCAAATTTGGAATAAGATCATATCTCCTCTTTAGTTGAACATCAATGTCTGCCCACGCTTCTTCTGTTCTGTTTTTTAAAGTAATAAAACCGTTATAGGTCATTGCAATCCATCCTGCAATAACGGCAATTATTCCCAAAATAATAAATAAAATAGTAGTCATTTTTTTTTGAATTAAATTAATTTTTAATTATTATAATTATTTCACAAATTAATGATTTAGCAAATGTTTTGTGACTACAAAAACCAAAGACCCAGAAGCTGGTGCTTCTGGGTCTAAGTTTTTGTGCTAAAAAGTTAGGACTTGTCCCGCAGTTACTAAGTCTTTCGCTCATCCTTCGCTTCGCTACGGATTCCGAAAGCCTAAGTACTGCTGGACGCGGCTCGGCGACAAGCCCTCGCTTCGCTCGTCTTGTATACCGCCTCCGCCGTTCAAGTCCTCTCCTCTGGCTACAAAAACCAAAGACCTGAAAGCTGTCGCTTTCAGGTCTGGTTTTTGTGCCGAGGAGAGGACTTGAACCTCCATGGGTTGCCCCGCTAGCTCCTAAGGCTAGTGCGTCTACCAATTTCGCCACCTCGGCATTATATTACCTATTTTTCAATCCTGCTTCATTTAACCAGAGGCTAGTGCGTCTTCCACCTATTTCCTATCTCGCTTCACTCGATAACGGAAATTTCTTCGCTTCGCTCAGAACCGGATTAAAAACAAAGCAGTTTGTTTTTAATCCAATTCGCCACCTCGGCATTATAGAAATTTAAAAGTTAAAAATCAAAAGTCAAAATTGATTTGAGCATAATAGTACCAAATTTATTAAATAATTTCAAACAAAAAACCACCGATAAATTTATCGGTGGTTTTTTGTTTAAATAGTCCTGATTTAAAGCAAGGCGTTATCTATCGGAGCAGTATCAATTCCAAAAGAATTTATGAACAAAGAAATAATTGCTTTCGCAAAAACCATTATAAACAATCCAATAATTCCCCACATCATATGTTTTTTCCCTGTCTCTCTGGCTGCTGGGTTACTTCCCGATCCATGTATAAACTCAACCAGTCCCCAAACAAATATCAGTGTTGCCAAACTTATCAATAATCCAATAAGTGGTATTATGATAAATTCGTTCATATTAGATACAAATTGTGATGTTGCTCCCATAAAAATTAGAAGTTCTCAATTTTATCCAACGGATTTGTTACAGTTCCTTCTGTACCTCTTATTCCAAATGTATTTTGGATCAAAGCCACCAATCCCCAGATAGACACCATCACGAACAAAATGATGATCCCCCAGATCATTTGTTCTCTAGCTGCTTTTTGGTCTGCTCCTGCTTTTGTGATGAAACCAATAAGTCCCCAAAGGAAAAGTATAACAGCAAGAGAAATAACGATAGGAACAATCAAACCAATAATTTGTTGAACCTTTGTCAAAATTGTTGTAAGATCCGCAGCTAATACAACTGCTGGCATCAACAATGACACACCACCCATAACTAAAAACTTTTTCATAATTTTTACTATTTATTAATATTAATTTATAAATTTACCTTAATAATACCAAACTAAACAATTCTAAACGATAGGCAAGTGTGGATAATGTTTTACACCCGATTATGCACCTAAAATTGTACCATTAAGAATTGCTACCAATCCCCACATCGTTGTCATTACAAACAAAGCGATGATTCCATACACCATAAACATATACCCCTCACTCCTCTTTGCGGGGTTACTTCCGTTATAAATATAAACGACAAGGCCCCATATAAAAGCCAAGACCGCCAATCCCATTGCCAAAGGAACCAGCATATTGATAATTTCCTGAAATCTTCCTATTAAATCTTGTAAACTTGTAGGAGCTGCGGCAAGGGCCATTGCCGGAAACATAAATACTCCCAAAGATAATATTTTTATAAAATTTTTCATATTTATAATTATAAGATATTAAATATAAACACAAAAGGAATAAGGTGAATAAGTAAAAGGCCGATTGCTCGGCCTTTTTTTAAGGGTCAAATAACATACAGAAACCGGTGTCGCTGTATGCCTTGCGACAACTACTGCGACACCACCCTTTGGGGTCAGAATTTCTGAAACTATTACATCCCTCTGTTTGATATTGTTCTTTTATATCTTCTACTTCTTTTGAAAGAGATTCTTCGTGACTTTCATGAATCGACAATGGTTCTCCTGCGATCACTTCCTCTGTTATTTTGTTATCTTGCTTGCACTCTTCAAGATTATCAACATAAATAATTGTTCCATCATAAAGACGACATTGAAAAACTGTCCTAGAATATCCGTGGCCAGAAATTACTCTTTCTGAACACCCCGATATAAACAAAGCAAAAAATATTCCCAAAAATAAACTCTTCATATTTCCCTCTTATATACTTGGTTTAAAAGATATATTTTCTAGATAAAACAATACAATATTTATTAAAAACAGTAAAGCCCTGTCGTAAGACAGAGCTTTAAAAAATTAACAGGGATATTTCCCTTCTTCACCGGCATCTCTGCCGGCTTTTTTCCATGGTTCTATTATTTCTTCTCTAAAACGCTTTATATCCGGCGTTAACGGAATTCCTAACGGTTTTTTACGTGGCGATTCATCTTCACTCCCTTCGTCCATCGGAGTAAAACCACAATTTTCACCAGCACCCATAATGTTTCTCCCACAGAAAAAATTTATAAAAACATTTCTGATACCGATAATATCAGATTATTTCTAAAATTCAAATTTATATAAAAAAATAAAAACTTGGAGGTCGAGCCCCCAAGCAATTATTACCAATTCATTATTCCACCCTCCAATTCATATACTTCTTTAAAACCTGATTGTTCCATAAATGAAAGTGCATAAGATGATCTATTCCCGCTTGCACAATATATCAAATATTTCTTATCTTTATCTAGTGATAAAATTTTCTGAGCAAAATCAGGCTGGCTAATATCTAGTATTAATGACTCGGGAATATTCGCAAGCAAATTTTCTGCTTCAGTTCTGACATCAATTAAAATGTATTCTCCCAAATCCAATCTTTGTTTAAATTCTTCTCTTGAAATTGTTTTCACCATAAAAAAATAAATTAATTTTTAATCTGAAAGAATAATACTCTCAAAATAAATATAGGGCAAGAAAACCTCCGGTTTCCTTGCCCTATTGATATTAGTTGCAATAACGATTGATGAGACGAAGTGCTTCTTCACGATTAGGAGTACCTTCGGGAGTAGCTTCAATCTGCTTTTTTGCTTTCAGATGAATGTCCGCGCCCATACACCCCAAAACAAGAGAAAAACCTCCTACAACCAGACGGGTTCCTGCGGGGTGATCCTTTTCCAAAATTATTTCATTCGTCATAACACCACCTTTTTCAAAATTTAACTAAAATTCCTCAAAACAATATATCAGCAACAGAATTATTTTTCAAGAGTTTTTATTTTTTGAACAATTATATCCCCTACTTCTTTTAAAGAATCAGCATCCATCAATTTTATTCGCAATTCTTTCGCTCCATCAAAACCATTTATATAGGCTTTGTAATGTTTTTTCATCAAAGCAAAATTTCTTGCGCGACCGCCAAATATCTTTTTATTTTCTCTCGTTTCACCAAATATTTTTTCAAACAATTTTGTGTGTTCCAAAGCTACTTTCATTTTTTCTTTTATTGTTGGATTTTTTCCAGAAAAAAACCAAGGGTTACCAAAAATGCCTCGGCCCACCATTATTCCATCTACACCACTCATCTTTGCTTTTTCTAGACCATCTTTAAAAGAAAAAATATCTCCGTTTCCTATCACCAAAGTTTTGCTTTTCATCCTGTCTCTTATATCAACGACATCTCTTATAATATCCCAATGAGCAGAAACTTTTGACATCTCTTTTTTTGTTCGTCCGTGTATTGTTAGCACCACAGGTTCTTCTTCTAAAATAGCTGGTATCCAAGTTTCTATTTCATTTTTGTTATATCCAATTCTAGTTTTTACAGAAACAGGCAAACCGCCCGCTCCTTTTTTTGTCGCTCTTATTATTTCTTTTGCGAGCTTTGTACTTTTTATCAGTTCTGCACCAGCACCTTGTTTCAAAATATTTTTTTGTGGGCAACCCATATTGATATCAATTCCATCAAATCCAAGTTTTTTTATAAGTCTCGCAGACTTTTCAAAATTTTCTGGATTGGAACCAAAAAGTTGTGCCACTATCGGTCGCTCTTTTTCGCTAAATTGCAACAAATTTTTTACCAACTTTTCTTGCCCCACAGAACAAAGACCGTCACAAGCGACAAATTCTGTCCAGAAAACATCTGGCTTTCCATATTTGGCCACGACTTGTCTAAAAGAAACATCTGTAACATCGGCCATCGGAGCCAAAACAAAAAATGGTCTTTTTTTAATTTTATTCCAAAAATTCTTTGACATATTGTATTGATTATAGTTTTTTGATACTATCACTTTTAGATACAGTTTTCAAATAAAAATCAGAAAGAGGTATACCTTGAAAATAACAACCTTTCAGAGACAGCTTATTGATGTCGATACTGACCCAGAGAAATGCAAAAAAATTTGTGGTTTTAAGCCTGACGATATCGTCACAAATGATGATTGTATATTTCGCGTAGCAGGAATAGGACGTGGCGTAGATGATAAAAATTTTAAAATGCATGAAAGCAATAAAATGGTAGCATGGGGTTGGCTTTTCGATATCAACGGGCACAAAAAAACAAGGGCCATGTATTTTTGCACGACAAAATTTGATTCTAATTTAGAAAAAATGGGCTTTAGATTTGTAAAAACATTTAAAGAATATATGGATGACGACTGTCATTTATAAATAATAAAAAGCGTTCAATTTTGATTTTAAAAATCAGAATTGAACGCTTTTTTAATTTTATTCCAGAAATTCTTTGCCATATTATTCGTATCGCATTTGTATTATTAGTATCATTTGTATATTGGTATGTTTATATTTTTATTTGTAAAAAACTTTATTCCCAAAAGAAAAATCTACATACCCGATTTTTGTTATATCAAAATCTTTCATATTCATAACAGACTGCAAATTTGTAATAACTTCTTGGGCAGACTGATCTTTGTTAAAAATAATTTTGCTTCCATCTAATATATGTATTTCAAGCTTGTTTTCTTTTTGAACCAACTTATATGGTTCCAATTTTAAATTGGTAACAAACTTAATTATTGAATCAATTTCTTTAAATTTTTCAAATTCAAAAACGCTTTTACCAATTATTTTTTTATCGTTCAAGTCTACATAGTATTTGAACAAGTCCTCTCCTCTTTCTTTGTCAAAAATCAAACCCTCACTGTCTACTACAAAACATTCATCAATCAATTCATTTTCCTGACACCAAAAAGCAAAAGGATCTCTCTCTTTTATTTTCACAATCAAATTATTAAAATCTTTCAATTTTAAATCAATTTCTTTAATTCTTGGTTTTTTTTCAAACAATTCTGCAGTTAAATTTTCTCGTGGGTAAATTAAAATATTTCTTTTAGGAAAAAATTTCCAAAAGTAATTCCCCTCCAAGTTTTCTAGAACAATATTTTGAATATCCGAAGTTTTTACAATTTTATTTCCACTAATATTTACCTCTTTTATGTTTGCAAAATTAAATTTGAAAATTTCTGAGATACAAAGAAAAACCACAACAACAAAAACGAGAAGCAAGCCTGTTTTTATCAAAAAATCTTTTCTCTTTCTTTGTGTAAATTGTGATGATGTGTACTTGGCCATTGGAAATAGTATAAAGTAGCAAGTAACTGGTAGCAAGTAAATAATTGATAATGAGTGGTTGATAGCGATAAAATAAAAACAACTCTTAAATTTTTATAAAAATTTAAGAGTTGTTTTTATTTTATAAACTGATTGTATCTTTGTTCATGTACTTTCTCAAAGGTTCAGGAATCTTAATTGATCCATCTGCCTGTTGAAAATTTTCAACCAAAGAAACCAAAATTCGGGGTGTCGGAATCGCTGTAGAATTTAAGGTGTGAATATATTCCACTTTGCCCTCATTATTTTTGTATCTAATATTAAATCTCCTGGCTTGAAAATCGTGGAAATATGAGGCCGAAGAAATCTCTCTGTACTTTTCTTCCATTGGCACCCACAATTCAATATCATATTTTTTTACCTGACCTTGTCCCAAATCACCTCCGCAGTTTATTACTGTATGATAAGGAATCCCCAAAGATTCAATAAATTCTTCTGTATTTCTATTTATCCATTCGTGCCATTTTACAGATTCTTGATGACTAGCCTCACATAAAATCACCTGTTCCACCTTATAAAATTCGTGAACACGAATAAGTCCTTTTGTATCTTTTCCATAAGACCCTGCTTCCCTTCTGAAACAAGGAGAAAATCCCAAATATTTTTTAGGTAATTCTGCTTGTGACAAAACTTCTCCCGAGTGATATCCAGTAACAGGTACTTCTGCTGTTCCAATCAAATAATCTTCGTCTTGGGTATTGTAAACATCTTCCGCATCATTTGGCAGGTGTCCTGTTCCATAAAGATTTTCTTTTTTTACAATTGCAGGAGGAAGTATTGGAATAAAGCCTTTTGCTCCAAAAAATTCATTGGCATAATTCCAAATTGCCCAAGACAATCTTGCCCCGTCGTTTTTCAAATAATACCCTCGAAACCCGTGCACCTTTGCTCCTCTTTCAAAATCTACCATATCAAGATTTTGCATAATATCCACATGTGACTTTGGCTCAAAATCAAATTTTGTTTTTTCGCCCCATGCTTTTATTTCTTGATTGTCAGCATCACTGTCTCCGTCAGGAACAGACATATCGGGAATATTTGGAACTTGTAACATCAAAAGTTTCCACTCTTTTATGATTTCTTTTGAACTGTCTTCTAGTGCCTGTAATTTTGCTTTTATTTCTTTTGATTGTTCAACAACAGTGTTTCTTTCTGCACTATCGGTAATCAAAGGTATCTTGTCGCTTAAAATATTTTGTTCTGCTCGAAGAGCGTCTATTTTCCCAACAATGTCTCTTCTTTTATCATCCGCCAAAATAAGTTTTTCCACATCAAAATTGATATGCTTTTTCTTAGCAGCCATATCAATTAAATCTTTATTTTCTCTTATGAATTTTATATCTAACATAGTTTAGTTTTTAGTTTTTAGTAATTAGTCCTTAGTATTTTCCGCCCAGCCATATATTCAACCAACCCTACGCTACAGCTGGGCTGTTTGAAGTAGACTTTTTTTCAATTAAACCATTTAATAACATTGATAATATCGTAGCAGAAAAAAGATAAGAAAAAAAGCATTATCAACATTCCGGCATCTATCAGGGTGTCTGAATGTTTTTGTCTTGTTATAATCATTTTATGGATTATGAAATAAAAAAACTATCAAAAGAATATTTCCCTGAAAAGCTTCTTGAAATTCCCCAGCCTCCAAAACAAATTTTTGTAAAAGGTGAAATACCAAATTGGGATGATACAAAATTTGTAACCGTAATAGGCTCACGAAAATACACATCATACGGAAAAGAAGTTTGCGAAAAAATAATTTCTGGGCTAAAGGGACACAACATAACAATAATATCCGGATTGGCGGTTGGAATTGATTCCATCGCACACAGAAGTGCATTGAAAAATAATTTAAAAACTA
Organism: Candidatus Campbellbacteria bacterium GW2011_OD1_34_28; assembly: GCA_001029775.1. Lineage (GTDB taxonomy): Bacteria > Patescibacteriota > Minisyncoccia > Phycocordibacterales > UBA12079 > UBA12079. Next base: position 503,902 of record CP011215.1, on the reverse strand, counting down.
TTGCAGTACCTGGTTCTGGACTGGACAATTCTGTCATCTATCCATCTATCAACAAAAGTTTGGCAGAAGAAATTGTAAATTCGGGAGGATGTTTGTTGTCAGAATTTGAAAACAATTTCAAAGCAACACAGTGGAGCTTTCCTCAGAGAAATAGAATTATGGCTGGTTTATCCGATGTTATTTTAGTTATAGAAGCTGGAGAAAAATCGGGGACATTGATAACCGCCCGAATGGGTCTTGATTATAATAAAGAAATTGCTGTTGTTCCTGCCTCAATTTTTATAGATGGGGCAAAAGGATCAAACAAATTGTTAAGACAAGGAGCTGTCCCTATTACATGCACTGATGATCTTTTGGAAATACTCGGAATCTCTTCTGAAAAAGAAAGTGGGCAAAAAATATTATTGCTAGAAAATTTTTCCGAGGAAGAAAAAGAGATTTTACTTTTATTAAACGAACCGCTTTCACGAGACGAGATAGCACAAAAATCTTTGATACCGATTTCAGAATTGAACTCTGTTATTTCTTTATTAGAGATAAAAGGTGTGATTAAGGAAGTGGGTGGAGAAATTTGTTTAGTGAGTAGTTTGTAGTAAGCAGAAAATAAATATAATCTGAATTCTACAAATAAAAATTTTAATTAATTCTTAAATTTTAAATTACGAAATACGATTCTGGATTGCTTCGCTTCGCTCGCAAAGACGAACCAACACTGACGAATTTCCGAAGGAAATTCGTCTTTGCGAGCGAAGCGAAGCAATCCACGACATTTTGTGATTAGAAGTCTTGATGGAGAAGATTCGTAGTATTCGGATATAATTTGAGGTATTAGGATTATAATGTTTAAGAAATTTTAAAACCCGTCGCTCGATGCGACGGGTTTTTGTTTTTTTATCCAATATTCAAAATGCCAGCAATATCCACACTGATATAAGGAGAACCTCCTCCACAGACGAGACACACAGGCAAAGAATATCCCTTGATGGACTCTCCTTTGATAAGATTGAAAATCTCAAGGGTTTTCCCAAATAAACCACCGGGCTTATCTGTCACAAAATGATCCAGATGAAATAGTTCCCGAAAAGACGGGTCTTCCATTGAAATTTTGTAAACAACAGGGTAACGAACCTGTTCAACGATTGCCAAAGCAATAACCAAAGGCAACCTCGCCCGAAGACGAGCAACATCGGCCATCTCTTCGCCGAATTTTTGAATTGAATCTATGGTCTCATCCCGACCCCTCAATCCGAGATCTAACGCCTCTACAAGCCGTCCGTTCAACCCCAAAGTATTGGGGACTGAAACCTTGTGCCGGAGGCCGTTTTCACTTCCAACAATACTTGTCTGTTCCATAATCGCCTCCTTGCGAAAAGTTGGATAAAAAAAAATAAAAAATGTTTGAGAACTTCTCTGGAATTTAACTTTACATCAATATAAAAAAATAATCAAATCTTGTAGATAGACATACCAATATACGAATGATACGAATAATACTAATGCGATACAAATACAAAAAACGGTCAGTGAACAATTCTTTGTATTTTGAATTTTGATTATTTGGACTTGTTTAGAATTTAAACCTGCCTGCCGGCAGGCAGGGTTTAGTGCTTAGAGTTTAGTAAATTTGGATTAATTATCCCAACCTTTATTTTTAAGAGCATCTTTTGCTGCTTCCTGTTCGGCAATTTGTTTAGAAGCTCCAACACCTTCCCCAGCCTTATCCTCACCCAAAAAAGCACCTACCTTAAATTTTCTATCGTGATCAGGTCCTGTCTCATCAAGCACTTGATAAGACGGTGTAATTTTTACAATATCTTGTGCTTTTTCTTGGAAAAAACTTTTTGAATCCTGCCAAGATCTATTTTTTATAACATTATCTGTTAGATGGAATAAATTATTCGCAATAAACTGCTCAGCTGTGTCGTATCCTTGGTCTAAATAAATTGCTCCGATCAAAGCTTCAAAAGCATTCGCTAAAATAGAATTTCTGGCTCTACCTGTATCTTTTGATTCTCCTTTTGATAACAAAAGATAACTATTCATGTCCAAATTTCTAGCTGAATCAGAAATAGTTACTGTATTAACCAAAGCCGAACGATATGAAGTAAGTATCCCCTCTTTTTCTTCTGGAAATTTGTCATATAGATGTCTAGAAACAACCAATTCCAAAACAGCATCTCCTAGATACTCCAATCTTTCATTGTGATCCCAGTAAGAACCACCATGTTCATTTATATAAGAACGATGAGTAAAAGCTTTTTTAAGCAAATCTTTATCTTTAAACTCAACCTCTATTTTTTTCTCAAATTTTGAAAAATCCATATATTTATTACAAGCTAATAGCTACAGCCACCAATAGCTTACATTTTTTCAAATAAATTAGCAAAGCATTTTTTAAATTAAGCGATAGTTTTTTTGTTCTTCAAAATTTCAATCGCTTTTGTAACAATAGGAAGAATATCATCATAAAAATTCAAATCTGGTATCTCTGACATCTTGAACCATTTTACTTGATCCAAACCACCAGCATCTTCTCCGTCCTCCAAAACAAGTGGTGCGTATTCTGTCTTTGCCAAATAATAAAGAACCTGTCTTCTTGTCTTTCCTTTTTCTGGGTCATAAGCAATGTATTCGTTATCACCCAATTTGTCCTCTACACTTATATCAACACCCATTTCTTTTTTAACGACTCTCGCTGTACATTTTTCTGGATCTTCTCCTTCTAAACCACTTCCTTTTGAAAGAGTCCAGTGTCCAAAAATGTCATGAACCAAGGCAAAATGGATTTCGTCATTTTTTATAGAGTAAACAACAGCACCACATTTTTTCTCGACCAACATTTGGTCATAGGGGATATCTTCTATTTTCTTTTTCTTTTTTCCAAATTGGTCCTTATCGGGCTCGCCCATTTCTTTGTAAATAGTTCCCAAAACACCGCTTATAAAACGGCCGCTATTTTCACCGCCAAAATTTTTCGCCAATTCAATTGCTTCGTTGATAGCTACTTTTGGCGGGATTTCTTTTCTATCAGCAAAAAGCAATTCGGCAAGACCGATTCTTAATATGTTTCTATCTACAACCGATATTTTTTCTATCGGCCATTGAGGAGCTGCTTTTTGAATAATGTCATCAATCACAGGTTTTTTTTCAACAACAATCTTGATAAGCTTTTGTGAAAACTCAAAATCACACATTCCAGTTGAAAATTCTCTTGTATTATATTCAAGAATTGAATCTACTTCGGAATTATCTTTCGAAGAGAAATCCCACTCGAAGAGCGATTGTAAAACTATTGTTCTTGAAAGGTGCCTGTTTGACATGACAAAATTTAAAATTTAGATTATTTACTATTTTCTATAAAATAACACAAAATTTTTAAAAGCGGAAGTGGAAAACTTTGTCAAAATAAAAAACTGAGACATTGGATGTCTCAGTTTTTTATTTTATTTTATTTTTTAGTAGTTGTTTTCTTTTTTGGAGTTTCCTTCTTTTCTTTCTTTTCTTCTTTTTCTTTCGCTTCTCCTGGGTCAATTCCCATTTTTCTAGCTTTGTCTTTTAATCTAGTATTTTTCTTTTCAATCTTTGCTACAACATCTACAACTTGCTTTCCTCTATATTTTCCACAAGTCTCACAAACTCTGTGTCTCAAATGTGAAGCTCCACAATCTGGGCAACTAGAAATACGAGGCGCTGTTAGCGCATGATGTGATCTTCTATTACGGGTGTGACCCTTTGTGTGTCTCATTCTTACTGACATATTTTTGAAGCTAATAGCTGATAGCTAACAGCTAACAGCTTTTTTAAAATTAACAGATATAAATTTACTACATTATTACAGAAAAAGCAACAGACTAAACTCAATTTAATACAGCCCCTGGCAAATTGCTTTGCCAAGGGCTGTTTTGACCACACTCACTTCTTCTTCATTGAAGAGAGATAGTCGTTGATTTTTCGTTTGATCTCTTCGTCCTCAAGAGCGAGAAGTTCGCGTAGGATGTTAACATTGAGAGACCTCCAGTGGAAGTCCAGAATGGCCTTGCCGGCCTCGATCTGAATGTCCTTGTCACGAGAGTGGAGAAAATATTCCAACTCTTGAAACGACAGCTTGCCGACAAAGTATTCCAAAAGCAGACCGGCGACCAACTTTTTGAGAATCACATTGTTGGTACCAATCAGGGTGCGGAGCTTGTCCAGAGCGTCGTCAGTCAAGTCTTCCTTACTTCCCTTTTCCTCGCTTCCACCGAAAATAGAATCAAGAAACCCCGACAGCTCGCCGAATCCTTCGGCCAACCCTTTCAAATCATCGTGCATGACGTGCCTCCTAAATATGAGTTAAATAAGAAATCCTCACAAAACTATAAATCATATTATTTATTTTGTAAAGACATATATTAAATATTCTTTAGATAAGTTTTTCGATGAATTTCAGAGATACCGTTATTTTTTATTGCGGTCATATGTGCTTTTGTTCCGTAACCCTTGTGATTTTCCAAACCATATTGGGGGTATTCTTTTGCTAACTTGCACATCAGACTGTCACGGGTGACTTTTGCCACGATTGAAGAAAGAGCAATTACCATTTCTTTTTCATCCCCCTTAATAATAGTTTTTTGATTTACAAATTCCTCTGGTGCTCTTAATCCCCCATCCAACAACACCAGACAATCTTTATGTAAGACGTCCGACGTCTTACACAGAGATTGTAAAGAATTTTTTATACAAGACCTGATTGATGGAGCAATTCCAAACTCGTCTATTTTTTTATTATCAACAAAAACAACTTTGTAATCTAATAGTCCCTCATGTTTTGCTTTTTTAATATTTTCAAACCATTCATTTCTTTTTTTGGGAGAAAGTTTTTTTGAATCTTTAAAGTTAGAAAATCTTTCTTCCATGACAGTTTTGTTTTCTGCATAAAACAAAACCGCTCCAACAGCCACAGGGCCAGCAACAGGTCCTCTACCCACTTCGTCTATTCCAATTAGATATCGACAATTGGTCATTGAGATAAATTATAACTATTTCTATGAATATAAGCCAAACTAAATTATGATGCGATTTAAGAAATAAATTTAAACATTGAAAATCATACAATAAAAAAACCGTCCCCGAGAGGACGGTCTACAAAAGAAAGGAAGTGTACCACGACATCAATCCAAAGTTATTGGGCCAGATTGCTCTATCCGAAGAAAAAAGCAGTACCTAACTTTGGTATCGTCCGATGCGTCGTTAGTCTCCAATGATATAAGCCACTAGTAGCATTCTCTACATAATGGCATCAATCAACAGAGTACTTAGCATTCGGTCTGGGCATTTACCCTCTCATCTCTTATTTCTGGCATTTAGAAGAGATTTTCAACTTCCTTATCATTAAATATACTAAATATTAAAAAACAAAACAAGACTTTAAATTTTGAGATTTCAATTTTTAATTTATAATAGACCTATGTCAAAATTCACCCATCTCCACACCCACAGCCACTATAGTCTTTTGAATGCGCTTCCTCAGATTCCCGATTTAATTAAAAAAGCAAAAGAAAATAATATGACAGCTTTGGCTTTGACCGACGACGGAAATATGTACGGCACGATAGAATTTTACAAAGCCTGCAAAAAAGCAGGAATCACTCCTATTCTTGGAGTTGATTTTTATGTAGCAACTAGAACCAGACATGACAAAGAACCCGGAATAGACAACCGCAGAAGTCGTCTCGTGATGCTTGCCAAAAACGAAAGCGGTTATAAAAACTTGATCAAGCTGGTAACAAAATCCAATTTGGAAGGTTTTTATTACAAACCCAGAATAGACAAAGAGCTGATAGAAAATCACAGCGCCGGAATGATTTGTATCTCTCCTCATTTTAGTGGAGAAATTTCTCAAGCTCTCAAAGTAAACAACTTTACGAAAGCAGAAGAAATCGCAAAATGGTATCAGGAGAGATTTAAAAATTTTTATTTAGAAATCACCCATCACCCAGAAATAGAAGGGTCTCTTGAACTGAAAGAAAAAATAATCAATCTTGGAAAAAAATTGGATATCCCGTTAGTTGCCTCTCATGATGTATATTATCTGGATAAACAAGACAGTCGAGCAAGAAACATTTTAATGTCGGTACAAACATCGGCAGGAAAATCTTTTGGTGGAGAAAACGACGATTTTTCTTTTATCACTCCAAAACAAGCAGAAGAATATTTTAAGGACACACCCGATGCAATAGAAAACATAGAAAAAATATTAAAGATGTGTTATTTGGAATTGGACCTAGACTCTTGGACCTTTCCCAGCATCGCAATACCAGATGGCGAAACTTATGACACACAACTAAAAAAAGAAACCTATGCAGGTATAGAAAAAAGAGGCTTAGAAAAAACACAAGAACTTGTTGATCGTATTGAATATGAATTGGAGATCATCAAAAACAAAGGCTACTCGTCTTACTTTTTAATCGTGGCAGATTTAATTCAACACGCAAGAAGTGTGGGTATTTATACAAACACCAGAGGTTCGGCTGCTGGAAGTCTTGTCTCTTATTTAAACTTTATTACGAAAGTAAATCCTCTTGAATTAAAACTACCTTTTGAAAGATTTATGAATCCACAAAGACCTGGTATTCCTGATATCGACGTGGATATTGCCGACATTCGTAGAGATGATGTGATTGCCTATCTAAAGAGCAAATATGGTGGAAAAGCGGTTGCTCAGATAGGAACATTCGGTACGATGGCAGCTCGCGGAGCGGTGCGAGATGTGACCCGTGCTTTGGGACACCCCTATACATTGGGGGATCAGATAGCAAAATTAATCCCGATGGGTTCACAGGGTTTCCCAATGACGATAGAAAGGGCTCTCGAGATGGAAGAAGATCTGAGAAAACTTCATAAAGAAAACAAAGATGTTCAAGAGATAATTAAATATGCAAAAAAAATTGAAGGTTGTGCCAGACACATTTCTACTCACGCTGCTGGTGTGCTGATTTCCCCTACTCGTATAGACGATTACAGTCCTGTTCAGTTTGATAAAGATGAACAGATTATTACTCAATACGATATGTATACAGGAGACCGTGACGGTGTCGTAAACCTACCAAAATTTGATATCTTGGGAATCAAAAATCTTTCTATACTTTCCAACTCTGTTGAATTGGTAAAAAAATTCCGCGGTATCAGTGTTGATTTGGATAATGTAGATTTAAACAACGAAAAGACTTACGAAATGCTTGCCAAAGGACACACTGTTGGATGTTTTCAGTTGTCAGGTGGAGGTATGACAAAAGTAATTATGGATATGAAACCATCAAGCATCAACGACATCAACGCCGCTGTTGCCTTGTATCGTCCAGGTCCGATGGAATTTATCCCAGAGTATATTGAGAGAAAAAATGATCCAAGAAAAATAAAATATCTACATCCAAAGCTAGAAAAGATTTTGGATAAATCTTTTGGAGTAATCACCTATCAAGATGACATTCTTTTAACCGCGATTGAATTGGCGGGGTATTCTTGGTTGGAAGTAGACAAATTTAGAAAAGCAATCGGAAAGAAGATTCCAGAATTGATGCAAGAACAAAAAGAAAAATTTTACAAAGGATGTTTAGCAAACGGTGTGAGCGAAAAAACAATCAACGAGCTTTGGGCAAAGATTGAAACCTTTGCCGCTTATGGATTTAACAAAGCGCACGCCGCCAGTTATGGACGAGTGGCTTACGAAACTTCATACATGAAGGCAAACTTCCCTATTGAATATATGACAGCCTTGTTGATGGCGGACTCGGGAGACACAGAAAAAGTAGCCGAAATAATTGGTGAATGTAAAAGACTAAAAATCCCAGTTCTTTCTCCTAACATAAACGAAAGTTTTACCGACTTTACTATTGTAGAAACCACCGACTTGGAAACAGGTCTTCCAAGTGAAGCAATTCGTTTTGGATTACAAACAATCAAAAATTTTGGCGAAGGAATTGCCAATGTGATTATTGAAGAGCGAACAAAAAATGGAAAGTTTAAATCGCTCGCTGATTTCCTAGAAAGAATACAAGACAGAAATTTGAATAAGAAATCACTAGAAGCGCTGACAAAATGCGGAGCGATGGATAATTTTGGAGAAAGAGGAGAAATTCTTGCAAACATGGAAGACTTGTTGGCATACAACAAAGAGAAAGCTCATCAACACAAAGATCAAGACTCTTTGTTTGGATTGATGCAAGAAGACAGTAATGTTCCACAACTTAAGTTAAAAAAGACTGACCCTGCCGAGATGAAAGAAAAATTGGCATGGGAAAAAGAATTGTTGGGATTGTATATCTCGGGACATCCGTTGGATAAATACAGAAATATTTTGGGGAAAGATGGAAAAAATATAAAAAGTATTTCCGAAACTGTTCCCGAAGGGACAACAACTGCTGTGGCGGGACTTGTAGATGAAGTAAAAGAAATTTTGACCAAAAAAGGTTCTTCAAAAATGGCATTTGTGCGAATTTCTGATTTTACAGGAACGATGGAAACTGTTGTCTTTCCAAAAACATACGAGCAATTCAAAGATATTATTTTAGAAGACACAACAATCGCTCTAAAAGGAAAAATCTCCAAACGAAATGGCGAAACTAGTTTGATTGTGGATAGTGTTAAGAAACTAGACTAGTTTGTAATTGGTAGTGAGTGGTTTGTTTTTCCTTGAAATTAATTTACTCAAAAAATTTATGTTCTGCACCATCTATAAAACAACCGTTGATGCCAAAACTTTTTAAAATATTTTCTGGAATATTTTCTTCTTTAATCAGATTGCAAAAAGGGTCCTCTTGTCCCTTAAATAATACCCGATAATTTTCTCCTTCTTTTTTTAAAATTGCATATCCCCCACTTCTAACACTCGATATTCCAACTTTCAAAAAATCTCCCATTCTGTTTTTCAAAATCACAACATTTTTCGTATTTTTTAAACCGAGAGAATCAATAAGAGGGGCCTGTTCATCTTTCGCTTTTTCAAAATCATTTCCACAAACTACCGACATACTGTATCCCATATCAATAATTTTTGGATATGACATAAAATCAGGATTTACTATTACCGAACATTTTTCATCACCATTTTCATAAGATTGAACATAATCATAAAATTTTTTATCAGAGGTACTGGTTGAAGAATTTTCTATATTGAAAATAAAATGACGATTCATAAGAACCAAATCAGCCAAAGAACCTTCTTCATCAAAATATTTTCTCGCGACGAGGTCTCTTTCAACAGGAGCTACTCCCGTCTTTATAATTGTCACAGATTCATCAGCAGGAACAAAAATATTATAGCCATCCCCACTATTCCACCAAAAACCTCTGTTTTCATTTTTTATACCTATGCCTGAGATACGAGCTTCAATTTCTTCAATAGTTGTCATATTTTCAAAATTTTTTTCTTCTTTCAAACCAAATAAAAAAATAGTTGCCAAGACAAACAAAGCAAGAACATAAATATAATAATTTTTTCCAATCATTTTAAAATTGTATCATATATCAACGGCTCAACTCGTTGAGCCATTGAGTCAAAAACTATATAGACAGTATTTCCAAGTATTCAATACTGACTAAATCTGTGTGGTCACAAGTTACTAAATATTTAAAAACCCTTCGGGTTCTAAAATATCTAAGTACTTGTCGACCTCGCCTCGGCTATTTTTCTCGTGATGCTCGAAAAATTATGCCTCCGGCTTCACAAATCGCCGAAAAGCAAAGCAGTTTGCTTTTCTAAAAAAGAAACGCCAGTTCTTTCGAACTGGCGTTTCTTTTTTGCGATTTGTGACCCTACAGAGAATCGAACTCTGATTCCCGCCTTGAGAAGGCGATGTCCTAACCGTTAGACGATAGGGCCGTATTAAGTTTATAGCCATTAGTCCTGCCTCTTTTCTGAAAGAAAAGCAACGACACGGCAGGCAGGTTTTAGTTATTAGAAAAAACGGGACCATAATATTTAATAATTAGAATATTAACAGAAAACTTAACTTTTTCAATGCAATATTTAAAAAGTGACTATTTATTATCATGTGATATTATATCGTCATTAAAATAAAACTTACAAAATGATAACCAATTCACCCAGCGAAAAAATTATTAAACAGGCACGAGAAATTGCCGAGTCTATTTTCAAGTCCGCAGAAGACCCAAACCAAATGCCTATTAATGAAGAAAGTCGGAAAAAACTTAAAAAGTTAAGTGATGATTCTTTGTTGTATAAAATAGATGAAAAAGAAAATTTGATTTCATGGGTTGTTACAATACCAACATCAACAGAAATAATGGACAAATTTCTTGCAAAAGAAATAAACGAAAAAGAGCTTTTTGAACAAACAAAACCAAATACGGAATACGATGCTTTGTATTTATGTGCAATTGTCACTGCTCCTGAATATAGGAACAAAGGATATGCTAAAGAAATGACATTAGAAGCAATCAGCAGATTTGAAAAAACAAAAGATTTAAAAGTATTTGCTTGGCCTACATCAAAAGAAGGCCTCAATCTGGCGCGTAATCTTGAAAAAGAAACCGGTAGAAAAATTTATTTAAGAATAGATTAAAAAAATAAAGCCCCGTGTCGCTTGCAGACGACACGGGACTGATTTTATTGACCGTGATGTTTTGAATAATGTTTGTCTAAAAAACCACGCGGTCTGTACGATTCGACTCCGTAGGTCAAACACTCTACGGTCTTTTTCAGATCGATGATCGGCAAATTGTTCCATCCCCAACAAGTAGGGTGCCCATTAATTCCGTGATTAAAAAGACAACACAACTGCCCACTTGAATGCCGGCAAGTATTTCTCGAGGGAATATTTACTTCTGCATGAATCTTCATCCTAACCTCGCTCTGATTGTTGAGTTTCTACACATAGAATGTTTTTTGAAATTCTGAATCTTAAATTCGCCCTTCCATCCTCGACAAAAAGGCTCATCTTCGTGACCCCAATGAAAAAGTCGGCAGACTTCACCATTTGGGTGTTTACAATCATCCTCATCAGGAACTTCAATCGGAATCATTATCAGAGCCATATGTTTGTTTACCTCCCTAAATTGGTTAACGCTGGATTCCTACACTAATCTAACAAAATATAACCATAAATACGATAAATTTGCCAGTTAAAAAATAATTCAAATGCCCTCTACCTTTTTATCAACAGACTTTTTGTCTTTAACCTGTGGTACATAAATTTTATAAAAATAGCTTTTATTTGCTATAGCAAATAAAAGCTATTTTCTTTTGTGCATTAAGAAACGATCGTTTCTTAATGCACAAAATTTACCAACCAAGTTAATATGTTTAACCCACGGTCGTTAAAACTTTCAATTTTTTATTTTATAAAATAAAAAAGATATCTAAAAACGACGAAAAAATAAAAGCTCTGCGCAAGCGCAGAGCTTTTTAACAAACCGAGACTTCGATTTATCCTCTGGGATAAATTGTCTCGATCTGCACCTCAACAACCCCTTTCTGTAACGGTTCGATTCTCCTCATCGCCGCCATAGACAGATCAAGTTCACGACCCCAAATATAGGGGCCACGATCCTGAACTTCAACAATAATACTTTTGCCCGTGTCCTTACTGGTCACGCGCAACTTCGTCCCGAGGGGCAAAGTTTTGTGTGCGGCGACGGTTGGATCGTTTTGATCAAACCGTTTGCCATTCGCCATTTTCCGTCCATGGAATCCTGGTCCATACCAAGAAGCAAGAACCTGTTCGTCCACATACTTTGTTTTTGGAATGACGAGAAGTTGTCGCGGATACAAAGTATCGCGACTGTGAGAAAATCCGTTGGCTTTTTTCAGTGCTTCAACGGAAACCGCGTAGCGCTGAGCGATGGAAAACAAAGTGTTCCCCTTCGCCACTTCGTGGATTTTTGGACCTTGTTGGGTCTGCTCAGTTTTTCCCTCCAACTGAACAACACCAGCCTTTTCTGCCTTTCTCCCCTCGATCCTTTGTCGATACAAATCCGACATCAGCCAAAGAGTGGCGATGGCAAGCAATATTGACATGGTTCCTTCAAACATTCGTTTCATTTTTTTCCTCCTAGAACAATAAAATATCGTTGAAAAAATTGGGTTTTATGAATGAACACTCCTCTTCTGAATATAAAACATTAGTTTTCAAAAGTCAAGTTTTTTGGTCAATAAAAGGCCGATTTTTGGGCTTTTTCCAAAAATCGGCCTTTTTCTCAAAAAACCTGCTTTTTATCTAACTAACAACTCGTCTGCTTTTTCAGGATGCTCCATTATTCTCTCAACTACCCTCTCCATTCGCATCGCCCAACGAGAACCTTTTACCAAAATAACATCTCCCTCTTTAACAAAATTTTTCATATATTCCCCTGCCAAAACAGAGTCTTCAAAATGCAAAATATTTTTTTCATTCATTCCAGATTCCACTGCACCCTCAATCGTGCTTTTCGAACGCAATCCTACCGCTATCAATACATCACAAACATCGGCTGTCAGATTTCCTATTTTTTTGTGTTCATCCGAAGTATATTTTCCCAACTCCATCATGTCCCCAAGGACAGCAATTTTTCTACCACTAGTTTCAATTTCTTTTACAGTCCTTAGTGCCCAACGAACAGCCAGAGGCGAAGAATTATATGAGTCATCAATGATAGTTGAGTTATTTATTCCATCAATCAATTTCATTCTTCCTGGTTGTGATTTGTGATCGGAAGAAAGTGCTTGCGACATTGAAACCAAATTAAGTCCTTGAGAAAATCCCACAGCAAAAGCAGAGAGCGCAGGATAAATATGTTGAACTCCCAAAGATCCTTTTATGTTTACAGGGATACTTGTTCCGTTTTGATTGGCTTTGAAAGTGATCCCAACAACTTTTTTATCTTCGTACAAGAACAAATTATTTGATCCTTTGATATCTGCGCCATCTTCCATACCATATGTCACAGTCTTTCTGTTGTATTCTTCTTTTATTTCAAAAACTTGTTTGTCGTCAAAATTTAAAATCAAAAATCCATCTTTCTGCATATACTCAACCAGTTTTTTCTTTTCTTCAATCACATCTTTTGGAGATTCAAAATATTCAACATGAGCAGGAATCTCTGCAAAACGAGTTATTACAGCGATATCTGGTTTCAGCCATTTTGCAATATATTCTATATCTCCAGGTTTATCAGCGCCTACTTCCAAAACCAACCACATCGGATAATGATTTTTAAACAAAATCAAAACCAATCCCTCAAAAATATTTTTAAGCCAAATAACAGGATTATTCCCTCCATTTTGAACACCCAAAATACTGAGAGGCACTCCGATTTCACTGTTAAAACTTTTTTCGCTTTTTCTTACAAAAAATGCAGAGCTTAAAACAGTATATATAGTATCTTTGGTGGTTGTCTTTCCGACACTTCCTGTTACAGCAACAATCTTTGGTTTGTACTTCCAAAGAACCGCTCGGGCTTCGAGCATCAATATGTAAACTATTGCTTTTTTAAAAATCTTTTTCATAACTTAATACTTACTCCTTACTACTTTGCACTTGCCAGACAGATAATTTTGCAAAATTATCTGTCTGGCGGTATTTCATAATAATTAATCAAAAACTTTGCTGTTTCCATAAATGGATCCGTCAGTGTCTGAGAAGCATACTTTACTTCTCGAGGATTTACAATATAGAAGAAAACTATAAATTCTGGATCATAAGCTGGAAAGTACCCAAAAAAACTGTGTAAATATCTATCATCATAGTATCCTCTACCATCTTCTTTTGCGATTTGAGCGGTTCCTGTCTTGGCAGCGATACTATAATTTTCCAATTTTAAAGTTCCGCCAACTAGCGCGTCATCAACTACTTTTACCAACATTCTTGTTATTTCATCCGATGTATTTTCTTTAAAAATCCTCTCTCCCGGTTCATAAATCAATTCTCTGGTGATACCAGTTCTATATTTTATGTCTGTCGCAAAATGAGGAGTAACCAACACCCCACCGTTTGCCAAAGTGGCCAACGCACGAACAGTTTCGATCGGAGTTAAAGCAATCCCCTGACCAAAAGAAGCCGTGGCATATTCTATATCACGAGTACTATTCAAATTGTCTACCAAACCATATGTTTCATTTGGCAAATCAATTCCAGTCTCTTCTCCCAACCCCAACTTGAACATATAATCTGCAAACTTTTTATGACCTACCTTGTCTACAACAAAAGCCACTCCAGTATTTAAAGATTGATTCAAAACTTCTTGCATAGGAACAACTCCCCTCGCTTTTCCGTCATAATTTGAAATTCTTGCTTTATCCATAATCAAAAAACCTTTGTCATCATAAGTAGTATCGGCAGTAACCGCCCCTGTGTCCAAACCAATTGCCATAGTTAATGGTTTTATAATTGAACCCATTTCAAAAACATTTTCCACAAAAGGATTACTAAATGTAGTAATATCTTCATTTTTAAAATTATTTAAATCAAAATTCGGATAAACAGCCAAAGAATAAATTTTTCCAGTCTTTGGATCCATTATTATTCCAGCTCCTGATTCAATTCCCCACTCATCGGATATTTTTTGTAATTCAGACTCAAGAAATAACTGAGCGGATGGATCAATTCCTAAAATAATATCTCCTTCTTTTCTTATCTTTGAAAAAGAATCCCCTACACTAGAAAAAACTTCGGCAAAAAAATTTACATACAAATCTTCGTTTTTTCTTTTTAAAGAATCGTTGTAATATTTTTCCAAACCGTAAAGCCCTTCTACACTATTTTCGTCACCGCTAAACCCAATAAACCCGAGTGAATGTGCTGACAAATTTTTTCCTGGATAAAATCTCCATCTCTGTTTGTACAAACCAACACCTTCTAAATCAAGTGCTGATATTTTATCAGCGGTCTCTTTATCCAATTTTAAAATTATTTCTTCATACGGATCATCTTTTTTGTTGGCTTTGTTAAAAAATGTAACAGCATCAATATCGACAATCTCGGATATTTTTTCATAAACCATTTTTGAATCTTCAATATTTTTAGGATTTATAGCCAAGATGAAACCTGTTTGCAAAGTAGCCGCTGAGACAAGCTGTCCTGTTTTATCTTTGAAATAAATAGTACCCCTACTAAAAACAGAGTGATTAGGAGCGGTGTATTGTCTATCTGCCTGCTCGCTATAAGACTCTCCCTTTACTATTTGTAAATTAAAAAGCTGACAAACTAAAATAAAAGCTGTCAACGAAACCAACCCAGACAATAAATTTATTCTTGATATTGATATTTTAGGAAATTTCATAAATCAAATTTTATAGACCCACACACCCAAGTTTTTATAAAAACTTGGGTGTGTGGGCACGCTTTGTAAACCTTACAGACTTCGATGACTTATTCCCTTACCAAAGACAAGTTTTTTGTCGGGATGGCTCTTGAAGCAAATTTCATTTCACGAACATTAACAAAACCAATTGAGTGAGCATAGTCAATATTTACTTCATTCTTTAATGCAATATAATCAAATTCCAGTTTACCAATTTCCGAATTCAAAACAACAATTTCATCTTCAAAATTTTCTCTTTCAACAATATTAATGATTGTTTGTTTTACAAAGTAAGCATAAAAAATAGAAAGAATAACAGTAGGAACAACCAAACTCCAAAAAATGGTCTTTTCAAAATATCCTCTATTAATTTTTCCTATTATTTTATTCATTTTTATTTCTTATGTAAGACATCCGATGTCTTACATTTATTGATTATTAATTTTTTCTATTATTCTCAATTTTGCACTTCTTGATCTTGGGTTATTTTTTATTTCTTCATCAGTCGGTGTAATTGGTTTTTTGGTTTTGATCTCTCCTTCATTCGCAAGTTGTTTTTCTTTCATAAAATTTTTTACGATTCTGTCTTCCAAACTATGAAAAGAAATGACCGCCATTCTTCCGCCTTCTGAAAGAGAATGAAAACCTTTTTGTAAACCATCTTTCAAAGATTCTATTTCATCATTTACCGTTATTCTCAAGGCTTGAAAAGTTTTTGTCGCGAAATGTGTCTTTCTGGTCTTTCTATACCAAACCGGAAATGCAGATTCTATAACCGAAACCAAATCGTCCGTAGTATTTATGGGTTTAATTTCTCTCGCTTCAACAATTTTTTTTGCTACCCTTCTTGAAAACATTTCTTCTCCATATCCGTATAAGATATCGGCGATATTTTCTTCATCCCAAGTATTTACAATATCTCTTGCTGTAAATCTCGCTTCGTTTGGTTTTTCACTGAAAGTCATCAGTAATGGTTCATTTTTTTTGAAAGAAAATCCTCTACCCGATATTTCAAATTGATCCGAACTTAATCCCAAATCAAAGACGACGCCTTGTACCTGCTTTTGGTTTAGAGATATCAAAACTTTGTCCAAATTTCTAAAATTTTCATTTATCAAGTGTGTTTGACATCTAAAATCGCTTTTTTCTTCCACTCTTTTGATTGCCCCTAAATCTTGATCAACAGCGATTGCTGTTCCCTCTGGACCAACAACTTCGCAAAGTTTTCCAAAATATCCTCCTCCGCCCAAAGTCCCGTCAAAAACAGCATCTCCTTTGTGAAGATTTAAACCCTCTATAACTTCATTTAAAAGAACAGGTATGTGCTTTGTTTCAACTTTTTTCTTTATTTCTGAATTTTTGTTCGTCATTCCTGTTTATTTGTTTAACAAAGTTTTAATTCCTAATTTCTAATTTCTAATTTCTAAAATATCATTTTGTTTAATTTGATTATTTTCACTTTTATTGGAAATTAGAAATTGGGAATTTGACATTGTCATTTAAAAACTTTTAGTTTTTAAATGACCCCTATCTCTCCCAATTTTTCAGCCAATGCGTCAGCCTGATTTTCAATTTTCTGTTTGTAAATTCTCCACATCTTCTCATCCCAAATTTCTATATGATTGTAAACCCCAGTCAAAACAACTTTTGTTTTTAACTTTGCGTAATCTTTCAAAAAATCAGGGATCAAAATTCTACCAACAGAATCAACCTCCGTTTCTACCGCACCCGCCAACATAAAACGGTTAAAACTTCTTTGATCAGCTTGCCCCATAGATAAACCAGACAATTTTTCAGAAATTTTTTCCCACTCTTTAAGTGTGTAAATGGACAAACAATTATCCAAGCCGTGAGTCATTATTACTTTCTTTCCAACTTCTTTACGAAATTTTGCAGGCAAAGACACCCTTTTTTTTGGATCTATTGAGTGTGTGTATTCGCCAATCAACATTGTTTTATAAAGTTATTTTTATAATTGTCCCACTACTTCCCACTTGTCATACATTATATACCACTAGAAGACACATTACAAAACAAGTTATCCACATTACTTTTTTTTGTTTAAAGTATTTTTAACAAACAAAAAAGAGCAGATTTTGTGCGCGTACGCACAAAATCTGCTCTTTGCTACTTGTCCTGCAACAGCGACCGAATGGCCGTCATTGCTGCCGCCTTGCGTTGTTTCGCAGTCGGTGGTGGTAAAGGAGGAGGCGGTGTTGGTGCCTGAACGATGCTCGTCGTCGTTCCCTTGAACCAAGGGAACGAACCGAACGAAGGTCCTGATCCGATCGGCGTTGTACCGAATCCGGTAATTGCACCGGCCAATTCAACATCAGTTGATTCTACGATATCAAAGGCGATTGTTTTACCAACGCCTCCGACCACATTTGCAGAAATCGATACTTTCGTTTTAGCGGTGTTCGTGATGGTTTTATTGATCCCGCCTGCGTAGTACCTGCCGTCCGGCAAAACAGTCATCGGATAGTTTGTCCCACCGACCAAAAGCACCACACTGTTGTAATCACTTTTGGTTGCGTTCCCCGACGCCTTCACCATCACTGATTTGAGAACCTCGTCCTCAACGGACGAAGCGATCAAACTTACCGAAGAGAAAATTTTTGTCTCTCCGGGGTAAGCAGTTGATCCAGCTGACGGATTGTCCTCACCAGCTGTTGCGTTGACAGCGCCAATGACATAGTCGGAACTCGCCGTCCGGTGAGTTCCTTCGATTAGAACAAAACCCTGCACAGTCGCTGTCGTCCAGACACCGACGATGGCAATACCGATGGTTTTACCATCATCTCCCGACAAATCGTCGCGCATATTCCCCACGACAGTTAAGTCGTAAGAGGAACCGTCGGCGATTTCAAACGGTGAATCTGCCATTAACATTGCCCGATTGTCCGCACCAAAACTGGTGACGGTCGTTCCCATTTGAACCCCATTACGAAGTAATGCAACTCCAGAGAAGACCTGTCCGGCCATTCCCGTTTTCTCAACATAGACGCCATAAAGGGCGACCTTGCCGTCCTGTGCACGAAAACGCACTTTTGAGAAAGGGATCCTCGTCGCTCCTTCCGGTGCGAGACCACTCAACGGCTGAGTAATCTGCTCCACCACCAATGTACTCGCCATTGCTGTAGAAACCGAAAAAAGACCCAACAAAACTAAGAGAATAATTCTCTTTTTCATCTCGTTACCTCCTTTGTTATTGAAAATGAAAAGAATTTCCTATAAAAACCATATCAAAAAATAGACCTACTTGTCAAGCCCTTAGAATACTGCCCTATTGAAATTATCAAGTTTCTAAAATATCCTAAAATAATAAAAAATGTTACTATTTATAAAAATGAAAAATAAAAAACACAAAAGAAACAAAGATTCAAATTTTCGCCCTAGAAAAAAATCTAACATAAAAGAAAAATTCTCGTCAGAAATATTTGAGGGTCAAATTTTGATTAGTGCCAAGGGGGACGGATATATTAGAACAGAAAAGTTCGCCGAGGATATCAAAATACCAACAAGCGATTTAAACACTGCATTAAACAGAGATATCGTCCAATTTTCTATTAGTAACAAAAAAAGCGAAGGCCGTATAAAGGGATCAGTAAAATCAATCATCAGAAGAAACCGCGAGCAATTTGTTGGTACTATTTTAAATGACAATGGAATAATCTCTTTCCAACCAGACGATAGAAAAATATACAAAGCTATTTTTATTCTTCCAAACGAAGAAACAAAAAATATAAAATCAAATCAAAAAGTTCTTGTCAAAATAAAAGATTGGATCAACCTGCAAGGAGAAGTAACAAAAGTTCTTGGAGAAAAAGGAGATCACAACACAGAAATGGAATCTATTATTTATGAAAAAGGATTTGTCCCTTCTTTCCCTCCTGAAGTTGAGAAAGAAGCAGAAATAATCAAAAAAAATGCAAAAGCAGATTTTGAAGAAGAAATGAAAAGAAGAATCTCTCGCCCTGATGGACCAATTTCTAGTTGGGATTTTAGGAACACAACAACTTTTACAATTGACCCTTTTGACGCCAAAGATTTTGATGATGCATTGTCTTTCAAAGATCTGGGAGACGGAACATACGAAGTCGGAATACACATCGCCGATGTTTCTCACTATGTGAGAGAAGGTAGTCCAATTGATCAAGAAGCTGTAAAAAGAGCCACTTCTATTTATTTGGTGGACAGAACAATTCCAATGCTTCCCGAGGTTCTCTCAAATGATTTGTGTTCTCTTAATCCAAACGAAGACAAGCTGGCTTTTTCGGCTATCTTTATATTGAATGATAAATGTGAAGTACTAAACAGGTGGTTTGGAGAAACAATCATAAATTCGGATAAAAGATTTAATTATATTGAAGCACAAGAAATTTTAAACAAAGGAGAAGGTCTTTTTTATAATGAATTGAATACCCTGAACAAAATGGCTTTGATAAAAAGAAAGAGAAGAACAAAAAACGGAGCAATATCTTTTGGAGGAAGCGAAGTAAAATTTAAATTGGACGAAAAAGGTTTTCCTATAGAGATTTACGAAAAAGAGACATTGGAAACAAACGAATTGATTGAAGATTTTATGCTTCTTGCAAACAGAGAGGTTACCGAATATGTGAACAGACTAGGAAAAAACAAGCCTTTTGTTTATAGAATTCACGACAAACCAAAACCGGATGCAATAAAAGAGCTTACAGAGTATTTAAAAAAAATTGGATACTCTTTGAAGACAGACGGAAACGGAAATGTTGATTCACAAGATTTAAACGATTTGTTGGATGAAATAAGAGGAACCGATGAAGAAGATCTGATCGCCAAAGTAGTTGTTCGATCAATGGCAAAAGCAATTTACAGCACAAAAAATATTGGACACTATGGTTTGGCTTTCAAATTTTATACACACTTTACTTCCCCTATCCGAAGATACCCAGATGTAATGGTACATCGTTTGTTAAAAAGATATTTGGCGGGTGAAGAAGTTTCCGAAAAAGAAATTGGACGATTTGAAGAATTGTCGGCCATTTCTACCACACAAGAAATTTCTGCAATGGAAGCAGAAAGAGATTCTGTAAAATACAAATATGCTGAATATATGTCAAAGCTGGTTGGAGAAGAGTTTGAAGGTATGATAACCAGCGTTGTTGATTGGGGTGTATATGTTCAAGATCAAAAAACAAAAGCCGAAGGATTGGTAAGTGTTAGAACATTGAAAGATGATCACTATAATATTGATCCAAAAAATTATCGTATTGTTGGAGAACGCAGTGGAAAAAAATACACATTGGGCGACAAAGTAAAAATAAAATTGATAGGTGTTGATTTGGAAAAAAGGACGATTGATTTTGAAATCGTAAACTAACTCACGAACAAAAAAATAATTCCAAAATTAAATGAAGTTCGAGAAGACAAGAAAAAAACTTCCGAGTCGTATTTTAAATACGATTACGATGAGGAAGTTTTTTTCTTAGTCGACGAAGAAATTCTTTAATTTTGGAATTATAAACGACGTAAAGTGAAAGCAGACCTAAAAGATAAATCTTTTAGGTCTGCTGAGCTGAGGAGTTTATACGAGACAAAGTGCTCTTATTTTGCTACTTTCACCGCCTCTTCTAATTTAACTGACAGTAATCGTGACACCCCATCCATACCCATTGTAATCCCATACAATATTCCTGCGCGAGACATTGTTTCTCTATTGTGAGTAATCAGAATCAACTGAGAATATTTTGAGAGACTTTCTATCATATCTCCGTAACGACGAGAATTTGCTTCATCCAATGCTGCATCTGTTTCGTCCAAAATGATAAAAGGAGGTGGTTTAATTTGTGACATCGCAAATAAAAGTGCAATAGATGTAAGAGATCTTTCTCCACCTGAGAGCATCTGCAAACCTTTGGTCTTTTTATTCGGCAAAGAAACATTGATATCAATTCCCTCTTCTGTTTCTTCTTCGTCTTCCATATCAGCAGTTTCTCCTTCCAAGTCTAAACCAAAATCATTTCTCCTTCTCTTTTTATTTTTAACAATAAGCAGCTCGGCCCTTCCTCCACCAAACATCAAACTGAAAAATTCACTAAATTGTTTGTTTATTTTTTCCGTTCCATCTCTAAATTCCACATTCAATTTTTCTTTCAATTCCATAATCAAATCTTTCAAAGAAATCGCAGATTTTTCCAAATCCTCTATTTCTCTTGTCAAAAATTCTTCCCTATTTTTTACATCCTCATATTCTTTCAAAACTTCTTCACTGGATCCTGCTCCCATATCTTCCAATTTAATTTTAATCTTTTCAATTTCCCTGCCTCTCTCCATTTGTAATTTTCTTTCTTCTCTCATCACTTCTTCTTCGGTGATCTGAAAACCAAAAAATTGAGTAGATTCTCTACCTGCTAAAACAAATGCCTCGTTCAATTCCCTCTTGAAATTTTCATCCTCCATACCCACCTTATATTCAAGCTCTTTTATAGAATTAAGTCTTGCTTCTGCTTCCGCCTTTTTAGCATTGATCTCAAATATTTTTAATTCCGCAATACGACTAGAATCTTTATCTTTTTCAAATTGTTTTTTTATATTCTCGAAGGTCTCTGCCAATTCTTTCTCTTCGCGAACAACTACTTCCAATTTTCTCTCCATTTCGTTCTTTTCTCTTTTTAATTTATCTATTTCGCTTTTATCAATCTGAACATTTTCTGCTGTTTTTGAATTTTGACTCAAGAAAAAAGAGATTGAGTGTTTTATTTTATCCAGTGCATCTGTTATAGAAATATTTTTGTATTCTTCAAAACTGTCTTGCAAATCAAACAGGAAATTTTTTACATCTTTAAACTTTATCACTCTGTCGTCTTCTTCTTTTTGTCTAGATTCTTCCCTTACAATTCTTCTTTCTTCAAAAACAATCATACCCTCTAACTGTCCGATTTCTCTCGTTAAGTTACTTCTTTCTTTTCTTTTTTCACTCAATCTCTCTTCAATCTCTATCAATTCCTGATTATCTTTTGGAGAACTGTTTGATTCTTTTCTCAAAATTTCTTTTGCATCTGCCAGATCCTCGTTTAAAACGCGCATCTTTTCTTCAAGGGGATTTTTGTGTTCTCTGATATAGTTTTTTTGATATTTCAAATATACATCCTCTCTTTTAAAATATTCTTTATATAAATCTCTTAACTTGTCTCGCAATTCTACCGATTGTTCTATTTTCTTTACCTGTTTTTCTAAAAATCTCAAATGTGGTTTTATTTCTCTTCGCAAAGACTCTACCGACTGAAGATTTTCTTCTACCTTATCCAATTTCTTTTCACTCTCACTTATTTTGTATTGGTAGATTTTAAGTCCCAGAGCATCTTCTATCATCTCTCTTCTTTCTTTTATATTTACACTCAAAATTCTGTCTGCTTCTCCTTGTGAAATAATATGATGTCCGGAAGAACCAATATTTGCCCCTGCCAACAGTTCAATAATATCTTTCAAACGAACTTGTGTTCCATTTATAAAATATTGGTTTACACCGTCTTTGAATACCACTCTCTCAATTGAGACTTCATCAAAATCAATATTCAAAAATCTTGTGATATTATCAAAGATCACTTTTACACCGGCTCTGTTCAGAGATCTTTCATTTTTTGATCCAGAAAATATTAAATCTTCTCCTCTTTTCCCTCGCAAAGATTTTAAAGATTGTTCACCCAAAACAAACCGAAAAGCTTCGGCGACATTTGATTTGCCTGACCCATTTGGACCAACAATCGCAGAAATTGGCGATGTAAAATCCAAAGAATCTTTTTTTGCAAACGATTTAAATCCAGAAATTTCTAACGATTTTAGATACATAAAAAATAATTACTACTCACTAAAAACTACCCACTACAAACTAAAATATAGTTTAAATAATAACATACTGAATTATTGAAATATACACAAAAAAATAGGCGGAGTGTCTTGTGACACTCCGCCTATCCCCCCTTAATGAACGCGATGTCCGAATTCCTTGGACACCAAAAAATTTTGAATCTGATCTTCCCATGTCTGAGGGTCTCTCCCCGGTGGACAGGTGATTGCCCTTACAGCCTCGGCTCTGCCGTGACGATAACGAATGTTCATTAATTCGGTTGGACTTAGTCCTTCCGAATTACCATTGATATCTTGCCAATTTCTCCAATCTTTTTCTGTTGCTGGCATATAACACCTCCTCTTAAATTAAAGTAAAGAATCTATAAAATCCTACCTAAATACTATTTAAAATAACAAAGATGTCAATACAATTAAAAAACCCGTCGTTGCGAATATTGGAGGGATCCAACATGCAACGACGGGTTTGGGCCGTTAGTCCAGATCACATCGTGATCGGATTAAAGAGGCCCAAGGTCTGCGTCTGGCCGTCAACGAACTTCTCCACCTGAATCCGATCGGATCCGTCGGTGGCGGAGATCGCGACGAGCGCACCGCTGTTGAGACCTGCCTTCCGCAGAGTGGAAATCCCCTCTGCATCCGTAAGACTGACTTCCTGAAATCCGGAATCGATGCCGAGGGATTTCGCCTGATCCTTGGAAACCTCGATAAAGACGGTTTCCAGTTTGACGAGCGTCGGTGCGGAGACGGATGCTTCCTTCACGGGCTCGGCCTGTTCGTAGCCACGAAGACGGATTTTCACCTGTGCCTTCTTCTCCGGCCGTCCACCACCGCCCTTGCGATACTGAATGAAAAATGCCTCCACCACTCCGTCTTCGGGAACGATGGGCTTGCCGTCTTCACCGAAACCGGCAACGATGGCAACCATGCCGTCGTCGGTCCCAAAAGACATCCATTCGTCTTCTGTGACAGGAATCGCCCAACGCGAACCCCTGCCGTTCTCCACGACCATGCCGGAAATCTGTTGCCGGCTCTTGATCTTGGCGATCCGCTCGCGACGCGCGGTTTCCCGTGCCAATCGCTCACGCTCCTCACTGGCCTTGCGGGCATCAGAAAGTTTTCTCATCACCGCGCGCTCGGCGTCGGTGATGTTGGCCTTGATGCTCCTGCCCTGATCGGTAGAAAGCGCCTCGGCAACCGAGTGTTTGAGATCGACCGTAGCGAGAACGCCACGACCACCGACAATTTTGGACACGCCATCAACGACGACGGTCTTCTGCTTGCGCAGATCGGCGACGGGGATGACCTTCTTCAGATCGCCCCACTCCTCCAGGCCGATGACCACCTCGCCGTTAATGGCGAGCAGGTGTCCGAGTCCTTTGGACTGCTCCTGAAAAAAACTCCACAGGTCTTTTCCTGTCTCGACATCCTTTACCATCCCAGGCAGGAAATCGAGTCCTTCCTTGACCAGCG
Source organism: Candidatus Campbellbacteria bacterium GW2011_OD1_34_28 (assembly GCA_001029775.1). Taxonomy (GTDB): domain Bacteria; phylum Patescibacteriota; class Minisyncoccia; order Phycocordibacterales; family UBA12079; genus UBA12079. The sequence goes on along the minus strand of CP011215.1, from coordinate 479,305 downwards.
AACGCCGGACATGAATCTCGACCCCCAAGTCATCGTTCCGATAAATCCGGAACTCTGCGGGTTTGGTCTGACCGGTCTGGACAGTCTCCTCGGTCTCGTTAGTCCTCTCGGCGATCATTTTCCAGCCAGCGAGAGACTCCAATGTCTGAATTCCTACCAGTGACTTTGCCATACGAACACCTCCTAAAACCTAAAAATTTTAATTTCTCAACAGCACAAACGCCGTTGAATCCTGCCAATATACTATAATAAAATAAATATTTGTCAATACCTGCGCTTGCTTTTTTTCTACATCTGTTATACTTTGTCTAACTATGTCAAAACTTTTGATAGTAGAGTCTCCTGCGAAAGCAAAGACTATTAATAAATATCTTGGCAAAGATTACGTTGTCACATCATCTGTGGGACATATTCGTGATTTGCCTAAAAGCAATAAAACAGCCATAGATATAGAAGGAGGGTTCATTCCCAACTATGAAACAATCAAGGGAAAAGAAAAGGTGATAAAAGAATTAAAGACTCTTGCAAAGGATGCAGACGAGATTATTCTCGCCCCCGATCCTGACCGTGAAGGAGAAGCTATTGCGTGGCACCTGCTTCAAATCCTAAAAGAGGATTTGAAGAGTAATAAGTTACAAGTATCAAGTATCAAGAGAGTGACCTTTAACGAAATTACCGAAAGTGCAATCAAAGAAGCGCTGAAACACCCGCGTGATATAGATGATAATTTAAGACGAGCTCAAGAAGCTCGTCGTGTTTTAGATAGACTTTTTGGATACGATCTTAGCGGTTTGATTTGGAAAAAAGTTCGTTATGGTCTTTCTGCAGGAAGGGTTCAGTCCCCTGCTTTGCGTATTTTGGTTGAAAAAGAAAGAGAAATAAAAGCTTTCATTCCAGAAGACTACTTCGTAATCACCGCAGATGTAAAAACAAAATCTGCAACTACTTTTACCTTGAATTGTTCAGAAGAACCCCGCGACAAAAATCAAGTAGAAAAAATTCTTGAAGTCGGAAATAACGGCACTTGGAAAGTAGCCGATCTAAAAGAAACCGAGGCAAAGAGATCTCCTCGTGCTCCTTTTACTACATCTACACTACAACAAACAGCCAGCTCTAGAATGGGATTTGCTCCAAGCAAGACAATGGGTGTCGCCCAAAAATTGTACGAAGCAGGATACATTACTTATATGAGAACTGACAGCACGACAATTAGCCAAACTGCTCAAAAACAAATTTTAAGCGAGATAGAAAAAAAATACGGCAAGAAATATGTTGAGGCGAGAGTATACAAAACAAAGTCAAAAAATGCACAAGAAGCTCACGAAGCAATTCGTCCAACAAGCATAACAAAAGAAAATGTTGGATCAACCGATGAACAGAAAAAATTGTATAGATTGATTTGGCAAAGAACAATTGCCTCTCAAATGTCCGATGCAAAAATATTAAGATCAAAAATCGTCGTTGATGTTGAGGGAAAAGAAAACCTGCCTGCCGGCGAGGCAAGAATACCAGAATTTAATATAAACGGATCTCGAGTTCTTTTTGATGGATGGCTTTTGGCCGATCCTTCTGCTCGAGGAGAAGACACAGAATTGCCTGCAATAAAAATTGGCGAGGATTTAGATTTATTAAAAATGAATGTAGAAGACAAGCAGACTCAACCACCTCAAAGATACTCCGAAGCTGGTCTGATTAAAGAATTGGAGAAAAGAGGAATTGGTCGTCCCAGCACCTATGCGACAATTATAAAAACATTAAAAGACCGCGCTTATGCCGACAAAGAAGGAACTGCTTTGCGACCAACAGACACAGGCGAAGTAGTGAGTACTTTTTTGGAAAATCATTTTGAAAACTACATCAGCGATTTGTTTACTGCCGAGATGGAAGATAAATTGGACGAAATAGCAAATGGAGAAAGAGATTATGTAAAAACTCTAACAGAATTTTACACACCTTTTACAAAAGATATTAAAGCAAAAGAAGGAATAGAAAAAATAACCAATCTGGGTGATGCACCAAAAGAATTTAAATGTCCAGAGTGTGGGGGCGCAATGGTTATTAAACTTGCAAAAAATGGCAAATTTATGAGCTGTGCAAAATTTCCAGATTGTAATGGTGCTCGAACAATAGAAGGAAAAGAATTGGAAGGTCCGAAAGAAACTGGCGAGCCATGTCCTGATTGTGGAAATCCTTTGGTAGAGAGAGACGGAAAATTTGGAAGATTTATTGCTTGTTCAAATTATCCAAAATGTAAGTTTGTAAAAAAAGATGAAGAATTGGAAAGAAAAAATTCTACTGGTGTTAAGTGTACCGAATGTAAGAACGGATATATGGTAAAAAGAAGAGGGAGATTTGGAGAATTTTATTCTTGTTCAAATTATCCCGATTGTAAGTTGGCTATCAAAGCAGAGCCAACAGGAAATCTTTGCCCAATGTGTGGCAAGCTGATGATGAAAGGTACCAAAACAATCCCTGACAGATGTAGTGATAAAAATTGCCCGAACCATAGGCCGGATAAGTTGAGTAGCAAGTAGTAAGGGTTAAGGGTTAAGGGTTAAGGAGTAAGGGGTGAGGAATAAGTAATACGAAATAAATAAAGAGGGATTTTGCTTTAGCAAAATCCCTCTTTTTATTTACCCGAGGTCCGACCTCGGGTAAATAAAAATCCCCCAGAGCCGAAGCTCGGGGGATTAAATTGCGAGATCAGTCGAAACTGATCTCAGACTCTTCGAGGTCTCCGAGCAACATCGCTACGGCAGCAGCCTCATCTACTTCAGTCAAGGTGGAGATAATCTCCAACATCTTCGTTGTGTACATCATTTTTTTTACCCTCTTTCTTTTTTGAGCCAGCCTCCCATAGCCAACCCTTATTCTTTTATTATTATAGTATAATACAACATCTTTGTCAATGCTAAAAAATCCTTTATTTTAAAAGTTTAATTCCCTATTTCTCGAGGCTCGACTCTGATTACATACATAACTTTACGGACTTTATGAACTTTACAAACTTTATAAACTTTTAGGACTTCTATTGCTTTTTTAAGTCTTCTTGCTATAATTCTGGGGATGGAAAATTTAACTAATATACTTCCTTTTATACAGATAACACTAGCTGTTCTCCTTGTAGCAGCCATTTTGATTCAACAAACTGGTAATGACTTGGGAGGTGCTTTTGGTGGTGGAGACAATTTTTCTGCAAGACACACAAGAAGAGGCGCAGAAAAGATTTTCTTTTATATCACAGTTACTCTTGCTATTCTTTTTGTAGCTTCAGCTTTTATAGCTTTGATCATATAAGAAACATTTTAGTTTTTTTCTCACATTGTCTTAACCATTAAGACAGGTTAAAATATTTATATTGTGGACTCAAAAAACGCTAAGTTTATATTTCGTAAGTTCTATTTACCGAAATTGGAAAAAATAGGTAATCTACTTGGAACATTCAGTTTAACAGAAAAAGTTATCTTCTGGTTTTTTGCTTTTGTTTTATTCGGCAGTACATTTTTAATGTTAAAAGAAATTAACAAAAACTTTTTTGCTGAAGTTCCAAAAAGTGGTGGTGAAATAATAGAAGGACTTATCGGTTCTCCAAGATTTATCAATCCCCTACTCGCGATATCAAATACCGACAGAGACCTAACAGCACTCGTCTATTCAGGACTTTTAAAAGCAACCCCAGACGGAAAGGTTGTTCCTGACTTGGCTGAAAATTATGAGATATCAGAAGATGGATTAATATATACAGTTACCTTAAAAGAAGATGCTTCTTTTCACGATGGAGTTGCTGTTACAACAGAAGACATCGCGTACACAGTTAGAATGTCTTTGGACAACATAGTCAAAAGTCCCAAAAGACCAAACTGGGAAGGTGTAGGAGTAAAAATAATTGACCAAAAACAAATTCAATTTATTTTAAAAACACCTTACTCACCTTTTACAGAAAACCTAACTCTCGGTATCCTTCCGAAACACATTTGGGAAAAAGTTGAGCCGGAGCAATTTGCTTTCAGTCAATTAAATATAGAGCCGATTGGTTCAGGACCATATAGAATAATTTCAACAAAAATGAATTCTTCCGGAATAATGGAGAAATACGAATTAAAACCTTTTACAAAATATGCCTTGGGAGAACCGTACATATCAAAAATAATAATTAGATTTTATCCAAACGAAGAAACATTGATTAATGCATACAAAAAAGGTTATGTGGAGGACATAAATACAATATCACCCGAACAAGCCCTCGAACTTGAAAAAAACGGTAGCAGAATTGAAAATGTTCCATTGCCTAGAATTTTCGGTATCTTCTTTAATCAAAATCAAAATGCCGTCTTTACCAATTCCGAAGTAAGAAAAGCTTTGAACAAAGCGGTAGACAGAGAAAGAATTGTGAGAGAAGTTTTGAGTGGTTTTGGAACGCCAATATATGGGCCAGTGCCAACAACATCTCAATATTTTAATAAAGACATAGAGGGAGAATTCAACCCTCAAAAAGCAATTGAGCTTTTGGAAAGTAACGGCTGGGAAATAAATGAGGAAACAAAAATACGGGAAAAGACAATCAAAAAAGTAAACACAGTCTTAGAATTTGAACTTGCAACATCTGATGCTCCCGAATTAAAAGCGGCTGCCAATATAGTAAAAGAAAATTGGGAAAGTGTGGGTGCAAAGGTAACAGTAAAAATATTTGAAATAGGAGATCTTAATCAAAATATTATAAGACCCAGAGAATACGACGCTTTGTTGTTTGGAGAAATAATTGGTAGAGATATGGATCTGTTTGCTTTCTGGCATTCTTCACAAAGAAACGACCCAGGATTAAACATTGCATCATACGCAAATGCCAATAGTGACAAACTGCTTGAACAAGTAAGATCATCAAGAGACGAAGAAGATAGAATTGAAAAATTCTTCAAATTCCAAGAAAATATTGAATCTGATATGCCTGCCATCTTTATTTATTCCCCAGATTTTATTTACATAACAAGTAATAAAATAAAAGGTATAAACTTGGGACAAATCACCTTGCCGTCAGAAAGATTTTTTGGAGTTCACAGTTGGTTTATAGAGACAGAAAATATTTGGAAAATCTTTTCTAGATAAAAATCTAAACATTTTATAAAAAATTATTATTAAAAATTTTAAAACCCGTAATCAAGGGTCAATTGATTGTTATTAATTTATGATTAAAGAAAACAAAACAGTAAGAACAAGTCCTGTCAAAAAAAATCCAACAGATGGAAATACTGAAAGAAAAAAAACCGCCAATACCGGTACAGGCAACAGAAAAAACTTTGGAAGAAATTCTCAAAGAAATTCTGAAAACCATTCTCCTAAAACATCAGAGGTAAAAGTTCCTCCTATTGGAAAAGAGACTATTAGAGTAATACCTTTGGGAGGAGCCGAAGAAGTAGGACAAAATATGATCATCGTTGAATACGAGGATGATATTTTGATTTTTGATTGTGGTTTTCAATTTGTGTCCGAAGAAAATCCCGGAATTGATTATATCATTCCAAACACAAAATATTTGGAGGCAAACAAACACAAGATCCGAGCTTTGATTTTGACACACGGACACTTGGATCACATTGCTGCCATCCCTTATATCATAGACAAAATTGGAAACCCTCCAATCTACGCCAGAAATCTTACAGCAATAATGGTACAAAAAAGAGCGGAAGAATTTCCCAATTTACCAAAACCAGATTTAAGAATTGTTAATCCAAAAGAAAAATTAAAATTCGGCAATCTTCATGTTAAATTTATTGAAGTGACTCACTCTATTCCCGACTCGATGGGAGTGTCTGTTGAGACACCTTTTGGAAATGTGGTGATCACAGGAGACTTAAAACTTGAGCACGAGAACGGAATTCCTTCTGAAAAAGAAGAAAGAAATTGGGGAGAGATTGGAAAGGACAACAATATTCTTCTTATCGCTGATTCAACCAATGTTGAAAAACCAGGATTCTCTATTCCAGAAAAACAAATAATGGACAATTTGGAAAACATTATAAAAAATGTTAACGGAAGAATTATTATTGGTACTTTTGCCTCTCAGTTTGAAAGAATGATTCAAATTATTCAAATTGCAGAAAAATACAATAAAAAAGTTATTACGGAGGGAAGAAGCATCAAAACAAACATTGAGATTGCAAAATTAGCAGGTCTACTTAATCCAAAACAAGATACTCTTGTTCAACCAAAAGATATTGGCAATTACCCTCCTGACAGAATATTGGTTTTGGCGACAGGAGCACAAGGCGAAGAATTTGCCGCTCTTATGAGAATGGCACAAAAGAAAAATAAATTTATCCAACTAAATAAAAGAGATACAATTATTCTTTCTTCATCTGTTGTTCCGGGAAATGAATTAAGTGTACGAAAATTGAAAGATAATCTTTATAGACACGATGTAAAAATCATCAGTTATCAAGTATCCGACGTTCACGCGACAGGTCACGGAAATGCAGGAGAATTGGCTTGGATAAATACAATGGTTAACGCAAGATTTTTTGTACCTGGATATGGACATCACTCGATGTTAAAAGTTCATGCTGAATTGGCAAGATCAATCGGAATGAAGGACGAAAATATTGTTGTGCCTGATAATGGTTCTGTTATTGAGATACGAGACAAAGGAACAAAAATAGAAGTTCTAAAACAAAAAGCCCCTTCAAACATTGTTATGGTAGATGGTTTTTCCGTTGGAGATATTCAGGAAGTGGTTATCAGAGACAGACAAACTTTGGCGCAAGACGGAATCTTTGTGGTAATTGCTACGATTGATTTAGGCACAGGGAAACTTCGAAAGTCACCAGATATAATTTCTAGAGGATTTGTGTATTTAAGAGAATCACAAGATCTTCTTTCACAAGCCAGAAAAATCGTAAAGAAAACAGCAGAAGACAATGCTGTCGGAATGAAACCAATCAATTTTGAATTGATTAAAAAAGAATTAAGCGATGGAATCGGAAGATTCTTGTTAAAGAAAACAAACAAAAGACCAATTATTATTCCTGTAGTTTTGGGAGTGTAAATAAATAATATATAATATTTTTTATGATGATACCTAAAAAACAAAAAATAACTTCTATATTTTTACTTGGATTTATTTTTTCTTTTAGCTTGGCAATTCCCACTTATGTAAACTCAACCTTCTTAAACAATTATGTTTCAGAGGGTTTTGTTGGTGTTTTCTATATACTTTCATCAATATTTACTTTATTGCTGATGATGTCGGCAGGAAAAATTCTACAAAAGATTGGAAATTATAAAACCATGATCTACGCTCTTCTCATTAATATAATTTCTCTTATATCTCTTGTAGTTTGGGATAATTTTTTTGTTGTAATCACTGCATTAACAGTGCATCTTGTTATTGTTGCTTTGATTGCCTTCAATATTGATGTCTTTCTTGAAGCTTTCTCAGAGGACTCAAGTACTGGAAAAACCCGTGGGACATACCTGTCATTCAACAATTTGGCTTGGCTTATCTCGCCGATGATTTCTGGGTTTATCTTGATCAACAATGAATATTGGAAAATATATTTATTTTCAGGAATACTGACTATCCCCATTCTTTATCTCATTATCAGAAATTTAAAAAATTTTGAAGACCCTAAATATGTAAAAACAAATATCTGGGATACTTTAAAAATAATTTTTAACAAGCCAAATGTTTCCAAAATATTTTGGGCACATTTTTTGTTGAGATTTTTCTATTCTTGGATGATCATTTATATGCCGATATATCTTCACGAATATATTGGTTTTGATTGGAGCACCATAGGAATAGTATTTACTATGATGCTACTACCATTTGTTATACTAGAAATTCCACTCGGAAAATTGGCGGATGAAAAAATTGGAGAAAAAGAAATATTAAATTTTGGTTTTTTAATTACTGGAATAACTACCGCAATGCTTACTTTCATAACATCAAACAGTATAATTCTTTGGGGACTTTTATTGTTTATGACCCGAGTAGGAGCAAGTATGATTGAGATTGCATCAGAGAGTTATTTCTTTAAAAAAATAGATGGGAATGACACAAATATTTTAAATGTATTTAGAATGACCGGACCTTCTGCATATATTCTTGGACCATTAACTGCTAGTATTCTTTTGATGTTTATTGAAATCAATTATTTATTCGTGATTTTGGGAGTATTTGTAACAATAGGAGGAATCGCCCGTGAAATGACACTGGAAGACACAAAATAAAAAGCAAAAAGCCCAGTTTGGATGTCGGACATCCAAACTGGGCTTTTGATTTACACATTAGGCATAAAAGTTATTCTGTCACTACCTCCCCATCGGTGTCGCATTTCTGAAATAGCGACAAGTCCAATAATGAGATACGCAGCAACGCCTGCCAAAATCAATTTGTAAATTTCAATCTGAAAAGAAGATGAAATAATTATCGGTACAAAAAACAAACAGCAAAAACCAATTGAAACAAAAAGAATTCCTGTCCCTTCATACTCATAACCAGAATCTCCTTTGGAGATATCCTGAAAAAGAAAGACTCCCCACAACAATCCTGCAACAAAAGATGCCACAATTCTTTTTAAAGTAATTTTTTCTTTCATCGTACTCTCCTTCCCAATTTTCTCCTTCGTAAAATTTTTTTATTAGAAATTGATACAAGGTCTTTGTTGTCTGCCGAAAATGAAACAAAAGATGTTTCTGGATTTAAAATATATTTAATTCCTTTCAAATCAGCGATACCACCTTTGATTGTTTTCACCGAACCTCCTTGTTTTCAATAGTCTAAAAAAACTAAATTAAAGCTATTTCTAAAAACCATTAAAGCAAAAAACAATCAAAAAGTCTAATCTAATAAAAGTTGGTTACCCAAACAAACAACTTTTTAAAAAAACGACCCAAAGGTCGTTTTTTGTATTATCCAATAGGCAATTCACGGAAACCGTTCCATTCGAGTCGAAGATGAATTATTTCAGCAAGACCAATAACCAAATGAAAATACAGAAGAGTTAAAACGCAATTCCAAATATTTAATTGGTATGCAAAATTCATTACAATCGCCATAATTAAAGGAAACAAGATTCCTTTTAATAAAGACGCGCGAACATAATCTCTGTAATGTTCATCTCTATAATCTATTGATCGAAATTTTTTCAAAAACAAAAACCACCAGAAAACACCTTGAAAAAACGCTCCCGCAATCCTTTTAAGATCTTTCTTCATTAAAACTCCTCCGAAATGAATTTTAATTGTTATTTCCAAATAGAATTTAGCAAAAAAAACAACGAGGGTGCAAGCAAATGTAAACAAAATAAAAACTATTCTGGTATTCTTGAGAATACTAGAATAGTTTTTATTTAAAAATCAACACGAGCAAGAGCCTTATTCAAACCTTTTAATTAATTTTTATAGAATTTGTTTATTTCTTTATAATTTAATTTAAATTTATAGGTTTTGAAAAATAATTTATCAAATTCTTTTCTGTTTTTTACTTTTTGCAGAGATTTTAAAAAATTCAAAAATTTTTCTTTCCCGAACTTTTCTACCAACATTTCTACAAAAAATCCTGATTCATAGTAAACACTAGTTTTTCCATCTTCACTCATATGTGAATCATAAAAACTCAAAAATTGTTTAAATTCTTCTAGTCTTTTTTTAAACTTATCTTGTTCAGAAGTATAAATAGCAACCCCTTCCCACAACCATACAGGACGAAAACCTCCCTTTATTAGAATTTTAAAAAACAAATGGCTTAACTCGTGTTTTATTAAATACTTATATTGTTCTTTTGTGTATCCTTTCTTGTGAGAAGTTTCAGTTTTGATTTTCAAACGATTCATCACAAAAACAGTATCAGTAGTTGGTGTCCAACCAACAATCCAGCCAGCACTTCCATTTCCCATATCTCCTTTAAGAAAAGCTTTATCTTCTCTACTATTAACGACAAAAATCTTGGGAGTATTACGAGTCCAATTAATACCATAAAAATCATTCAATTCTTTCATTGAATCTTTGTATGCTTTATCAAGAAATTTATCCTTCTTTTGTTTTAATTCAAAAATCATTGATTTTGTTAATTTCCGCGTTTATTCTGCGTTTAGTCCGCATTTAACTCTCACCTCCTCCATCTTTTTTTCTGCTCTTTCGCGAGCAATCTTTCCCCCCTTTTCCAAAATCTCCAAAACATAGTCTCTGTTATTTTCCAATTCTTTTCGTCTTTCCCTCATCTCTTTCAAATAATTATTTATTACATTCGCAACATATTTTTTGATTTCTGCATATCCGACTCCCCCATTCTCAAACATACTTCTGATTTCTTTGTCTTGATTTTCATTTGTGAAAAGTTTTGCTATTTTATACAAATTATAATCATCTGGATTTTTCTTTTCATCAATTCCTTTTGAATCCATTGGTACAGACATAATTATTTTTTCTGTTTCTTCATCGGTCGCAAAAAGAGGGATCGTGTTTCCATAAGATTTTGACATTTTCTGTCCATCTATTCCGATCACCGTTTCTGTTTCCTCTAAAATTTTTTCTTGTGGTTCTTTAAAAATCATTCCGTACTGAGTATTAAATTTTCTGGCAATCTCTCTCGCAATTTCCAAATGTTGCTTTTGATCATTTCCAACAGGCACAATATCTGCGTCTTGAATTAAAATATCCGCCGACATCAAAACAGGATAATTAAATGTTCCAACATTCACTTCTTTCTTTTTTGCCTCGGCATCTTTAAAAGCATGTGCTCTCATCAAATAAGGCATGGTTACGAGGCAAGAAAAAATCCAGCTCAATTCTGTCACTTGTGGGACGCTTGATTGTCTAAACAAAATTACTTTTTCAGGATCTAAACCAATAGCGAGATAATCCAAAGCCAATTCAATACTGTTTTGTCCAATCAAAAGTTTTTTGGTATCCGATGTCATTGCATGATAATCGGCAATAAAAACAAACACCTCGTCAAAATCACTCTGCAAATCAACGAATTGTTTCATCGCTCCAAAATAATTTCCGATATGTGGGCGACCGGTCGGCTTTACGCCTGATAACATTATTTTACTCATATTTTCTTACAATAAACCTATTAATATACCTTTTAAAACCATTAAATTAAGCCCAAAATTGACTTTTAAAGCCCTCTATTTGATTTAATCAAGGCTTCTTATTTCATCCATTATAATCTTCGTAGCTTCCCTATAATCTTCTATTCCTATATCCTTTTTACCATTATAAAAATCTTTTGCCAACATTGGTTTTCCGAAGACAACTTTTAATCTTGTGCGACCGAGAAAATCTTTTCGTTTATGATCTTTGTATAACCCAACAACCCTAACAGGAACAATAGATGCATTTGTTCTGTGAATCAAAAACCCTATCCCTGGTTTTCCGTCTCCTACATTTCCGTCTGTGGTCTTCTTCCCTTCTGGGAAAATGCACAAACTTCTGCCAGCGTTCAAAATTTTGATATGGTACCTCAAGGCAATATCATAATCATTCATACCTGCATAAGCAGTGTGCGCACCCCACATACGAAAAAATAATCCGCCATAAAAATTTTGTCTCCAACCACTATTTTTATAAAAAGATTTTTCTCTTGCTACATAAAACATTGGCATAAAACGAGACAAAAAAGGAAGAGACGCGGGAATCAAAATAGGATCAAGTTCGCTTGAATGATTAACAGCAAAAATGACACCAGTTCCGTCGTTTTTTAAAACAGCCAAGTTTTTTAAACCTTTCACTTTGTAAACAAAAAATACTCTCAGCAAAATTCGTGTTGGAACCCAAATAAGAGTTTGTAACACCCAAGGAGAAACATAATGAAATATTTTCATTTTGCTGGAATAATTCATATCAGTATTAAATGCCTTCCGCCTTTAATTCTTCTATTAATTTTTTCATCCTTTTATTCAATTTTGTAGGAATTTGAATATTTATTTTCACAAGCAAATCCCCTCTTCGTGTTCCGCCCATTGGCACACCTTTTTCTTTAATTCGAAGCACCTCACCAAAATTGATTCCCGCTGGAATTTTCAATTTTATTTTATCATCCAATACCTCGATATTATATTCTCCTCCCATCAAAGCGTCAGAAAGTTTTATATTCAAATTCATTGCCAAATTACTTCCCTCTTTTCTCAAAAACTTGTGTTTTGCGACATGAATTTTTATGTATAGATCCCCTGGCTGTCCTCCTGCAATTGCCTCTCCTGCGCCACTCAGTCTGATCATTTCACCATTATCAATTCCAGACGGAATATTTATCTTTATCTCGGATTGTCCTCTTTTTACTTTTGCTCCATGACAGCTGTGACATTTTTCTTTTGGAACTTTTCCTGTTCCACTACAATTCTCACAACTTTTTACACTAGAGAATGTTCCGAGCATTGATCTCTTTGTTTCATGAATTTGTCCATTTCCATTACATACAGGGCATGTCATGTTTTCACTTTTTTCTCTTGCACCCGACCCATCACAGACATCACAAATAGAATTTTTTGTTACATAAACTTTTCTTTGCGTTCCAAAAATAGCATCTTTAAAATCCAATTCTAAATCAATAGAAATATCATTTCCTCTTCTGGATCTCTTTCTTGCCCCACCAAAAAAATCACCAAAAATATCGCCCAGATCAAATTCCATACCGCCTTGCTGAAATTGAGAAAAATCAAAACCTTCAAATCCATTAAATCCTTGCGCTCCTGAACCATTTCCGCCACCACTAAAAACCCTACCATAAGCATCGTATTCTGATCGTTTATTATCATCCGACAAAACACTGTAGGCTTCGCTTATTCTCTTAAACATTGCCTCGTCACCCCCTTTTTTATCAGGGTGATATTTGTGAGCCAATTTGTGAAAAGCTTTTTTGATTTCAGTTTTTGATGAATTTTTTTCTACTCCCAGTATTTTGTAATAATCTTCTTGCATATTGGATATAATATTACTATTAAAACATCAAAAAACAAAGGTTAAAATTTGTGTATTTTAAAAACATATTACTGAGTCTTATTTTCGTCATCTTTCTTTCCTTCTTCAAATTCTGCATCACGGACATTTCCTTCTCCTTGATTATCGGTCTGATTTCCAGTGTTTGCTGATCCGGCAGACGAAGCCATTGCTGTCCCTATTTTTTGCATTTCTGTTGAAAGTTCGTCAGTCGCTTTTTTGATTAAATCAAAATCGCTAGTGTCTTTTTGTTTTTTCAATTCTTCAATTTTTGCATTTACACCTGTCTTGATGTCCTCTCCTATTTTTCCTTCCGCATCTTTCAATGCTTTTTCCGCTGTGTAAATCATTTGCTCTGCCAAATTTTTTGCATCAACCAAATCTTTTTTCTTTTTATCTTCATCAGCGTTCATCTCGGCATCTTTTTGCATTTTTTCAATATCTGCATCTGATAAACTAGATGTTGCTTCTATTCTGATAGACTGCTCTTTTCCAGATGATTTATCTTTTGCTTTTACATTTAAAATACCGTTGGCATCGATATCAAAAGTCACCTCTACCTGAGGAATACCTCTTGGTGCGGGTGGAATACCGTCTAAAATAAATCTACCCAAACTTTTGTTATCACCTGCCATCGGTCTTTCTCCTTGAACGATGTGAATTTCTGTTGATGTCTGATTGTCTACTGCGGTAGAAAATACTTGAGATTTTGATGTCGGGATAGTTGTATTTCTTTGGATCAACTTTGTTGCAACACCTCCCATTGTTTCAATCCCCAGAGAAAGAGGAATAACATCCAACAAAAGTACATCCTTTACATCTCCCTGCAAGATACCAGCCTGAATAGCTGCACCATCGGCAACTACTTCGTCTGGGTTAATGGATTGATTTGGTTCTTTTCCAAAATATGCTTTTACTGCATCTTTGATAGCGGGCATTCTTGTTTGTCCTCCCACCATAACAATTTCGTCAATATCTTCTATTTTAAAAGGTGAAGCTTCCATCGCTCTTTTTGTTATTTCAATAGATCTCTTGATGTATTCATCCGACAATTCGTTCAATTTTGCACGAGTAAATTTTAACAACAAATGTTTTGGACCATTAGCGTCAGATGTAATAAAAGGAATATTTATTTCTGTTTCTTGAGCAGAAGAAAGTTCTATCTTTGCTTTTTCTGCAGATTCATCCAATCTTTGTAAAGCCAAAGGATCAGTAGAAATATTGATGCCTGTTTCTTTTTTAAATTCCTCCAAAATCCATTTGATAATCTTTTGGTCAATATCCTTTCCTCCCATATGAGAATCTCCGTCTGTTGATTTTACTTCTACGACATCATCTCCTACTTCCAAAACAGAAACATCAAAAGTACCACCACCAAAGTCAAAAACAACAATTTGCTGGTCTTTCTTTTTATTAAACCCATAAGCCAAAGCAGCAGCTGTTGGTTCGTTGATAATTCTTTTTACATCCAATCCTGCAATCTTTCCAGCGTCTTTGGTTGCCTTTCTTTGTGCGTCGTTGAAATAAGCAGGTACGGTAATAATCGCTTCTGTAATTTTTTCTCCCAATTTTGCCTCGGCATCTGCTTTCATTTTTTGCAAAAACATTGCAGAGATCTCTTCTGGTTTATACCATTTGTCTCCCATCTTTACTTCTACTCCGCCGTTGTCTGCCTTTCTTATTTCATAAGGCACTGTCTCTCTGTCTTTTTGAACAGCAGGATCATCAAAATTGTGCCCAATAAATCTTTTTATACCAAAAATAGTATTTGTAGGATTGGTTACCGCCTGTCTCTTTGCCAACAACCCTGCCAACCTCTCTCCTGTCTTTGAAATGGCAACGATAGAAGGCGTAGTTCTGTTTCCTTCGGCATTTTCAATTATCTTTGATTCGCCTCCTTCAATAACAGCCATTGCTGAATTGGTTGTACCTAAATCTATACCTAATATCTTTGACATAATTTTTTATCTAAATTAACTTATAAGTTTTAATTTTCGAGTTACCTCAAAATCTAAAATCTATAAACTAATTGTCAAAAATTAAATTATAAATTTTATATTTTATAATTTGGTGAATATAAATTTATTTATATTCACCAACACGGACTTTCGCTTCTCTTATAACTTTGCCATTTAAGAGATAACCTTTTTGCATAACCGAAATTATTTTACCACTCTCGTTTTCATTTTCAACCAAAATCCCCTCAACTGATGTATGTAAATTTATATCAAAATCATCTCCCTTTTTTGGAACAATCTGTTCTACCCCATTGTCTCTCAAAACCGCGACAAATTGATTGTAAATATATTCAATACCCTTAAGCCACGATTCGGGAACTCCGTTTGTGTTTGAAAAAGCCATATCAAAGGAATCAAGAACCGGAATTATTTGAAGAATCAAATCGCCTTTGGCAAATTTAACAAAATCTTTTCTTTGGTCCTCAAAATCTCTTTTTGCATTTATCAAATCAGCTTTTGCTCTTTGCCACCCCTCCAAATATTCCTGTTTTTCTTCCGTGCATTTTTTCAGTTTTTCCCTGATTTTTTTCAAGCCTTCGTCAGACAAAGAATTTATTTTATTATTTTCTTCGTCCATTTCAATAGAGATATCGTCTTCAATAATTTCATCTTTCTCTTCATTATTGTTTTGATTTTCTTTATTGTTTTCTGTCATATTTTTAAATAGATTTTTTTACAAAATTTGTAAACGAACACACCAATCATACCAAAATTTCGGGTTTAAAAAAACTTGACAGATAGTATAAAAACTTATAAAGTTTACAAAGACAAAATGTTCTATCTCTTATAAAAATTTTGGAGGAAAATACGATGGCGGAAGACAAGATAGATTTGCCATTAGACGATGTGCGAAAGGTGAGCATTCCCATTTGTGGAGAAATAATTCACTTCCCCAAACACACCAGTCAAGTAATGCTGAGGCTGGCTCAAAAGGAAAATATCTCAATACCGCAGGCTCTCGCCAAACTGGCAGAGCTTGGGGTAAAAAATACCCCTGAGTTTATCAAAATCCCTGATTAACTCATTTCAAACCGCGCCCCCCAAGGCGCGGTTTTTTTGTTTCAAATTTCTCGTCTACTTACACCTTATACCTTATACCTTACTACTTGTGGTCAAAAAGATAAAAACAAAAAAACACCCGATGGGTGTTTTTTTGTTTTTATCTTTTTGACCATTGAGGAGCTTTTCTAGCCTTCTTCAATCCCGGCTTCTTTCTTTCTTTCATTCTTGAATCTCTTTTTAGAAAACCTTCTTTTTTCAATTTACCTCTTGAACTTTCATCAAATTTTACAAGCGCTCTTGAAATTCCGTGTCTTAGGGCTTCTGCCTGTCCATTGATTCCGCCTCCATTTATCAAGGCTGAAACTGAAAATTTTGTAGCAACTTCTGATTTTATCAAAGCGTCATGTGCGATATCTCTCAACTCTTTTGTATCAAAATAAGAATCGCAATCTTTGTCTTTGTTAATAACAAAAGAATTTGCTTTGGCTTCTGTTAGTCTTACTCTTGCAGTAGCAGTTTTTCTTCTTCCTACAGCTTCGTAATATTTATTTTTGTTTGTGTCTTTTACCATAATTTATTATTCGTTGATTATCAGATTTTTCATCATAATTGCTCTTAACTTGTTTGAAGGCAACATTCCATGAACAGCCTTTTTAATTATTTCTCCCATTCCTTTTTTCTCAACGATTTTTGACATTTTGTCTGTTCTCAAACCTCCTGGAAAACCTGTGTATCTATTGTAAAGTTTTGTATCCATTTTTTTTGCATCAGCATCCAATTTTGATGCGTTGGTGATATTTACTTTTACATCGGCTACTGTGTTTCTACTGAAATCGGGTGAATTTTTTCCCATAAGCAAAGTTGCCGCTTCAGTTGCGATTCTTCCCAATTTTTTTCCTTTTGCATCGATTGTGTACTCCATAAATAAGTTTTTAGTTTTTAGTCATTAGTTTTTAGTATTTTTAAACTTTTTTTGACTCCTGAATTATAACTCTTTTTTAACTAATTGCAACAACAAAAAATTTCAAAATTGAATGCAGAACAAGGAGTCAAACAAAAATTTTTTGAGCCTTATTCAACATAAGGCGAAGAAAATTTTTGTGAAGACGACGATGTTATGCGTCAATTTTGGAATTTTTTATACAAACTCAATAATTGACATCTGACTCCCATCCCCCACTCTGCTTGCTACTTTTACGATTCTTGTATAACCGCCTTCTCTTTCTTTATATTTTGGTGAAATTTTTTCAAAAACCTCTTTCATTGCTTCATCCCCCCCACTACCCAATTTTGATAGAACCAATCTTTTTGAAGCAACAGAATCTGTTTTTCCTTTTGTAATTATTTTTTCAACGAAAGGTCTCAATTCTTTAGCCTTTGCGGTAGTTGTTTTTATCTTTCCGTGAATAATAAATGAGATAGCCAAAGACCTTAACAAAGCTGTTCTTTGCTTACTTACTCTTCCTAATTTTCTTGTTGAATTATGATGTTTCATGTTTCTGTCTTTACAAACTTTTAACTTTACAAACTTTTTAACTCTTTAGTGTGATTCCAAAATTGCTTAATGCTCTTTTGATTTCTTGCAAACCTTTTCCTCCCAATCCGTCAATTGCTAACAAATCTTCTTCTTTCTTTCTTGCCAACCCTCCGACTGTTCTGATGTTTGCTGAATCAAGTGCATTCATTGTTCTTGCTGATAGATCCAAAGTTTCAACTCTTGTCTTCAAAAATTCTGTATCTTCTGAGTCTTTTGAATCTTCTTTATCTTCTGAGCTATCTTCTTGTTTTTCTTCAACAACCTCTTCTTCTTTGAATCCAACGATTGCTTTTAGTTGTCTTATCATTATATCAATAGAATTTTCCAAAGCTTCTTTTGCTGTTATCATTCCGTCTGTTTCAATAAAGATTCTCAATCTGTTAAAGTCTGTTCTGTCTCCAACACGCATATTTTCAACTTCATAACTTACTCTTCTGATAGGAGTAAAGTATGCGTCCAAAGCGATTGAACCAATTTCAACTTTATCTTTTTGCAATTCTTCTTTTGGAATATATCCCAAACCTTTTACAACGATCATACTGATTTCAAGTGTTGTATTTTTGTCTGTGACAGAAGCAATATGCTGATCAGGATTAAGAATTTCTGCTTGTCCTGGAATTTCTATATCTTTTGCTGTTACATCTTTAACACCCTTAACCTTCAATCTAATTTCTTGAGGTTCGTCTGTAAGCAATTTGATTCTTACTTTCTTTAAATTTAAAATGATGTTAATAACATCTTCTTTTACACCACTAATAGTAGAAAACTCGTGATCAACACCAGCAATTTTAACCGATGTTATTGCAGCACCAGGCAGAGACGACAAAATAATTCTTCTCAAAGAATTACCTAGCGTATATCCATATCCAGGATAAAGACCGTCTATTTCGTATACGCCTTTAAATTGGCCATCTTCAACTACCCTTGGCTTTGAAGGCACTAAAATATTGTAGTCAGACATAGAGAAAAAAATAAAAACTTAATAAAATTGATAAAAATATACTACATTTTTTGCAAGTTTGCAATAGTCTATCCACTACTATCGGCTATAGTATTCAAAAACGGCTGCTAAATCAAAGAATTCGGCTGTTCCAATTTTTGGAACTCCAACAACTTTTCCTTCCTTCTTTTTAATGTCAAATGATAACCAATTTGGAGTTTTTGTATCTTTTATCTTTTCTTCCAAATTCTCAAACAAACCTTTGTTTTGACTTTGTGCTCTGATACCAACAATTTCTCCTGCAGAAACTTTGTATGAAGGGATATTTAATCTTTTTCCGTTTACTGTAATATGACCATGAGAAACCATTTGTCTTGCCTTTGCTCTTGTTTCTGCCAAGCCCAATCTGTACACAGTATTATCAAGTCTCATTTCAACAACTTCAAACAAGTGATCCGCGTGACTTCCTTTTCTGGACATCGCATCTTTAACATATTTTTGCAACTGCTTTTCTCTTATTCCGTATGAAAATCTAACTTTTTGTTTTTCAATCAACTGAGCTCCATAATCTGAAACTTGTTTTCTTTTTGTCATTCTTTTTCCTCCGCCTCTTTTTTGTTCAGACAAAGCAAACTTCTGGGTTTGACATTGTTCATAAACCCCAGCGCCTAATCTTCTTCCTATTTTATATTTTTTGATTCTGCTCATATTAGTTAGTAGTTATTAGTTTTTAGACTCTTCTTGGTTTCTTTGGCTTTGGACCATTGTGAGGAACCGGAGTAACATCTTTAATAGCTGATAATTCTGCATTTCCGCTTGTAGACAAAAAACCTCTGATAGCTGATTCTCTTCCAGCACCTACTCCCTTTACGATAACATTTACCTCTTTGATTCCAACATTTAATGCCTTATCACCAATCAATTCTCCAGCCTTTGCTGCAGCAAATGGTGTTCCTTTCTTTGCTCCTTTAAATCCCAATGCTCCACAAGAAGAAGATGCTAGCAAGTTTCCGTCTTTGTCAGTCAAAGAAACTCTTGTGTTGTTGTATGTTGATTGGATATGCAAAGTACCCGAAGCAAATCTCTTCTTTGAAACTTTAGAAGCCGTCTTTGTTCCAGACGCTTTCTCACCACCTGTTTTTTTAACTACTCTCTTTTTTCCCATAATTGATTTTAATTTTATTAAAATTCAAATAATTTCAAAATTGAATGAGATTCGCTTTCATTTTTTTTTAAAAATGAAAGCAAAGGTCGTCAATTTTGGAATTATTATTTTTTGTCTACTTTTGTTCTACCCGATCCCATAGTCTTTCTAACATTTCCTCTAACTGTTCTTGAATTTGTTTTTGTAGATTGTCCGTGAACAGGTAATTTCTTTGCGTGTCTTGAACCTCTGTATGACATGATATCTTTCAGTCTTTTAACATTTCCTGAAACTTCTCTTTTTAAATCACCTTCTATTTTGTATGATTCTAGGATCTCTCTGATTTTGTTTTCTTCATCTACTGAAAGATCTTTTGCTTTTTTTCCGTGATCAATCTTTGCTTTATCCAAAACTTTTTGAGCACGAGATCTACCAACACCAAAAAGGGCTGTTAACCCTATCTCTAATCTCTTTTCGTCTGGTATTGTTATTCCTAAAATTCTCATAGTATTTGTTTATATTTAAATGTTTAAATATTTAAATTTTTAATTAGCCTTGTCTTTGCTTATGCTTTGGATTCTCACAGATAATATGCAAACGTCCCTTTCTGCGGACGCTTTTACATTTTATACATATTTTTTTTACTGAAGACTTGATTTTCATTTTGCTCAACTAATATATCAATTTATATTAAAAATGTAAACCCCAACACCAATGATGATATTGGTTTTTACTGAAACCATATATAAACCACAATTACATTCTTTTTATGATTCTACCTTTACCGCCGTAAGGATCTGTTTTGATGGACACTTTATCACCCACCAAGACTCTGATTCTGTGCATTCTCATCTTTCCAGACAAAAATGACAACATTTCTCCACCGTCGTTATCTAAATCAACGCGAAACATCGCGTTTGGCAGAGCCTCTACGACAACACCGGTTACAATTAATTCTTTTTCGTTATTATTATTCATCTGCAAATCAATACGGAACAATACTACCAAAATATCTTGTATTTAGCAAGAAAAATCGGTAAATCCGTTTTTATTCAATTTTATAAGCTTTTAATTAACTTTCTCTTCCAAATTTCTAGTAATTTTTATTCTTTCAACACTGCTTGGCAAACTTCTTTTCCAGAAAGGTCTTAGAATAACGGCAATATTATCTATACCATCGTACTGAGACAAAATAGATTCTATTTGCTTTTTCGGTTTTCCAGCGAGATCTGTTTTTAATTTATTTTCATCAAACACCCATGCAAAATGAGCATCTCCTTCCAAATCAAAATCAAATGTATCTCCGCCAGAAATATTTATATAATCTTTTTCAGGAAGAGTAAATTTTAAATCTTCTATATTAACAATTTCTACTGTTCCCCCACCCAAATTATCGATAACATTTTGAGCAATAAAATTACTTAAAACGTTTTTATCGAAAATAACAGCGGTCAATGTTCCTTTTTGAACAACCTTTACAGAATCTCCTTCTTCAACATTATTTTGAGGTTCAAAATCAAAGAATATTCCCTCATCATACAAAACAAAGCCTTCTGGAATTTGAGAATAAATCTGAGTCTTCAAATCTTTTTCCAAATTTGTTTTTATTTCTGTAGTCATACCTTCTAGCTCTGTATCAGCCACAACTTTCATCATACCTGAAAATCCTCCTGACATTGAGGTCTTTGATCTTGCATAAAACTTGCTAAATCTGTCAGTCCCTTTGAAACCAGGAACTGTAAAATCTGACAATCCAATATTGTATTCTTCTCCAACAGCATCGGCATAAACGGTAACTTGGATACTTCCAGGGGTAACTTTTCCATCAGATCCGATTTTTTTTCCTGGAACGGTAATTGATTTTGGTATTCTATAAATTAGTCCGTCAGAAGACTCAAATCTTGTATTGATGACCAATCTTTGTGGAGCCGAATCATATTCATTGAAAATAACGATCTCTCCTGATGCTTTTTTCGCAACCTCTTTTTCTGTGAAATTTTTAGTTGTCTTTGATCCTTCCGATGTGATAGTAACCGTTTTAAACAAAACACCTGGAATTTCTGTTTGAACCCCTTCTTTTATCGCAGTTAAATCTAGTTGGAAATTAACTTTTTCCTGTTTTGGATAAATAACTATTTCTGCTCCAGAGAAAATTGCCGAAAATAAAAACGCTAAAATGGCAACAAAAGCCAGAACAATTAGCCACCACTTTGCTTTTAAACCTCTCGAAACATTATTCTTTTTATCATTGTCAAAAACATCATTATTGTGATCTTCTTCTTCTGGAATTTCTATTTTTCTAGGACGGATGTCAAGAGAATTATTCAATTTGTAAACCTGCTCAACAGGTTTACTTTCGATCATATCGTCAGATTTATATTCCAAAGACCCTCTTCTTTTGTGGCCTATTGGAATATCCCTGATTGATCTTTTTCTTGGGGGCATCACATCTTGCAAGACATTTTTTTTCATAATAAAAATAGAAATTAATTACTCTTTAATGTTAATAATATATCACAAACAACAACATAACTCTAACTTTTTCTGATTAAATCAATCTATTGATGAAAACAGCTTCCATAATGATAAATATGTCTTTTTCTACATCATTTTCAATATCACAAATTTTCCCCATTATATCTGGTTTTATCAAAATTGGATTTGTTGATTTGTTGTAATCAGGAAAAACCAATTTAGTAAATTTTTCTTCTTGAATTATATTTATCAAAATCTCTCCAAGATCCTCATCTGCAATTACAAAAATAGTTCTTGGTAAAATTGCTCCATGAGAAAGTTCAAACATAGAATTTTCCAGATACTTAACCCAACTCTTTCTGACCTTGTTCAAAGATGCTTCTATCTTTTTTGAATTGTCCGAGTCAATATTTCCCGCTTTATAAACATTGATCATGGAAACAGCACTGCTATAATTTGTTTTAAAATCTTTCAATATTTCGCGAATAAATGCATTTCGCCCGACTGGAAAAGTTTCGGTTTCTCGTAAAGAATCGTTTTTAACAAAAGAAACATCGGTTACCTCTCCACTTATATCCAAAAAAACAAAATCGTCTTCAAATTCAAAAATATCCCTCAGTGACAAAAATCCTGCTAAGGTAAACGAGTGAGAATAAATATTATCCAGGTGAAAAGGTTTTGCGATAACTTGTTTTACTTTTTCTTCTACATCAGACGAAATTAAACTTAGATATACTACTACCTCTGCATGATTCGTTTTTTTCTTGAAAGGATCTTCTACTCTGTAACCATTCAATCTGACCTGAATGACTTTACTGTCCATAAATTCAACATCACTACCGTCACCAAAGAATTTCTCATTATTTTTTATAAAATCAGATTTTTCTTTCTCTAAAATATCTTTTATCATCTCATTGGTAATAAAAAATTTTTCTTTTTCTTCCAACTTAACAACTTGAGTTTGTGAAATATACCAAGGAGAAGAAAAGAAACAAAAAGCGTCTCTTATTTCTTTGTTTTTTAAACTCCTAAAATTGAGATGCGATATTCCTTTTCTTTCAACATCAGCGACAACAGAACTAAGAGTTCTGATCATAGAAGCGGTAAATTTGTTTATATCTAAATCCTCTTTAAAGGCCATTGATTTTCGTACATTGTAGAGAATTTTTGGTTTTTTATTTTTACGAAGAGAAACAAGAGCGCCACCAACACTGGCACTCCCAATATCAAAAACCAAAACAACCCCTTCTTCTTCTGTTTTATTTTTTGAAAACGAAAATAGCGACATACATATAATAGTATAAAGGAGAAAGTAGAAAGTAGAAAGTAGAATTTTGTGGAAATTTTTTATACTTACACCTTATACCTTACCCCTTTCTACTCTAATATCGCTTTTATACGACGCACGCCAGCCGAGCTAGCTTCTTCTTTTTTGATTTTGAAAACTCCCAACTCGCTTGTATTTTTTATGTGAGGTCCTCCACAAATTTCTTTGCTAAATGAACCAACAGAGTAAACTTTTACTTTCTCTCCGTATTTTTCATCAAATACACCTAGCGCTCCTTTTTCTTTTGCTTCACTCACAGACATTTCTTGCATTTTTACATCCAAATGTTTTTGAATTTGTTCGTTTACAATATTTTCTACTTTCTGTTTTTCTTCGTCAGTCATTTTATCAGAATGAGAAAAATCAAACCTTAGTCTGTCTGGTGTAATGTTACTTCCTTTTTGAACGACATGATCGCCCAGAACTTGTCGCAATGCTTGATGCAACATATGAGTAGCAGTATGTAATTTTGTAGAATTTTCATCGTCACCTGCAAGACCTCCTTTAAATTTACCCGCCGAAGCTGTCTTTGAAAGTTCTTGATGTTTTTTCATTTCTTCTTCGTATCCTTTTATATCAATAAACACACCTTTTTCTTTTGCAATTTCTTCTGTTATTTCAATAGGAAAACCATAAGTAGCAGATAAAACAAAAGCATCTTTTCCTGAGATATCCCCTGAAATTTTTTCCAACTGTTTTAAACCTTGAGACAAAGTTTTTGAAAATTTTTCATTTTCTTTTTCGATTATTTGTTTTATTTCCGCTCTCTTATCAGATAAATTTTTATAAAAACCTCCATAATAATCAACGACTGAATCTACAAGGGTTGAAACATTTCCTGCATTTATTTCTTTATTATCAGTCTTTAAGATAGCTCTTCTCAAAATTCTTCTCAAGACATAACCTTGATCATGATTATCTGGTAATACACCGTCAGCAATAATAAAAACAGAAGTTCTCAAATGATCGGCAATAATTCTTTGAGATTTTTTGTCTGAGGAGACCTGTTTAGTCTGGTTCATTATACTTTTGAATCCATCTGTCTCGTAAACATTTGTCTTACCCTGCAACATGGTTGCCAGCCTCTCCAATCCCGCTCCCGTATCAACATTGTGTTGTTTCAATTTTCCAATTACTTTCCCATCTTTTTTTTCATATTCCATAAACACATCGTTCCAAATTTCAACGATTTTTTGTTCATCATCTGCTTTGATAAATTCTTCTTTTGTTAAGTCACCCAAATCACCCGCTGTGCTATAAAACATTTCGGTATCAGGGCCACATGGTCCATTGTCCCCTGGACTCCACCAATTTGATTCTGCAGACATAAAGAAAATATGTCCGTCCGGATTTAGTCCCGCATTAACAAAAATATTTTTCCAAATTGAATATGCTTCTTCGTCTCTCGGAGCATCATCGTTCCCCTCAAAAACAGTTACATAAAGTTTTTTTGGATCAAGTCCTAGCCCATCGTTTTTATCAGTCAAAAATTCATAAGACCAACTGATTGCATCTTTTTTGAAATAATCTCCTAAAGACCAGTTGCCTAGCATTTCAAAAAATGTAAGGTGAGTATTGTCACCCACTTCTTCAATGTCTGTTGTTCTAACACATTTTTGTGCATCAACAATCATTTTTCCCGCAGGGTGCTCTTCGCCTAACAAATACGGTACTAGCGGTTGCATACCAGCAGTATTAAAAAGTACAGAAGGATCATTTTCGGGAACTAAAGAAGCAGAAGGAATAATAGAATGTCCTCTCTTTTCAAAAAATTTTAAAAACCTTTGTCGTATTTCGTTTGATTGCATAAAAATAAGTATAAAGTAGTAAGTAGTAAGTATCAAGTAGAGAACAAAGACAATAAAAAAACCCGCGGAAAACCGCGGGTTGGGCGTTGCATCCTTGAACCAATTAAGGCAGGATACTTTCTAAATGTGCGGACCCAAACATTTCGAGGGACGCCAATCCCCTTTTCTCCATGCAAGCAAGTCACATAGGAG
The DNA here is from genome assembly GCA_001029775.1 of Candidatus Campbellbacteria bacterium GW2011_OD1_34_28. GTDB lineage: Bacteria > Patescibacteriota > Minisyncoccia > Phycocordibacterales > UBA12079 > UBA12079. The sequence goes on along the minus strand of CP011215.1, from coordinate 453,923 downwards.
GTATAACAATAATATAAATTAAAATCTGAAAATGTCAATAAATAAAAAACCCGCGGAAAACCGCGGGTTGGGCGTTGCATCCTTGAACCAAAAATTGGCAGGATGCTTTCCAAACAAGGTAACCCTTTTATTCCGAGGGACGCCAATCCCCGACAACAGAACTATTTTAGTATAACACAGGGAAAAATTCCTGCTACCTACCTTTGAGAAATTTTCTAAATTTATTCGTATCGCAAAGCTTCGATAGGGCTCTTTTGAGAAGCTTTTTTTGCTGGATAAATTCCAAAAATAACTCCGATTAAGCCAGAGACAACAATTCCTAGAATAGATGCTCCAACAGGGAAAGAAAAACTCCATGCGTAAGTTGTAAAACTTAAAATGGCGATGGTTGTGATCAAAGAAAGCGACATTCCTATTATAATACCGATTACACCACCCGTGATTGTGAGCATCATGGATTCAAAAAGAAATTGAATCATAATATCTTTGTTCGTTGCTCCGATTGCTTTTCTCAAACCAATTTCTTTTGTTCTCTCTGTTACTGACACAAGCATAATGTTCATGACACCCACTCCTCCTACAACCAAAGCAATTCCCACAACAGCTGACAAGAAAAGTGTCAGTGCATCCAAAATATTTCCTATTTGTTCAAGCATCCCCTCGGGAGTAACCACAAAAAAATCGTCTTTGGATGGATCTGTAATATCGTGCATCTCTCTCAATGTGTCTTTCACATCTTCTACTGTCTGAGAAACATTTTCTGGAGAATCGGCTTTTAAAATAATTTCGTGATAATGGTCAATCCCCATCAAATAAATTTGTGCTGTTGAATATGGCAAAACAACCAATTCATCAACATTGAAACTGGATACCTGTCCTTGTGGTTTTAGAACACCCACTACTCTAAAATTTCTATCTTTTATTTTTATATTTTTTCCAACAACATTTTCTTCATTACCAAACAATTCTTCTTTTACTTTTGAACCAATAATTGCCACACTCGCTTTTGATCTAATATCGCTTTCATAAAAAAGATCGCCTGAATCAATTTCAACACCAAACATTTCTGTCATCAATTCTGCTGTCCAACCAAAAATCATCGGCTTAAATGTTTCTCCTCTATAAGAGACTCTCCCTGGAACGATTATTGCGGGAGCAATCTTTGCCAAATGAGGTACATTAGATTTTTTTTTCAAAGCCTCTACATCTCTGCTTTTCAAAGAATCAGAAAAAAGAGTTTCACTAAAATCGTTCAATCCTGTTGGTTGTTGTCCTGGCCTGATGACAATAGTGTCTGCTCCCATACCGCTTAACTCACCCGTAATCAAACCTTCTACACCTTTGCCCAAAGAAAAAATCAAAATAATAGACGATATTCCAATAACAATTCCTAGAATAGTCAAAAGAGACCTAACTTTGTTAGTCCGAAGTCCTGTGAATGATGTTTTGTATAAGTGTTTTAATTGCATAAATTTTTAAATTTTGTCTAAATGATTTCAAAATTAGATACAGAACGAGGAGGTGAGGAAAAAATTTTTGACCTGCCGGCCGGCAGGCAGGGCCGTATTTAACATACGGTGAAAAAAATTTTTCCAAAACCGACGAAGTTATGTGCTAATTTTGGAATTATTTTTTAAACTCTCCTGCCTGTCTCATGTGCTCAACTGGTTTATCAAATTCCATTTTCCCATCTTTAATCATTATTATTCTTTCCGCATATTCGGCAGTGTATGTTTCGTGAGTAATCAAAACGACAGTTTTGCCTTTGTAATTCAATCTTTTTATTATATCCATAACAACACCTCCTGAACGAGAATCCAAATTTCCTGTTGGTTCATCGGCAAAAATAATATCGGGTTCATTAACAAGAGCCCTAGCAATTGATGTTCTCTGCTTTTCTCCCACAGAAAGCTGGCTCGCAAAATGATGAATTCTGTGTGACATACCAACGGCTTCTATTGCTTTTACTGCCATATTATTCCATTCACTTTCAGGAACATCAGAATAAGCTAACGGCAATTTTACATTGTCCAAAACAGTTGCCTTAGGCAAAAGATTAAACGCTTGAAAAATAAAACCCATTTTTTTATTCCTCAAATGAGCGATTTCTTCTTCCGAAAAAGTTTCTACCTTGTCTTGATCAAAATAATATTCCCCTCCTGTGAATTTATCCAAGAGACCCAACATATGCAAAAGAGTTGATTTCCCCGATCCCGATGGCCCCATGATTGCAACGAATTCACCAGAAGCAATATCAAAAGTTACTCCTCTCAGAGCGTGGGTCTCTCCACCCTCATCATTATAAGTCTTTTCAAGATTCTTAACAGATATTATTGATTTTTTTTCTTTGTTAATCATTTTCTACTCACTACAAACTATTCACTACTTACTAGTAACAACTTTCTCGCCTTCTTTTAACCCCGAAACAATTTCTATTCTTCCGTCAGAACTTCTCATTCCTGTTTCAACAGTTTTCTTTTCTAATGTTCCATCTTCATTCAAGACTTCAACAAATTTTCCATCTTCGGTAATCAAAGCGCGGAAAGGAATCGACAAAACGCCTTCGCGACTATCGGTTAGAATATCCATATTAGCTGTCATGCCTGATTTTATTTTTTCGTCTTCTTTATCAAACTGAAGAACCGTCTTGTATGCTGACACACCCTCGATGATAGTCTCGGCAGGCTCGATAGAAATGATATGTGCATAAAAAATTTCGTCGTCCTCGTACGCGTCCAATGTTATTTTTGCTTTGTTTCCAATCTTTATTTTTGAAATATCTGCTTCTGGAACATTGGTTTCAATTTCATATTTTGAAGTACTTATAACAGAAAAAACGGAAACATTTGATTGAACTATTTCACCAACTTCAATATTCTTTTTTGTTACCACTCCATTTATTGGAGAAGAAATAACATTTTTTGCAATCAAAGCAGAATAATTTTTTACATTAGCTTCCGCTGATTTTACTCTTGCCTCTTGAGCTAAAATTTGTTCATTTGTTGCTCCAGCAAGTTTTAAATCAAGCTCTTGTTTAGCAAGTATCAAGGCTGATTCTGCTGTCCTAAGTTTTTCTCTTGCGGTTAATAAATTATTTATTGCAGTATTTATATTGGTTCTAGCAGTATTTATGTCCGATCTATAACCGTCTATTTGAGCTTGCGTCAGCGAAGATGTTGTATTTAAGCTATTTACAGTTAAAGCAGTCAGATCCAAAAAAGAACTGACCTTGCCCAGATTATCTTTTGCCAAATTAAATTGATTATCCATTTCAGAGTCTGATATATCTGAAACAGACATGCCTTCAAACCATTTAACCAAAATACTTTCTGTAAAAAATCTTTGAGTCTCCATTTCAAGTTTGTAATTGCTCTCAAAATTTAATTGAGGAGTAAAACTTCTTGGGTTCGTAAAAAATTGATCAACTTTACTTCTAATTGAATCATCCGCTCTAGAATAAGAATCTCTTATATAATTCTTTAAATTACTTTTTGCATCAGCAATGGCTTCTTCGGCATTTACAATTTTTGTTTTTTGAATTTCAACCTCTTCAATACGAGTACCTTTTTGTAATTCATCCAATTTGGCTTTTTCTGCGTCCAAGCTTGCTTGTGCTTGAAGATGCTGAGCTTGATATTGAGAGCTATTCAAAACAGCCAATGTCTGACCAACATAAACCCTGTTACCGACATCAGTATAGACCCCAACGACTCTTCCTGACGACTCAAAGGCCAAATCAACTTTGCTAGAAGGTTTTACCTTTCCAGTCACATTAACCTCTTGAGCCAAATCGCCTTTTTCTACTATAGAATACTCATATTCTCCAGAATTATCACGAAATAAGAAAAAACCTCCTACCGAGACGGCAACAATCAATATAACAACGGCTGAAATTATATATTTTTTAGTTAGAAATTTATTATACATTTTATAAAATCTTATCTTTTAATTTATTAAATTCTAACACTTTTAAAAAGGACTTGCTATAAACAAAAAAATGTATAGAATAACATCAGAAATTGTCTTTATCTTTCATTCTTTCTTTGTGGGAGGAGAAATGAACAAAACAACAGTTGTAGAAAATATGTCCCAAGAGCAAATTTTGTTTGAAATTCTCCGATCAGACAGTCACGAAATATATGGACTGGTTGTAATCGGAAAAGGACCCGATGTCGAAAATTTTTGTGATTCATTTCCTGTCCTTTATTACAAAAAAGATGCGGAAATAAGAATCAGAGATGAAGAAATTGCTTTTCAAATTTCATCAAAAGAATTCACTTTTAAAATTTGCAAAGATGAGGGAAATAGCTTGCGCAAGATGCTTTGCCTTTGTCACCATATGAAAATTGTAAATATTAAAGAAGGGCACGGTTTTCGAATGGAAGTCTCACATCCTTAAACAAAAACCCGAACTGGTTATACACGGTTCGGGTTTTATTATTTTAAAAATTTTTTCGTCTTTGCAAAAATTTTATTTTTTTCTTCCAAACCAAACCACTCAATTCTCTTATCTCTCTTAAACCATGTTTTTTGTCTTTTGGCATATTGCCATTCTTCTCTGATAGAATTTTCTATCATTTCATCTTTGGTCATTTTTCCCTGCAAATGCAAAGATATATATTTATGAGCCAAACCGATTTCTTTCATCCTCTTCCAACTCAAACCATTTTTATGTAAATCTTCTGCCTCTTTTACAATTCCTGCTTTAACACGCTTTTCAAATCTTTTTGCTATCCTTTCTTTCAAAATATCATCATCCGTCTTAATCCCGATCTGCAATACATCATACTCTCCACCAACAGCAACCGGGTTGCTGTTGGTGGAGAGCTTGGGAACTTTGCCGAGTTCAGTAGCGATTTCTATCGCCCGTATCAAACGACGAGGGTTTTTCAGGTCTATTTCCCCCGCCCTATTCTTGTCCATTTTTTTTAAAATATTTGCCAATTCATCAACTGATTTTTTTGCCAATTCTTTTCTCAATTTCAAATTTGGTTTTACTTCGGGCAATACAATATTGTCTACAATTGATTGAATATAAAAACCAGTTCCGCCAGCAATAATCGGCGTCTTCCCTTTCTTCAGAATATCTCTGATTATTTTGTCTGTATTTTTTTTAAATTGTGCAATTGTAAAAACAGATTTTGGACTAACAACATCCAAAAGATAGTGCGGAATTTTCTGCATTTCTTTTTTGGTTATTTTTCCACTTCCAATATCTAATCCTTTATATACTTGTCTTGAGTCTGCCGAGATAATTTCCCCATTGAATTTTTTTGCTAATTCCACAGCCAGATCACTTTTACCCGAAGAGGTAGGTCCCAAAACAACAATTATCTTTCCCTTTTTCATATTTATGATAATACCACAATTAAAAACTGCCACACAGATTGAGCCTGTGTGACAGTTGCTTTATACAAGATATTTGCGAAAAAAATGTAGAAAAGAATCAAGATCGTCTCCGTTTAAAGGCATATTATCGCCAATACTGGTAATGACATGCTTTGCTGGTGGTACCCACAAATGCCCAAAACTTTCAGCTGGCAAAGAAGCAATCACGCTGAAACCATTCCAAACGACAATGGATGTTTTTTCATACAAAAAAACACAAATCGCCGGACGAGGATTTTCAGACTGCTCTGCTAAAGCATCTGCGTGTCTTCTCGCCAACAGGCGAAGTTTGTTTTTTCCACCACCGCCTGAAAAATCAATAAAGGAACTTGCATAAACCGTAATTTGAAGAGCAGTAAATGATGAATGTGCAAAAAGTATATTTTCTTTTGAAATGCCAAGTACTAACTGTATTCCCGACATACACACTCCTTTTCATATTTTTATAAGATAACAACGAAGACTGTTCTAAAAAAATAATACTTTTATTTAATCCAAAGTCAATCAAACCAAATGTAAGGTATCGGACACCTTACATATGTTTTGACAATTGAATACAAAATAGGATACTATAATATGTAATCAAGTGGTCCGAGGAATACTTTGGACAAATTGGGTGGAACCGCGGAGAAATCCGTCCCAATATTAAAAGCAGTTGTGTTTTTAATATTGGGACGGATTTTTTTATTTTAATAATTTAAAAAACAAACTTATGGAACATACAAATATAGAAAAAATTAGACACTCTCTTTCCCATATTATGGCGGGAGCGGTGAGAGCAAAATTTCCAAATATGAAATTTGGAGTCGGACCAACAATAGAAAATGGTTTCTATTATGATTTTGATGATGTGGAAATAAAGGATGCAGACTTGCAGAAAATCCAAAAGGAGATGAATAAATTAATTCAAAAAAATATTGATTTTGAAAGAGAAGAAATCTCGACCATAGACGCAAAAAAAATGTTCAAAGATCAACCTTATAAAATTGAGCTGATTGAAGATTTAGAAAAAAATGAAGGTATCAAAACAGTATCTATTTATATATCAGACGGTTTCGTAGATTTGTGTGCAGGTCCTCATATCCAAAACACAAAAGAGATAAATATAGACGCTTTCAAACTAACAAAAATTGCTGGAGCATATTGGAGAGGTGATGAAAAAAACAAAATGCTTACTCGTATTTATGGTGTCGCCTTTGAGACGAAAGAGGAATTGGCTGCATATGAAAAAATGTTGGCGGAAGCAGAAAAAAGAGATCACAGAAAATTGGGAAAAGAATTAGATCTTTTTGCATTTTCAGATTTAATTGGTGCAGGTTTACCTCTCTTTACACCAAAAGGAACTTTGGTCAGAGATTTGATTATTGAAAAAATTCATAATATTCAGAAAAATTTTGGCTATCAAAAAGTAGATATTCCTCATATTACAAAAAGTGATTTGTACAAAACATCGGGTCACTGGGAAAAATTTGGTGATGAATTGTTTAAAGTAAAAGGACAAGGTGACGCAGAATTTGTAATGAAGCCAATGAACTGTCCTCACCACACGCAGATTTTTGCTAGCAAACAAACAAGCTACAAAGACTTGCCTATCAGATACACAGAATCAACAAAGGTCTATCGTGATGAACAAGCAGGAGAACTTATCGGACTTTCTCGTGTTAGAAGTATCACCCAAGACGACGGACACATCTTTTGCGCGCCAGATCAAATAGAACAAGAAGTGGCAAATATTGTCTCAATAATAAAAGAATTTTATCAATCCCTAAATATGTTTAATGTTGGAGACTATTGGGTATCATTATCTGTAAGAGACTCAAAAGATTTGAGTAAATATTTGGGAGATGAAAAACTTTGGGACAAAGCGGAAAAAATACTCGAAGACATCGCCAAGAAAGAAAATCTTCCTTACAAAAGAGTAGAAGGCGAAGCCGCTTTTTACGGACCTAAATTGGACTTTATGTTCAAAGATGCCCTTGGAAGAGAAAGACAGCTGGCAACAGCGCAACTAGATTTTATAATGCCCGAGAGATTTAAACTTGAATACACAGACAAAGATGGCCTAAAGAAAACACCTGTTATGATTCACAGAGCAATAGCCGGTTCTCTAGAGAGATTTATGGCGGTTATGATTGAACACTTCGCAGGAGCATTTCCCTTTTGGTTGTCACCTGTTCAAATAAAAGTTTTACCAATTACTGACGCTCACAAAGAATATGCAACCGAAATCTATAAAGAATTAAAGAACTCAAATTTTAGAGCAGAATTGGACGACGACAACGAAAGTTTGGGCAAGAAAATAAGAAAAGCCAAAATGGAAAAAATCCCCTATCTGTTGGTTATTGGAGAAAAAGAAATACAAGAAAAAACAGTGACTGTTGAAAGCAGAGATGTTGGAAATATTGGAGCATTAAGTTTGGAAGACTTGATCAAAAAATTATCTGAAGAAAATAAATAGAACCAAAAATACAGGGACCGAGTCCCTGTATTTTTTTAGTGTTGGGATTGACAATATTTTTTAGTCTGTTAATATGTTTGTCAGTCAACGTGCTTTGAGTCATCTTGATTCTCAGTGCAAACAGCCCTTTTTTTTACGGAGGAAACGCCAATGGACAGCAAGAAAACGATCAAACCCCTGAATGTGATGACGGCAATCGTGGCGCTCGGAATCACGGCAACCCTGGAGACGGTCAGTATCATGGACAACCCGAAGGCCAAAGCCATCGTGTTCCACAGCGACAAGCTCGACGTCAAATCGCCCGGTATCGCCCTGATCAACGTCAATGGAAAGATCAAGCAGGTCCCGTTCAACTCGGCCAACCCGGACAAGTGTGCGGCCGGCCTGAGCTCGGCCGATAGCATCGTCCTCGCAGCCGGCGTTCTGTCGCAGAACTACATGGACTTTCTCTCGACCAATAACGTCGACATCGACGCCTACACGGTCCTCGGATAACCGCACGACTCCGCGGTCAATCCGAAAAAGCCCCAACTTCGGTTGGGGCTTTTCTTATTTCAAAAATATCTTTTTTTAATCTTCAAAATTAAAGCTCGAAAATTTCAAAACAACCTAAAATTTGAATGAAGCCTGCCTGCCGGCAGGCAGGTTCGAGGAAGCAAAAGAAAAAGCCCTGAGGCGTATGTCACATACGACGAAGGACTTTTTCTTGAGGCTGACGAAGAAATTCGTCAAATTTAAGGTTGTTTAAATTTTATTTAATTTTGTATAAGGCAAACAGTAATCCTCCAAAGAACGCGAATCTAAATACAAATCCCATCATTGTCATCAAGAACTGAGGAATACCTGTATAAGGAATCTGGCTCAAATAAATGAATCCGGGTTCAGTTACTCCAGAACCAGAAGATAGCGTGATACGCGGAGTATTTGTTCCTCCACCTCCCCCACCACCAACAGTTATGTTTGCCTGACAAGTCACTACTCCACCTGGGCCTGTAAATGTTCCTGTATATGTTGCAGACGATGTTCTAAATATATCTGTTGAACCATTTGGATTGACGTTACCTACACCGTTATCAATAACAGCCGTAGTAACATTTGTTGAATTCCAAGCAAGAGTTGATCTGTCTCCAACATTTATGCTACTTGGTGTAAAACTCATAGAACATGTAGGAGTATTTCCTGAACCAGTTATGGTAACATTGCTGGTATCTGTGTCATTAACAATAGAAAATGTTCCAATTTCATCAGCATCAACTCTAATTGTATTTGTATAAGCTGATGTAATATCTGTGTCAGTACATGTATAAGTAAAACTTTCTCCTGGATCAAATACTAACCCCGGATAAAGACCTGCTGTTTGACTTTCTGTTCTGTTACAATTTGGTGCCAAAGCATCTGTTACAACAACGTCAATAAGATCTCTTGTTCCATTATTTGTCACAACGACTGTAAAGGTTGCTGTCCCCCCAGACACAACGGCCTGAGTATCATCACCATTGTCATTGTCATTTTTTGTTATATTTATAGAAGGACCTCCTGTTCCAGAAACAGTCAACATAGCACTACAAGTAACAACACCTCCAGAACCTGTAAATGTTCCTGTATATGTTGTGGTCTGATTTGGAGAAACAACACGACTTCCATCAACAGCCACAGTTCCGATACCTTGATTTATAGAAGCAGATGTAGCATTTGTAGAATTCCAAGCTAGAGTAGCATTTCCTCCGTTAACAATACTGTCTGGTGTAACTGTCATTGTACAAGTTGGCGCAGGGTGTGTAGATGTAACAATAATTGTTGTCTGGCAAACTACGCTTCCTCCAGAACCTGTAAAGGTTCCTGTATATGTTGTGGTTTGAGTAGGTGAAACATTTCTATTTCCATCAACTGCTACTGTGCCAATTCCTTGGTTTATAACAGCACTGGTTGCGCCTGTAGATGTCCATCTCAAATTTGATGTGTCTCCAACAGAGATTGTTTGAGGAACAGCACTCATTGCACAAGTCGGCAATTGAGGTGGTGGAACATTGTTAACAGTCAAAGTTTTTTGACAAGTTACTACTCCACCAGCACCAGTAAATGTTCCCGTATAAGTTGTTGTTTGAGTTGGTGAAACAGATCTGCTTCCATTAACGGCTACATTTCCAATTCCTTGATTGATAACAGCGCTAGTTGCGTTTACAGAAGTCCAACTCAAAGTTGCACTTTGTCCAGTTGTAATATTTGCAGGATTAACTGTCATTGTACAAGTAGGCATTTGGGGTATTGTAACAGTCACGGTTGTTTGACAATTTACTGTTCCACCAGGGCCCGTAAATGTTCCTGTGTAAGTCGTTGTTTGGAATGGAGAAACATTTCTATTTCCATTAACGGCTACATTTCCAATTCCTTGATTGATAACAGCGCTAGTTGCGTTTGTAGAAGTCCATCTCAAATTTGATGTATTTCCAGCAGTTATTGTTGAAGGAACCGCACTCATTGTACAAGTAGGTGGGGTAACAATTTCTTCAAGAACAACAGAGGCAATAGAAACACTTTCCATTGCGTGACCAGAACCTACTTTTGAATAAGGATCTGAGTACCAAAGACCTGTAAAAGTATTGGCATATTTGTGAGTTCCTTTAAAACTAACTGGTCCTGACAAATTAAATGTTCCAACTTCATATACCCCCGTACCAGTCGAGTCTGCATTTCCTCCAAGATCGGGAATAGTATAATTTACTCCATTAAATGTAAAAATCACCGATTCAAATCTTTGTCCATCAGTTAATTTAGCTATATTTACTTTTACTTTGTATTTTCCATTAGAAACATTGGCTGTCTTTATTGAGGTATCACCGTTACACCAATTACGATCTTCACAGGGGTAAAGATTGTATGCTGTTACATCAGCTCCGCAAAAACAGTTCGGAGCAAACATAATCTCATCATTAAAATTTATTTGAGTAGTAGCAGCTTGAATATCTACTGGAATCAAACCAAAAGAAAACGCGGAAAAAATTGCCAGAAATATTATTAAGCTTTTTGTTATATTCTTTGTCATAAACCCATACTAGTACAAAGAAAAAGATGTGTCAAGGGGTTTATGAAAATATTTTATGTCTGTTTTAAAAGTCTTGACAAGAATTTTTACCGATGGTAGGATACATTAATAAACAATTATTTATCAAAGTTGTCAAAAATTATTAAATTGTCAAAATTATTATGATGAATCCACTAAACAAAAGAATAAACGATAACGATTCAGGAGCACCTGACAATTTGCCTTACGAAGGTGAGTTGAGAAGACGAGATGACAACTACGATGTCTCTTTCAAAGTGCCTAAAAAAGGTTTTAAGACTGCATTGAAAGTATTGATCGTGTTAATTATTTTAGTTGTTGCTGCACCAAGGATTGTAAACAATGTAAAAAACACAACTGAAGTTGCAGGAGAAGGAGCAGAAAAATTTCCTACTTACTTCCCTTCTCTATCAAAGGTTGGAACATTTTTTGGTTCAGTAATTAGTAGCAGTGCAAACTTTATTTCAGAAAACCTATCGGCTGTAGCAGAACTTTTCTATAGCAAAAGAATTCCTGAAGGAGGAATTGTAGATGTTACAGAAGAAGTAGCTAATCCTATTAGAATTGTTATCGATAAAATAAATGTTGATTCAGCTGTGCTTAATCCTACTTCATCCGATTTGTCAGCACTAGATGAGGCTTTGAAATACGGAGTTGTTAGATATCCAAAATCAGGACTTTTGGGGCAAGAAGACAACATTTATCTTTTTGGACATAGCACCAGCTATCAAGTAGTGAGAAATCAAGCCTATAAAGCATTGAACAATCTTGAAAAACTTGAAGTCGGAGATACTATTAAAGTTCGTTCTGAAAACAAGGAACACCTTTACAAGGTAACTTCTGTAAGAACAGAAAGAGATAGCGACGCTGTGGTTAAATTTAATACAGGAAAAAGAACTCTTACAATCTCAACATGTAATACATTGGGAGCAAAAGAAGACAGACATATAGTAGAGGCTGACTTTGTAACAAGCTATCCAATATCAGGAATAGTAGACAATTCTGACAGTGATACTATCTCAGGCAACACAACAAACACAAATAATACAAACAGTAATACAAACACAGGAAACACAACAACAATTCTTAATCCAGGACAAACAACAACTCAAATAATTCCTATTAGCGGTGGTTCAACAATTGGTGTTTCAAACCCATATGGTCAGGCAGACTTAACAGCAGAAATAATTGAAGTAGGAATAATTGATCCGAACACAAACAAATTTGTGGCTTCATCTACTCCAAATACATCTAGCAAAGTTGCGTTTAGATTTATTATTTCAAACATTGGAACAAAGACAGCTGACGGATGGACATTTAATATCGTTCTCCCTACCGATCCTATATATATTTATCACTCAAACACTCAAGGAATGATCAGACCCGGAGAAAGAATAGAATATATGCTCGGCTTTGATAGAGCAAAAGCAGGAACAGATATGGCAATAATCGTAAATGTTAATCCCGCAGGAAGCATCAACGAAAAAACAAGAGATAATAATATTATAAAGAAATTTATAACTATCATTAAAAACGGATAATCCAAAAAAACAAAAACCCCAGTAGCAAGGCTACTGGGGTTTTTGTTTTTTTGTGAGTGGGATTGACAATTCTATGTTTGTTGTATTATACTGGCGGAAGTTTTGTACATCATTTCAGCCCAATTCAACCAGTGGAGGTGTGTTATGCCCGAAAACATGAAAACACGAAAAGAAGTAATCGGCGGAAAGAAGTTTGAGTTCGCCTGCGGTAGCAAAGACTGTTGTCTTGGCATCGCAGAAAATCCTGATGGCGGATTGACCATCATGAATTCCGAGAACGGCGAAAAGCTCGACTGTAGCCGTTTCGATCTGACCAGATTCATTGCCATGATGAACGAAAAGGCCAAAAAATAACATCTGCCACATCGGGCAGCAAAAAGTGGAGACTCTCGTCTCCGCTTTTTTTATTTTCTTTATAAAGATAATCCGAACCTGCCTGCCGACAGACAGGTAATACAAATTATATCCAAACCTGCCTCTTTTCTGAAAGAAAAGCAACGACACGGCAGGCAGGAATCCACGTCGTTCATTTGTCTTCGTTACTATTGACTATAAACTATCGACTATCGTCTCCGTTGTTGTCGGCTCTGTTGTTGTCGCTGTCTGTTGACTGTCAGCTACTTGCCCCGTTAGAGGCAGACTGTCAGAGACAGTCGTGGTCTCTAACGGGGTCGGATCTTCAACAAGTACTGTTCTCGTACTTGTTGAAGTTAGTGTTCCATCAAATGCTGTGTAAGTAACTGTGTATTCTCCGGCTGTTGTTGTGTCTACTGTATCTGCGTCTATTATATCTACGATTAGAGAGTTTCCTTGGTTATCTACTGCTGTAGCGCCTAGATCAATATAGTTGCTGTTTATTTCTACTACGGCTGGGTTGTTGCCTGTGATTGTTATAACTGGTGCGGTGTAGTTCGTGCTGTCAGCTGTTGGCTGCTGGCTATTAGCTGTATCACAAATTCCAGAAGTATTTACCATCGCTCCATTAACAATTTCCAAACAATAAGGCTCCCCTGTTGCTTTGTCGTACAAAGTCATACCAGTCGGCTTGTCCGCACTACCAATAGTTAGATTTTCAACGAAAACTGTTTTTAAATAAGCGATTCCATCAACAAACTTAGCACCCAAACTTTCTAAATGAGAAAGAACAGAATCAATAACAGATGTTGGTTGTGAGCTGTCGGCTATCAACTGGCTTGTTGTACTTGCAATACTTTCTATTTTTAGATTAAGTTCCTTAACTGCATTTACCAAAACCGAAGTCAACTTTGGATAATCAAGGTTCATGATAGTACCTTTGTCATCGTGTCCGATTACTTCTGGTATAAGAGAGTTTACTTCTTCTGCGATGAATCCGATTTGAGTTGAAGAAGAATTGATAAAGTCTGATTTCCAATTGAAAGATACAGGGCGTAGTTGAAGGACTGTGTCTAGACCGTATGTTAGATCGTTTATATTTGTTTTAAATCTTTCTGATGATGCTCCGCAGGCTGTTGTTGATGTGGCTAGTTCTCCTGTTCCAGCGTTGGCACAGACATAATAGCCAGTGCCGTTGTTAGCAAGACTTTGGAAAGCTACTGTTCCGTTTACGGTTAGTTTGTAGTTTGGAGCGGTTGAGCCGATGCCGACGTTGCCTGTAGTTGTAATTGCCAAGCCAATATTTGTTGCCCAATCGCTACCAACTCCAATTTTGAATGTTCTAGAATCGCTATTATCAACGCCCATTTGCCATCTAGCTGTCCCCGTTAATAAAAACTGCATTAAAGCGTCGCCTGCTCCATCCTGTTCAATCATTAATCCATTACCAGTCCCAACTCCTACTGTATTTTGATATAAATGCAACAAACTTCCTGGACTCGTCGTCCCGATGCCGACGTTGCCGTTCGATTGTAATATCCTCATTTTCTCACTATTGTTTGCCATAAATGCAACATCAACAGCATTCGGTGTTCCAATTTTTCCAACTGCGTTTGATGTCCATATTCCGACACCATTCCCCGTGTTGTCATATATATTTAACCCAACATTCGTGGAACCTCCAGCAGGAGTGCCTACAATAGTCAACATTGCCCCTGGACTCACCGTCCCAATACCGACATTCCCACTATCCAAAACAGTCACCAGCGGAGTATCAGCCGAATTGGTTGTTTGGAAGTTTACACCTGTGGTTGTTCCTGCTCCTTTGATGGATAGTTTTGCAAAAGGTGATGTGGTGCCGATGCCGATATTGCCGGTTGTCTGTTTTATGACCATCTGTGCAGTACCATTATTTTCCCTAAATAAAATATCTGCACCGGCTGGACGATTAATATAGAGCGTCTTGTCAGCATAACCACTTAAAAGATTGTATTGACCAGAAGCAAGGCTCCCATTCAAGGATATAGATGAATAGTCTGTATATGCTCCACCCCCTATAGCCACGCTTGCGGTACCATTTCCCACTACAACTAACTTTGCTCCCGGACTCGTCGTCCCGATGCCGACGTTGCCATCAGTAATTCTAACTACTTCTGTCATTACATTAGATACCCTATTTCCTAAAGATAGATATCCATTAGTACTTGAAGTTTCAGAAGTAGCTCCACCACCGACATATCCACCCGATACAGCGTGTCCGATGCCTATTTGGGCCTCACCATAACCATTACCAACACCATAAGCAAGCCCATTAAACACTCTTAATACTTCCTTTGGTGTATTAGCTATACCATCAATATTTAATTGTAATAATGTACCAGGATTCGTCGTCCCAATACCCACCTTCCCACTATCCAAAACAGTCACCAACGGAGTGTCAGCCGAATTGGTTGTTTGGAAGTTTACACCTGTGGTTGTTCCTGCTCCTTTGACGGATAATTTTGCAAAAGGTGAGGTGGTGCCGATGCCGACGTTACCACCCTGTTGAATGCGCACCCTTTCTGTACCTGCTAAACTAAAACGAATATCTGCAACTCCTCCAGTCGCATAAGTTGAAGCTAAATACGCACCGCTTGCGTCAGCTCCCAGACTCAACTGATTTTGTCTTGTAGCATCAGTCTCATGTAATGTCAAAAATCCACCTGAACCAATGGAGGTTCTCATATTTCCATTAATATCTAACTTCGCCCCTGGTGTTGTGGTGCCGATGCCAACATTGCCACCATATGGATTTATAACAATAGGTGCATAAACCCCAGCACCAGTTTCTGCGGAAAGAATACCTTTATTTGTGCTCGTATCCATACCAATATAAAATCGTTTTGTATTAACTGTCTTTCCAGAAATCCAAAATTGTGAATATTGAGGAGCTCCGCCTGTATTTGCGTCTGCTTGTATCTCAAGTTCCGCCCCTGGATTTGCCGTTCCTATACCGACGTTGCCAGCGCCATCTATGTTTAAAAAACTTGTAGAAAATGACTGTGCATTTCCTATCTTAAATTTATCTGAATCAGAATTATCTACACCCATTGTCCATCCAGTAACTCCTGTTAATAAAAATCTTAATGAAGAATCTCCCGAGCCATCTTGCTCAATTTCAATACTATTTGTAGTATTTGAATCATTTCTGAAAGTATGTAAAATCTGGCTTGGCGCCGTCGTCCCAATGCCGACATTTCCATTATCCAAAACAGTGAATTTTGGTGAGTTGGCAGAATCGGCAACTTGAAAAGCCAAGCCAGTTCCTGTTCCGGTTCCTGTTACTGATAATTTTGCAAAAGGTGAGGTGGTGCCGATGCCAACATTCCCCTTCAAAATTGTTTTTGTGATTGTATCGGCACCCAAAACAACCGAGTTGCTTCCTACCCCTGTGGCATTGTAGCCGATGACGATTTCGTTTTGGTCGTCGTCGGCAAGGGCTTTGGTATCTTGTCCGATAAAGATATTGTAGTCTCCTGTGGTGTTTTCTGTTACGCCGTCTGTAATATAGCGACCAGCGTTATAACCAAAAGCGATATTATAGCCACCTGTTGTGTTGGAACGTAAAGATTGATAACCAATGGCAGCATTAAATCCTCCTGTTGTATTGGAATATAAAGACTGATAACCATTAGCGGTATTAGAACTACCTGTGGTATTACCACGCAAAGATTGATTACCAATAGCGGTGTTGTGATAACCTGTGGTATTTAATAATAAAGATTGATTACCAATAGCGGTGTTGAAATAGCCTGTGGTGTTTGCCTGCAAGGACTGATAGCCCACTCCTGTATTGTAGCTTGCATGACTAGCCGAAGTCGCCGTACTTCCCATCGTCAAGTTTCCCGCGTTTTCTCCAATGAAAGTATTGTATCCTACTGTCGTCACCGTTCCGTTGTTTCCGTAGTTGAAATTATGGATAAACCTTGTTCCGCCCTTGGAAATCACTCCAAATTGGTTGGCGAAAGTGGTGTTGTCCAAATTCAAATTACCTTGATAGATATCGAGTTTTGCAGAAGGAGTTGTTGTTCCGATTCCGACAGCCCCATCTCCTCTAACAACAAAACTATCTTCATTATCGTTTCCTGTTGTTTTTATCCAATATGAACCGCTGGAGATAGATGACGATATAAGATTAATACCAATGTTCGAAGAAGCAGCCCCCAAATCAATGTTCAGTCGAGAATTAGAGTCTACGTTAGAGTAAATATCCAAATTTGCGGAAGGTGTGGTTGTTCCGATGCCGACGTTGCCGTTTGATTGTATTCGTATCTGCTCCACATTATTTCCAGTAACTAATCTAAGATTTCCGCCTGTTCTTGCGGTTCCAACGGACATTAAATTATTCGTAAAATCCCACTGAAGATAGCTACCTAAATTATCTGACGGCGTGCCAAATCCAAGACCTGAAAGGCCCACGTCCGCGGAAAGAATATTCATACCTACAGTTGATCCTCCCTCAATCACAAAATCATTATAAGAAGCGTGTGCAACAACATCCCCTGCGCTAGTAGAATGGATATGCAATAATCCTTCCGGACCCATCGTCCCAATGCCCACATTTCCACTATCCAAAACAGTAAATTTTGGAGAATTGGCAGAGTTTGCAACTTGAAAAGCCAAGCCAGTGCCTGTTCCAGCTCCTGTTACTGAAAGTTTTGCAAAAGGTGAGGTGGTGCCGATGCCGACATTCCCCTTCAAAATCGTTTTTGTGATACTATCATTCCCCAAAACAACCGAGTTGCTTCCTACCCCTGTGGCGTTGTAGCCGATAACGATTTCATTTTGGTCGTTGTCGGCAAGGGCTTTAGTGTCTCGTCCGATAAAGATATTGTAGTCTCCCGTGGTGTTGGCTGTTACGCCGTCGGTGATGTAAGTACCAGCAGAATGGCCGTCGGCAACATTAGAAGAGCCTGTGGTGTTAAGATAGAGAGAATTTGCACCATTAGTAGTATTGTAATTGCCCGTGGTGTTGGAATATAAAGATTGCAAACCATTAGCGGTATTGTAGCCTCCTGTGGTGTTTAATCGCAAAGTTTGATAACCATTAGCAGTGTTATAATATCCTGTTGTGTTGGCGAGTAAGGATTGATAACCTATTGCTGTATTTCTACTTGCATGGTAAGTCTCTGTTGCCGTGCTTCCCATTGTAAAGTTTCCGGCCAATTCTCCGACAAAAGTATTTTGTCCCAATGTCGTCACTGTTCCATTGTTCCCATAATTGAAATTGTGGATAAAAGAATTGGCTCCTTTGTAGATAATACCTGACTGGTCGGCATATGTGGTGTTTGATAAATAGACAGATGATGTGGCTGTTATATTTGATACGGTTAAATCACCAGATATCCACGCACCACCTTCTACACTCAACTTTCTAAATGGTGTGGTTGTTCCAATCCCGACGTTGCCGGGAAGTATTAGGCTTCCCGCTCCGGGGTTTGTTCCATAATATGTTCCCAAAGAAAGACCGCCCGTTTGTCCAAGAGTAAATACTCCTGTACCAGTTCCGCTACCTGCCGTAATTCCAAGCGCAAAAGATGAGTTTGCATATAAGGTAGAAGCACCAGCTGTTGTCCCAGTTCGTTCAAGTCTTAATTGATAGTTTGTAGAGTTAGTAGAAATATGTAACGCCCTGTCCGATGCTGTCGTCCCGATGCCGACATTTCCCGTACTCCTATCCACCACCAATTTATTTGTTCCCACGGTTAAACCACCAGCAAAAGTAGAAGTTGCTGTGGTGTCTGTCGCTGTAAAGTAAGGAGCAGAAATTGAACTTGTGGCAGTAATTGAGTTAGCGGTTAAATCACCACTGATCCACACACTACCTTCTACACTCAACTTTCTGAAAGGTGTTGTGGTACCAATGCCGACATTGCCGTTTATATATGCCCCATAATTATTCGTTGCCCCTGTCGGCTGCTCAACATAAAGCCCATATGCGTTTGTTGTTGTATAAGTTCCTGAAATGGCGTTTGTTATCCTTAACCCATAGGCATTTGTAAGGTTTGCTGAGTTGTTATCAAAATTTGCATCTACCAAAGCCCCTGTTAAATTTAATCCATTTGAAGTAGGTCTGAACAAACTTTTAATAGTATTGTAGTTTGAGTTATTAGCAGATAAACCAACCGAATCACCATTCATTGTCAGGCGGTCGTTAAAGATAACATTACCCTGAACTTCCAAAGCCGCAGCCGGACTCGTCGTTCCGATGCCGACGTTGCCAGCGATAAGAGTACCTAAAGAATTGCCAACTGTGCCAGTATCAACACTTATCTTTCCAGCTGAAAGACGTGAAAATTGAGTATCCTTTGTTCCTCCAGCATCTGTTGATCCAGACCCCCATCCATATGTAATACTGTTCTTTAGAGCAATTCCATTACTATTCAAAACAACATATCTGTCAGTACCGGTATAGGGGACAACTCCTAATGTTAAACTGCCAGTATTTATTGCAGTTGCAACATCCAACTTCGCCCCCGGACTAACCGTCCCAATCCCGACGTTGCCAGAACTCAATAACGACATTACATTAGTATCGGTTCCATTTAAATTATCAATCATCAAATCACCAGTAGCATCTAAACCCATGCCAAAATAATCCGTACCCTCCGATCCTCCGAATATTAAATGGTTTCTACTTGCTATAGTATCTGACCCAGCTTGAGCAATCTCTAACTTTCCTGTTGGTGTTGTTATTCCCAAACCGGTGTTTCCCCCATTCAATATAGAAAAATATGTGCCAGAAACATCTGATATGTCAAAACGAGTTGACCCTGCTGGAGATTTAAGATCCCAATAATTTTGTGAAAGCTGTCTTATTCTTAAAGACGCTTCTGTCCCAGATGTTGTTTGAATTTCAAATAATTTTGCTGGATTTGTTGTAGCATCGTTTGGTGCTATCAAGATTCCTGCACTATTATTTATTATTCCACCAAAATAAGATCGTGTGGTCCCTGCTGTATATATAGCATAATTTTTTGTTGCTCCTTTGCTTAATTGAGGGACAAACAAACCATAATTATTAGTTACTGTGCCTGCTCCTACTGGATCAGCGGTATAAACACCATACATACTGGTTACTGTTCCTGCTGTAACCGTTGGCACATTAACAAATCCGTACATAATTCCCATTGTTCCAGACGAACTATAGGTTGTTCCGTTTTGAAAAACAGCGTAATGATTATAATCATTTGATCCTGAAAAGATTGTCCTGCCATCAAAAGAATTATATCCTATAGAGCCACTTCTGGTTATCGTCGAGCTATCAGAAAAAGCGTGCCCATTAACTCCAGAACCAACACCACTATTATCTACCAACCTAGAAACAAGGATTACAGAATCTACACTATTGTTAATGTTACTATTGCCGACATGTAAATCTGTCGATGGATTACTTGTCCCAATGCCCACATTTCCACTATCCAAAACAGTCACCAACGGAGTGTCAGCTGAATTGGTTGTTTGGAAGTTTATGCCTGTTGTTGTTCCTGCTCCTTTGACGGAAAGTTTTGCAAAAGGTGAAGTGGTGCCGATGCCGATGTTTCCTGACGACAAAGTTGTCCCTGTTCCGTTTATATTTGTTCCGTAAATTAAGTTTCCTATATTTAGTTGATTTGAAGCGGTGGCTGAAGGGGCGTCGATATCATAACCAATTACAAGATTATTTGATCCTGTTGTAACGTTGTCACCAGCCTGATATCCCAATAATAAATTATTACTTCCTACTGTTATTCCATAACCAGATCGGTATCCAAAAAATGAATTGTTTGAATAAGAATTTCCCGCAACACCAAAACCTGCGTCCTGACCAATCGCCGTGTTGTAACTTCCTGTTGAGTTGCGATAAGAGGCACCGTATCCAATAGTCACATTGCTTCCACCTGTAGAATTTGAGTAAGCAGAGCTGTAACCGCTAGCAGTATTATTATTTCCCGTAGTATTGCTAAAAAGTGCCTGCATACCATCTGCTGTGTTATATGTTCCTGTTGTATTTGAATACATAGCTGATCGTCCGTGAGCGGAATTATTTGCTCCTGTGGTATTTAGATTAAGAGAATAAGCGCCGGTTCCTGTGTTATATGAACCTGTTGTGTTTGAATACAAAGCCAAGGCACCTGTGGCTGTATTTCTGTCACCTGTAGTATTAACGGACAAAGCTAAAGAGCCGATGGCAGTGTTAAGTATTCCTGTCGAATTAAGATTTAATGCGTTATATCCAACCGCGGTATTATTATTACCAGAAGTTGTGCTAGCCAAAGCCCCATATCCAATAGCTGTAGTTCTAATAGCACTTGTTAAAGAACTTCCAGCACCTTGGCCAACTAAAGTAGTATAATTTGTTGAGCTTGCCTGCAAAATAGTGTTACCATCTATTTTGTAACCTCCGGTTGTTCCGCTTGCATCAACAAAACCATCAACGGATAATTTGTAACTAGGTGAAGTCGTCCCAATCCCAACATTTCCACTTGCTCTCCAAACATCTGTTCCGTTGGATGTCCAATTACCAACGGCTGAACCTGCTAAAAGATTACCACCCCAGTATAAATCATTGGAGATATTGTAAAGTCTGTCTGTGGTAATTGATGGAGCTGATATTGGTGCAAGGTATGTTGCTCCGTTTACTGAAAGAGTATCTGAAGGTGTTGTTGATCCGATGCCTACACGGTTGTTGATTGAATCGATGTAAAGAGTGTCTGTGTCAAAGATTGTGTCTCCTGATACGGTAAGAGTGTTTAGGGTGGTGTTGCCTGTGACAGTTAGATTGCCAGAGTATGTTCCACTGGTTGCAGAAATAGGGCCACCGTATGTAGAGGTAGCTGTGCCTGTGACAGTTAGGTTTTGAATTGTTCCGTTGGTAAAGCTTAGTTCTGTTCCTGAGACATTTGAGGAACTGATGTTTGAGTCGGTGATTGTGACACTACCCAGATTGTCGATGTTGTTGGTGGCAGAGATTACTTGATATGTATTGGTGATTTGAGAATTAGTAGCAGAAGATAATTTGTAGATTTCACTTCTTAATTCATTGTTTAGTTTTTGAAAATCTTCCAGTGTGACGCCTGATGTTTGGATTACTCTTTCTACAACGGTTTCTTTTATTATTTCTCTGATTGGGTTTGTAACGATGGTGGTGGTCTTTGGGGTTGCGGGAACTGAAGGAACATTTTCCGAGATCTCATCTCTGTCCGCTTCGCTATCGCTCGCAAAGACGGACGAGTCGTCTTCGTTCGCGCTGTTGGTTGTTAGCTGTCCGCTGTCAGCTTCGTCAACGCTATCAGCTGTTGGCTGTAAGCTATCAGCTTCGTTACTAAACAAATTATTAACAAACTTATACCAACCTACTGCAAACTGTTCCACAGGACTTGCTGTTTCGTAGACTACCAATGCTAAATTGTTTACACCCGTCTTCGCGAACGAAGTGAGGTGATCTACTTGTCCTGCAAGTATGTTTACGCCGTCCGTGCTATCGACTATAGACTGACGACTATCGACTGTTTTTTCAACTTCATCTTCGTTTGTGCTATCAGCTATCAGCTGTAAGCTATCAGCTGTTACGGAAACAATTCTGTTTTTTAATCCATCTAAATAATCTAAAAAGTCTTGTGTGTATGTATCTACTGTTTTTACATTTTTACTGTCTTTTATTTCTTTGATGGGAGAATTGTCATTGCTATCAAGAATTTGTGTTTTGAACAAATCTCTTTTTTCTGCACCAACTTTGTATGTTATTTCTTTTGTGTTTTTTACCGCAGAAAAAACAGCCTCCCCTGTTTTGTTGAGTTGGTTTAATATGTCTCCTGAAAAGTAACCTGCTCCGATCAAGAGAATTGCCAAAACAGCCGTTGATAATGCTCTTATAGGCAAAATCATCGGCTTGTTTGTTTTGTTTTTATATTCAAAAAGTTTTTCTAATTCAACAAAATATTCCCCTTCTACCTTTGTAAAATCTATCTTTTCTTCACGGCATAGGTCTTTAATATGTTCTTCATCCAATTCTGTGATTTTTGTCGCTTTTTTTGTTGAAAGATACCTTTTGCCATTTAAAAATATCTCACTTTGCATATTTATCTTTGTTCAAATTATACCAATAATTAAGGCTAATTTAAACAAAAAAGGGTGCGTAAGTGTTGATAAAGAAATTGAAGCTTATAGCTGATAGCTTCGTCCTTATTACTTACTACTTATCACCATAAACTATTAAAAAAATAGAGCCGTTAGGCTCTATTTTTTTAATAGTTTCGTAGTCTGTCTACCTTGTCACTCTGTCTAATCTTTTCATGTGCTTTCGCCTCAATCTGTCTAATTCTCTCTCTGGTTACTCCAAATTCTTTTCCCACTTCTTCTAATGTATGTGTAATACCGTCAAGAAGCCCATGTCGCATTTCAAGAATTTTTCTTTCTTTTGGAGAAAGCTCTTCCAAAATCTCTTTTACTTGATCTGACAAAATTCTACGAGAAGAATTTTGATCAGGCATCAAAATTTTGTCATCTGGAATAAAATCGCCCAGTGTAGATTTGCTACTGTCAGAATCATCTCCTACTGGATTTTCCAAAGAAATTGTCGCTTGGTCTATTTGTTGAATGTTATAAATTTTTTCCAACTCCAAATCCATCTCTTCTGCCATTTCTTCTGGAGAAGGCATTCTGCCCAAATCTTGAGAAAGTTTTCTCATAATTTGTTTATATTTTGCAATTGTTTCCACCATGTGGACAGGGATTCTGATTGTTCTAGATTGATCAGCTAGCGCTCTGGTGATTGCTTGTCTAATCCACCAAGTAGCATAAGTAGAAAACTTGAATCCCTTATTCCAATCAAATTTGTCTACCGCTTTGAACAATCCCAGATTTCCCTCTTGAATAAGATCTAGAAGGGTGAGGTTTGGACTTCTACCAATATATTTTTTAGCAATAGAAACAACCAATCTCAAATTTGCTCTCGCCAACAAAGATTTTGCTTCTTCTTCTCCTGCTTCAATTCTCTGAGCAAGATCTCTTTCTTCGGCAGCGGACAACAATTTGTATTTTCCGATTTCTTTCAAATAAATCTGAATTGAGTCATATTTTCCTGTTGATTTTTTAATCAAATCGTCGTGATCATCCAGCCCCAAAATACCACCGCTATCCACGACATCAATATTGGCTTCTTCAAATTTTGTGTAAAGGTCTTCCAAAAAATCTACATCGGTCTCAATGTTAGGAAATTCTTTCAAGATACCATCGTGAGTAATAAAACCTCTTTCTCTACCCAGTGCAACAAGTTTTTCTAGCTTTTTATCCTTATCACTTTTAGGGACTTTTTTGGGCCTTGTTTTTACAACAGCTTTTACAACCTTTTTCACTGGCTTTTTCGCAACAACTTTTTTGGCACTTTTTTTAACGACACTCTTTTTGACAGGCGTTTTTTTCACGATTTTTTTTATCGCTTTTTTCTTGGCTGGTGTCTTTTTTACTGAAGTCTTTTTAACGACAGCTCTCACCTTATTCTTTTTTGTTTTGGTTTTTTTTACCATAAACATTTTTATTATTTTTTTGAATCTATTTTTTTTGATAATTCAAGCATCTCATTGAACAATTTTATTTTCTCGTTTTCGTCTGTTTCTTTTGAAATTTCTTCTTGAATTTGCTTTCTTCTATCCAACAAAATATCTTTCTCCAATTTTTCAAACGCTCCTTCCATTCTATTTTTTAAATTATTTTCATCTATATGTTTATTTTCTGCCTCAAAAACAATTTCATTCTTTACATTTTCTGATAAATTTTGAATCTTGTTGAACAGCTCTTCCCCGACAACATCCAACAATTTTTCTTCCCATTTTTGAATATTTATCATAGGTTCACTCAAACCTTTTTGCCAATGTAGGATTCCTGATATTTCACGAAGTGTTTCTTTTCTAGCTGTTGCGGTAGTTTTTTTCTCATCATAAATAATTTCTTTGGACTCTCTTGCCGTTTCACCACTATCAATATTTTTTAAATCTTTCCAAAGAATGTCTTGCGGGATTCCTGACGAACCAGAAATTGAATTTATAAAATAATCTTGTTCAATATTACTTTTCAATTCATTTACCAACAAAAGCACTTTGCTTTTTATTTCCAATCCCAATCTTCTTTTATCAAAACCTTTTTTTAATAAAGAATTTAAATTGAAATCTATTATATGTACCGTATTCTGCAAAGACTTGCTCCAAACACTTTTGTCTTTCAGTATAACATCTGCAGGATCCAAGTTATCCGATATTTCCACAAGCTTGACTTCCATTCCTAATCCCAAAGCAAGCTTTGCTCCTTTGTTGGCAGCGGACAAACCAGCCTCGTCACCGTCAAATGCCAGAACCAATTTGTCTGACAATCTTTTCAAAAGAGACAAATGCTCGCCTGTTAGGGCTGTTCCCGATGTAGCAACAGTATTACTGAAACCTGCTTGATGCGACATCACAAGGTCCATTTGACCTTCAACCAAAATTGAAAATCCTCGTACGCGAATATCTTTTTTGGCAAAATTGTATCCATACAATATTTTTGATTTATTAAAAAGAACTGTTTCAGGACTATTTAAATACTTTGCCGATTTTCCATCATCTTCGTAGAGTCTTCCTGAAAAGGCTACTACCCTATCCGAACTATCAAAAATTGGAAAAATTATTCTATTTCTAAACCTGTCATAAAAACCGCTATCTGTTTTTTTAATCAGTCCAACTTTCTCAATTTCTTCATCACTGTAATTTTTTGTTTTCAAAAAATCATACAAATTTCTCCACTCGTCTTTTACAAAACCGATTCTGAATTTATCAACCGTTTCTTGTGTTAATCCTCTCTTTTCTAGATAATCTCTCGGTCCTTTGTGTGATTTTAAATTTTCCCCAAAAAAAAGTGTTGCTTCTTCCATTACCTTGTACAGTCGGTCTCTGTCACTTTTTAATTTTGGATCTTCTTTTTCTAGAACAACTCCAGCTTTATCTGCCAGTATTCTCATTGCTTGAGGAAAATCTACTCCCTCAAATTTTTCTACAAAGCTAAAGATGTCTCCGCCTTCTCCACAACCAAAAC
The DNA here is from genome assembly GCA_001029775.1 of Candidatus Campbellbacteria bacterium GW2011_OD1_34_28. Taxonomy (GTDB): domain Bacteria; phylum Patescibacteriota; class Minisyncoccia; order Phycocordibacterales; family UBA12079; genus UBA12079. Next base: position 428,038 of record CP011215.1, on the reverse strand, counting down.
ATTTGTATGTTCCTCTATCTGGAGAAACAAAGAACGACGGTGTTTTTTCATTGTGGAACGGACAAGGAGCTTTCAAATTTGCTCCCGCCCTTTCCAACTTTAAATAACTACCAACAACGTCAACAATATTCAAACGATCTTTAATTTTTTCAACATTGTTTGACATAATAAGAATTATTGCAAATTTTTAATTTATAAATTTTTAATTTTTAAACAATTTTTAATAAATTAATTTTTAAATTCAAAAAATTTTAAATTGAAAATTGAAAATTCTTTTTTATTATTCCTCCCAACTCTCAGTTTTATCTGCCAATCCAGCTTGTAGTTCATCTATCATTGCTTTCTTTGGACTGCCTTCATACCCTGTTCCTGCTGGAATCAAGTTTCCAACAATAATATTTTCTTTCAATCCCAACAAATTATCTTCTGCACCTCTCAATGATGCATTGATAAGCATTTTTGTTGTATTTTGGAAAGATACTGCTGAAAGGAAACTCTCTCTGGTCAACGCTACTTCTGTAATTCCAAAGATCAAAGGTATTGCTTTTGCTTCTTCTTTTCCTTTTGCTGACACTCTCTTGTTTTCATTTTCCAACATATAATCTTCGACAACAGTACCTTCGGTCAAACTTGTATCGCCCGAACTCTTTACTCTTCTTCTTGAAAACATTTGTTTAATAATAACTTCAATATGTTTTCTTGAAATAGAAGCTCCTTGCAATTCGTAGATTTTTGTAGCCTCATCAATAATATAATCTTGAGTTTTTGTCTTGCCTGCATATTTAAACATCTCGGCAATATCAGCAGAACCGTCTGTTAGCAAATCTCCTTTCTTAACATGATCGCCAACCTTGACGATAATCATTCTCTTGAAAGGAACTTGGTGCAAATTGTTTTTATCTTTCTTTACTTTTGTCTTGTCTTCTTCATCTGGCAAAATAACAATTTCTCTTTCAGTACCAGTGTCAATAATCTCGATAACAGTACCTTCTACTTTGCTGATAACAGCAGGTATCTTTGGAATTCTTCTTTCAAAAATTTCCTCAATACGGGGAAGACCCTGAGTAATATCTCCACCAACAGACGCTGTACCTCCGGCGTGGAAGGTTCTCATCGTCAACTGAGTTCCTGGTTCACCAATAGCTTGGGCAGCGATTGTTCCCACTGCTTCTCCAAGATTTACCAATTCGTTGCTTCCCAAATCCAATCCGTAACATTTTTGACAAATACCTCTTGCAGACTGACAAGACATCGGAGAGCGTACTATCACTTCTTGTACTCCTGCATTTTCCATTGCTCTTGCATCGTCTCTAGTAACAAAATGATCTTTCTTAAACAAAACATTTCCGTCTTTGTCTTTTGCTTCCTTTGCCAAATATCTACCCTTAACACTCTTTTCAAGAGGAACATCAAATCCAACCGAGTTGGCTTTTTTGATTAAAATAGCATCTTTTGTGCCACAGTCTTCCATGTTGATAACAATATCCTGTGCCACATCAAACAATCTTCTCGTAAGATATCCTGCTTTCGCGGTATTCAAAGCGGTGTCGGCCAAACCTTTTCTAGATCCGTGAGTCGTAATGAAATATTCAATCGGAGTTAATCCTTCTTTTGAAGAAGAAATAATTGGAAATTCAATTGTCTCTCCCAAAGTATTTTGAATAAGACCTTTCATTCCAACCATCTGAGTCAAGTTTCCAAGAGAACCTCTCGCTCCTGATTTCCACATATCGTGAACAGGTCCGTTTGGATCCAAAGAATCTGGAATCAATTTTTCAATTTCTCCTTTTGTTGTGTGCCAAATTTCAATATTTGCTCTATGTCTTTCACCATCTGACAACAAACCATCTTCGTATTGTGACCAAATATTAGCAGACTTCTTTTGAGCTGCTTTGATTATTTCTCCTTTTCCTTCTGGAACAACAATGTCGTCAAGACCCCAAGTAATTCCTGATGTTGTAACATACTTGAATCCAAAGTTTTTAATTTTGTCCATTATCACAGAAATTCTTCCTACTCCATATTTATCAATCAAGTTGTCAATAAGACTAGACATTGATTTTTTATTCATTTCTTCATTGATATAAGGGTAGTCAGAAGGAAGAACAGAGTTGAACAACAATCTTCCTACTGATGTTTCAAAAATCTTTCCTTCAAACTTTGAATACTTTGTATTCTCGGTCGCCATAACTTTTATTTTTGAACGAAAATCAACTACACCTAGGTCATAAGCTGTAATAGCAGCATTTGGACTTTGGAAATATTTTCCTTCTCCCTTTTTACCTTCAATTGTTTTTGTCATCCAATAACAACCCAAAACAATATCCAACAATTTAGCAGACACAACAGGTCTACCATTTCCTGGTTTCAAAATATTTTTATCAGAAGCCATTATTTCTTTTGCTTCTAGTTGAGATTCTTCAGAAAGAGGAACGTGAACAGCCATCTGGTCTCCGTCGAAGTCAGCGTTGAAAGCAGAACAAACCAATGGGTGAACTTGGATAGCATTTCCTTCTATCAATCTTGGTCTGAAAGCTTGAATACCCAATCTGTGCAAAGTAGGAGCACGGTTCAAAAGAACATATTTTCCTGCAATCACTTCTTCCAAAATTGCCCAAACTTCTGGTACGCCGTCATCAATTAATCTTCCTGCCCATTTGATATTGTATGCCAAACCTTCTTTCAAAATTTTTGAAATTACAAAAGGTCTAAACAATTCAAGTGCCATATGCTTTGGCAAACCACATTCATCAAGTCTTAGATCTGGTCCAACAACAATAACTGAACGACCAGAATAGTCTACTCTTTTTCCCAAAAGGTTTTGACGAAATAGTCCTTGTTTTCCTTTTAGATTGTCAGACAAAGATTTCAAAGGTCTTCTTTGTGACTGACTCATAGCAGATCCAGCACCTGTTCTCTTTGAATTATCGATCAAAGAGTCCACCGCTTCTTGCAAAATTCTTTTTTCGTTTCTCAAAATAACTTCTGGAGCATTTATCTCTTTCAGTTTTTTCAAACGATTATTTCTATTGATTACTCTTCTGTACAAATCATTTACATCTGATGTTGCGTGTCTTCCGCCTCCCAAAGCAACCATTGGTCGAAGTGCAGGAGGAACAACAGGAATTCTTGTCAAAAACATCCATTCAGGTCTTGTATTTGATTGGTCCATATCTCTAATCAATGCCAATCTTTTATTGATTTTTGCTTTTTCAATTGTTCCCGCTTCTTCCAATTGCTTTTCCAAATCTTTTGCCAATTTACTCAAATCAACAGAAGCACACATATTGTAAATAGCCTCGGCTCCAATTCCCGCTTCAAAGATTGTTCCATATTTTAATGCAAATTTGTGGTAAGTTATTTCATCCAAAACAACTCCCATTTGAATAGTGCTGATTTCTTTTTTAACATTGGACAAAAGATCTTTCAATTTTTCCTTTGTTTTTTCATCATTCAATGTTTTTATTTTTGTTTTGAATTCTGATTCAACATCTTTCAAAACTCTTTCTCTCTCCCCTTCGTTTACTTTGTTGATGACATATCCAGCAAAATAAACAACTCTCTCAACATCAGAGGATGTCAAACCTAGAACCAAACTTATTTTAGAAGGGATACTTTTCAAAAACCAGATATGAGAAACAGGAGTCGCCAATTCAATGTGACCCATTCTCTCTCTTCTTACAATTGATTTTGTGATTTCTACTCCACATTTTTCACAAACAATTCCTTTGTATCTGATTCCTTTATATTTTCCGCAGTAACATTCAAAGTCTTTTTCAGGACCAAAAATCTTTTCATCAAACAAACCTCCTTTTTCACTTCTTTGAGTTCTGTAGTTGATAGTTTCTGGTTTTGTTACCTCTCCATATGACCAATCCAATATTTTTTCAGGAGAAGCCAGCGTCAGGATAACCTTGTTGAACTCTTTTGTACTTTTTATTTCCTCTTTCTTTTTCATAATGTTTTTATTTAGTTTATTTTTAAATATTTAAATATTTAAATATTTTACTTTCGACCTTCTTCTTTTCTTAATTCAACATCCAAAGCCAAACCTCTCAAGTTGTTCAAAAGAACATTAAATGATGCAGGAATATTTGGTTCAGGAATTCTCTTTCCTCTAATAATGGCGTCAAAGGCAGCTGATCTACCTACTATATCGTCTGATTTTATTGTCAAAACTTCTCTCAAAGTATAGGCTGCACCGTGTCCTAGCAACGCCCACACTTCCATCTCTCCAAATCTCTGACCACCACCTTGTGCTTTACCTCCTAGTGGTTGTTGATTGATAAGTGAGTAAGGACCAACCGATCTCATGTGAATCTTATCTTCAACCATGTGGTGAAGTTTCAAGACATACATGTATCCAACGGCAATATCTTGGTCAAATTTTTCTCCTGTTCTTCCGTCTATCAATGTCATCTTTCCGTTTTCATTAAATCCAGCTTTCTTCAATTCTTCTTTTATTTCGGCATCTGTTGCTCCCATAAATGGAGGGACAATTGCTTGATAGTTCAAAGTCTTTGCTGCCAAACCAAGGTGTAGTTCCAAAATTTGTCCCAAGTTCATACGAGAAGGTACTCCAAGCGGTGTCAAAATAACATCCACAGGTGTTCCGTCTGCCATGTGTGGCATATCTTCCTCTGGCAAAATTCTTGAGATAACTCCTTTGTTTCCGTGACGACCAGCAAGCTTGTCTCCAACAGAAATATTTCTCAATTCTGCTACTTCAATATAAATTTTCTTTATTACTCCTGATTCATTTACTTCTCCTTTTTCTCTTGAAAAGATTTTTACATTAATTACTCTACCTTTCTTTCCTCCAGGCATTCTCAAAGATGTATCTTTAACATCTCTTGCTTTTTCACCAAAGATAGAACGAAGCAATCTTTCTTCTGGAGTCAATTGTGTTTCTCCCTTTGGAGTAATTTTACCAACCAAAATATCTCCAGGGCCAACTTCTGCTCCAACACGAATGATTCCCTCTTCATCAAGGTTTTTCAATTTTCCTTCGCTAACATTTGGAATATCGTGAGTTGTAACTTCTGGACCCAATTTTGTATCACGCACTTCTTCTGAAAATTCTTCAACGTGAATACTTGTAAATTTGCTGTCTTTTACCAATCTCTTTGAAAGAATAATAGCATCTTCATAGTTTGATCCTGACCATGACATAAAGGCAACCAAAACATTTTGACCAATGGCCACTTGTCCGTTGTCGCTTGATGTTACGTTTGCCAAGATATCGCCCTTCTTTATCTTTTCATCCAAATCGACAGAAGGTCTGTGATGAAAGACTGAGAAAATATTATTTCTTGAAAAGTTTACCAATTTATATTCTTTTTCTTTTCCTGCTGAATTCTTTACCTTTATCTTTCTAGCATCGACATAAGAAACAGACCCCGCTTCTTCGGCGATAATCAATCTTCCCACATCTCTTGCTACTCTTTCTTCAATACCAGTTGCAACCAAAGGAGCTTCTGGAACGATACAAGGAGTCGCTTGTTTCTGCATGTTTGATCCCATCAATGCTCTGTTGGCATCATCGTGGTTTACGAAAGGAATCATAGAAGTTGCTGGTGAGAAAACCTGATTTGGAGCAACGTCCATATAGTCTACTTTGTCGCTAGAAACCAATTTTGGTTTTCCGTTGTTTCTTACTTCAACATGTTGTTCAACAATTTTTCCGTTTTTGTCATAGTCTGTTGCAGAGTGAGCAATGTTGAAATTTTCTTCTTCGAATGCATTTAGATAAACAATCTCGCCAGTCAATTTTCCGTTCTTAACTTTTACATAAGGAGCTTCTATCATTCCATAAGGGTTTACTCTGGCATAACTTGCCAATCTCAAAATAAGACCGATGTTTTGTCCTTCGGGTGTTTGAATCGGACACAATCTTCCATAGTGAGAAGTGTGAACGTCACGAACTTCAAAAGATGCTCTTTCTCTAACAAGCCCTCCTGTACCCAAAGCAGAAACTGTTCTCAAGTGTTCCAACTCGTGCAAGATATTGTCTTGTTGCATGAATTGAGACAATTGGTTTGTTGTATAAAATTCTTTTATTCTTGCTTGTAGAGGTCTTGGGCTGATGAACTGAGCTGGCAATGTTGCTTCTGTATCTATAATAGACATTCTGTCTTGAATGTTTCTTTTCATTTGCAACATACCTACTCTAAATTTTTGTTGGATCATTTCTCCAAAATATCTTACTCTTCTTGATCCCAAGTGATCGATGTCGTCCTCAACGGCGTCAGGAGTATTATTTAATGTAACCAAATGTGTAATTATTGTTTTCAAATCCTCAACAGTAATCACTCTTTTTGTAAGAGCTTTTTTGTCAGTAGGGTTTCCAAATCTTTGGTTAAAGTGAAATCTTCCCACTTCTGAAATATCGTATTTTTCTACTTCAAAAATAGAATCTACAAATTCTTTTGCATGAGCAGGAGCAACCATTCCTCCATCTCTCAATCTTTTATAAACTTCGACATATGATTCTTCTGCTGTTTTGGCAGAATCTTTTTTGATTGAAACTTCAATAGATTTTTTAACGATATCATCCTTGAACATAGAAACCATTTCTTTATCGTTCACACCAAAAATTCTCAAAAGAGAAGAAACTGAGAACTTTCTCTTTCTATCGATTCTTACATAAATAACTCCATCCAAATCAGATTCAAATTCTATCCAAGCACCTCTTTGAGGAATTATTTTTGCTCCGAATTGTTTTCTACCCTTCAATTCTTGTGCAGTAAAGAACACTCCGAAAGAACGAGCTAGCTGTGGAACAACAACTCTTTCTACTCCGTTGATTATGAAAGTTCCGTGATTTGTCATCATAGGAAAATCAACCAAGAAAATATTTTGTTCTTTGCTTGTATTAAATGTTTTGTTAGACAACTTTACTTTTACACTAAGCGCAGTGGTATAAGAAAGTTTGTTATCTTTTGCATAAAATTCATCGTGCTCTGGTTTTTCAAATTCAAAACCCTTAAACTCCATTTCAAACTTTTTTCCAGAAGTATCTTTGATTGGTGTGAATTCACTTAACACTTCTTGAAGTCCTTGATCCATAAACCACTTGTATGACTCCAATTGTGAATTGACCATGTCTGGTAATTCAATCATCGGCTCTTTGAATTTGCCGAAATATTTTTTCTCTAGTTTCTTTGTACTCATGATGTTTTCTATTTTTTCGCTAATAAAATTGACAATACTAAAACAAAAAAGTCACCTCAAAGAGGTTTCTCTAACTTTTTCTTATTTAATATCACCCTTAAACAAAATAAATTTGACCATCCTTCTGCCTCGGACGGTTTTATTAATGTGCGCGCTATTAATAAATATCAGGGGTTCTGCCGAAACTCAATCTTAGATCCGATATATGATGGGTAAGAGTTTATCTAAAAAATAACAGTTTGTCAACAAAAAGATTTGTCAATTGTGGAAAACTCATTCAGGGTATAGGGTGTAGCGGTTAGGGTATAGAAACCAAGGCTTAAGGATTAAGGTATAAGTATTAAGCAAAAACCAAGTTTGTGAATTTTATGAAACTCACACCATTTACAAATACAAATATATGATGTATAATTGTATTGTAGTTTGAGGATTCTCTGCTACCCTATTCACGAAGGATTCGTGGAAAAATTGCCGAAAAGGAGGTTTCCTATGGCAAAGATGACAGAAGAAAGAAGAAACCAGATCGCGTACCTGCTTGTTTTAAACCAGGCGCGGTCAAAGGGCATCGGCAGTTTGATGCCCAACGTGGTGGCCCGACAAATCGGGACGACGGCAGCTGAGCTGAGAATCAGCCCCGATGAGGCCCGGGAATTCGCCACCGATATGGCGAACAAGCTTGTTGCGGAGGCGTTTCCTCCGATCAACGAGTAGCCTCGAAAAGACAGCAGGGTGGGACCACGAGTCCCCTAAAAGGGTAATTTCAACCCCTTCGTCAACGAAGCTGGTTGGAGAACAAGAACCTCTCCCCGTCTGTCTAACCCCGCATTCGTGCGGGGTTTTTTATTTTATTTTTAAATACAAAAAGGCGGGAAATTTGCGAAGCAAATTTCCCGCCTTCTTCTATCCACTACTCACTACTTACTACCTACTAATTTTTACACTCCCCTTGCGTATAACTTTCTACCAAAGGATTGATACAAGCCGTACAAGAATTTGAAAATGTTTCTTTTATAGGGTCACAAGGTGCTTTGATACACTGAATATTTACAGTCGCACAAACTGGTTCATAAAGCTCTATACAAAAATCTGTTTCTGTTCTATCAGCAGGACAAAAAAATTTTTCTCCCGTACCAGTAGTAGACGCGTTATCATTTAGACCGATATCTTCCACAAAAGAATTGCCTGTCTTTGAATCGCGACATTGCCGAGGAAAACTTTCCATCACAACATTGTTTGCATCTGCAATACATTCTTCAAAATTACTTACCACACCATCGTCACAAGGTTCTGTTGGAACTTCAGTAGAAGGGTTCCCATACTTTACCCAAATACCATCTTCACAAATCCATGCGTCTTCATCTCCTCTTAAAAAGAAAAATCCTGCGGCAATGAAAATGATCAACAATATAATTATAGTTATTTTATTCATTTCATTAAAAAATTAGCTTTTAATATCCCAATATTTTCCAAAGGGATTTCATATCATAAGTATATGATTTATAAAAACGAAAGTCTATAAAGACTTTTTTGAATTATCCAAAACCATTGACAGATTTTTAAGGTGTGCTAATATTTAAATATCAAACATCACTAGGCGGGTGTTTCGACAGAAGTTCAACAGCCTAGGCTTCGTGACACCATTAGCGCCTCTCGGCTAGTTACGGGGTATTACAGGGATAGTCTTGGTGGGATGAGAACCATCACCAAAGACGAACATCAGGTTCTCCGGTCTCACATCAGAGACCGAAAACAACATAATGCCCCCGTCGTCTCGCGACTGATGGGGGTATTTTTATTTTCAAAAATTTTTCTGTGTTTATATGTGTGTGTATGAAACAAAAAACTTGCAGGGACCGAGTCCCTGCAAGTTTTTTTAAATTTTTTATTATTCAGTTTCGGCAGTTTCAACAGTTTCAGTAGTTTCCGCAACAACTGGTGCTTCTTCTACAACCGGGACTTCTTCTGCTGGAGTTTCTTCTTTCTTTGCTTCCTTTTCAGCCTGTGCTTCTGCTTCAGCTTTTGCCTTTTCTTCTGCCTCTGCTTTTTTCTGAGCCTCTTGTGCCTCGGCTCTAGCCTTTGCCTCAGCTTCTTCCTTTGCCTTTTTTGCTTCTTCTTCTGCTTTTATCTTTGCTTCATCTACCACAGGAGATTTGCTTGGCAAAACATTTTTCTTCTTTCCCTCTATTATCTTTTCACTTATCAAAATATTGTGAACAGTATCTGAGATCTGTGCTCCTTGAGAAATCAATTCTTTTACTCTTTCTCCATTAACAACCTTGGTGTCTTTTTTAGCGTCATAATTTCCAAGAATTTCCAAGAATTTACCGCTCTTTGGACCATTTTTAGAATCAGTTAAAACAATCCTGAATGAAGGATCGTGCTTTCTTCCAACTCTTTGTAATCTGATTTTTAACATGAGGCATATATTAACAGAATAGCCGAAATATTGCAATATTTCGGCTATGTCCTCATTTTTCAAATTAAATTTTCAACAGAGCAAGAACCTTTTCCCTATCCACCGCCCACAAAAATGTTGAGAGTCTCGGGCCCTTGTCTTTGCTAACTAAAAGGTTATAAACCACTCTGAAAAAATCTCTTTGCAAAACAGCATTTTCTTTTTCGTCCAAATTTTTGTCCTTTGGAATATCATAAACAAAAGTTTCCAATTCTTTCACCGACATCTTTTCATTTACCGATAATCCCTCTCTCAATTTTTGAATATTTTCTTTATCTTTTTCAGAAATTGTTTTTACAAAATCAATATTTATATTTTCTCTCAACTCTACAAGTTCATCTCTGTTGTATGTTTCCAACCACGCTTTCGCTCTTGGCAGTCTGTCATCAATAGATTGAATATCATAATCAAGTTCAAGCTCTTTCAAAATAGTTAACAATTTTTCTTTATTCCATTGTACAATTTGCCCAAAACCGACTATCTGTCTAAATGGAATCGGGTTTTTAAAAGAATTCTCTTTTGTCAGTCCCGCTAAAGCAAGAGATACCCGACTAGAAATGTCTAAAGTCCCAGAAAGAAAATCGGCAACCTCTTTATCAAACTCACTGTATTGTCTATAGATCTCAGAATCAAAAGCCAACAAAAAACTTTGTTTTGGTCTTTTTCTCAGATACAGCCATTTTAAAATATTTGGAGTATAAATTTCCAACAACTGTTTTGGAGAAGCACTGTTCCCTTTTGATCCAGACATTTTTCCCCCTAGCCCTTGCAATCCAACAAACTCGTAACCTTTGAAAACAGGAGCAGCACTTTCAAAAATTTCTTTCACAATAACACTTGCTACATCAAAACTGCCCCCCGGAGAAGAGTGGTCTTTTCCTCCTGGTTCAAAATCTACCCCCTCAAAAAACCACCTCATTGGCCAATCTACTTTCCATGCCAACTTGACGATTCTTGTTTCTGTAATATCAATAGTTTCTTCCTTTTTTGTATCAAAACACTTATAGGTAATTTTTTTATCTCCGTCATAGGCCGTCACTTTTGTATTGTCTTTGCCTGTAAAAGAAGAATAAACGGAAACAGGATAAAAGTTTTTTTTGTATTCTTGTGGATCAATACTTTTGTTTTCCTTTCCTTTTTCTGTCATAAAAGACAAAAGAATATCAGCGATTTTCTCTCTGTTTTGAAGGGCCTTTATAATCAAATCGTCATACTTTCCAGATTTATATTCTTGTGACTGATAACGATATTCCAAATCAATTCCCAAATCTTTCATTGAGGCTTCAAATTCTTTTTCGTATTTTTCTGCATAAGAAGAATATTTTCCTTCGGGACAAGGGACTACTGACAACGGCAATCCGATGTATTGCTCAAAAGAAGCGTCTATCCCTACGGGCACTTTTCTAAAACGATCAAAATCGTCCCAAGAAAAAATTATTCTCGTTTTTTTACCTCTTTTCTTTAATTCTTCAAAAACACCGAGAGAAGTGATTACATCTCTAAAATTTCCAAAGTGAATAGTGCCCGATGGGCTGATTCCAGCCGAACAAGTATAGATATTTTTATTAGGAGATTTTTCCAACACCTCGTCGGCAAAAGATTCACTCCAATGCTTTGTTTCTGTTTTGTTTTCCACAGCTATTATATGAATGAAATTATGGAAATAAAACTTTATTTTATTTCAATAATTGTGTATTCCATTTTGCCTTTAGGAGCACTAAAAGTGAAAACATCATCTACTTTTTTTCCTAGCATTGCCATACCCAAAGGAGAGCTTGATGAAATTTTTCTAACTGTCATATCTGCCTCTTCGGCTCCGACAATTTTATAAATTACACAATCTTTTTCACCTTTTTTACAAATTTTTACTTCGCTTCCTACTCCGGCTATATCTTTTTTGCTACCCTTAACAACCTCTGCGTCTTGCAAAATCATTTCTATTTGTAAAATTCTCTGTTCCAAATTTGCCTGATCTTCTCTTGCCTGATGATATTCGGCATTTTCTTTCAAATCGCCTAAAGAAACGGCTTGATCAAGCTCGTTTGCGATTTCTTTTCTTCTGACAGTCGTAAGATTCTCAAGTTCCTTCTTAAGCTCTTCGTATCTTTCTTTTGTTAAGTATTCTTTTGCCATAATTTTATATAGATGTCATTTTACCACAATATTGCCCAAAAAACCACAAGTCATTGACTTTATACTCTTAATTTAATATATTACTCGTATCCCACAACGAAAGTTGGGAATTAGGGCTTGATGCTGTGACGTGCATTAAAGCCCAAAAGTACCGGCGAGGGAAAATAAAAGATGAAAGCCACGACCGAAATGAACCATGTCCTCAAGGGGGAACGACAGTTGTGAGAGTGAGTAATCAGACTGGTCGTAAATACAGGATTACGATCAACCACGGAAATAACCATCCCTTAATGCAATCCTGTTGCTGAAAGGATGTAGAAAATTATTTTCGTAACGTCACAAACGAGGGAGCTTTGGCTCCCTCTTTTTTATTTTTATTTAAAATACTCAGGTCTGTTGATACTCATCCAATCCAAAGTCTGACGCATTACATACAAACCTCCAACAGTATTTTCTTTTGGCCCATGTTCCATTATCACAGCAAAAGCATACTTTGGATTTTCATAAGGAAAAAACCCTATTATCCAAGCATTAACATATTTTTTACTTACACCCAATTCGGCGGTACCTGTTTTCCCCGCAACTTTTGTATAAGGGACACTGAGACCCTGGGCGGTTCCTTCTGTAACCGCCTGTCGCATCCCCTCTTTTACGATTTTAAAATTATTTAAATCAATAGGAATTCTCTCTGGATATTTTTTATTTAATTCACTGTCTTTAATAAAAGTGGGTTTCAACAAATACCCATTATTAGCGACAGAAGCGGTCGCGCGAACTGCTTGCAAGGGGGTTACCTGAAAACCATATTGTCCAATAGATGTGTGATAAGTATTTCCCAATGTCCAATCCTCTCCTTCAAAATTTTCTTTTTTCCATTCAGGATTTGGAACATTTCCAATTTCTTCTTTGGTAACTTCGGCCTCAGTCGGTTTGCCGAAGCCAAACATTTTCATATATTCATTTATCTTTGTAATTCCCAATCCTTTTTGATCACCATATCCCCCTCCAACAGCATAAAAATAAACATCGGAAGAAACAGCAATTGCTTGTCGCATATCTACCCACCCATGAGCTTTCCAATCTTTGAAAACAGTTTTTTGATCTGGATTATAAGGATTTTGAATAGAGATAGAACCAGTACTCAAAATTTGTTTTTTGGGATCAATCAATCCCTCGTTCAAAACACCCAAAGACATAAAAGGTTTTACGATAGATCCCGGAATATATAAACCAGATGTTACCCTATTCAAAAAAGGATTGCCTTCATCAAAAATATAGCCTGCAACTAGATTATTGTCCTCGCTGTTTGAAAGAACGTCCGAGCTGTATTCGGGATAATTGGTCAAAGCCAAGATTTCTCCGTTTGTTACATCCATAATCACACCAGCACCACCCGTAAAATGGACTCTGTTTGCAAGTGTTCGTATTGTTTCGTACATATAAGCTTGCAATTCGGAATCTATAGATAGCGTTATATTTTCACCTTCAATTGATGGTTCAAAAATTGCCTCAGAGATAACTTGTCCCAAAGCATCTACTTCAATAAGTTTTGTTCCATTTTTGCCATTCAATTTTTCATCAAAAATTTTCTCAACACCATCTCTTCCGATAGTTTTTGTTTCATAGTAATTTCCGGAACTATCCTTTTGAGGATAAGTCACATAACCCAACACATGAGATAAACCACTTTTTTTTATATAAGATCTTTTATTGTGTGTTTCTTCAGTGGTGCTACTTAGTTCATTTGTAACAAGCTCTTTTCCATTTCTATCATATACGAGGCCTCTCTCAGAAAAAACCACAAAATGATCTAGACGATTACTGTCCGATTTTGAAAAATTTTTCTCCCCATCAATAATCTGTAGAGCAAAAATCTTTGAAGAAAAAATTGCCAGAACAAGAAAAAAGAAAAAACCAAAAAAGAAAAAAGTCTTTTTCCCAATTGGTTTTTCTATTGTTCCTTCAAACTGTTGTTTATTAAATTTCGGCAAGTTTGAAGAATCCAGAAAGATTTCATCTGGATCTATTTCTCCATTAAATCTATTTTTTCTATTTAAAAGTCTCATTTTAAAACTATAGTCTTAACCTCTCTTTAAACCAACGCACAAAAAGAAACAATACAAAAACAATTACTATATAGACAAACATCCTTCCAAAAAATAAATTTTTAGTGACCGAGTAAACAGAGTCCATCACAAAAGCAAATAGAAACGCCTCGTAAAAATTGCGATACAAAAAAATACCCAAAAACACTAGGCCCAGTGACAGCCACCAAGGAAAAGCCATCGCAATAAAAATAACTATCAGGAAGTCTATTATTATTCTGATTTTAATATTTGAACCCATTTTAACTCAAACAAATTAACAGGACTTTTAATCAAAACTAATTGAAAAGGGTCTTTTGGATCAAAAATTATCTCGGAAACATTGCCTAAAACACGAGCTTCTGTTCCAGCAATAAAAATAGGGTCATCTACTTTTATATCTATGTCTCTCGGTAATTTAATTTCAAAATTACCTGCCCCACGACCAACTGCTGTAGCTTCTATATTATACAAACCAACCATCACAGAAACCTCTTCTTTGAAAGATGAATAAAATTTTACTGTGGAATTATTTTTTGAAGCCTCTGCAATCTCTCCTACCAAAATATTTCCCAGTACAAAAACTTTGTCTCCAACTTTTATTCCCAGATTGCTTCCAGCATCAATTATCGCGGTATCATAAAGAGACGCATTTGGTTTTGCTAAGACAGATGCCAAAATCATATTGTTTGTAGCCAAACGACCCAGAATGTCTTTTAGTTCCAAATTTTCTTTTAAAAGCAAATTTCTATCTGCAAGCATCATTTCTGCTTCTGACAAATCTTTTTCTAATTGTTCATTGGCAGAAAGCAATTTTTCTTTCGCTGAAAAAAATCCAAAAAAATTTAGAGATTTTTCTTCTTGTTTTTTATCATTATTCCAAAAAGGATCAAGAGCTGATTTGAAGACACCACTAAACAAATTATTTGTCTTAGGGTAAGCAAAGATTATAAGAACTACCAAGACAAACCAAAAAAGTTTTCTGCTCTTCTTTCTATTATTAGTTTTTAAGTGGTAATTCATCGTCATTTTGAATCAACATTTCTCTATAATTATCTAAGTCTTCCAAGACAATCCCTGTTCCTCTAGCAACAACGGTTAAAGGCTCATCAACAATATAAACAGGAACTTCAATATAAGCACTCAACAATTGGTCCAGCCCTTTTATCAAAGCGCCTCCTCCTGCCAAATATACTCCTCTGTGAATTATGTCCGAAACAATTTCGGGAGGGGTTGTCTCCAAAACTTCTTTCACCGCATCTAAAATTATATCAATAGAAGGACCGATTGCTCTTCTGATGTCTTCATCCGTTACGCTAATTTCTCGCGGAAGTCCTGTCACAAGATCTCTTCCTCTAGCCAAATATTTTTCTTTTTGTTTTTGAGGAATTAACGATCCGATGGCTACTTTCAAATTTTCCGCTGTTTTTTCACCAATCAACATTTTATATTCATCTCGCATATAAGAAATAATGTCTTGGTTAAATTTGTCTCCTGCAATTCTTAAATTTTTAGCGTTTACAATACCGCCAAGTGAGATAACAGCGATATCGGTAGTTCCTCCTCCAATATCTATAATTACGCTTCCCACGGGTTCTTTTACAGGAAGACGATGCCCAATAGCAGCCGCCACTGGCTCTTCAATGATGTGTACTTCTCGAGCGCCAGCATTTCTAGCAGCGTCTCTAACTGCTCTTGTTTCAACATTTGTAATTCCCGAAGGAACTCCAACAAGAACTCTTGGTCCTATCATTTTTTTAGAATCTTTTTGTGCCTTGTTGATAAGATAAGCAATCATTTCTTCCGTCACTTCAAAATCAGAAATCACTCCATCAACCAGAGGTTTTATAGCAATAATATGACCAGGCGTTCTTCCTATCATTTTTTTTGCTTGCTCTCCAATTGCCACTACTCTTCCTGTTTTTTGATTTACAGCAACAACAGATGGTTCGTCTAAAACGATACCTTTTCCTCTTCTGTAAACTAATGTGTTAGCAGTACCCAAATCAATACCAACATCGTTGGCAAACCAACCATCAAATTTTTTCTTTATTCGCTCATTTATATTATTTAGAAAAGCCATTGGCTTAATATTACACAAAAGAAAGATAAAAGACAAATTTTAAAGGCTCGGACACCACAGGCGTCCGAGCCTTTATTTTTCAACACATTTTGTCCTATTTTAACAATTCAATAAGATCATTTATTGAAAAAATTTTTCCATCATTTTCTGCTCTCTTTTTCAATTCTACTCCGCCTTGAGACAGAGATTTTTCTGAAACAACTACACGATAAGGAATACCTATCAAATCACTGTCTGCAAATTTATCCCCTGCTTTTTTATCTCGGTCATCAAACAAAACTTCTATTCCATTTTGTTGTAATTGATTATAAATTTTTTCTGTTTCTTCATTTGCACCCAAACTTAACAAATGAACTTTGAAAGGAGCAATAGTCTCTGGCCAGATAATTCCTCTTTCGTCAGACAATGCTTCAACCACAGTACCCATTAATCTTCCTGGACCAATACCATAACAACCCATAACAACAAATTTATTCTCTCCTTTTTCATCAGAAAAAGTTAAATCAAAAGCTTCCGAAAATTTTGTTCCCAAACTAAAGATATTACCGACTTCTATTGATTTTTCCTTTTTAAGATCCTTTTTTTCAAAACCTAAATCCTTTAAAACTTCATCATTGAATACCTCTTCATTAACAGCTAAACCGTTTGGTGCTATATAAATAATGTCTTCACCAGCGTCTGAAACAGTTTGAAATTCGTGTGAATATTTAGAAAAAGTTCCTCCAGATGCAAAAGTAACGTGAGTTTTTTCGCCCAAACCAACTTTAGAAAAAATATTTGTATACGCGATTATTGCCTTATTATAAAAATCATCGTGCTCTTTCTCGTCTCTAGAAAAAGAATATAGATCTTTCATTAAAAATTCTCTCCCCCTCATAATACCGCTTTTTGCTCGTGATTCGTTTCTAAATTTTGTTTGAATTTGATAAGCAGAAAGGGGAAGATCTCTGAAAGAACTAATGTGATCTTTCATCATTCTGGTAATTGGCTCCTCGTGAGTAAATCCGAGACCAAGCTCTGTCCCGCTTTTTAATTTTGTTTTAAACCAATTATCCACAACATCATCACTCCATCGGCCTGTTGCTTCCCAGATTTTAGGATCTTGAAGATTAGTTAAGAATAATTCCTGTCCACCAATTTTATTCATTTCTTTTCTAATAATATCGTTTATTTTATTTAAAACCCTTAGTCCAAGTGGTAAATAAGAATAAACGCCCGCCATCTCTTTATAAACAAAGCCTGCTTGTATCAAAAGCTGTGCGTTCTTTGACACCTCGTCTTTTGGCGCCTCTTTTCTTGTTTTTGTAAATAATTGTGATTGTTTCATTAGGATTAAGTATAAAGTATCAAGTAATTAGTATCAAGCTCCACCAAGTTAAATACAATAAAAAATAACCCAAACTATAAAAATCTGGGTTATTTTTAGTTTGATTTTATTTAAAACAATTTCAAAATATCGTTATAGGTCACTGCAATCATCAAAACAATTAGCAGAACAAATCCTATTGTATTAAGAGTATTGGTTACAATTGGTTTTATATTTTTTCTCACAATAGACTCAATCACGATAAACAACAATCTTCCTCCGTCCAGTGCAGGAAAAGGAATAGAGTTTATAATTGCCAAGTTGATAGAAATAAATGCGACAAAATTTAATAGGTAAACCCAACCAAATTGAGAAGCATCCCCCACCATTCCAACGATACCAATAGGTCCAGCAAGGTTTGAGAAGTTGCCTGTTCCATCAAACAAACTTGTAATAAATCCTGCAAAACTCTCTACAATTGCTATGAGTAAATCTTTTGTCAATTTGGCACTTTCCCACAATGCATCAAAAAATGAAAGTTTGGCAATTCCTACAACATCTGTTGCAATTCCTATCGCATAACCTCCCTCAAGTATTCCAGCAATTGGAATCGCAGATGTAGTTACTGTATTATTTTTTCCTCTTTCAATCACGATTTCTATTTCTTCTCCCCCATGAACAGAAATAAAATCTCTCATCTTATCTTCTCCAAAATCCTTTATTGTTTCTGATTCAGTACTCAAAGAAACCAGCTTGTCGCCTATTTGCAAATCTGCATTCATTGCAGGTGAATCTTTTTTAACATCAACAATCACTACTTTTTGGTCCAGAGCATCCTCAAATCCCGGCTGATCTACAGAAACAGGCAAACCAATCATGAAACCAATAGCGATTAAAAACCAAGCAAAAATAACGTTGGATATAACACCGGCAGAGATTACAATTGCTTGCGCCCATTTTGGTTTATTTATTAGACTTCTTCCTTTGTCTGGTCCGTTTATAGAAGTATCATCGGGATCTTCTCCAAAAATTTTAACGAAGCCTCCTAAAGGAACCGAGTTTATAGAATATTCGGTTTCACCTTTTTTAATAGCAAAAATTCTCGGAGGAAATCCTATTCCAAATTCATCCACCCTCATTCCCAATTTTTTAGCAGTGATAAAATGTCCAAACTCGTGAACCAAAATCAAAACTGCGAGAACTATAATAAATAAAATAATTGTCATGTTTTATAAGCTTACAGCTGACAGCCCACAGCTGACAGCACCATAATTGTTAATTTTTAATTTTTTCTGCAACCTCCCTTATTTCGTCAGCTATACCATCAATCAAGTCATATTTGTCCAATTCATTCACATCAACCCAAGCATAATCAACGCTATCATCATCTAGTTTAACATCTCCTGAAACATAATTACAGTAAAAACTTAGCACCACAACAGGGATACCGTCTGGTCTAATAAAAGTCAGATCCAACAAATATTTGGGTTTATCAACTTCGATATTTACTTCTTCTTTTATTTCTCTTCTCAAAGCGTTTTCAACCGCATAATACCACTGACCAGCTTCGGTTGTTGGTTTTGTGTTGATATAATCATCGGTTTCCAGCCCTCCACCAGGAACTGTCCATTTTCCAGGAAAAGCTTTTTTGTCCAGACTTCTTTTAGTAATCAAAAATTTTCCATCTTTGTGAATAATAGCAGTCAGAGCGATTCTATGTAATTCTTTGTTTTCTATTTCCATCTAAATTGAAATTTCTTTTTCTTTTTTACTAAAAATTTCTTCAAATTTTTTGTTTGATGCATCTACATATTTTTGCATTTCTTCTTTCAAACTAAATTTTTCATCTTCTCCCATTTCACCATTTTTTTCTTTTTTCTGAATATCTTCCCAGACCTTTTCTCTTTCCCCTCTCAAAGAAACTCTTGCCTTTTCCAATTTTTCTTTTGCAGATTTAATCAGCAAAACTCTTCTCTCTGAAGTCAATTCTGGGAAAATAACCCTTACTCCTGCGCTATCTGAAGCAACAGAAACACCTAGGTTAGCATCATTTATCGCTTTTTCTATTCCCCTAACCTGAGATTTGTCCCAAGGAGAAACTCTGATCGTACGAGCATCTTCGGTACCAACAGTTGCTAATTGGTTAATCGGCATAAAAGAACCGTAGCTCTCAACCTTTACGCTATCCAAAAGTGCAGGAGATGCCATCCCTGTTCTAATTGTTGTATATTCTTTTGTTAACCAACTTTCTATTTCAGAAAGTTCTTTTTTAAATTTTGAAAAATCGTAACTCATATATTTAGGGTCTAGCGATTAGGGTTTAGTTTGAACGAATTTTTGCTTCGCAAAAATTCGTTTCCCTACACACTATACGCTATACGCTTAATTTAATAATTTATTTACAAATATTTTTTGCTTCTGCCAAAACTTTTTCTACTCTTTGTCCAGATATTCCTACTGTGCCAAGAATATTTTCTCCGCCCCCAATAATATCTTTACATAAAACGATTCCCTGATTAAGAAATTCTTGTTTTTCTTTTTTTGTTAAAGATACCAGACAAGTCAAAGGATGTACTTTTGTCTCCTCGACTAAATCTTGAAGATTTCCCTGTGAAGGATAATTCCACCCTATCAAATTTAAACCGGCACAATTACCGTACTGGATAGCTCTTCCACTAAATTTTGTATTTGTTATCAGATAATGTTTTATTTCTTTTCCTTCTCCAAAACGCTGATAAAAATCACCCTCTTTTATATCATCAAGTCGTGCTTTTACATAAAGAGCAACCTTTAAATCAGATTTTAAAGCGGTGTCGTTGTGGAACTTTATTTCCCCAACAATAATTTCCTTTTCATTGTGTGCAACAACATCCATCTCGTGCATAACACACTTGCCGTTAACGGTCTGTCCTACCTCAACATCATAACCTTTTGCTCTAAATATTTCTCCTATAAAATCTTCAAAAGGAAAGCCGTGTGGACCAAGACCTTCTATTGCTCTACGCACAGAATATTTACCTGCAATTACTTTATCTTTTTTTCTAAGAAAAGAAAAAGCTTTTTTGTATATTTTTGTTGTTGTTGTTCCGTCTTTTAATTCCTCAACTATTTTTAAAGAGATTTCCTGAATTGATTTTTCATCAGCACCAGCCCTTCTTAAAGAGTTTTTTAATTTTGTTATATCAAATAGCTCTCTTTCCCCGTTTAATTTTACTATATATATATCTTGCATATATCAAAAATTATATCATAAAAAATGGGACGAGCATCAAACTCGTCCCCCGTTTGTGGCGATAATGTTCATTCCTTGTTCATAATATTTTGGTCTTCTCGCTTTATCTAAATGAAGCAAAACAACCGAGATACAAACATAATACAAACATCGTCGTCCGTTTTTGGGACATTCATGAAGATTTTGTTCTTTAAACAAACACTGTCCACAATCATAATCATGTCTAAATTTTTCAATTCCCATTGAATATCACCTTTTTTTTCCAAAAATTAATAAGAATCTCTAAAAACTATATACCATTAAATAATAACTAGCAAATAATTCCTCCTCCCAAACAAACCTCGCCATCATAAAAAACAACGGATTGCCCAGATGAGGCTGATTTTTGATGTTCATCAAAAATAACTTTAAAATTTTCAGAAGACGAGTTCTTATATATTTTGCACGATTGCAGTGGTTGTCGGTATCTTATCCTCGCTTGATATTTTTTATCTAAATCTGGTTCATTTCCAGAAATCCAGTTTATATTTTCAATTTCAATTTCTTTTTTATCAAAAATATTTTTTTCACGAAGTTTTTCTGAAACAGTAATTGTGTTTTTCTCTATGCTTTTTTCGATAACGAAATAAGGCTTATCATCGGATGTCTTTTCGGTAATTACAAATCCGTGTCTCTGACCAAAGGTATAATAAAAAGCTCCGTCATGGTATCCGATTATATTTCCATTTTCATTTAATACATCTCCTCTTTTTTCTTGCAAAAATCTCTTAAGAAAATCTTTCATCTCTACCATACCAACAAAACAAAGGCCTTGGCTATCTTTTTTTTCTGCAGTCAGCAAATCATATTTTTTTGCCAATTCTCTCACTCTTGGTTTTTCTAAATGCCCTACAGGAAACAAAATATATTTCAGTTGATCTTGAGTTAATGTCCAAAGAAAATAAGACTGATCTTTGTTATCATCTTTCCCCGCCAACAACTCAAATCTATTCTCTAATTCTTGAGAATTAGAGAATTCCTTATTTGGAAATTGGAAATTGGAAATTAGAAATTCACGCTCCACAGAGCGTGCGTAATGACCCGTCGCAACATAATCCGCACCGTTATCCAAAGCAAATTTCAAAAATCCACCAAACTTGATTGCTTTATTGCACATTACATCCGGGTTAGGAGTTCTTCCGTTTTTGTATTCTTCAATCATATAATCAAAAACTTGTTTTTTATATTCTTCTTCCAAATCTAAATCCATAAAAGGTATTTCCAGTTTTGCACAAATACGCATAGCATCTAATCGGTCTTCTCTCCAATCACATTTTACAAATTCAGGTTGCCAAACCTTGATAAAAACACCCGTAACATCATATCCTTGATTCTTTAATAAAACAGCAGAAACAGACGAGTCTACCCCGCCAGACAATCCTACAAATACTTTTTTTCTGTTTTTATTAATCATTACCCTCAATAATATATATTTAAATCTATTATGCAATAAACAAAAATGCCCTATCTGTGATAGGACATTTTTGTTTTTTTGAGACTTGAAAAGAAATTATTTTCTTTTCTTTGCTACTGTCTTCTTCTTTGCTACTTTCTTAACTGTTTTTTTAGCAACTTTCTTCTTTGCAACTTTCTTCTTTGCTACTTTTTTAACAGCTTTCTTAACAACTTTCTTCTTTGTTGTTTTTTTAGCAGCTTTTTTCTTTGTAGGCATGTTATTTAAAAAATTTAATTTTTTAATAATAAAGATTCGACCTTTCCGTTAGACTTATTTTCAAAAAATCTTTTTTAAAAAAATTTTTAAAAATAAGTCTAAACAAAAAATGTTTTTTCTTTACTATAATTATACAACTTTTTTCAAAGTAAGAAATATTTTTTTGCAAAAAGTGTGGATAATTTTTTTACAAAAATTTTTTAAAAAATTTAAAAAAATAAATTTTATTTTTTATTTCTAAAAATATTTTTGTGAAAAAAATTTTTTTAAATATTTTTAAATTTAAAAATAAAAAAACAAATCATCTTAAGATTTATGCGGTCGCATAAATTTTAAGATGATTTGTTAAAAGAAAATTTTATAAAATCAAATTAAAAAAATCTGACAAAAGTCAGATTTTTTTAATTGTGCGCCGGGCAAGATTCGAACTTGCGAAGGCTAAGCCAGCAGATTTACAGTCTGCCCTCGTTGACCACTTGAGTACCGACGCGTGCATTTATTCTATATTCTATTGTAAATTTATCCAATATGGACGCATTTATTACCTGTTGATTATAAACTAAAAAGATAATTTTGCAAAACAAAAACGGGGTTTCCCCCGTTTTTTCAATTCTGTTGTTTTTTAAAAAGAGAAGCTATACTGTTTACAGCATTCTCCCAATCTCCAAATTCAAGCAAAAGAGATTCAGCGTTCGGGAAACCCCACGGAAAATCTTTACCAGTCTCCTTTTCCCATTTCTTAATTCTAATAGCCTTTTGATGAGGATCTTGAATCTTATTTATTTCCAAAGCCACAGTGTATTCTTCGTATTCAACTCCAATTGGGTGCACTATCAACCTCCTTGTTTAAAATTATCCTCTAAATTTTCTAAAAATAATAATAGCAAATATCAATAAAAAAATAAACAATCCATCTTTGGATTGTTTATTTTTTGTTTAAACTTTCGTTTTTACTTTTTTTTTGACAGAATTTCCTTTTGATTTCTTTTTAACATCAAAAACAAATTCCCCACTCTTTTCATCCACAAAAACTCCCCCTCCTGACATCATGTTGTTTTCAATCATTTTGTTTGCAATCGGAGTCAATATTTTGTTTTGAATTAATCTCTTTAGTGGTCTTGCTCCATATTGTGGGTTGTATCCCTCTTTTGCTAAATGCTCTATCGCTTTTGGAGAAATTTCAAATTTCACATCTTTTTCTTCCAATCTTTCTGCTATTAAACCAACCTGAATATCAACAATTTTTCTAATCACTTCAGGAGACAAAACATCAAATATAATTATCTCATCCAATCTATTTATAAATTCGGGACGAAAATTGTCTTTTAGTGCTTTCATTACATTTGTTTTTGCATCACGATAATTTTCTACATCGCTTTTGTTTTGTCCAAAACCAATCGCTTCCATTTTATCTATAAACTCTGACCCAATATTTGAAGTCATTATAATAACTGTATTTTTAAAATTGACTGTTCTTCCCTTTCCGTCAGTCAAATTTCCATTATCAAGAACTTGCAAAAGAACATTGAAAACTTCGGGGTGAGCTTTTTCTATCTCGTCAAACAAGACTATAGAATATGGTCTGTGACGAACTTGTTCAGTAAGTTTTCCTCCTTCATCGTGCCCGATGTATCCTGGAGGAGAACCGATCAATTTAGAAACGGAATGTTTCTCCATCAACTCGGACATATCCACTCGAATCAAGGCTTTTTCATCATCAAACAAAAATCCAGCAAGCTTTTTTGTTAATTCTGTTTTACCAACACCTGTTGGTCCTAAAAACATAAAAGATCCGATCGGTCTATTTGGGTCAGCGATTCCTACTCTTGATCTCTTTATTGCATCAGAAACTTTTCTAATAGCATCTTCCTGTCCGATTACACCTTTTTTCAATTCATCTTCTATTCTATTTAATTTTTGTACTTCTTCTTCTAACATTCTTGTTACCGGAACACCAGACCAGCGACTAACAATATCAGCAATTTCATTTTCATTTATTTCCTCGTTTAAAATTCTTCTTGATTTTTGAAGTTTTTTCAGTTTGCTTGTATTTACCTCCAGCTCTTTTTCCAATTGAGGAATTTTTACATAACGAATCTCGGCCGCTTTGGACAAATCCGCTATTGCTTCGGCTTGATCAGCTTCTGATCTTATTTTTTCTAGCTGACTTTTTATCGATTTAATACCAGAGAGAGCATCTCTTTCATTTTTCCATTTCAATTCCAATTCAGATGTTTTTTCTTTCAATTCCCCAATTTCAGAATCAATCACTTTTAATCTAGAACTATTTTTCTTTCCATCTTTCTCTTTGGTCAAAGCCTGTTTCTCAATCTCCAATTGCATTATCTTTCTATGAGCATCTTCCAAAATAGGAGGTTTATTTTCAAGAGAAATTTTTAAAGAAGAAGCAGCTTCATCAATCAAATCAACGGCCTTGTCCGGCAAAAATCTGTCTGTAATATAACGACTAGACAAATCTACTGCCGCAACAATAGCATCGTCAGTTATTTTTACTCCGTGATACAATTCATATTTTTCTTTAAGTCCACGAAGAATGGCTCTCGCATCCTCAAGAGATGGCTCATTTACCATAACTGGTTGGAATCTTCTTGTTAATGCAGGATCTTTCTCAATATATTTTTGATATTCCTTTAAAGTAGTCGCTCCGATTGCGCGCAATTCTCCACGGGCCAAGGCTGGCTTTATCATATTTGATGCATCCATTGAACCTTCAGACGCTCCTGCTCCAACGATTGTGTGAATCTCGTCTATAAACAAAATTACTTTTCCATTTGATTTTTCAACCTCTTTCATTATTGCTTTTAATCTGTCTTCAAACTCTCCTCTGTATTTTGTTCCAGCAACAAGCAACCCTAAATCAAGAGAAAGTAATTCTTTCCCCTTTAACGACTCTGGCGCATCACCTTGAACAATTCTCAAAGCTAATCCTTCAACAATTGCCGTCTTTCCCACCCCTGCTTCTCCAATCAATATTGGATTATTTTTTGTTCTTCGAGAAAGTATCTGGATGATTCTTCTTATCTCGGCATCTCTTCCTATCACGGGATCAAGTTTGTTGTCCAAAGCTAATTGAGTTAGATTCCTTGTATATTTAATCAAAGCCTTAAATTTTTTCGGCTGCTTCATTTCAGAAACCTTTCCCTCTCTAACTTCTTTGATTACTTCTTCTACCACTTCTTTTTCAATCTTAAATCTAGAAATAAGTTCTTTTGTGCTTCCAGAAGAATCCAATAATGAAAGCAGAAAATGTTCTGTTGAAATAAATTCATCTCCCATTTCTGAAGAAATTTTTGTAGAATTTTCCAATACAGTCGCCAATTCTGGAGTTAAATAAATTTGATATGAGGGATTAAGTGTAGATGTTCTTTCTGGTTCTTCAAGTAATTCAAAAAGTGATTCGGTCAAAAGCATTGTATCAACACCCAATCTTTCTAAAACTGAAATAACGATACTTTCTTCTTGTAACATAAGAGCAGTAAAAAGATGCACAGGACCGACATGATTTTGTCCTCTTTCAATAGCAAGTTCGTGTGCTTTTTTAATCGCTTCTTTTGCTTTTGTTGTTAGTTGATTTAATGGTGGCATCATAATTTTTAAGTTTTTAGTCTTTAATCTTTAGTCTTTAGAAAAAAAAATTAATAAACTTTTAAGACAAGATTACAATATAATATATATTAGAGGTTAGTCAATCTTTTTAGCAGAATCCTGATTCAAGATATTTTTTATATCAAAAGATACAAAATCTACTGGGATAAACGAATTTGTTCCGGTTTCAATATTGATTCCGACTATCTCCCCTTTTAGATTTAATACGGGGGCTCCGCCAAAAACACTTGGTGAAGAGACGTTTGTTTTTATTGCCAAAATTGATAAATCTTTAATTTCGGAAGACTCTGACGGTGTCGTTGAAGCTGTGTCATCTAGTAAATTGTCTTTTACGAATCCTGAAACAATACCGGTAAATACCTCTGTAGATTCAATTCCACCCAAAACAATAATTGATTGTCCAAGTTTTAAAGAATCAGGACTGACAATATTTGCCTCTTTAAAAAAAGTTTTAAATATTGGAGAATCATTTTGTACAACTTTCAAATAAGCGATATGCTTACTTTCGTTTATACTTATTTTCTGTAAATCAATTTTTCTGTCCCCTATGTAAACAGCGTAATCTCCTCCTTCAACAAGATTTGAACTGTTAGTCATAAAAATACCGCTTTTATCGACAAAAATACCAAACCCAGAAAAAATTTCGCCATTCTCTGTTTTATTTACGATTCTACCAAAAATTTCTTTCGTCTTGTCGACAACATCAGCGACTGAATTTTGTTCTTTGACAGCGACTATATCATTTTTTGCAGAAGCAGTTTGTGTATTTTCTGGTGAAACTGTTTCAATCGTTTTTGTAACAACTCTTTGAATTGTCTGAGTTATGGTAGGAGGAGCCTGGTCCATCAAAGTGACGGTAACAATACCTGTAGCAATAGAAGTGACAAAGCTTATCAGCAAAGTCAAAAGAACAGTTTGTGCTTTTGTTAATTTTTCTATATCCATTAGTACTATGATAACCTATTGGAAAAGACTTATCAAATTTTTAATATTTTCTTGCAGATTGAATCAAATGCTCAATAAATTCTAAGAGATTTGTTCCTGAGGCTTCTAATATTTTCTCCAAAACAGAGCCTTCTTGAATGTCAGGAATAAAATTGGTTTCGAGTAAATATATTTCACCTTTGTTTGTAACAATAAAATCAGAATGAGAGTAGTGTCCTAAATCCAAAGCATTGTGAGCATCAATGGTAATTTTTTTTATTTTTTCTTTTTGATCATAACTTAAATCAGTTGGAATTATCAACTCAAAATCATTATTCAATTTTGATAAATTACAAAGAAAAGATTTATTCTTTTTTATCTCAGTTGGTAAAAAAGTATAATTTTTTGTTTCTCTAAAATTGTCTATTACTCCGCAGACAACTTCTTTTCCTCTGATATATTCCTCAACGAGGACCATATCAAACGATTCAAAATTTCCTTCAATTAGATTTATTAATTCTTCCAATGTATATGCCAAACCAACGCCAAAAGAAACATCTGTATTTACAGGCTTTACTATAAAAGGTGCAGGCATTTCTCTAAAAACCTGATGGGCTTTTTTTCTATCGTAATCTTCTTTTCGAAACAAAGCGTGATAAGGTGTCTTTATACCGCTGTCTTGATATACTTTTTTAGTTAAAAATTTATTTGTTGCCAAGGCAGAAGCCAAAGTTTTTGAACCTGTATAAGGAATACCAAAATCGTCCAACATTCTCTGAATTTTTCCTCTTGAATATTCACCCTTCAAAGCATTAAAAACCAAATCAATTCTCCCTAGTAATTTTTCGGGGGAAATTGAAATGCCATTTAAAAACCAGTCGCCATTTCTAGAGATAGAAACATCATAGACGACATATTTTTCGGAAGATAAATTTTTTAAGACATAAGAACCAGCATTCATTGATGATTCATATTCAAGACCAGGTCCTCCTCTCAAAACAGCTACTTTTAATTTGTAGATCATAGACAAATTATATCAGATTTTTTAAAAAAAAATCTGATATAATTTACAAACTCTAAATTCTAAACACTAAATAATTCTAAAAAATTTCATAAATCGAGTGCAGAACGAGGAAGCGAAGAAAAAATATTTGAGCCGTATTGAACATACGGTGAAAATATTTTTTCTGAAACTGACGAAGTTATGAGCCGATTTTGGAATTTTTATTTTGTCGCCATTCCTCTATCTCCTTATGATTCCCTGAGAGTAAAACTTTTGGCACTTTGTAATTTTTATTTTTATATTTGAAACTCTCTGGTCTGGTGTAAACTTCTGGTGATGCATTTCTGTTTTCTTCGAGAGACTGAGCATCCCCCAAAACACCTTCTATTTGTCTTGTTATTACATCCACTATCAACATTGCAGGCAATTCTCCCCCCGTTAAGACATAAGGCCCAATAGTAAGATCTTCTGTTTTAAATATTTTCTTCACGCGAGCGTCTATGCCTTCGTAGTGACCTGCAATTATTATTATTTCTTTATGGGTCTTGGAAATCTTTTTTGCATAAGAATTATCAAATTGCTTTCCTGACGGACTTAAGAAAATTATTTTCACACCAGTTTTTTTCCCCATTGCTTTCAGAACCGCTTTTATTACGGGTTCAGCCTTTATAACCATTCCTGGACCTCCACCATAAGGCCTGTCATCTACTTGTCTTTTATTATTGGCAAAATCTCTAGGATTATAAAATTTTATTTTTATTTTTTTTGTTTTTATAGCGCGTGCCAAAATAGACTCGTTTATATACGAATCAAAAGAATTTGGAAATAATGTTATTATGTGAAAAATCATTTCTTTTATAGGGGTTAGGGTGTAGCGTTTAGTAAAATTTTTAAAAAATTTTCTATTACCCTACACCCTATACGCTATACGCTTTGATTATACAAACAAAAAGCCGTACTCAAATGATACGACTTTTTGCTTGTATAATCAATTTAAATTATTACATCTTTAGATCTTCTAGTGCTGCATCAACGCTTGCGCTATCAGCAGCTTGAACCATATTTGCAGATCTCATTCCACCTTCTGGTTCGTTGATTTTTAAGTTAACACGAGCATTGTTTTTCATTCCAACTACTCTCAACAATGTTCTTATAGCTTTAGCAGTATTACCGCTTCTACCAATAATCTTGCCCATATCTCCAGGGGCTACATCTAGAGTCATCAAAACTCCCATTTCATCAACCTTTCTTTCAACCTTAACAGTTGAAGGTTCGTCAACT
Source organism: Candidatus Campbellbacteria bacterium GW2011_OD1_34_28 (assembly GCA_001029775.1). Taxonomy (GTDB): domain Bacteria; phylum Patescibacteriota; class Minisyncoccia; order Phycocordibacterales; family UBA12079; genus UBA12079. Next base: position 399,026 of record CP011215.1, on the reverse strand, counting down.
AGGGACTTTACTACAAACTCCAAAAATTCTTGATCTCTTTCCATCTTTATTTCAATAAAACTTCTAATCGTGCAGGTAATTGACTAGATTACTGCTATAAATAATAATAACAGGGTTTTAAAAATCGAGCAAGTGTTGAAAATAAACAATTTTAAAGGGGTCGCACGAAGCGACCCCTTGTATTACATTTTTTTCCCTGTGAAAAAATCGAGCAAATTATCGGGAGGATTTTTAAGCAGCCCCTGATCTAAAATACCACACAGACTGATTTTGTTTTTTGTGTAAAAATTCCATGCACAAAGAAAGTCTTCGTATAGTCTGGAAACAGCTCGCCCGACAACCTCACAACTCGGAGCCGGAGACATCGGTTGGAACAAAAGATTCTCTTGGCACAGTTTGCTTCTGACACTGATGTAATTCAAAAAATCGTTTTCTCCACCAGTACCATTTCCCTTAGGTATAAGGAGAAAATCATTTCCGAATAAAAAATTCAATCTCAACAAAACATAGAGCTGGCCGTTATTTCTGCCGTCTACTGGACTTACTTCTTTACTAAAAGTGAGAAGGCCTTCTCTTCTACGATTGTTGAATGAATCAATAGGATAAGAGATATCGATAGATTCGCATAAGCCTCCATAACAATCCTTGTTATAAATAGAAACGATTTTATAGAAACGATGATAAATTTCTCCTTTCTTTGGTTTAACTTTTACGATCTGACTTTTAAGAATAAATTTGTCCTTGATAAAAATCTGATAGAAAGCACACTTTGGGAGAGGAAATTCTCTTCTCACCGCAGAGGTTTCAATCTTATAATTTTTGGATGATACTTCCCTTTTAAATGAACGATCATTCCAAAAAGATTCTCCCAGTTCGTCGACATCTCCAAAAACAAAATCATCACCAGGGCAATCAACACTGGTTTCTTTGTAGTCATCGCTTTCGCGACAAAACTCTCTTAGAAACAACGGCCAGTGAGAACAAGCTATTGTTCTATCTGAAAATTTTATGTCCGTAGAAAAAGTAATCTGTTGCCCACCCATTTCTATATCGACAGGTTCCCCATGATCAAAACAAAACAAATCTGACAGACGAGCATTTTTTTCTTTTTTAAGCAATTCTGCCCAGACACCCTTTTCAACCTTCTCTTTTATTCTTACGGCATTTCTAACCGCCTGTGCCAATATGTTTCTGCCCGTACTGCATCCGCTAAACTGCGTCATAATGTAATTATCGGCAGACTTTGGGGATGGAGCGTCCTCTACCACAGAAAGTAAAATCGGGTGATGTAATATCCAGCCATAAGAACTAATCAAAGATAATAAACCCGTTTCTTTTTCCCTTCTCTCTGTTTCTTTTGGATCTTCACATTCAATGTTTGTCATGGCATCCTCCATTTTTCTCACTTTGATCAACAAAGCAAGATTTTAAGGTACAATGGCTTTGGTCAACAAAGCCGGTTTCCTCATCATTCTTAACCAAGAGCGAAAAAATGTCAACAAAAAACGGTCCTTTAAAGATTCATGTGTTGAAAACATCACTAAGCCCTAAAAAAACAAAATCTAAACAGTTTTTGTGGATTGCTTCGCTACCGCTCGCAATGACGGACGGGTCGAACGGAATTTCGCTTTGCGAAATTCCGTCTTCGCGAACAATAGTGAAGCGATCCACGTCCGTCGTGAATTGCTTCGTACCTCGCAAAGACGGACGAAACTTCGTCTCATTCAAAACAAAAAAATCCCCGCAGGGATTTTTTTGTTACTGTAAACTGTTTACTGTTAACTGTAAACTTTTTCTGAGCCATCTCTCGGATTTTAACCCAGCACTCAATTTTATTTCAAAGAATTTTTGATTCTCTCTTTCAACCACCTCTTTGCTTGTCCGTGATGCTTAATTTGATGCTCACGATTACGGGCATCATCTTCAAATAAATATGCTTCGTAATAAATTAATTTCCAAGTTTTTCCTTTAGTAGAAATTGAGCGGTTATTATTATGTTCAAAAATTCTTTTTTTGATATCACTCGTTGAACCATAATATAATTCATTCTCATTATTTTTTAAAACATAAAAATAGTACATGCAAAAATTATATCAAAAAAAATAAAATTGAGTGCTGGGCGGGCCGAGGACCTACGGTTTACAAAACCGTTGCTCTCCCACCTATTTCCTATCTCGCTTCACTCGATAACGGAAATTTTTTGCTAAAGCAAAAACCGGATAAAAAGCAAAGCAGTTTGCTTTTTATCCTACTGAGCTAGCTCAGTCGTTAGAGCAACAAACAAAAAATCCCCGCAGGGATTTTTTTGTTACTGTAAACTGTTTACTGTTAACTGTAAACTTTTTCTGAGCCATCTCTCGGATTCGAACCGAGGACCTACGGTTTACAAAACCGTTGCTCTACCAACTGAGCTAAGATGGCAACTACCAACTACCAACTACCAACTACCAACTACCAACTACCAACTACCAACTACCAACTACCAACTACCAACTGATAAAAAATTATATATTATTATGAAAAAATTACAACCCTTTGTTTCTCTCCTTTTCTTCGGAAATTGTCCTTAAAAAAAGAGACACCGATCCTCTATTTCTATCAATGTCTTTGATGTTGTGAATATTCAAAGCTCTGATTACTTTTGTCGCGATTCTGTCTCTTTTTGTTGCAAAAAATTTCTTCAAATCTTTTTTTATTTCTTCAAAAAATTTAGGTAATTTATAAACTTCAAACAAGAATTTTTTATAATGACGAAAAATATAAATAAAGAATTGCTTCAATTTATCATCACTCTTATCTAAAATTTCCTTGGAAATGATTACTTTGTTTGTTTTGGTTTCAAAAATTTTTAGACCAAACAACAAAGCTAACAAACTCAAGGAAATTATAAATGACGTAGTTATCATAATCTATAATTATAGCTTAGAGTTGAAATCTAACAAACTTGCCTATTTCCATTCTTTCACCAAATTTATGAACAGCCCCTTCAATAAGTTTACTGATTGTACTTTCTGGATTTTTGATAAAGTCTTGCTCTGTCAAAACCTTGTCCTTGAAATATGAATTTATTTTCCCTTCCAAAATCTTTTCTCTCATTTCAGTCGGCTTGTCTTTTACCTCTTCTTCAAAAACTGCAATTGCTTTTTGTCTGTCATCTTCTGTGATCTCTTCTTTTTTCACAAAAGTTGGATTTGTTGCAGCTATTTGCATAGCAATATCATAAGCCAATTTAGTGAATTCTTCGTTCTTAGCAACGAAATCTGTTTCACACAAAAGCTCCACCATAGAACCAACTTTTCCATTGCTGTGAACATAAGTTGCAATAGTTCCTGATTTTAACATTCTGTCTGATTTTTTTGCAGCAAAGTCTCCTCCTTTTTTACTTAGAATAACTACGGCTTTTTCTATATCACCCCCTGCTTCTTCTAGGGCTTTTTTACATTGACCGATTGAGATTCCGGTCTTTTCTCTTAATTCTTTAATTTGATCTATTGTAACCATAATATTTTAGCTTATAGCTTATAGCTTATAGTTTAAGGCAAAAAATTTCCCTTGGAATTTTTTTGCTACCAGCTATTGGCTATTGGCTTTGTTAATAATTATTTTCTGATTTCTTTTTTGTCTTCTACAACTTTCTTAGGAGCATTTTTCTTTCCTTCATTGTAAGCACCTACTATTTCATCCACAAAAAATTGAATACTTGATCTTGATGAGTCATTTGCAGCGATAGGATATTTAATTCCTTTAATATTACAATCTGAGTTTGCAAGAGCAATTACAGGTATATTTTTTTCAAAAGCTTCTTTTACAGCAATTTCTTCTTTTTTAGGGTCAACTACAAACAAAGCTGAGGGCATTCCTTCCAAGCTAGTCAATCCTGAGAATTTTCTTGACAATTTTTCTATGTCTCTATCAATAAGCAATCTTTCTTTTTTGGTATATTTTGTCAAAAGTCCTTTGTCTTTGTCATTCAATAATTTTTGATATTTACTTACTCTTTTTCTTATTTCTGTTGCATTGGTCAAAGTTCCTCCAATCCATCTTCCTGCAACAAAAGGAGCACCGATTGATGAAGCCCCTATTTCAACAGCCTCTTTTGCTTCGCTTTTGCTTGAAACAAAAAGAATTTGTTTTCCTGAAGAAGCCAAATCTCTTACAAAAATTTTTGTATCTTCCAAAGATTTAACCGTCTTCTCCAAATCAAAAATTTCTACTCTATTTTTTGCACCAAAAATAAACTTCTTTACAGAAGGATGTCTTTTTGTCTTTGAATACCCAAAGTGGGCACCCACTTTAAACATTTTATCAATTATATTTTCCATTATTTTCTTACTTTCTTATTTAATAAATTTGGATTCTTACGGCTCTCGCCCATCAAAGCACTTCTTTGACAGAACCCGCATACCCAAAGATACTACCAAATTAAGGGTCATTTTGCAACAAAAGAAAAATTTATTTTAAATCTTTAAATTCGTCAATTATTGGCTGTAAATCACCATTCAATATATTCTCTATATTTGACCAAGACTCTTTCAGTCTATGATCTGTAATTCGATCTTGTGGATAATTGTATGTTCTAATTTTTTCAGATCGATCCCCCGTACCAACCAGTTGACTTCTCTCTTCCAAAATTTTTGCCATATCTTCCTCGTCTTTCTTTTGTTCCAATTTTGCGACCAAGATAGACATTGCTTTTTCTCTGTTTTTCAACTGACTCCTTTCCGAAGTACATCGAACATCAATTCCTGTTGGTTTGTGAATAAGACGAACAGCTGTTTCAACTTTGTTAACATTTTGACCACCAGCACCACCAGAACGAGAAAGTTCCATCTCTATATCAGATGGATCAATAACAAACTTGGTTTTTTTTCTCATTGGAAGAATCATTACTGAAGATGTTGAGGTGTGAATTCTCCCCTGCTTTTCAGTTACAGGAATTCTCTGTACTCGGTGAACTCCATTTTCAAATCTCAAATCTTTGTATACATCCAATCCTTTGATCTCAAAAATAACTTCTTTGTAACCGCCCATAGTCCCCAAAGATTCCTCTGTTTTCTTAAGTTGCCACCCTCTTTTTATTGCATATTTTTCATACATTTCAGCCAAATTCTGAGCAAACAACGAGGCTTCGTCCCCCCCTGCTCCTGCTCTAATTTCCATAATAATTTCGTTGGGAAATTTTTCTTCTTTTTCTTCCTGAGAAACAATCTCTTCCATCTGTTTCAATATTGCGTCTTTCTGAATTTTCAAATTATTTTTTTCTTCTTCAACAAGATCTTTCATTGATAAATCCAAAGAAAGCATCTCATCGATGTTTTTTTCTTCTCTTTCAAGTCTTTCATATTCTCCCGCCAAAAAACTTGTCTTTTGATTTTCTTTAAATTTATTTAAATCCATAGGAATTAGTATAGAGTAGTAAGTAGTAAGTATCAAGTACAAAAACGTAAAAAATTTTGCAAAGCAAATTTTTTAACTTATTACTTACTACTCAATCCTTGCTACTAGCTAAAAAATCAAAATAAAAAAACTCGCCAATGGCGAGTTTTTTTATTTTGATTTTTTAGCTGCTTCCACTCTCTTTTTAAATTTATCCACTCTTCCCGCAGTATCCATAACTTTTTCATTTCCTGTGTAGAAAGGATGGCAGGCACTACAAATTTCCACTTCAATCTTGTCTTGAGTAGATCCTATTGTAAATTTGTTTCCGCAAGCACAAATTACTGATGCTTCTGAATTGTATTTTGGATGAATATCTTTTTTCATACCCAGTATTTATATCACAAAGTTAATTTCTAAGCAAATATGAACAACTTTATGGTCTTTCAAATCTTCCCGTAACCCAATCCATTTCATTTTGCCAGTTTCTACTAGGACAACTCCAACCAACACTTTGACTATGTGGTCTTGCAGACGATTCCATATCAGTGACACCCAAAACATAGAAAGCCCCTTTTGATACGGGACATCCACTGGAACCCGCACTATACCTATAATATCGATATCCACTACAATTACCGGTAGCAACAGCATCTTCTGGAGGATTTGGCATTGATTCAACAAGACCATTTCTAATAAAAGGATAACTCTGGTTACCAATATCCCAACCGCCACAACCATCTGTATCAGAACTTGGATATCTACCGTTAGTGTCATAATAAAACTCCAAAGCATTTTGAATCTCTTTCATATCAATAAGTCTCTTGGCGTCTCTGCCAAAACCCCTAGCATCATGTAAATTCGTCAAAATAACTGCCGATAAAATAGAGATAATTCCAATAACAAAAAGAACTTCTATTAAAGTAAAGCCTTGATTATGTTTTTCAATTATTTTTTTTGATTTATTCAGCAGGAACATAATAATCGCTATTTTCTGTAGTCTCTTCATACCCCCCTCTAAAAGAATTCACAAAAAGAAATGTGGAAAAAATAACAACCAGCAAAACAAAAAAAATCGCTGTCTTTCTTGCCTTTTCTGCATTATTAAAAAGACCTGTTTTCAACAAAATTCTAGTAATAAAATCAGACCCTAATGATTGAGAGTCTCTTATACTATTATATTTTTCTTCTTCAAATTGAATTCCTTTCATATAACAAATATACCACAAAAATTTAAATTACATTACAACACTTTATCCATCATTATGTGAGGACGATCAACTTCTTCAAAAACATCCCCATAAGAAGAAAAACCAAATTTTTTATAAAAATCTTCGGCAGTCTTTTGAGCTGAAAAATAAACTCTCTTAAAACCGTCTTGCTCAATTAGCTCCAAAAGTTTTAACAAAATTTCGCCACCGAGTCCACAATTACGATATTCGGACAAGACAGACATTCTCTGAATTTTTGCACCGTCTTTTGTTGGAATAAATCTTCCTGTCCCAACACAACTACCATCATCATTTATATAGCAATAACATGAACAGCATCAGACCAGTCATGGTTATCCCTTTCTATATCAATGATTATTCCTTGTTCGTCAATAAACACTTTTTTTCTAACCTCTAATGCTTTTTCAATATCCTCTTTCGTTTCCGCTTTCCTTATTTTTAAATTTTGAATTGTCATTTTTAATTTAAAATTTAAAATTTACAATTCTAGACCTTTAATTTATTAAAGGTCTAGCGTATCTATATCTTTCTGGAACTGCATAGCTCTTTCCGCAACCTTGTATCCATAACTATATTTTGAATACATATGCTTTGCATAATTTCCTCCTGCATAATACCTAGCAGCTGAACAACTCCAAATCTCAAATTGACTTGTAAATTTTGCTGAACAAGAAGCTCTTGCGTCACTCAGATAACTAGCTGTTCCTACGAAAGCATCAAGATTAACAAAAGGCGAAGGTGCGCTTATCCCCAGTATTTTTGCAACTCTTGTTTTGTATCCATATCCCGTATCAATATCATACCAAGTTCTTGGCATAAACTGAGAAGGTCCCATTGCTCCTCCATAATTTCCATCACCATAAATAGGACAAGAAACGGGTGTCGTATCTGGGTCCATTCCTAGCTCTTTCATAATCGCCAAAAATGATGGTTTTTGAGAATTACTCATAACGGTTCCGGCACTGTTGCTTGCAGTTTGATTATAAGTACATCTTCCCAAATTTTTACCTATTACCCCATCAATGGCAGATTCTTGTGTCAAAACAGCCAAAACCAAAGCGGATTCAATACCAATAGCATCCTCATAAGGTTGAATCAATCTTAATGCTTCACCAAATTTCATTTCAGTACCACCGACTGTTCGGAAGATTCTATTCCTTATTTCATTTTTTATTCTTTCTTTTTCAGCAATTGTTTTTTTGTATTCATCTTCTTGTGCTCTATTAACACTTAGCAATTTTTTATTTTCACTTTTATAAGCCTCTGCTTTCCTCTTTTCTTCTTCTTTTGCAATTTTCAAAGCTAATTCGTTTCTTTGTTGTTCTTCCAAAATCTGCTGTGCGGTCATTGTTTCTCCTTTGATTTGCCTAATTGCCATCAAATTGTTTTGTAAATCACTTTCCAAAATATCAAAATCATCAAAATCAACGAAAAATTCAGAAATACTCTCTTGTGAAAGCAACGCTTCTACAACAGAAAAATCATCCAGTTCATTTGTCTTTTTTATGATACCTGATATAGACTCTAAAGTTCTCTCTGATCTATTGTTTAATTCAGTCAATGTTTCTTTTTTAGAAGAAATTCCCTGTTTTAACTGATAAATTTTTATATCTTTTGCTCTAATATCAGCCTGAGTTTTTGTAATTTTACTATTTATAATATCAATGTCTCTTTCTATGGTGACAGACTCTCTTTGTTTCTGTTGAAGTAGTGCATTTTGTTCAGCGATTTCTTCTTCACATTTTTTCAAAGCTATTTGCAACTCTTCATCTGTTTTTCCATCAAGATTAATACTGCAAGTAACCTCTGATTTTGTCAGATTTGGAAACACCAAAAAAACAACCATTAGCAATATTATGCTTAAACCTTTCGTGCTTTTTTTCATTACCTTTATTATAACTTTTTTCTCTTTTTGAGAAAAGGGTGTAAAAAATAAAAAACCCGCGCGATTATCGCGTGGGTTTTTTAAAAAAATTAATTATTCAGCAGGTTCTTCTTCTTTCTTTCCTTTCTTTTCAATTTCTATACTTGAAATATCCACAGGTTCACTTTCTTTTTCTTCTTCTGCATGTGTAATCAAAACAACCACTTCTTCTGCATCATCAGTTACAGTAACACCTGTTGGCAAAACCAAATCCTTTACAGCAATCTGACTGTCCATATCTACCAAAGAAGAAATATCCACATCGATATGTTGTGGCAAATCTTTTGGAAGAACTTCTATATTCAATTCTCTCAAAGCTTTAACCAAAACACCCCCTAGTGTTTTAACAGCAGGAGCTTCTCCCACGAATTCCAAAGGAACTGTCGTCTCCATCTTTTCTCCTTTTTTAACAATGTAAAAATCAATATGTCTTACTTGGTTACTCACAGGGTCTATGTCCATATCATGAATTACTGCCTCTCTTTCATCTTTTAATCCTTTCAAGTTGATGATTGATGAATTTCCTCCTTTTTTCCAAACGCTCTTGAATTCACTTGCAGAAACAGAGATCGATGTTGACTTAACTTCTCTACCATAAAAAACAGCAGGGATTTCGCCTCCATTTCTAATTTCATTCAACTTATTCTTTGAATCTCTTGTTTTTACGTTAAGTGTTAACATGTTTCAAATTAAAAATTTAAATCTCAAAATTTAAAATTAATTAAAAATGAGATGATATAAAAACCCTCTAAACAGTGATAAAGATACTATATTATGAGATAAAAAGCAACAGATGGTTTGAAAAATTTATATTTAATTAACAATTACATAATAATTCATACCATAATTTGAGTCACAGCTGGCACAACATGTCCCATTGGTCGCTGTTGAACTTTGTGGAATTCCTTCCAGTTTGGCATAAACATAAGTCTTGGTAGGTACGCCACAGGAATACTTCATGTAAGAAAAACCTGTCGTAGGATTGGATGTCTTCCCTCCGGTGGGATCTATTATTTCCGCAACAGAAAATTCCTCATCAAGCAAACATTTTGACATAGCCTTTGGATAACTACCCCCTACATAATTAAACCACCCATTACCATTGCCACCAGATCCACAACCACTTCCAGTCTGCATCCAATTGTTGTGTTTATCGAAATAAAATGACAACGCAATTCTAGCTTGTTCAAGATCGGATTTTCTTCTTGAGTCTCTAGCTTTCTCTCTTGCAGAATTGAGACTAGCCAGAACAACAGACGAAAGAACTCCTATTATTGCAATAACAGCAAGTAATTCAATAAGGGTAAAACCTTTATTATTTTTTAATTTTGTCTCTGCTTTAAATATTATATTTAAAGAGTTTTTAGTTTTTATAAAAAACATAATAATTTAGAAGATTATATCTACTTGAGACCCTGCTTCCTCTATTATTGGGCCCGTCGGAGAATTTGTGTTAGGCCCGCCAAAAAACAAGGTTTTAAAAAATAAAAAAACAGAAAGACAGGCAAAAATTAACAAAAAATAAGCTACCTGTCTTTCATTTTTAATTAATCCTCCAGAGTATTTTTTAATAAATTCAACAATTCTTGATTCCTTTTTATTAAAAAATACTTTGGATTGTGTTGAAGATTCCTCAAACTCTACTTGTGACATAATTTTATTCTTAATATAAATTAATGCTAATAATTACACCCGGCTCCTAATGTGACAATATTATTTGTTCCGTTACCATAATTGAACAATCGACCATCGGGATAGCCTGTGTAAGGACAAGAACGAGCTCCGTCAATATTCTCAATTGCATGACTATTTTCTAGACCGAAAATTATCATATACCATTTCCCACTACCTCCATAACCAGACGAAAAATAATAAAATGTCCCGCCGTTCAGAGGCAGAAAATTAGGCGAAGAACCTTGCTTTGGATCGATTGGTTCGGCAGACAGAAAAGGGTCAAGAACACTTGAAACACCATTGTCGTGAATCCAGTGACCACCAGATAAAGATTGAACGCTATTACACCAAGCTGTATTTGGAACAGTTGATCCACAACCGCCTGTGGAGATTGGATAGTGTCCATTTTCACTATAATACAACTCTAATGCAGTTTGAAGTTGTTTTGCACTAGCAATACGTCCTGCATCGCGAGATTTTGATCTAGCAGAACTGAGGCTCACCAAAACAACAGAAGAAAGCATTCCTATAATAGCAATAACAACTAAAAGCTCAATAAGAGTGAAACCCTTATTTTTTCGGAAAAATACATCAGTGTCTGCTGAAATTTTATTATATTTTTTTTCTTCTTTTAAAAAACACCTCATCATTTTATAAATCTTTATTACGGAATAATTTGATCTACAGGAACTTCACCATTTAGAGGATCTTTTCCAGCAGAAGAAAATATCGTAAATAAAGATAAAATAGTAAAGACGACAAAAACACCTAACAAAAAATAATTCGCCCCTATCTTGCTTTTAATAAAACCGCCAGAATATTTAATAACCCATTTCACCATTTTAGATGTGTCATCAAATCCCCGATAAGAAGATTGTGATTGAAATTCCTCAAATTTTACTTGTGACATAGTTATATGTTAACAAAAAATTATTTACTAAAAAGTTCTAGTCTTTTCTTGACTACATCTTTTATAGCCAAAACTGATTTCTCCATTATTTTATAAGGGGCGATTTCTTCACCACAGTTAGCAAAGCTTTCTTTGGCAGATTCTTTGTATGCAATCCTTATCTCTGTATTTATATGAACGATAGCAATTCCAGATTTTATAGCAGAAACAAAGTCTTCATCCGCTATTCCAGATCCTCCATGCAAAACCAAAGGAACGCCTGCTTTTTCTCTTATTACTTTCACCCTTTCAATATCCAATCTTGGATTAGCAATATCTTTTAATATACCATGAATGTTACCCACAGCAGGGGAAAACAAATCCACGCCTGTTTCTTTAACAAATCTTTCAGCATCCTCTGATTTTGTCATTGCATCATTCATTGCTACCCCGTCAGGAATACTATCTAGTAATTTTGATGAATCTCCGATATATCCTGTTTCCCCCTCCACCACGATTTCTGGGTTAACACTTCTTGCATATTCAACACATCTCTTTGTTTCTTTTATATTCTCGTCCAGTGAAAGTTTTGCACCGTCATATATAACCGCATCAAACCCAGCATCTACTGCTTCTTTAAAACTTTCATATGAATGGCAATGATCGGCGTTGCAAAAAATAGGATAATCAAATTCTTCTCGCAAACTTTTTACCACTGCAACAATTTGTTTTGTTCCAAAAAATTTTCTCTCTCCTTCTGACGCCCCAATTATTACAGGTACATTCAATTCTTTTGCTCCATTAAAAATACCCCACAAACCTTCTATATTAGAAATATTAAAATGTCCGATTGCTGTTTTTCCATTATCGGCTTCTTGAATAATTTGTTTTAAAGTTTTCATATATTATATATTAACATAGAAAAAAACCCGTGAAGCACTTCACGGGTTTTTAACACAAAATGAAAATTATGACTTTTTCAACATCCACACACCATTTTGTTGAGGGCGAAGCCACACAGCAACCTCTAACAAGTTAGAATGAATGAGACATTTGAAAATAAATGCGGATATACCTGAAGTAATGTTCTTCAATTGTTCATAAGAGGGATTGAAGCCATTTCCTCCAACAGAAAATTCAATCTTAACAACAAGATCGTTCTCGTTGTAAGATTCCTCGGGGATATCCCAGTGAACAGTTATGCTATCTTCTGTAAAAGGTTTTAATCGATAAAGACTCAAACTGGTAGCAACACAGCATCTTAAAACATCAGAAAATTCCTTTCGTTGAGATTTTGAAAACTTGTTGAAAGTCTCTTTGGACGCAACCAACCTTACTTCTGGCATAAATTCCTCCTGCTATTCCTTTATATTTATATGCAGCGACAAACCTAAAACAAAATTATCACAAAAATAAAATATCTCCAAATATACCAAGTCTGGGAGTTCAAAAATTCAAATCGATTCGATTCAGTTCAGTCATTTCGATTCAGTTCAATTCAGACCGGCTCAGTCCGATTGCAATTTAAGATGATTCAAGTATTTTAAAAAAAATTACGAAATTTACGCGGTCGCGTAAATTTCGTAATTTTTTGTTTTGAATTTCAGTTATTAATCTCTCAAACACAAAAACAATAATCTGTTCTTATATTAGGCGGGGTTAATTCAAGCCAAAAACTTCTTTTAACCATTTTTCGTTTTCGATTCTATTAACCTCCATATACAAAACATCGCTGTCTATAAAAAACTTTGTCTTTAATAAGAAAATTAATTCTTCACATTCATAAGGAAAAACCCAAACACTATTTTGCAATTTAACAAAACCTAACCTGTTTAAATTTAATCTTAACAAATCTCTCAGGCTTTTTTTGTTTTCTGAAATATCAAAAATTATTACCCTCCATTTTTTATCCCATTTCTTAGGTTTTTCTATTTCCAAATCACCCAATTCATATCTTGCGCTCAGCTCACCACCCTTTTTCGTAAGTTTAATAAATTCAGTATTGCCCTTTCTAACCTTTTCTATCAATCCCTTCTCTAACAAATTTTCAATCGAATCATTCATATAATATGTTTCTCTTGTCCATTTTTTCTTTTTTGGAGTAAATTGCTTTACAACCTGTAAAGCATTTGGAGCCAAAACGGCAACACCAATCAACCCTGCTACAGCGACAGTATTTAAAATAACTTTTTGAACATTTATATGTTTCATATATATGTCATATTATAACTTTAAAAATAAAAATTACGAAATTTACGCGGTCGCGTAAATTTCGTAATTTTTATAAACACAAACAATTGAGGTTTACCCATAGTCCCCAACCCCAACACTAGAAACTAAAAACTATATACTATATACTAATTACATGTTTGGATTAAATAAAAAAAATAAAGACCTAGATTTTATTGCCATCGGCGATATTGTTGTTGATAATTTTATTGAATTGATAGAAGCAGAGACATACAAAGAAGACGGAAAAGAGAAAATTTGTATGAATTTTGCCGATAAAATTCCTTACAGAAAATCAACAGAAATTTCGGCAGTTGGAAACAGTCCTAACGCTTCTGTTTCAGCTTCACGACTGGGATTAAAATCTGCACTGATTGCAGAAATTGGAGATGACGAAAATGGAATAAAATGCCTAAATTCTTTAAAAAAAGATGGTGTTATAGCCGATTTTATAAGAACTCATAAAGAGCATCCAACAAATTATCACTTTGTTTTATCTTTCAATTCTGATAGAACTATTTTGGTTAAACACGCAGAATTTGATTACAAACTGCCAGACATCGGAAAACCAAAATGGATTTATCTAAGTTCTCTGGCGGAAAATTCTCTTAACTACCAACTAGAGATCGCAAAATATGTAAAAGAAAATCCAGAAATAAAAATGGCGTTTCAACCAGGAACATTTCAAATTAATTTGGGATATGAAAAATTAAAAAATGTTTATGAAGTTTCTGAATTATTTTTCTGCAATATAGAAGAAGCCCAAAGAATATTAAAACCATTGGGAAAAAATGTAGACAATGCTGATGTTAAAGAATTAATGAAAATGATGCGAGAGTTGGGTCCAAAAATAGTTGTTATTACAGACGGTCCAAACGGAGCATATTCATATGACGGAAACGAAATGTGGCATATGCCGATGTATCCCGACGAGAAATCACCTGTGGACAGAACAGGTGCCGGCGACTCTTTTTCTTCTACCTTTACATCTGCTTTAGTTCTAGGAAAATCAATAGACGAAGCATTGATGTGGGGACCCATCAATTCAATGTCGGTTGTTCAATATTTAGGGGCACAAGAAGGATTGTTAACCAGAGAGAAACTTGAAAAATATTTAAAAGAGGCTCCGGAAAATTACAGACCTGTAAAAATAAATTAAACAAAAAAAATTGAGAGGTCGAACCTCTCAATTTTTTGATTATGGATTGCTTCGTTTCACTCGCAAAGACAAATTTTGCCTTTGGCAAAATTTGTCTCCTATACGCTAAACCCTAACCTTAAACTATTTAAAATATACGGTTACTTCCAAAGCATCATCATGTTCTGGCAATCCAGACGGATTATCTTTTTGCAAAATCAATGCTCCTCTTCGACTAAAATCTCCTATATTTTGTGGATTTTCAAATTCCAAATTGGCCGTAAAAGGAACAAATTTTTCTGTCATCCAATCATCTGTTGCAGTCGCAATACCTTGTGCAATTATTCTCCCATCCCAATCAGTCAAAGTTATAGGAAAACTTGCTTCAAAAAACCAGGTTCCTCTGGCCCTTCCTTCTATCTTCAAAGGAGAAGATATTTCAGAACCAACAAGCGGGGTATCCAAAACAATCAAATCACTTTTACAATTTCCTGACCTAGATGTTTTTATAACCTGACTTATTTCAATCCCCTGCTGATAATCTGCGCCGAAACCATCTTCTGGAGCATCTACAATCTTTCCAACAATTACAGAAAAAAGAGGTGCGTAATTTTTAGGCAAGACGTCTTTTGTTTCTGTTTCGTATCTACTTTTAATTTCTTGCAAAGCAGTAGAACTTCCAGTTATCCAATATTCTGGATTGCCATCGCCACATGGAATAAATGTGCGAACTTCGCCACCCCAAACCAAACCTCCCCACAAAACCGTCTCTCCTTTTTGCAAACCAATAACTTCTTCTAAGGAAGATTCTTCGACAAACATATATTTAGAGACACCAACAGATGGACTGGTAGTAAAAGGATCACCCTCTTTTCTTTCTGCATAATTTGCAATCGCAATTCCGTTTTTTATTTCAATATTTTGCGGACTGATTCTATCTCCCAACAAGATCAAGTTTGTCCCAGCGAAACCCTTATCTTCACTATTCAAAGCAACTCCTACATAATAGAAAGTACCACTTCCTCCTGAATCTTGAGTAAGCATCAAAACAGCGTCGTCTTTTCCGTCATCATTTAAATCACCATAAACAGGTTCACCAAAATTTTTTACAATCATTTTTGAATCCGAGTCAGATTCAAAAGAACCATTAACCAAAGTTATTTTTTCATTATCTAAAATATAAGTGCTGTTTTGGGGATCTTTTCCAAGAGAAACTTCTTCTACGACCTTTTCATCTTTCATTCTCAAACCAACTTGCCACAAAAAACCCACAATAATTACGAGAACACCCACAAAAAATAAAGTTTTTTTCATAATCTTTTTAGCGTATAGCGTTTAGGGTATGGGGTATAGGTTTTGAACGAATTTTGCCAAAGGCAAAATTCGTTCCCTACACGCTACACGCTATACGCTATGTGCTCAATTATACTAATAATTTTTTAACTGCTTTGATAATAGAATTTGAATCCAATTTATAGAATTTAATCAATTCATCAGGTTCACCCGATTGTCCAAACTCGTCATTGATAGCAACAAATTCAATTTTTGTAGGATATTTTTGTGACAACAATTCAGCAATCGCCGAACCCATACCACCTGCCTTTTGGTGTTCCTCTACTGTAACAATTCCTTTAACACTTTTTGCTAAATCAATAATTGCTTTTTCATCCAATGGTTTGATTGTTGAAAGATTTATTACCTTAACCCCGATTCCTTGATTTTCCAATTCTTTTGCCGATATCAAAGCTTCGTAAACTAAATGCCCTGAGGCAACAATTCCTACTTGCGCTTTTTGTTTTGATTCAAAAAATGTTTGTGCTTTTCCGATTTTAAAAGGAGTTTTTTCTGTCGTAATAATAGGTGTATTATTTCTTGCCAGTCTAATATAAGCAGGGCCGTCGGTTTTTGCCATCTCCAAAACAGCTTTTTTTGCTTCAAGATAATCGCAGGGATAAATCACTGTCATTCTTGGAATTACACGGGTCAAAGCAATATCTTCTATCGCTTGATGAGTTCCTCCATCTGGGCCAACAGATATCCCTGCATGAGCACCAACGATTTTTACATTTGTATTATTATAACAAATTGTTGTTCTAATTTGTTCCCAATTTCTCCCTGGAGAAAACATCGCATAAGAAGAAATAAAAGGAATCTTGCCCATTCTCGCCATACCAGACGCCACGCTCGCCATATTTTGTTCAGCAACACCCATCTGAACAAATCTTTCCGGAAATTTATCCGCAAACAAATTTGTAAATGTAGAATGAGTAAGGTCTGCACAAAGAGCAACAATATTTTTGTTTTTCTCCCCCGCCTCTAACAAACCCTCGCCATAACCCTGACGAGTAGATTTTTTTTCAACCTCCCTATCAAATATTTTTTTATTTAAAGTTTTTTCTAACATAATAATATTAGTTTTTAGTTTTTAGAAACTATCGTGGATTGCTTCACTTCGTTCGCAAAGACGAATTTCCAAAGAAAATTTGTGACGGATTTTGCTTCGCAAAATCCGTCTTTGCGAGTGTAACGAAGCAATCCACGTCGTCATTCGTTTGCTAAAAACTAGTTGCTAGTTGCTAAAATTACATCTCTGCTTTCAATTCTTTTATAGCTCTTTCGGCTTCTTCTTTCGTCGGAGGTTTTCCGTGCCATTCATATTTTTTCTCCCATTCTTTTATCCCTTTTCCAGGAATTGTATAGGCAATTATCACAACTGGTTTTTCTGTAATCGCTTTTGCTTCGTTTACAGCATTATTTATTTGTTCAAAATTGTGCCCATCAATTTCAATTGTATGCCAATTGAATGCTTCAAACTTTTCATCCAACGGTTCCAACGGCATTATATCTTCCACATTTCCTTCTATTTGAATATTGTTTCTATCAATAATTGCAATAATATTTTGCAATTTTTCTTTTCCTGCCAACATTATTGCTTCCCAAGTTTGTCCTTCTTGAATTTCTCCGTCGCTCATTAAACAATAAAAAGTTTTATCTGATGTTATTCCATTATCCATTCTATCAGCAATCGCCATCCCCACCGCCTGTGACAAACCAGACCCTAAAGGTCCCGAGCTTGTTTCCAAACCTTTCATCCATTCTCTGTGTGGGTGTCCTTGCAAAGGCGATCCCAATTTTCTCAAATTTTTAAGTTCTGATTTTGGGAAATATCCCGCATGTGCCATTGTTGCATAGAGCACCGGACAAATATGTCCATTTGATAAAATTAAATAATCTCTATCTTTCCAATCTGGTTTTTTTGGATTGTGTTTCATAATATGAAAGTAGAGAGCGGTAAAAATATCTGCCATTCCAAGCGGTCCTGCTGTGTGTCCCGATCCCGCTGAAACCAAAGATTCCAAAACAGAAACCCTGATATCAATTGCTTTCTTTTCTAATTCTTTTATTGTATTTTCATCCATCATAAATTTATATTTCCTTAAACTGTTCAATAACTTTCTCTATATTATCACTTTCAAAAATCGTAGACCCAGCCACCACCCTACTAACACCCGCTTCTTTCAGTCTCTTTGCATTTTCCAAGTTCACCCCACCATCAACACTCATTATAACATCAGGCTTTCTTTTTCTTAAGTCAGCTATTTTTTCAAAAATTTTTTCGGAAAAAGCCTGTCCCTGAAAACCAATTTTTTCTATCCCCATCAACTGAATAAAATCGGCCTTGTCTAATAGATGTGAATACAGATCCAAAGGTGTTTCAATATTAAAAGCCAAACCAACCTCTATATTTTTTTCTTTTAGTTCTGCAATCAACAACTCCAAATTGTCTGTTGATTCAACATGAACAACAATTTTACTCGCTCCTTCCATAACCCAGTCGTTAATTGTTTTCTCTGGATTTTGAATCATCAAGTCAAATTCAAAATTGCATTCATTACAAAATGGCATATCCAAAAAAATCCCCTCTGACCAAACAGAGTCGGAATATGGCCAACTGGTTGATGGGACAAAAATACCATCGGTTATATCAATCTGAACAAAATGAGAAAAATCTTTAACTAAAGAAATCTTTTGTCTTAAATCTTCATAACTTTTTGGGATGATTGCGGGCGTTATCTTCATGTTTTAAAAATCTAAAGAATCTATCTTTTTAATTCTTCTTAAATGCCTTTCATCTTCAGAAAAGGCTGTGTTGAGCCATAAATTGACTGTATTCTTTGCTGTATCAAAAGAAATAAACCGCGCACCCAAAGACAAAACATTTGCATCATTGTGTTCTCGAGACAATCTAACAATATCCATATCACCGCCATAATAGACAACCGCTCTTATATTTTTGAAACGATTGGCAACAATTGCCTCTCCTTGTCCCGAACCACCCAAAATAATTCCTTTTGAATTTTTAGGATCTTTTGAAACCTTTTCGGCTACCTTTGAAATGAAATCTGGATAATCATCTTGCACATCAAATTCAAATGCCCCTTCATCAGAAACATCAAAATCTTCATCTAGAAGATACTCAATCAATTTTTGTTTCAATTCGTAACCTGCATGATCTGATGCAATATATATTTTCATAATATCTTTATTATACTATATTAATTTCAAACAAAATTCTTTTTAGACTGGGTCGTTTAGACTGGGTCGGACCCAGTCGAGTTTACTTCTTCCCCATACCTCATTTCTTTAATTTCTTTTATCACATCTTCGGCATTTTTTCTATAATCTTCTCTGTTTTTAAATTGTCCTAAAATGATATCTTTTTTGCAAATACTGTATTTATTATCTTTTTTAATATATTCTTCCCAACTTGATCTATTTGCAATCAAATCAAGGAAATTTTTTTTATATTTATCAAATTTTTGATGGACTTTATTGTTCAAATTCACATAAGAACTAAGGCGCAATAATTGTTCATTTGATTTTATATGAGCAGCTTTGAACTTACCCTGAAATAATACCCCCGATCTTTTATGTCTTTCATTATAATAACAAGTATAGCCACCTCCTAGCCTCTTCATAAATTCACTTATTCCACCATCAACTAATTGTTCCAATATAAAATGATAATGATTTGAATTTAAACAATAACAAATAATATTCACTATTGGTTCTTTTTTCTCTATCTTCTCTGGATTAGACTGGGTCGGACCCAGTCCATTTTTCAATCTATGAGTGCGAAAGATATTATTGCCGGCTTCAATATTATTAAAAACTTCGATACTTTCAAGAAATCTAAATGCATCATTTTTATCCGAAAATATGTTTCTTTTATCTGTTCCCCTATTAAAGATATGATAAAATTCTCCGTTTACAAATAGTACTTTTCTTCTCATGTTTTTTATTTTAACACAGTGAGACTGGGTCGGACC
This sequence comes from Candidatus Campbellbacteria bacterium GW2011_OD1_34_28, assembly GCA_001029775.1. Lineage (GTDB taxonomy): Bacteria > Patescibacteriota > Minisyncoccia > Phycocordibacterales > UBA12079 > UBA12079. The sequence continues at coordinate 379,234 of CP011215.1, read as the reverse complement.
CAGTCTTTGTGTATAATCTTTATCTAATTTTTATTTTTTTTGCTCCCATATTGTAGAGTTCTGTTATTTCGGTTGGAGAGAGGACTCTGTTATAAATTCTGACTTCATCGATTGAGCCATTAAAATACTTTGTAGCATCATACCTAGATAGATAAAGGGAGCTAGAAGTTACCGCTGCCGGGTATACATTACTCCCGTAATAAACTCCGTTAAGATAAGCCAGAACGTTCGTTCCGTCATAAACACAGGCTAAATGATTCCATTCCCCCGCGACCACTGTCTCGGTATCAACCCAATAATTAATAGTGTTATATGTCCCACCGCATTTTGCGGTTGAAACGTGTATTACTTGCATCATACCTAGATAATCAGAAAAGTTACCCCAATATAAAATCATTTGTAATCTGCTGGGGTCATCTACCTTAAACCATGAGACAAAAGTGGAAACCTCGGATCCTGTTATTTGGGGATTGTTAAACAAAACATAATCATTCTGTCCGTTAAACTCTAGGGCTTGTCCTATTTTTCCGATTGCAGATTTTGTCTCACCAAAAACGTTACCATTATTTTCATTTCCGCTTCTGTCCAACACTTCCGCCGTTGTTGATGACCAATCCATATCCGCGCCGTCAAAAGTCCAGTGACCAACAAGGCCATCAGTGAGACGATTAACGGTTGATGTGTTTATTTTCATTTTGTTAGACCCTGTGGTTTTGACCTGCGATTTTCTAGTTCCCAATTTATACAAAGCACTTATTTCATCCACGGAAAGCGCGCGGTTGTAGACGAGAACTTCGTCAATTGAACCATTAAACTTATAAAGTGCTTTATTATTATTTTCATATCCAATATTACCAGCATTTGTTGGCCACCTAGTTGTTCCAAGCCATGTAGTTGGTGTTGATAACTTATTTACACCATCAACAAACATGTGCCTATTTATACCATCAAAAGTTAAACATACCCAATGCCATTCATTATCAGCTAAATTATCCCCTGCTGATACACTTATAGCGGTAACTCCGTCATCCATTCTTGATAAAAACCTACCACTATTATCCAATGAAATTGACAAACCATATGTTATGCTTAAAATTCCATTAAGTGTCATCCCATCTGCAAGCCCTGGAGATTTAACCCAACTACACATAGAAAAAGTATCCATCGGAAAATAATCTGTACCAATACCAATACTTATAGAATCATCCACCCCATCAAAAACTAAAGCCTGTCCAACCTTTCCAATATCCACACTTGCACTTGTCATATTAGTTGCATCCCCATGATTTCCCTGCCCGCTTCGATCAATCACTTCCGCAGTTGTGGCTGACCAGTCCATATCATTTCCATCAAATGACCAATAACCGACGAGGCCCGTGGAATTGTACCATGGGTCAAGGAGACCATAAGCACCTTTGTCGCCTTTTGCTTCTATATAAAATTCGCCTTTTGTATTCGGGTTGTAAGCAATCACGGCTTTGTAATAATTAGTCTGCTCTGGTTGAATAATGTCCCCAACATACAAGGAAGAACTGAATCCGTCCATACTGTCAAATTTAACGAAAGTATTTTCGGATAAAGACAATTCGCTCGTAATGCCTCCTGAATTTATTTTTTCTATTTTTTCCAATTTTGCTGATTCTTCTCCAAACAAAAATCGCAAATTAAAGTTTTGAGCGTCTTTATTCAAACTGGAAACAGAAAAATAAATTTCAGACTTGTTTATCCCAAAATAACTTTTTTTATCTGATTGAATAATCAAATCTTCACCCTTGTTGTCGTCCGTCCATTCAAATTTTATTTCTGTCTCGTCATCCACAAAAAAACTCTCGGGCAGATTAAATTCTCCCAAAGAGAACATGTTCTTCTCATCACTTTTATTTTGAAAAAAATAAAAAAGAGCAAAACCACCAATGACGATGATTGTAGCAATTATTATTTTTGTTGTTTTAGAAAAAGACATATTTTGATTAATTTCTGGATTGCTTCACCTTCGGTTCGCAAAGACGACGAGTGTGACGAATTTTGCTTCGCAAAAACTAAAAACTAAAAACTATTAAAGACTTTCCCCTGCTTTCACCACATGTCTCACCAAAGCACTCGTATACCCCATTTCATTATCGTACCATGCCAACACCTTTACCAAATTTCCTCCCACTACTCTTGTAAATGACAAATCGGCAATAGAAGCATATCGACTGCCAACAATGTCTGACGAAACAATTGGTTCTTCGGTGATAGCAAACAAGTTTTTCCAATTTGGGTCCTCGCTCGCTTTTTTCAAAATATTATTTATTTCTTCAACACTTGTATTTCTTTTTGCAATAAAAGTAATATCTAAAATAGATCCAGAGATAACTGGTACACGAACAGCAATACCGTCAAAATTTCCTTTCAAATCTGTGATTACCTGTGTTGTCGCAACAGCGGCCCCTGTTGTAGAAGGAATAATATTTTGTGCTCCGGCACGACCTTTTCTAAAATCTTTTTCACTTGGTGAATCAACAATTTTTTGAGTAGATGTATATCCGTGAATTGTATTCAACATCGCTTTTTCAATTCCAATTTCTTTTCTCAAAATTTCCAAAACAGGGCTTCCTGCATTGGTTGTACAAGAAGCATTGGAGCTGATTTTACATTTTTTCAAATCATCTTCGTTTATTCCCATTAAAACAGTTTGCCCAATTGCCCCATAATCTGGAACGCCTTCTGCGTGAGGTGCATTTTTTACTGGTGCAGTTATGACAACTCTTTTTGCACCTGCATCAATATGAGCATTTGATTTCTCGTAAGAATTGAAAACTCCTGTTGATTCAACTACGACATCTATATCCAAAGCACCCCAAGGCAGATTTTTTGGATCTTTCTCACTCAAATATTTTATTTCCCTACCATTGATAGAAAGAAAACCGTTTTCAACCTTTATATCCAAATCACTTTTTCCGTAGGCACTATCATATTTCAAAAGATATGCGATATTTTCAACACTTCCTAAATCGTTTACAGCGACTACCTCAATCTGCGGATTTTCTTCAGCCAATTTTAAAAACGCTCGTCCGATACGACCACATCCGTTTATTGCTACTTTAATTTTATTATTATTTGTATTGTCCATATATTTTTTGTTAAATTTTAATTTTTTAATATAATCCGAATACTACAAATTATATCCTAACCTGCCTGCCGGCAGGCAGGTGCTCCGAATTGCCGAATCATCCGAATTTTCTGAAAGAAAATTCGTTGACGAAGTTGGGCTTTGCCCAACTTCGTCTTCCGTCCGTCTTTGCGAGGACGAAGTCCGAAGCAATCCACGGCGTTCGTTCGTCGTTCTGGATCGCTTCGCTTCGCTCGCGAAGACGAATTTTATTCCTAATAATTCGGATTAATTCGAAATTCGGGGCATTCGGATTCTAATTCGAGGCATTCGGATTATATTAAATCTGCTCTGTCGTTGTCGCTGTCGGTTCTACCACTGGATCTGTCGTCGTAGCTGTCGGTTCTACCACAGGATTTGTTGTCGTTGCTGTTGGCTCTGTTGTCGTTGCTGGTTCTGTTGTTACAGCTGTTGAATCTTCAACAAGTACTGTTCTTGTACTTGTTGAAGTCAGTGTTCCATCAAATGTTGTGTAAGTAACTGTGTATTCTCCTGCTGTTGTTGTGTCTACTGTATCTGCGTCTATTGTATCTACTATTAGAGAGTTTCCTTGATAGTCTACTGCTGTAGCACCTAGATCAATATAGTTGCTGTTTATTTCTACTACGGCTGGGTTGTTGCCTGTGATTGTTATTGTGGGAGGAGTGGTGTTTGAAGGTTCTGCTGTTGGCTGTTGGCTATTAGCTGTATCACAAGTTCCCGCAATATTAACCATCGCTCCGTTTTGAATTCTCACACAATATATTTCTCCTGTTACTTCGTCCACCATCTCAATTCCATTTGTGATAACCTTTTCTGCTGTCAAAGTTTTTACGACAACATCTTTGAAGTAAGCAATACCGTCAACAAATTTTGCACCCAAACTTTCTAGATGAGATAGAACGGAATCAACAATTCCTGTTGAGACGATTGGGGTCGAAGAAGCAATAGCCGAGATTTTTGTATTAAGTTCTTTCATTGCACCTACCAAGACCGCCGTCAACTTTGGATAATCAAGGTTCATGATGTTACCTTTGTCATCGTGTCCGATGACTTCTGGGATTAACAAATCAACTTCTTCTGCAATAAATCCGATTTGAGTTGAAGAAGAATTGATAAAGTCTGATTTCCAGTTGAAAGATACAGGGCGTAGTTGAAGGACTGTGTCTAGACCGTATGTTAGATCATTTATGTTTGTTTTAAATCTTTCTGACGATGCTCCACAAGCGGTTGTTGATGTGGCTAGTTCTCCGTTGGTTGATATACAAGCGTAATAACCTGTTCCGTCGTTGGTTAGACCGGTGAAAGCAGCTGTTCCGTTTACGGAAAGAGTTCTCCATGGGGTGGTGGTGCCGATGCCGATGTTGCCAGAAGTGTCAATTCGCATTTTTTCAGAACCAGATGCACCAATTTCAAATTTTATTATTCCTGTTGCTCCTCCATTTGTCCCTATTCCTGTTTGAAGAACTATATTTCCAGCATTTAAAGTCTGTCCGGTATTGGCATAGGGGTCATCTGTAATTATTCTTATTGGACGCGTATCAACGCCCCATTGATATTGATCGCTTTTAATTAATACATCGCCCGATTCATTTCCCTGTAAAACAAGAGGCATGTAATCACCAGGACCGCCATTAATATTATTGCCTATAGCAACAATTCCGTTAGATCCAACCACCAATACTTCTTTCCCATTAAACCCAACTTTATGAGCGCTGCCATCGGAACCATACCAGTTCGAAACATCTAGCCCTGTAGAAGTAAGGCTTAAATAACGATTGGAGGCCAAATATATATTTCTCGTTGTTAAATCATCAACGCTGGATCCTAAATGAATATTTCCATTAACGTCTAATTTTTGAGTCGGACTCACCGTCCCCACCCCCACATTCCCATTATCCAAAACAGTAAATTTTGGTGAGTTGGCAGAATCGGCAACTTGAAAAGCCGAGCCAGTGCCTGTTCCGGTTCCTGTTACTGAAAGTTTTGCAAAAGGTGAAGTGGTGCCGATGCCGATGTTACCTGTTGTTGAAACGACCATCCTATCAACATAGCTGCCATCCCAAGTCGTAAATTTTATTCCCAGACCACCATTTGAATACAACCTTAAACCGTTACTGACATCTATTACATAAGCCCCACTGGTTACTGCAAAATTTTGTCCGGTTACGACACCTGCTGAAGTAACCGTAAACTGACTGCTTGCGCCAACTGATAACATTTGACTCGGACTCGCCGTCCCGATTCCGACGTTGCCCGTACTCCTATCCACCACCAACTTGTTTGTTCCCACTGTTAAACCGCCAGCGAATGTTGATGTTGCTGTGGTTGAAGTTGCGTTGAAATAGTCGGCAACAACATCTCCGACGACGGAAAGTTTTGCAAAAGGTGAGGTGGTGCCGATACCGAGGTTGCCATTTCCCAATAAAGTCAATAACGGGGAAGTATTATTTTGAACCTGAAAAACTGTTTCTAAGTTTCCAAGAGATTGCACATTAGTAGTGTTTTTCTTTGCCCCATTAATTTTAATTGCAGGAACAGTATCAGTTGGGTCAGTCACACCCAACACTCCATACAAATTAATTCCTGAGGCAAGATCCTGATCAGTAACCCCCAATAGTCTTGTTCCTCCTGCTGACACATCTTCATTTCTTAATTCAGTATGTATATATGTAGAAACAAGGTCAGTTAATCCGTGAGCGACATTATTATCTTTAAATCTTAATGTATTATCATTGACACTATTCCATAACAAAATATTTCCAGCAACTTCTAATTTTTCACTAGGCGCTGTCGTCCCAATACCAACATTTCCACTATCCAAAACAGTCACCAAAGGAGTGTTAGCCGAATTGGTTGTTTGGAAGTTTATCCCTGTGGTTGTTCCCGCTCCTTTGACGGATAGTTTTGCAAAAGGTGAGGTGGAACCAATGCCGACGTTGCCATTACTATTTATTCTCATTCTTTCTACTGGTGAGGCATCAGACAAAAGTGAAGTTTTGAAAACTAGATTTCCATCACGACTTACAGAATCTTCAGTGAGAGATAAAATCTTTGCTTTTACTGTATCTGGGTAAGAACCACTATTATCTCCACTAAAAAATTCTATACTTCCTAATTCTTCACCTTGGGCAATTGTATTATTATTATTAGATAAACGTAAAACTGAACCATTAATACTTATAGAAGATAACTCCAACATTGCTCCAGGATTCGTCGTCCCAATACCGACATTCCCACTATCCAAAACAGTCACCAACGGAGTATCAGCCGAATTGGTTGTTTGGAAGTTTACACCTGTGGTTGTTCCTGCTCCTTTGACAGAGAGTTTTGCGAAAGGTGAGGTGGTGCCGATGCCGACGTTACCACCGAGCAACTGATAACCACCTGTGAAATTCGCTCCAAACATATTAGTTGTATTAACCGTATATTGCGCGTTTACTGAATCTTTGAATACAACCACGCCAGTCGCGGCAGCATTCGCCCTATAACCGAAAGCAAAAGAATAATCACCCGATGCGGCATTACCCCAACCGCCAGGAATGGTGGCATATTGACCCGTTGCATCATTAGAATAACCTCCCATGACGGCAGATCTAAATCCTGTAGCCACATTGTTGCTTCCTGCTCCTATGAACGCATATGTGCCTCCAACAATATTACTCAATCCTGCTCCAATGAAACCATAATCTCCGCCGGCCTGTATGGTGTTGGTTGATCCACCACCTATTGTTCCATGTGTTCCTCCTGTATCTATTCGATGGTGAGCACCCCCGCTGATAGTTGCGGCAGGAGAGTCATTTCCAATTGTGTTATCGTATCCACCACTAATCGTAGTCACGTAAGAATCAGTTCCAATACTATTGATATTAGAACTTGCAGTAGCTCCTCCTGCAGCTATTATAGAATTTGAGGAACCAACACCTATACTATTTTCATGTGCACCGTTCACAATCGTGTTCGTGGTTGGATTATATCTAAAAACGCTTCCATTCGTCACGTCTCCTATTATCATGTCGCCAAAAACTTCAAGCTTCGCTCCCGGACTCACCGTCCCAATTCCCACATTCCCACTATCCAAAACAGTCACCAACGGAGTGTCAGCCGAATTGGTTGTTTGGAAGTTTATGCCTGTGGTTGTTCCTGCTCCTTTGACAGATAGTTTTGCGAGAGGTGAAGTGGTGCCGATCCCGACGTTGCCGCCGTCTAGGATTGTAAACACTTGAGTTGCTCCATCAAAAACTTGGAGAATATCAGCTGGTGCATCTTGTTGAAGTCTAAAAAGTGGCTGGTCATCCGTTGCTGCATCATTTATAAAATCTACTAACGGAGCGTTTGTAGAAGAGGAAGCTCTGTTTCTATAAACACGAAAAGCATTCCCAGTATTTTCAGTTATGCCTCCTGCTTGGACAAGTAAAGTCGTCGGGGCTGCCACAGAACCAGCAATATCCAATTTATATCCCGGCACCATCGTCCCAATGCCGACGTTGCCGTTTTCATCTAGTGTCATTCGCTCATAAAGTGTACCCGCTAGTCTAGTGAAAAATCCCAATTGACCAGAATTATATGAACCTATACCTCGTAGACCCTTTATTTGAGCTTGCACATTAAGAGATGAAGCATTATTGTTATAAAACTCTATTGCACCAGAATCACTACGATTTGTAGACCCAGCCCCCTCAAAACGACCCCAGCCATTTACATCCAATTTTTGATCCGGACTCACCGTCCCCACCCCCACATTTCCCGTAGAATAATCAACAACAAATTTGTTTGTTCCAACAGCCAAGCCTCCTGCAAAAGTACTTGTTGCACTTGAGTCTGTTGCAGTAAAGTAAGGAGCGCTCATTGAAGAAGTAGCAGTGAAACTGTTGGCTGTTAAGTCTCCACTAATCCACGCACTACCTTCTACACTCAACTTTCTAAAAGGTGATGATGTAGCGATACCGACGCTGCCATCACTCGTGATTCTAAACACATTTAAATTATTCGTAGGATTGTCATATACATCAAAGAGAGACTGTGTTTGATTTGCAAAACCATAGATACCAAAAGTGGTTGTGGAAACAGTTGTTCCTTGGATAGATAGTTTGGCATAGGGAGAAGATGTTCCAACTCCGATTTCTCCTTCTGAGATAACTTTGTCTCCGACTGTTAATTCTCCGCTATCTGAAATTGTAGTATTTCCGTTTACCCTAAGATTACCTTTGATGTAAGTGTTACCTTGAACAGATAGTCTGTAATCTGAAGATGGTGATGATGTGCCGATACCCACATTTCCTGATGCTCTCCAAACATCTGTTCCGTTGGATGTCCAATTACCAACGGCAGAACCTGATAAAAGATTACCACCCCAGTATAAATCATTGGAGATGTTGTAAAGTCTGTCGGTTGTGATTGATGGAGCTGATATTGGTGCAAGGTATGTTGCTCCGTTTATTGAAAGAGTATCTGTGGGTGTTGTTGATCCGATGCCTACACGGTTGTTGATTGAATCGATGTAAAGAGTGTCTGTGTCAAAGATTGTGTCTCCTGATACGGTAAGAGTGTTTAGAGTGGTGTTGCCTGTTACGGTTAGATTGCCAGAGTATGTTCCACTGGTTGCAGAAATAGGGCCACCGTATGTAGAGGTAGCTGTGCCTGTGACAGTTAGGTTTTGAATTGTTCCGTTGGTAAAGCTTAGTTCTGTTCCTGAGACATTTGAGGAACTGATGTTTGAGTCGGTGATTGTGACACTACCCAGATTGTCGATGTTGTTAGTAGCAGAGATGACTTGGTAGGTGTTGGTGATTTGAGCATTTGTATTTGATGAGAGTTTGTAGATTTCACTTCGGAGTTCGTTGTTTAGTTTTTGTAGATCTTCCAGTGTGACGCCTGATGTTTGGATAACTCTTTCTACAACGGTTTCTTTTATGATTTCTCTGATTGGGTTTGTAACGATGGTTGTGTTTTGGTTCGTGCTGTTAGCTGTTGGCTGTTGGCTGTTGGCTTCGTCTTCTTCCTGGATTACTTCGCTATCGCTCGCAAAGACGGACGAGTCGTCTTCGTCTGTGCTGTTGGTTGTTAGCTGTCCGCTGTCAGCTTCGTCCGTGCTGTCGGCTATTTTTTCAGCGGAACTAAAAAAACCTGATATCGTTCTATACCAAGTAATTGCAAATTTTTCTGTAAATCCAAAACTGTCTTGACTCAACAATGCCAAATTTTTTTCTTGTGCAAAACCATTTTGAGAAATTTTTTCATTTACACGAATTAAATTAGTAGAAAGATTTTCAAAATAAATCACACCACCAAAAATTATTTCTTCTACACTTCCCTGAATTTTTTTTGTCTCTGTTTTAACTGTTACAAAAGTATCGCTTGGATTAAAAATTGCTTCGGTTACTTTGCTACCTACACCAGTAACATTTTTGAAATACTTTACTTCACCTTCGGCAAAATCAACGGACATCTCTCCTAAAAAATTTGAGTAATTTTTATAAACTTTTTCGTAATCAATCTCGCCATTTGCAACAGCTAATGTCGTTTCCGAAATTTTGTCAGACGCCACTTTTGCTCCCATGACAATTTTTGCCAATCCTTCGGCAGATTTATTTTTTATTTTTGCAAAACCTCCTTGTATGTCCAAAGTACTACCAAAAAACAATCCACACAAAACAAGTATTGCGATATAGACATGAACTACTTTTTTAGAGAAAACTGTTTCAAAAATGTTTACATACAAACTGTTGGCTTTGTCTTGACGGAAATGAGCAAAATCAGTATCTCGTACAGACGAGAAATCGCCGAGATCCTTGTTATTTTTGATAGCAATATTTTCAATATCTGCATATTTTATATCTACAAAACCATTCGCTTTTTTAACATATTCAAGCAAGGAATCTTCTTCCACAAAACGAATTTTTCCTACCATTTGAGAATTGATTTTGCCTGAACGACAAAGCTGACCAATGTAGTCATTGGTATAGTTTGTTTCTCTCGCAGCAGTTTTCAGTGAGAGAAATTTTTTACTATTTAAAATAATTTCTTCCCTCATCTCTATTACTATAATAATAACTTTTTATTTGAAAAAATTCACCGTCAAAAAACCCTTATTTTAATTTATCTCGTCTAAACGAGATGGCTTAAAATATAGGTTTTTTAGACTACGAAAAATAGTATATTTTTAAATGTGGATAACTTTTTATTTTTTGAAAATTAGAACAACAAAAAAGTAATTTTTCTTTGCAAGACCGAGTTGTTATGGATTGCTTCGCTACGCTCGCAATGACGACGAAGGTGACGGAATTTCGTTTTGAGAAATTCCGTCTTTGCGAACGAAGTGAAGCAATCCACGTCGTTTATTTTGAGTTGTTCGTCGTCCTGGATTGCTTCGCTACGCTCGCAATGACGACGTGGCTTCGTCTTCGCGAGAAGCGGAGTGCAACGAAGCGACGAAGCGACCTGCCTGCCGGCAGGCAGGTCCACGTTGTTCGTGCGGGTCGTCTTCGCGAGGCGAAGCCGAAGCGACCTGCCTCGCCGGCAGGCAGGTCCACGTCCATTAATTTCGGACAAACAGTTCATGATGGATTGCTTCGCTACGCTCGCAATGACGACGAAGGTGACAAATTTCTTTTAGAAATTTGTCATTGCGAACGCAATGAAACAACCTGCCTCGCCGTGTCGTTGCTTTTCTTTCAGAAAAGAGGCAGGTCCACGTTGTTCGTGCGGATCGTCTTCGCGAGGCGAAGCCGACGCGATCCACGTCATCAAAAGTTTTTTGATAAATCATTCCATTCAGGATTATCTTTTTCAATCAATTCTATTTTCTTTTTTCTAGAGCCACTTTTAATTTGTTTCTCTCTTTCTATCGCAGATAAAATATTTTCTCCGAATTCAAAATAAACTAAATTGTGAACATTGTATTTTTGTGTAAAACTTTTTACAATATTATTTTTGTGTTCCCAAACTCTTTTTTCTAAATTAGATGTTACGCCCGTATACAATGTTCCGTTTTTCTTACTTGCCATTATATAAACATAGGCGGTTTTTTCTCTCATTTGATTTTATATTGTAAGTTACAAATTACAAATCTAGATTTATTGCTCCGAATTTTTTGCCTAAAAAATCCGAAGTTCGCTGTCGCTCGCAAAGACGGGTGGATCGGATTCGTTATATCAAATTATTTCAAATTTTTCTTGAATAGACCTGTTAGGATTTTTGGGTTGGCGGATCCTTTCGTTTCTTTCATCCCCTGCCCAATCAAAAATTGCAGAGAGCTTTCTTTGCCTGATCTAAATTCATCAGCAACCGTTTTGTTGTTTTCAATTATTTTCAAAACAATTTTTTCCAACTCTCCCTCATCACTCTTTTGAAGTAAATTATTTTTCTCAGCTATCTCGTTTGGAGCACCTCCCTCGATAAACATAATCTTCAAAATATCTTTTGTTCCACGAGAAGAAATTTTTCCTTCTCCGACCATTTTTATCAATTCTGCAAAAGTACTTATTTCAATTTTTCCAAACCCAATTACTGAAGAATCTTTTTTCAATCCTACAACATCCGATGTAATATAATTTGAAGCAAGCTTGATCAAGTCTCTATCCCCTTTCAATTCTTTTGCTACTCCCTCAAAGAAATTTCCAAATTCGCTGTCAGTAACATACATCTCCAAATCCTCTGATTTGATTCCATAATCTTTTGTGTATCTTTCTCTTTTTTCTTTTGGCAATTCTGAAATTTCTTTTTTCAAATTTTCTTTTGAAAATTCTGGTATCTCGCTTATTTTTAATTTTGGTAAATCTGGGTCAGGAAAATATCGGTAATCAGCAGAACCCTCTTTCATTCTTTGTGAAAAAGTTTTTTGTCCGTTCTCGTCCCAACCTCTCGTCTCTTGAATTATTTTTTCTCCATTTTCAATTGCTTCTATCTGTCTTTTTATTTCATACTCAATCGCTTTTTCAACCACCTTGAAAGAGTTGAGATTTTTTACCTCTACCTTTGTTCCAAAATTTTCAGTATCGCTAACAGAAATATTTGCCTCTATTCTCATCTCCCCCTTTTCCATGTTTGCTTCTGCTACTCCCAAATATCGCAAAAGAAGTTGCAATTCTTTTGCAAAGTCTCTTGCTTGTTGTGCATTTTCTACGACAGGTTCTGTAACCAATTCCATCAACGGAATACCTGCTCTGTTGTAATCAACCAAACTGTGCCCAGCTGTGTCGTGACTAGATCTAGCGGTATCTTCTTCTAGGTGAACACGGGTAATTTTAACCCCGTTTAATTCTCCTCCTGAAACAAGAGGATATTTGTACTGACTGATCTGATAACCTTTTGGAATATCTGGATAAAAATAATTTTTCCTATCAAATTCTGTAAAATCTGCCAAATTTCCATTCAATGCCAGTCCGACTTTCAAAACACTTTTTACCGCGGTTTTATTTATCGCAGGCAAAGTCCCTGGATGTGCCATACACACAGGACAAATGTTTACATTGGGTTTTGTTTCGTCTGGATCATTCTTGGAATCACAAAACATCTTTGTCTTTGTCTTTAATTCCGCGTGGATTTCCAAACCGATTGTAGCTTTATATTTTTCCATAATATGTTTAATTATATGAATTGGATTATAACATATTAACTCTAAGTAGTAAGGGGTAAGGAGAAAGGTGTGAGGGGTAAGTAGTGAGAATTTAGAAAATAGGAGTTAAAATTTTTAATTTATAATTTTTAATTTATAATTTTTAATTTATAAACAATTTTTAATGAAATAATTTTTAAAACACGACGAACGACGTGGATTGCTTCGCTTCGCTCGCAAAGACGAATTATATTAAAATTTAGAAACGAACAGGGCGGGAAATTTGCGAAGCAAATTTCCCGCCCACTTACTACTTATACCTTATTCCTTACACCTTTTTACTAGTATTCTCTAATAGAAACCTGTGCATCCACCTTTTTAATCAAATCTAGGACAACAGAGACCACAATCAAAAGTGCGGTACCTCCTATTGCCAAAGATGCAATTCCTGTAAGACCTTGCATTATCAAAGGCAAGATTGCAATGAAACCAAGGAAAGATGCTCCAACAAGAGTAATTCTTGTCAAAACTTTTGCAATATATTGAGAAGTATTTGCTCCTGGTCTAATTCCTGGAATAAAAGCCCCTCCCCTTTGCAAATTTGTTGAGATTGCTTCTGGATCAAAAGTAACAGCTGTGTAGAAATAAGTAAACAAGAATACAAGAACAAAGTATGATATTCCATATACCCACTGATTTGCCAACAAATCCAAACCAACATCAGAAATATTCTTTATCACTTCGTTGTTTAGCTGAGACAAGAAACTAAAAATCATTTGTGGAAATAACAAGATTGAAAGTGCAAAGATAATCGGAATAACACCCGCTTGGTTTACTCGTAGAGGAAGATATGTTGAGACACCACCGTAAACTTTTCCACCTCTTACTCTTTTTGAATAATTGATAGGAATTGGTCTTTCTGCCTCTGTGACAACGACTACACCTGTAATGATGACAATAGCAACAACCAAGAATGCCAAGTAAACGGGGATTTGTGATACATCAAAAGTAACTGCCATTTGACTGATTGTCGTTGGCAAACTAGCCACAATACCTGCAAAGATTATGATTGATACTCCGTTTCCAATAGCAAACTCGCTCATCAATTCTCCGATCCAAACAAGCAAAATAGAACCAGCAACGATAACAGAAATGTTTACTAGCATCTCAAAATTGGTCAATTCACCCAAAATACCCTGACTTTTTAACAGATTTAGAAAAGCAAAACCTTGCAACATTCCCAAAGGAAGAGTAAGCAATCTTGAATATTGAGAAATTTTTCTTCTTCCTGCCTCGCCTTCTTCGTGATACAAAGCTTTCAATCTTTCAGACATCATTGTCATCAACTGCATAATAATTGATGCGGTGATGTAAGGACCTACTCCGAGCATTATGATAGACAAAGTAGATAGACCTCCTCCTGAAAAGATGTTCATCAAACCAAAGAATTGGTTGTTTGAGAAAAATTGTGACAATTTTTCTGCATCAACTCCTGGAATTGGAATAGCGGCTAGTACTCTAAACAAAACCAAAAAACCAAGCAAAAACAAAATTCTACTTCTTAGGTTCTTATCTTGAAATATTAGTTTTAGTTTGTTTGTGAAATTCATTAAACAATATTTAAATATTTAAATGTTTAAATTTTTACCGTTCCTCCTGCTTTTTCAATTTTCTCTTTTGCTGTTTGAGAAAATACACAACCTGAAACATTTATTTTCTTTGAGATTTCCCCTGTCGCCAAAATCTTTACTGTGGGAACTTTTCCGTCTTTCAAATTAACGATTTTTTTGTTAATCAAAATTCTTGGAGTCACTTTTTCTCCGTTAGCGAAAACTTTATCTAAATCAGACAAATTTACTGGAGTGCTTGGCACCTTGAAAGAATTAAAACGATAACCTCTCAATTTAGGAAGCTTCTTTATCATATCTCTGATTTCAGGTCTTGTGCTGTTACCGGTTCTAGCATTTTGTCCTTTGGTACCCTTTCCAGATGTCTTTCCTCTTTTTCCTCCTCTTCCGATACGAATAGAGGTTTTGTTTGATCTATTCTTTTTTATATTATTAAGTTGCATATTTTTATTTTAACTTTGACAAAGCTTTTATAGCAGCTCTTGCATTATTAATTTTATTTTTGCTTCTAGACAAAACTTTTCCTCCCACTTCATTTACTCCTGCCAATTCTAGAACAGTTCTAAGTGAGCTACCTGCTACTACTCCTCTTCCTTTTGCAGGTCTAATCACAACATCAGAAGCACAATATTTTGCGCTAACTTCGTGAGGGATTGTCATATCTTTTGTCAATTTAACTCTAACCATCTTTCTTTTAGCATCTCTCATTGCCTTATCAATTGCCAAAGATGTATCAGATGCTTTTCCCAATCCAACCCCAACAGATCCTTTTTTATTTCCAAGAATCATTGCTACGCTAAAGCTGAATCTTCTTCCTCCTTTAACAACACGAGTAACCCTTCTAATATCGATAATTTTTTGATCAAATTCAGATTTTTGTCTTTCAGGTTTTGTTCTTGGTTTTCTTGATTTGAAGTTCTTTTTCAAAAAAGGTCTCTTTGAATTGTCACCTGCAACCTCAACAGCCGCAGAATTATTTTCTTCTTTAACACCTGCTTCGGCAACAATATTATTTTTTTCTTCTTGATTTTCCATCTTATCAATATTTAAATATTTAAATTTTTAAATATTTATTTTTTAATTTATTAAAAAATTAAACCTCCTTCTCTTGCTCCTTCTGCCAATGCTCTAATATTTCCTGTATAAATATATCCTCCTCTGTCAAAAACTATCTTTTTTATTTTCTTTTCAACAGCCAATTTTGCTAATTCAGTTCCTACTTGCTTTGCTCTTTCAAGACCTTTCTTTCCTTTCACTTCATTTGAAGAAAAAGATACCAATGTACTTCCTGCATCATCGTTTATTATCTGAGCATAAATAGCCGTATTTGATCTAAATACATTCAATCTAGGCATAAGAGCTGTACCTTTTACTTTGGCTCTGATTCTGTTATGTCTTCTATTTCTTTTTTCTTTTTTAGCAATTGACTTGTCCATATTTTTTAATTTATATTTAAATATTTAAATGTTTAAATATTTTATGCTGTTTTCTTTCCTTGTTTTCTTCTTACTACCTCGTCGCTATATCTGATTCCCTTTCCTTTGTAAGGTTCTGGTTTTTTATTTGATCTCACATCTGCGGAAAACTTTCCAACTCTTTCTTTGTCAATTCCGGAAATTGTGATTGTGTTCTTTTCTGTCGTTACAGTAAGATCGGCAGGAATAGGAATGATTACTTCGTGTGAAAATCCAAGGTTCATAACCAAATCTTTTCCCTTTGCATCTGCTCTAAAACCAACTCCTTCAACAATCAATTTCTTTTCGAAGGGCTTGTTTACTCCGTCAATCATGTTTGATATATGAGAAGATGTTGTTCCCCACAAAGATCTCACAAAAACAGTTTCATCTATTGGTGTCATTGTAATAATCCCATTTTCAATCTTGATTTTTATTTCAGATCTAATTTCTCTCGTTAGCTCACCCAAAGGGCCCTTAACAGTAACTTTGTTACCATCAATGATGACTTCTGTCTTTTCAGGTATTGATATTTCTCTTTTTCCTATTCTACTCATAATATTTTTTACCAAATTTTAAATAAAACTTCACCTCCAACATTTTCTTTTCTTGCTTGTCTATCTGTCAAAATACCTTTTGGAGTAGAAAGCACCAAAATACCTCTTCCTCCTTTGACAGGTCTGATATCTTTTGCTCCAAAATAAATTCTCTTTGATGGTTTTGAGACTCTTTTTACATCTTCTACTCTTGGAGTTCCGTCTTCTTTGAAGGCAATCTCCATTTCAATTGTAAATTTTGGTTTTTTGCCTTTTTTTACAACATCTTTCAAATAACCTTCTTTTTTTAGAAGATTAGCTATTTCCATTCTGAAATTAGAAAAAGGAACAGAAGCATGTTCTTTTTCAACATTTCCTGCGTTCTTTATATTTATTATTAAGTTTGAAATTTTATCCATATTATTATTCGTCGTCTAGCCATTGCTACAGCCCGAATATTTATTAATATTTGTAATTTATATTGAATTTAACCGAGCTTATAGCTGACAGCTCATAGCTTATAGGATATTACAAAAATAATTTCATATTTTTTACTATCAGCTATCGGCTATTAGCTATTGGCTCTTTTTTTACCAAGATGATTTAGTAACTCCGGGCAATTTGCCCTCATTTGCTAATTCTCTGAAACAAATACGACACAAATCAAAATCTCTCATGTATCCGTGTTTTCTGCCACATTTAAAACATCTTCTAACAACTCTTGAAGAATATTTTGGTGTTCTATTTGCTCTAGCGATTACTGATTTTTTTGCCATTGTTTTTAAAATTAAAATAAAAGCGGCAGGCGCCCTTATATTAGCTCCTCGGTTCAGAAATGAAAATGAATTTTCATTTCTTTCACTCTACGTCGCTAATAAAGCGCAAGGCTTTAATTAACTAGACAGTATCTTATCAAAGACCTGATTCAAAGTCAACATTCTAATAGGGTTTAGCATATAGCGTTTAGGGTATGGAGGTAATTTCAAATTTAAAATTTTAATTGAATATCTAATTTTGAATTACAAAAATACGATAAAAACAAAAGATGTATACAAAATAAACACTTGACAAATTTTTGACGAGTGCTAAGATGTTTTTATAAAATATTGTTCTTCACCAACCACAACAGAGGAGGAAAAAACGCCATGAACAAAGGACATCCCGCAATCGCCAAAACCTTGCTGAAAGCCGACAACCAGACCCCTGCACCCCCGCGACCCGAACGGATTTCGATCGTCGCCGGGGCCACCACCACCTGCCCGATAGCCTTCGGCTGAAGTTCCAAGACCGGCCGGCCCTAAAATACTGGGCCAGTCGCACGAGAAAATCCCGTCGAGAATCGCCACGCATAGCGATTTTAGACTGGTTCCGCCACGCCATGGAAGACAAAAAGCGTCTTGACGGATTCTGGAAGTCGGTACCGGAGGAGTTGTGGCTTGCTAGCAGGCCACGATAGATGATTCCGGTGGAGATACCGACGGCAAGGAAGGTTGCCAACGGCATGTGCCAACGACAGACGCAAGTCAGATTGCCTGCGTTTTGGGTCAAGGACACGCCCCACATCGGCGACCATCGATCAGGAGGGGTGAAATTCCCCTCCACGGATAAACCGGCACAAAGCCGGCCTCTGGGGGTTCTCGGAACGCGTCCGAGGACACCAACCACATCACCCAGCAGAAGCGCTTCTGCTGGGTGATTTTTTATTTCTCAAATATCAATTATTTTTAAAGTCAAAAATTAAAAAATTCATACTTCAATAAAACTCCCGTGCGAACTTTTTACTTTTTGTAATTTTAAGATTTTAAAATTCAAATGTTTCAAATTTCAAATTCCAAACCAAAAAATTACGAAATTTTCACGACCGTGAAAATTTCGTAATTTTTTGGTTTAATCTTACTTACGACATAAATCTAGTTTTTATTTATACATCACTACCCAAGTTTAAATCTTGGTATTTTTTAACAAAAATTTGTAAAAACTAAACCTGCGGGAACCGAGTCCCTGCAAGTTTTGAAGAAGTAAAAATTTGTGATAGTCTTGATACAGATAAAAGTATTTTTATTAACCTTCGGAGCGAGAGGTGGACAATGGACATGGACGAGACGATTATAACCAAGGCATACAGTGACATACTGCCTGGAGAGGTATTTTTTGTAGGAGAAACATTCCTTACAAAAAAAATTACCCGTAACGGAAAAGAAAAAGAGTCCCTTATCATTGCCGACCACATTTGCGGTGAGTGTTTTAGAGAAACACGGTCTGAAGCAGGTCCTCTCTTCAAATTTTTTCCCAATGAGAGATTCGAGATTATCGGAAATATCGTCGGAACGAAAACTCGCCTTCAACAAAAAAAACCAAAAACAAAGAGCGCGGAGGCAAATTGCCGTCATTAAGACACAAAAGACAGGGCTCGTCCCTGTCTTTTTTAATTTTCAATTTTTACCTAAAAATTTTCGAATTACAAAAAAATAATAATTTAAAATAGAAAAACCTCGGCGCAAGCCGAGGTTTTTCTATTTTATTTTAAATTATTTAATCTTTCTTTTCTTTTTTGGCTCATCTTCTTGCTTTTTAAATGGCCATCCTAGATTTTTTAACAAAGTAATAGCTTCTTCTTTTGTTTTTGCTGTTGTTACAATTGTAATTGCCAAACCAAAAACATTTTTCAATTCTTCATCAGATGCTTCTGTGAAAATTGTGTGTTCTCTCAATCCCAAAGTATAATTTCCGATTGAATCTACACCTTTTGTTGTCAAACCTCTAAAGTCTTTCATTCTTGGCAATGCAACATTTACTAGTTTATCAAAAAAAGACATCATTCTTGGACCTCTCAATGTTACTTGATATCCAACTTCTGTTCCCTCTCTCAATTTAAAAGCAGCGATTGATTTCTTTGCTTTTCTTACAGATGGCTTTTGTCCAGTAATTTTTGTGATTCGGTCTTCAATAAGGGTTATTTTATTTTTATCATTTACAGAACCAATACCAACAGAAACAACAATTTTTTCAATTTTTGGAGCTTGCATAACATTTGTATAACCAAACTCACCTTTCATCAAATCAAAAATTTTATTCTTTTTTTCTTTTAATGTTTCCATAGATATTATTTTAGAGTTGTTCCGCTCTTTTTAGCAATCCTAACAAACTTGTCTCCTACCAATTTCTTACCAATTCTTGTTGGTTTGTCTGATTTTGGATCAGCCAACATAACATTAGAAACGTGAATTGGAAAAATTTTATCAATAATTTGGCCTTTTTTTCCGCTTTTGTTTGCTTTTTGATGTTTCTTTTTAAGATTAACACCCTCAACAACAACTTTGTCTTCAGCGGGAATAGCCTTCAAAACTTTACCTGTTTTGCCTTTGTCTTTTCCAGCAATCACTATTACTTTATCGTCTTTTCTAATTTTCATATTTTTTACTATTAGCTATCGGCTATAAGCTTTTTATACTATCTCTGGTGCCAATGAAGCAATCTTTTGATAACCCATTTCTGAAATCTCTCTTGGGATTGGTCCAAAAACTCTACCTGCCTTTGGTTCTTTCTTGTTTTTATCAATTATTACAACTGCGTTTTCATCAAAATAAATGTAAGAACCGTCTTTTCTTCTGAAAGGCTGTCTTTGTCTCACAACAACAGCAGACAAAACATCTTTTTTCTTTACTTGTTTTCTTGGTTCTGCTGTTTGCACAGACAAGATAACGATATCACCTATTCTCGCATATCTCTTTTTTGATCCTCCGGGAATTTTGAAAACTCTTCCGATTTTTCCTCCCGAATTGTCTGTTATTTTTACTATTGTCTGTGGTTGAATCATAATATTTGAGTTAAATGTTTATAAAGTTATAAAGTTTTTAAAGTTATCTTGCAACAAATTTTATAAAGCAGAATTCGTTACTTTAAACTTTATGAACTTTATGAACTTTTCACTAACCTGAAGTGTTTGTCTTTTGAAATCGGCTTTGTTTCTACAATTTCTACTTTGTCTCCGATCTTTGCTGTATTCCCTGCATCGTGAGCCTTGATTTTCTTATCAATCTTTACATATTTCTGATATTTTGGATGTTTAACAAATCTCTGAACCTTAACAACTATGGTATCTTTCATTTTGTCAGAAACAACAACACCAGACAAAATCTTACCGTTGTTTGTGCTTTCTTTTTTCTCTGTTTGTGTTTCTTTGTTCATTTTTTATAAATTAAAAATTTTAAATTATTGTATATTTTCTTGTATCTCTCTTTTCCTCAATTCAGTCAGCACCTTAGCAATGTCCTTCTTTAAATTACTGCCTTCTTTTACATTTTTACTTTTACTTCCTGATATTCCAAAACGAAAGGCTCTCAAAGCTGATTTCTTTTCTGCAAGCATTTTTTGCAAGTCATCAATATTTTGTTTATCTTGTTTTTTCATATCTGTTATATACTATCTATTTTCGATGTTAAGTCAAATTAAATGTTGTCTACTTCTTCTCTGCTTACTACTTTTGTCTTTACTGGCAATTTTGTTCCAGCCTTTCTCAAAGCTTCTCTTGCTACTTCTTCTGAAACACCGTCTACTTCAAACAAAATTCTTCCTGGCTTAACTTGAACACAATATCCCTTTGGATCACCTTTTCCTTTACCCATAGGTACTTCAGCGGCTTTTGCTGTAAAAGGCATATCTGGGAAAATTCTAATCCACATTTTTCCTAATTTACCAATCTTTCTGTTGGCAGCCACTCTGGCCGATTCTATTTGATTTGATCTAACTCTTGAGCCACTCAATGCTTTAAGTCCAAAAGAACCAAAAGAAACTTTTGCTCCACGAACAGCCGTTCCCAATTTGTCGGGATGTGTTCGGCCTCTTTGCCATTTTCTATGTTTTGCTTTCTTTGGAAATAACATACAAATTTCTAATTACCAATTTCTAATTTCTAAAAGTTTGTCCAATTTATCAATTTCTAATTCGTTTTTTGGATATTGGATATTTTTAATAAATATTATTTATTAAAAACGTCTCCTTTGTAAACCCAAACCTTTACTCCGATAACACCGTAAGTAAGATTTGCTCTCTTTACTGAATAATCAATGTCTGCTCTCAATGTTTGAAGAGGAATTCTTCCTTGTTTTACTTGTTCTTTTCTTGCCATTTCAGCACCTCCAAGTCTTCCTGACACACAGATTCTTACTCCTTTTACTTCTCTGTTTGCCATAACTTTGTCAGCCGTCATTTTTAATACTCTTCTGAAAGGCATTCTTTTCTCCAAACCTTCAACTACCATTGAAGCAACAATTCCTGCGTCTGCTTCTGGGTATCTTACCTCTTCTACATCAATATTTATTTCGGCAGGGATAGAAAGTTTGTTTTTCTTCATCATTTTTACCACTCCGTCTTTGATTTTTTGAATTCCGTCTCCACTTCTTCCAATAATCATTCCTGCTCTTGATGTTTTGATGATAATTTTAAATCTTTTTTCATCTCTTTCCATATCAATAGAGCTGACATACATATCTTTTAGTCTTTTTTCCAAATATTCTCTGATGATAACATCTGTTTTCAAATAGTCTTTGTATTTTTGACCAACACCAAACCAGCGAGATTTCCAACCTCTTAGTATTTTTAGTCTATGAGCATATGGGTGTACTATGTGTGTCATGATTTTTTAAGCCTATAGCTATTAGCTTATAGCCGATAGCAAATTTGAAATTATTTTTTAACTGTCTTTTTTACTGCTTTTTTTGCTGTTGTTTTCTCTGCTACTACTTTCTTTACTGTCTTTTTTTCTGTTTTCTCTGTTTTTTCTACAGCAACCTTTCCTTTTTCATCCAAAGCAACAAAAACTCTACAAGTTCTTCTTTTGAAAGGAAATGCTCTTCCTCTTGCTCCGGGCATCCATCTTTTCATTGTAGTACCTTCGTCTACTCTGATTTCTTTGATGAAAAGGTTATCTTTTTCAATATTAAAATTGTGTTTTGCGTTTGCCACAGCAGAATCAACCAGTTTTTTCAAAACAAGGCTTGCTTTTTTATCTAAATGTGACAATTCAACCAAAGCACGCTCTACTTGCTTGCCTCTAATAAGATCCGCAACTAAACGAACCTTTCTTGGTGATTGTCTATAATTTTTTAATTCTGCCTTTATCATAAATCTTTATTTTACTGAAGCTTTAGCTGCTTTTGCTGCTGAAATTTCGGCTTCTTTCTTCTTTTGATCCAAATCCTTCTGCATCTTTCCTCCGTGTCTGTAGAATTTCTTTGTTGGAGAAAATTCACCCAATCTGTGACCTACCATATCTTCTGTTACAAAGACTTCTAGGTGTTCTTTTCCATTATGAACTCCAAAAGTAAAACCAACCATTTCTGGTGAGATTTGGCTTGATCTTGCCCATGTCTTAATAGCACCATCTGCTGGTTTTCTGTTTTGAACTTTCTTCAAAAGTTTTTCGTCCACATAAGGACCTTTTTTTACGGATCTTGTCATAAAGTATTAAAATCAAAAAGCTCTCAACGAGCTCGCTAAATATTAGCAAAAATTAAAATAATGTCAAATTTAAAAAGGCAGACAATCCCCCGAAGGGAAAATTGTCTGCCTTGAAAACAAATCATGAGTCAGATTCTTCAGTCATTACAAGAATACAAAGAAATAAAAAAGCCATCCAAATCATAAAGTATGTTGTAACAATAACGAGAATCCATGAAATTGATGGAATATGAAAGAAAATTATGAGAGACGAAACAGCGCAAAACCAAAAGACCAGCAATTTGCCAAGAACTTTGGACTCAAATGCCATAAAAAAAGGCATAAAAAGAAATAAAAACCAATCACCCTTTAACAAAAACCAGTCACCTCTTAACATAAGAAAGCCTCCTTGTTATTATTCCCTTTCAAAAATCAATTCTGATACAAAGACTAAACTATTTATGTCTTTTTGTAAATAAAGAGATAAACATACCAATATACAAATGATGCGAATTATACGAATGCGTACGAATTTTAAGAATTCTTAAATTTTTTGTAATTGTAACATTTATTAGCAACCCTCTGATAAATACTAAATTAGTTTTAATTTTTAATTAAAAATATAAAACATCCGATATTTTACATCTTACTTGGAAACCAGGTTTCCAAGTAAAAATCAGCAAAAAAAATCATCCGTCGTCTGACGGATGATTTTTTGTTTAATATTTTTCGGTCGTGTATTAGTTTTCTCCTTCTAGTTTCTTCAAAACTTTAGTAGCAGAATCTTTTCCTCCTAATCCGAAGGCAAGACCTGATGCCAAAGCCAAAGCAACTACAAATCCTGTGAACAATGTTTGTACAAATGCTGCAGCAACACCCAATTGGTACAAAGCCATAAGAATAGCAAATACCCAAATTGCCCATTTTGTAACATTACCCAAGAAATTTGCTGATTTTACTTCAGCAGCCTTTGCTGATCCTTTTACAAGGCTTTCCATTGCTTCAGCAATCAAAGCGGCTACCAACAAGATCAAAACGGCTACTATTACTCTTGGCAAGTAAAGAAGAACTACTTGTTGTAGGAAATCATTAACTTGATCAAGACCTAGAACATCAAAAGATGCAACTAGGAAAGCCACGATAACGAACCATTTAACAAGACCTCCTAAAAACTTACCTGAATTTAGACGAAAACCTGCTCTATTTAGAAGAGATTCTGTTCCTGCGCTTCTAAGTGCATTGTCCACTTTCAAAGACTTTATTATTTGAGAAACAACTCTTCCCAACAATGAACCTACAACCCACCCAGCGATGAATATAATGACAGCAATAACCAAGTTAGGCACAAAACTTATTACACCTAACCACAAATCCTGGAATGATTGTGCGAGAACATCGCTCCAATTTTTTAAAATCATATTTTATTTTTTAAGATACAAATAAAATTAATAATTAACGACCTAATAAATGTTATTTAAATTATAACTGTATATATAATACAACAGTTTTTTATTATTTTTATTAATATATGTGGAAAACTTTATTTAAAAATCTACGAGGACTCGGTCTTTGTAGATTATCGAACATCAAAAAACCGCTCTTTATAAGCGGTTTTTTGATGTTTGAATGTTTTTTTATTATATTCCTAACCTGTTTACTATTTTTTGATGAGGTGTATCCAATATATCTCTAACCAATTTATCGTAAATGTTCAGTCTGTAATTAAAGTCATCTGTTCTCAAAACAACATATCTCAATTCTTTCCCAATCTCTGACTCCAATATTCCAACAGCTCTATCCACACGACTTGTTTGAATATTGTCCCCTACTACTAAAATATCTACCCTGCTTTCTGAATTTTGAATAAATGCTCCTGATACCAAAACCAATTTTAGTTTTCCTGCACCAGACAAATTTTTCAAAATAGAAGAAGATGTAAAAGATGTCATATCCACAAGTAAACTATGCAAAGGTGCCAAATATTGGAACTTTTCATTTATTCCCCAACCGTTCGCTTTTTTCTTTACAATTTTCACCACAGCTGGTTTTTTCTTTGTTTTTGGAATTTTTACTTCAATTTCTTTGTAAAACACTCTTTTTTTCAAAAAACCTGCTTTTTCTAGCAAACTTAACTCTTTTCTTAATGTAGGCAAAGCTGTTTTTGTTCTCTTAACAAGATCCTCATTATCAAAAGTCTTGTCTTCGTTAGACAAAAACAATTTCATTACTTTAACTCTGGCAGTGCTATCAAATAATTTTCCTAGTGTTTCCATATGCAAAGTATTATAAACAAAAAATCAAGAAAAACAAAATGAAAAATTCACATTCTATATAACAGATCTGTTATTGAAAGAAAAAGACCTCGCCAAAAAATGGCGAGGTCTTGTCATTGACCCCCTCTGGCAAAGAAAAACGCAACCCAAACGACTGCAGATGGAACCAATAACCAAAAGGGTACGGTCACAAACAATGTCGGATCCTTTTTTCTTTTAATGGCAAGAATTGTAAAAATAATGGTCAACACCAATAAAATAATACCAAACTGAATAAAGTTCATTAGACCTCCTTTGCAGAAGTTATCATTTTTATCCGAGGATAATTAAAGCATAAATAAAAACAAAACGAAAGCAAAAAATACCCGACTAAATGTCGGGTATTTAAAAAATTGATTGGCTTGTTTGTTAGATAAGCCATATTGAACGAACAAGGTGAGAAATAATCCACAATGCGAAAGAGTAGTAAGATATGAAAATCAAAAATCTTTCAACAAAAGACAAATCTTCGGAAAGAATACAGTCGCTATTCATCTGATATGCTGACATAATCAGGCCACCCGGCGAGAGGTATTGTAAAAAATAATTAGCCCAATCAATGGACACACCACAATCATAAGGATCCCAAAAATCTTTTATTGATCGCAATATCCCGATTATCGCAAAAACAAACAGAAATAGTCCGGTCCACGGATTCAGAAAAAAAATCTTTAGTGTTTCAAAACTTGGCACAGTAAGCGCAAAATTGTCCATTGTAACCTCCGCAAAAACGGTTTAATCTTGTGAAATCTGGTATTTTTATAACATAGCGAAATATTTAAAGCAATAAAAAGGGTGGGAAATTTGCGAAGCAAATTTCCCACCCTTTTTTTCTACAAGTATTAACTTACAAAATAACGCGAAATTCGGATTAAGTTTGTCGTTGCTTTGAATTTGCAATCCGAAGAGGAGGCAAGAAAAAAACTTCCAAGCCGTATTCAACATACGGTAAAGGAAGTTTTTTTCGTAGACGACGAAGAAATTCGCCGAATTTTGCGTTATTTGTTATTAATCAAAATTTGAGTGCAGTCCGAGGAAGCGAGAAACAAAAATATGAGATGTACATTTTGGTACTTCGAATATTTTTGTGACGAAGCTGACGACGGAATGTGCCAAATTTGGATTAATTTATTATTTTAATTCTACCTTTCCACCTACAGCCTCAATCTCTGCCTTCAAAGCTTCTGCTTCTTCCTTCTTCATCTTTTCTTTCAACATAGCAGGAGCAGCATCAACTAGTTCTTTTGCTTCTTTAAGTCCAAGACCCAAAGCGCCTTTAACTACCTTGATAACAGCGATTTTTTGATCCCCTGCTGAAGAAAGCTCTACATTGAATGAAGTCTTTTCTTCAACAGCAGCTACAGGAGCGCCAGCAACAGCAACAGCTGCAGCTGAAACACCAAATTTCTTTTCCAATAATTTTACCAATTCGTGAAGATCGATAACTGACATATTGTCGATTGTGTTTACCAAATCCTTGAATTTAGCAGGAACAACAACATCGGCACCTTCAGCTTCAACAGCTTCTACATTTTTTGTTTCTTCTGACATAATTTTTTAGTTTTTAGTTTTTAGTCTTTAGTTTTTAGAAAACTGCCGACCAAACATTAATAATTTACCCTTTCTTTTCTGCTATTCTATCCAAAACAGTTGCAAACTGTTGGATAGGTGTGTTGATAAGATTTACAAACTGACCATAAAGAATCTTTGTTGGAGGGATTGTCGCGATTTCCATCATCGCTGTTTGGTCCATAAATTTTCCTTCAAAAACTCCTCCCAAAATAACAACATTGTCTTTGTGAGTTTTCTGAAAATCGTAAACACCTCTTGCGGGTGCTGTTAGATCATCTGAAAAAGACAAAGCCAATTCTCCGTCCAATTTGGGCATTTCCCCTTCTGGTTTGATCTCGTCAAAAGCTCTTTTAACCAAAGTTTTTTTAGCCACAAAGTAACCTGCACCTTCGGCTTTCAACTTTCTTCTCAACTCTGTTGTTTGATTAACTCCCAACCCGTGAAAATTAACGAAAACAACTGAACGAGCGTCTTTTAGCTTTTCAACAAGACTTTTATAAATCTCAACTTTTTTCTCTTTTGAGATAGCCATAATTTTACAGCCTATAGCCCTTAGCTTATAGCTTATAGAAAAAATTTGCTTTGCAAATTTTTTACTATGGGCTATCAGCTATCAGCTATCAGCTTTTTAATATTTTTTGCATTAAAAAATGCCTTAATAAAAATAAAGGCACGATGTGTGGAAAATCCACAATTAGTTTCGACCTGAATAGGAGCTTATTGATATTGCCTATCTTCTTTGGCCTTTATTGGTTAACAATATAGATTATTTTTAAAAATAAATCAAGTTTTTACTTGAAACTCGGGATTTAATCCGCGATAATCTGGCTTTCTGAAATATTCTGAACCCCCTCCCCCAAGTAACTAACCACAACAATGACCAAAAAACTCACCGAGATAATAAAAGCGAAACCAAAAAAGAACTTAAAAAATGTTTTGTTTATCGGCATGAAAATAAGGATTAAGTATTAAGGGTTAAGGGTTAAGGGTTAAGGTATAAGTATTAAATAACTTATAACTTATATAATACCATAAAAAATAATTCTGCTCTCAGTCCTTGTCACTTATTACTTACGCCTTTCTACTTACGCTTCATTACTTTTTGTGTTGACTTTTAATAAACAAAAGTTTATATTCTTATCAGCTTGCACTTTAGGTTAACCCTGATCCGCACCACTTTCCACCACCCAAAGGATCAGGACACCCCAGGGGAAATCTGTCTCCCGCCAGATTTCCCCTTTTTTTATTTCCAAAATTTTCTTTTACTCTTATAATAGATACATGGAAAAACCTTATTTAAAAGTAAAATTGCTCAATGACAGAGCTTTTTTACCGTCGAAAAGAGATGAAGATGCAAGTTTTGACTTGTATGCTATTCACGAACAAGATTTTAATATTTTATACCCTGGAGATATCCAATTGATGAAGACCGGAATCGCAATAGAAATACCAAAAGATTGGGTATTTTATATAGTAGAGCGAAGCAGTACGGGTTCAAAAGGTATTGCAAAAAGATCTGGTGTTATTGACAGCGGTTATCGTGGAGAAATTTTTATACCAATAAATAATACAGCAAACAAACCCATTGTCTTTGCAAAATATGTTGATGAAAAATTAGACTATTTTTTAGGCGAAAAAGGCTTAAAAAAAGACGCTATTGTTATATACCCAACAGAAAAAGCAATTGCCCAAGGGATGCTTTTGTATTCTCCTCATATTGAACCAGAAGAAGTAGACGATTTAAGTGTAAGTAGTGAGCGAGGTGACAGATGTTTAGGAAGTACCGAGAAATAAATAAGAAAAATGACCAGAGCAAGGCTCTGGTCATTTATTAATGTTCTTTTTTTATAGACACGAATCAAACAAAAGCCTTGGCAACAATCCAAACAAAGCAGGCTGGAACAAAAAACCACGCTAATATATTGCAAAAATTTTCAAATTGTGTGCGGGTGTAACCTCTATAAGGACGTGAGCAAATAAAAGTTATTACCGAAAAAATCATAAGAACTAGCCCTGTCCAAAAACTCAAAAGCCCATCCGTTGTGACTGTGACTGTAAAAAGTGTCATTGTTCCTCCTTGTGTCTACAAATTTTAACCGATCAGATCTATTCAACTTATACCATAAAATATAAATAAAGTGCAACGAACTTAATCACAAGGATCAACAGGAATCCGATCCCCGTGAATTTTGTTTTATTTATTTTTTATTGACTTATCCACAGTTTAAGATTATCTTTAAGAAAGGATAATATTAAAAAATCGATATAATCACACACAGGAGGTGACTCATGTCTGAAAAGAACAACGAGATGGTACTCATCATCTCCTTGAAGAGGAAACCTGACGGAAGTTTTACGGGAAAAGTAGAGGGCCAAGGAAATGACGAGCGTAGAGCTCGGGAAGAGCTCTTCACTATACCGTCGATTGAAATCGCCGGAAAAAGTGAAGTCCTCAAAAAAATTGGCGACAAAGTACTCAACGAAGCTTTAACCAACTTTGCCCGTATCTTTGATGTCGGGACGTCAGTAAAAACCAATCTGGAATAGTTTTCCGAGGGGGATAAGCCTGAATTGTACCGTACGGTACAATTCAGGCTTATTTTTATACCAAAATTTTACCCGAGGTCGGACCTCGCGCAAGATTTATGTTGATAAATAAGAGTTTACCCGAGGTTCGACCTCGGGTAAATAAACCTTAACTGTTATCCACAGTTTTTACACAAATTGATTAAATTAATATAGAGGAATGGTGCTTGTTGCGTTATTATCTTCAAAAATAATATTTTCAGCCTTTTGAATCACAGAATCTAAGTCGGCATATATTGCCGTATCATTATTTCTAAATACAACATTTTCCAAATTTATCGGTGAATTTTCATACTTAACACCATATCTCATATAGCGAAATTCTGCATTTTTAATAGACGAAGTGGAACCATCTTTCAAATATGTCCCTATTCGCTTTCCTATACCGATTTCTTCTGGTTGTTCCAGCCCCAAAACATTTGTTCCATCCGAATTGTCAGAGATTGATGTAAACAAAACCTTTTCACTATCAGACCCATTTATCTCAAGATTTCCCTCTACCAAAAACATTCTGTCACCAAATTTAATCACAACACCCGGGTCAATTTTTAATGTAGAACTAGCAACGACTGACACATTGGAATCGTCCAAAACATAAGGCAATTGGTTCTTTTTCATAACATTCGTCATACCGGTTTCTGTAATATCTGAGCCAATAATGATGCCGTTTATTTTGTTACCCGCACCGGAATTATTATAAAACATGGCAGGTCCGGATGATAAAATTGCATTCTCGGAATTATTTTTAAATTCGTTTGAATTAACAACCGCAGATGATCCAGAAATATGCAGACCATAACCATTATTTTCAAACAAATTGTTCTCAATCAAAGGTGTGCCATCATATACATCAAGTCCGTATGGATAAGTCGCACTCAGAGTTTCGTCATAATTATTATTTCTAAAAATATTTCCCAAAATTTCCGTATCCGAACCTGTGTTTATCAAATAAACACCCCGAGATAACGAATTCTCAAAAACAGAATCTTTGATGATTATGTCTGTGCCATCAACAGTTAACATACCTTTGTATTTCATTGCCTGCCCTGTTGAATAGCGACCACCATAACGCACAATTGTGTTTTCAAAAGAAGAACCCTTACTTGTATCTTCTATCAAGATCTGTTTCCAATTCCCCGCAGAAGGACAAACTGCTGTAGACGAAGCGTTTTCTGGCTCACAAAGGCCGTCTTTGTTCATATCACCACCATATTCATCATCACAGAAACTTGTAAAGACAACAGGCTTTTCCGATGTTCCTTTCGTTTTAATTGTGCCGTTTACAACAAGCGAGGGTGAGCCATGCGGTGAAAACTTTACCACCACACCATCTTCCAAAGTCAAAACCGCACCCTCTTTTATTTCAAAACCTATGTCACTGATAAAATAAGGTGAACTCTCTTTTGTTAATGTCTTGTTTTGTGAAAGAGTGTCACCTTTGTTAATCAAATAAGTGACGCTGTTTCTTTGTTTAGGAGTACCGAAAACTTCGTCTCCATTGGTATTTTTTCCGTTTATAAGCAGTTTATTCATTGAACCGTCCCAATTGTCCCAATCAGTTCCTGGTATGCTAGGATCATATCTTTCCATTGTTGTGTATGAACCACTACTTCCTTTCTGATTCCAATAATTTGCTTTTAGAATCTCGTCTACTGTTGTTGTGGCTCCGTTTTGATTAAAAACCAAGAAAAGATGTTCGCCGTTGTTAGACAAGTTGCCGGTGTAAACCAGATCTGCCGTAATATCACTGATTGTTTCATCATCCGTCCTTTCCAAAAGATAATAGCCTCTTGCTGGGATTGATTTTAAAAGTTTAATATATGGCTCTTTGTCTTCCGCATACAAAGTCCAGTTTTCAAGGCTGATTTCTTCGTCTGTGTTGTTGTAAAGCTCTATCCATTCATCGCTCGATGTTTTGCTTGATGTCCCCGCCCAAGCGATTTCATTAATTACAACAGGTGCGTTATTTATTTGAATAATTTGCTCTGCTTCTTCAGAAAGATTTCCCATATTATCAACCGCAGAGACAGCCAGTTTGTAATTTTGGTTACCAGAAATTTCTATTGCTGTTGTCGTTGCTGTTGTCGTACTTGTTGTGCCATTTTGATTTAAGATAAAATGACTAAAATCTTCACCGTCAGAAAAAGACCATTCTGGGTTTATCGTGATATTTTTTACAGCCAAAAGACACACCTGTTTTGAATTTGAAAGCGAATTTTCACATTCTTTAATAGAAAGATTTGTTGTCGGAGCTTGTGAATCAACAAAAATTTCTGTTGTTGTCGGGCTGGATGTCGCTGTTTGATCTTTGTTTACAGCAAAAAAGTTTATCGTGGTTGTCCCCTGCTCAAAATCTTCTAAAATAATTTGCCAATTTCCATTCGTGTCAGTGATTGTTTTTATTGTATCTGAAAAATCGGAATAAATGATGTTTGTTGAAGACGCCGTACCGATAAATGTTATGCTGTTTTGATTAAATTTTTGATTATTTATTGGGCTTGTTATTATTGGTGGATTTATGATTTCGGTCTTTGTTTCTTGGGTTTTTTGGTCTTTTTCAGAAGTGTTTTCGTCTGTATCATCAGAATCTGAAGCAGGAATAGGAACACCTCCACCAAAGCCTGGACTTACAAGATTAAACTGGTTTTGCGATGATTGATTTCCATTATTTCCTTGATTTTGTCCGTTGTTTTCTGTATTAAAATTGTTTACATTTTCAAAATCATTGTCACTTTCATCATTTTCACCAAAAATTATCCCCGAGTTATCAACATCAGTATTTTCTCGTCCACTTTCTACCAACTCATTATCAACATTGTTATCAACAGGTTGTTCATTTTCTTCTGGCTGATTTTGATTTTGTTGATCATCATTTACTAGGGCTAAATTTCCAACACTACCCACATTTCCAGCCAAATTTTCCGCATTATATTTCCCAGAATTCACCACCCCATAGACAACCTCAGCAATCTTTTTCCCTGTTCCGACAATCGTATCTCTCGCTTTTTCGGCAAAACTTCTATTTAGATCATACAAAGCATGCGTCTGTTTTTCTTTCTCAACATCATCAAAGAAAAGTTTTATTACTCCAGCCCCGTGAAGAACTGATTGTTTTGAGAGGATGGACCAGTAGTCGGTTACAATCTCACCATTTACATCATCAAAAGAATAATCTTTTGAGAAAACATTATTTACATAATTATATTTAACCCTAACAAGTTTGTAATATTCTCCAAATAATTTTCTATAGCCAAAATAATATCCGGATGAAACATCTTTTTGTTCTTTGTCCACAGTAGGAGCCATGTAGCCTCCAGACAAGATTGTATCTTTACTAAAAAAATTATTATTAGTCAGCGTCGCCAAACCATCAAAATAATTATTTAGACTATTTTTTGTGATAGGCTTTTGATCTCCACTGATCAATTCGTCTGATAAATTCTTTATACTATTTTTATCAAATTGTTTAGTAAACATTTCATAAGGCGAATCATCCAAACCTAAAAGATGCTGGTCGTTTCTAACATGAGGAGGAACAGACATGTCTTGAATCAAATGCAAAATATGGCCCAAAGACTCCAAACCTCTTTGTTTATCACCCCAAGCATACTCATACACTGCCCTATCCCATGAATAATCAGAATTTGCACTAAAATAATTTTTTATAATTCCAACACTCGCAATATTTAATCCAGCCTGTGCTCTCGTGTTTTGTGACCAATTTTTGGCACTTAGGTTAACATTCAAAAGCCCGACATTATAGACAGGATCATAAAAATGGTTTAAGGGGCGATATATCGGACTATCTTCTTTCTCGCTTCCTGTTATTATTTTTTCTCTATCAGAACCACCTAACTTTGATTCGGGATAATAATGGTTAAAAATATCAATTGTTTCGTTGGTCAAAGCAGGGTGAGTAGTTTTGTCAGAATAGGCATAAGAAAATACTGGCAACATCAATGTTGCCAGTAAAAAACTGCCGAAAACTAATTTTTGATACTTTCCATTTTCCATTTATTTGTTTGTTCGTTTAAAATAAATTTTGCTAAAGAAACCTCCATATTATTAAAAACCCCATTAATTTCACACCATCCAAAAGTTTCACTACAAAAAGATCCTCCATGTGTATTTAATACAGAAACATATTCATCTATATCAACAGCACCCATCTTTTTTAATTCAATAAGTTCATTTTCCTGATCCTCCAACCTAAAATATTTGCTTGCCAATTCTAAATCTCCCACTTTCAACGCTTCAATATATAAATCAAGTGTTTCCTCTGGCGTTGCTCCTCCATAAATATCCTGAGCATACAACTGATCTTTTTTGGCAAGATATTCTTCCACATCCCCTTCTTCCATATCTTTCATAAATTCAGCCAATTCTTCATCATTTGTAATCAGTTTAAACTCTTCATTTTTTTGATTATATAAATAGCCCAAACCGAGAAATATCACCAAAACAACCACACCCAAAACAATTTTCTTGTTCATAAATAGTATTTAAAAAAATAAATTATTATGTCTCCAATTATACCCCAACATTATTTTGTTCAAAACCTGTGGATAACAGGGACTCGGTCCCTGTAAGTAAATAAATTAAATTTAAACGAAAAAATCTACAGGGACCGAGTCCCTGTAGATTTATTTTATTCCAAGTGTTCTTTTTTTAAATCTTCTTTAAATTTCTTTGCTTTAATAACAACTTCTCTTACGAAATCTTTATAAGCATCGAAGCCCTTAAACTGCTCAAGAACCACGCTCTTCCCTTTACAAATGTTCATAACATTATTTTTTCCAGCATATTCATTCCAACTTGAAAAAACAAGATCCATATCATCGCCTTCTATTTCATGAATCTCGTAATTTAAATTTATGTAACCACTTGTATAAAGTAACTGCTCGTTTGTTTCAATAAGTTTTGCTTTAAATTTCCCTTGAAACAAAGCGCCGCTACGATCCTTTTTCTCATTAAAATAACTCGTATAGCCGGAAGCTAGTTTGTGTATAAATTTACTAACCCCTCCATCAGAAGTTTGTTTAACAAGAAAATGATAATGATTTGGATTTAAACACAGACAAACAAACTCAACCAAATCACCACTAGAATCAATTAATTTTTTAAAATCAACAGAATTAAAATTTGCAGGGACCGAGTCCCTGCAAATTTTGTCGTGACGTAATTCATCACGAATACTACCAACAGGCTTACTTCTGTTAAAAACCAAGATTCCCTTTATAAATCGCCAAAGATCATTTTTGTCTCCAAAAATTCTTCTTTTATCAACACCTCTATTATAAACGTGATAATATTCATTATTTGCAAATTTTATATTTCTCATATACGCACATATTAACACACGAAAAAACTTACAGGGACCGAGTCCCTGTTGATAAATATGTTAAATTTAAACGAAAAAATCTACAGGGACTCGGTCCCTGTAGATTCCCTGTAGATTTTTTGTTTATTAATTATAATTATATAATTATTTGATTTGGTATGTGATTGAGACGTTTGAGATGATTTGATTTTCTCCTACGGGTATTTGTGGAGGTACCGCTTCTGCTCCACCCATTCCCATACTTACTTCTTTGTCATAGGCATACACTGGGAAGTCCCCTGATTCGTTGAAACTTACGATTCTAACTAGCTTAACATCCAAATCCTTGGCAAGTTCCTTTGCCTTGTTTTGAGCATCTTCTATGGCCAATTTTCGAGCTTCTCTCTTTGATGCTTCTTCATCATCAACCGAGAAAGTAAGACCACTAATATTTGATGCACCTAATTCTCCTACTCCTGTTAGCAATGTGCCAGACTTTTCTGTATCTCTTACTTTTACAGTAATTGTTTGACTTGCTTCATATCCGACCAAGACATTTTTTCCGTCTGAACAAAATCCACCCTCACAAACAGTGTCTCTTCTCCATTCATATTTTGGATAAACATTGTAATTGGCTGTTTTTATGTCTTTTTCTTCAATTCCTTGTTCTTTTAGATAGCCCATAATAGCATTAATTTTCTTTGCAGAATCTTCTTGTGCTTTAGCAACGGTTGAGGATATTTCTACAACAGAAAAATTGAATGTAGCGACATCGGCTATTGCAAATACTTCGCCTTTACCAGTAAAAGTAATAGTGCTTTGACCTTCTAGACCAACAAAAGCACTTTCTTTATAAGCTGTAATGGTTTTGAAAACCATAAAAATAGTTGTGATTAAAAGGAAAAATGTAAGAACTTTGAATACATCGTTCTTTTCTTTCCACTGTGAACCACAGCAATTTGTATTTGTATTTTCCATAATGTTTTTTGATTAATTGATAATAATTTAATAAATTTAAGGATTTAAATATTTTGATATTTAAAGGTTTAAA
The DNA here is from genome assembly GCA_001029775.1 of Candidatus Campbellbacteria bacterium GW2011_OD1_34_28. Classification (GTDB taxonomy): domain Bacteria; phylum Patescibacteriota; class Minisyncoccia; order Phycocordibacterales; family UBA12079; genus UBA12079. The sequence goes on along the minus strand of CP011215.1, from coordinate 343,648 downwards.
GGTTTTTATATTTAAAGATTTAAGTATTTAAAGATTTAAATATATGTAAATTATACACCCCTCCAAGAAAATTGGAAACACAAAAACCCCGTGATTTTTCACGGGGTTTTTGTTGCTTTAAGTAAATTTTAAGTTTACTTATGCAAGTTTCTTATTAGTAAGAAATTGCGATAGCATCAAGGTTTGTGGTTGGAAGACCAGGAACCTTGTAACCGTTGAACCAGTCAGCTGTTGAAGTTGTGTGACTTGAAGCTGATTTATCTGACCATACGAAGTCACCGTTAGCATCAGCTGCAGCATCTGTTGCTGATTCGCCGAATCCTGAAGCCATTGAGCCATAAGCTGCATCACCGTCAAGTTGAGCAGTGATTGAGTCTCCAGCTGCTCCTACGTTTGATAGAACTGCTGAAAGCACAAATGTCTTTGTTGTTCCGGCTGGAACTGTTATAACAGTATTTCCGTATTCTGAGCTATTAGGTGTAACTGTAACTGTAGTTGCACCTGTTGCCCCTGCTGAAGCGATTCCACTTCTTACGATTGTTCCAGTTCCTTCTTCTACCAATTTCCATGAATTTGCATCCATAGTTGTTGTAGCAACTGTGAAGTTGAATTTGTACAATTCAATATCACCTGTATTAGCTGCTGAAACTGTAAATCTGTAGATGTTTCTTGTTCCGTTTGAAAGAACTTTCTCTCCAGCTGTCAAAGCTCCTACATTAACTGTTGGCAAGCTCTTGTAGTATCTAGCTCCTGTTGAAGCTGAAGCACTACCCAAGATATTAACTGCTGTTCCTGAACTCAAGCCTCTAGCTTTGTTTTGAGTTGCAGTTGTTGAAGTAGCAATCTTTACCAAGTGACCTGCTGTTCCAGAAAGACCTGTTCCGATTGTTGCGAACTTAGCCTTTACTGTTAGTTTAGCACCATCATCTCCCTTAGGAACTGTGAAGTCTCCTGAGTTAAATGTGAATGTTTGTGTTCCTGATGTGAATGCTGGACTTGTCAAAGTTCTCAACAATGTTGAACCATTGTAGATTGAAATACTTTGGAAGTCTGAAGCTGATGAAGAAGCTGTTGTAATTGACAAACCAAGGTCTGTCACTGACATATCTTCATTAACTGCAACAAACTTGAATACTCCGATTGTAGCTTCGTCTCCACTCTTGTACCACATTTCTGTAGGTGATGAAGTGTCAAGTGAAGCTGTTAATGTACCAGCTCCTGATACTGTCAAAGTAGCCCCTGCTGATGTACTCAATGTTTCAGCAATTGCTTTTCCTGTGTCAGCACCTGTTGCTGTCCAATCAGATGTCAATGTTCCGTCAGCAAAGTCAATTGTAAATGTTGTGTCTGTTGTTGGAGTTGTAGAAGCATCTACTGTACCTCTCAATTCAACGATCATTTGACTGTTCTTTGCAACTGTCAATGCATTGCTATCAATTGTAAATGATAGAGTTGCATCAGCTGCTCCTGTGTGTCCTGAAGGATTGTTTACATTTGAACCTGTTGTCAATGCTCTGTTAGCACCGTTTGTTACGTCGTAAAGTGTTAGACTGTTCAATTCGTCAACGTCAGCGTTTGTTCCAGTAACAAACTCAAATTGAGCTGTTGTTACCTTTACATCTTCACCTGATGCTGATCCGTCAAGAACGTATCTACCAAGTACTACGTTTGTGCTTCCATCAATGATACTTTGTGATACCAATGATGTAGCTGGTGTAACTGTCAATGAACCTGCATTAACTGTTTGTGTTTTACCAGAAACAGTTGCTGAAGGTGTAGCTGTAAGTGTTCTTCCGCTTGTATCACCCTTTAGAGTGTTAATAGCTGAAGCTGGGTTGAATGATACGATAATTGTATCTCCATTTCCCCATCCATTGTTTAGGTTACCTTTAACATAAACAACTGTTTTTCCAACAGGAAGAGTAACTGTATCTGAGATAGTTACTGTTGAACCTGCTGCATTAGGATCTTGTGGTCCTGCAAGAACTGTTCCGTTTCCATCAACCAAAGTGATGTTTGTCAAAAGTTCTGTTCCTGCTGTACCTGTTGTTGCGATTGTCAAAGCGATTGATGACCATGAGATTGATTCTCCTCTAACATCGAATTCGAATGAACCCAATGATACGTTTGAACCACCGTCAACAATGTTTCCTGCTGGAACGTCGTTAGATGCAGAAACATTCAATGTTCCTGTTCCAACTGTTACAGCTGAAGCATCGTACCATGGGCTACCATCTGTTGAGAAAGCAGAGTTTGCATCGCTTTCTGCTGCTGTTGAAGCAGCTGTAGGTGTAATTCCGTATCCGTATAGGTTACCGATTACATCTACGTCTGTAGCTTTGTCGATATCAAAGATAACTGTTCTGTCTGAACCAGAAAGAATATCACCCTTGATTGAAAAATCTTTTGTAAGACCTTTTGCAATCTTCACACCTGTTCCAAAACTTGCTGAATAGTATTTTCTATCTGCTGAAAGCTTTGTTGCGTATGAAGTTCCATCTACAACGATCACTACGTTTGCAAGATCGTCTGATGAAGCTGTTCCTGATTGGTTAAATCTGATTGATCTAACTGTTACATCTTCAGCTGAACCAGCTGTCAATTTAACTGCTGAGAAAGTATAACCTACTGTTCCAACTTCCTTTGTTGATGAAGTATTTGGATCAAGGATTCCTCTTTCTGCTGAAACTGTACCAACAGTAACTGTTGCATTAATTGTATGCAAAGCACCTACGATTGGAAGAGAACCTGAAACTGATGCTGAAGTATTTACACTAATAAGTGCAAGACTTGCAACTTGTCCAGCGTAAGCATCCAATACTGATGCCATGTTTCCTGCAACTGTGAAAGTTCTTGAAGTTCCAGATTTAACTGTAACTGCCTCTCCGATTGTTGCTTGATTGTTTGAGTTAAGTGTCTTTGAAAGACCAAGTTGTGTTCCATCTTCATCCAACAAAACAACTCCTGCGAAAACAGCGTTGTTTGAAAGACCTTGTCTTTCAACTGTAACTGTGTTGATCACAACGTCCCCGTCATTTCCTGCTGTAACTGTGAATTTTGTGAAAGGAACTCTTGTTGCGTTTTCAACTGCCAAACTGTTTGAAGGTTGTGTTGTGTTTGAAACTGTAACTCCTGTTCCTGTTGTTGGTGGTGTTACAGGAGGTTGTGTTGTACCTGAACACATTGTGTTCAACTTAGCTCTTGTTGAAGCTCCAACATAACCTGTTCCTGATGTAAGACCAACTGGTGTCAAGACCTCTGAAGCATACTTGTTTTGGAATTTGATAACAGCTGATTTTGACAATGAACCAAAGTAACTTGATTCGTTTCCAGCTGAACCTACTCCAGAAGCTGCAACTTGAGTATCTGCACTCATGTTAAGAACTTTTTGAAGTTCCAATACGTCTGTTCCAGTATTACCTACTGTAAGGTTTCTAGTAAATGTGTAAGCACTACATGCTGTTGAACCACCTGTTGTTCCTCCTGTTACAGGTGCTCCTGTAAGAGCAGCGTTTACATTGTTTATTGTAGCTTGATCAGCTCCGAATGATGAAAGTAGGCCCAAGATTGAATCAATTTGTGATTGAGTCAACCCAGCAGCACCAACTGGTGCAACTACACCTACGAGCATTGTAAGAGCTAATGTTACTCCAAGAAATTTTGAAGCAATTTTCATAAGCTTTGAATTTTTACTCATATGTATTTTATAATGATTCCTTTTTTATTAACTAATAATGAACTAATAAAATTTAAAGGAATTTTGGTATGAACTTTATTCAAGATCTACCGCAGAAAGTTTTTAGTTTTTAGTTTCTAGTTTTTAGAAATAAAAAATAAAAATTACTCTGCGGTAGACCCTGGCTTCGACAAGCTGAAAGTACTTACCTTAATAAATAAATTATATTTTTTAAACTCCGAATCATTTTCTTTTTTTATTAATTAAAAGAAAAATCCAAAGATTTAAAACCGAATGAATGAAAGTCGTGACTGAATTTCTAACCATTTTTTTCTTGCCATTTCGTATCTCCTTATTTTGTTTTCAACGAGCTTTTTATTCCTGAAAATCGTCCTTGGTTAAACCAAAAACGAGGCAGACAAATACCTACACTCCTCAATTATAATATTGTATGCCAAACTTGCAAAGAAAATCTTTGTGGATAACTTCCACACCTTTCATACCATTAAAAAATTTTGTTTGAATTTTAAAATTTTTTAATAATTCAAACCCCTAAAAGGTACTGGTACGAAGGGTGCGAAAGATACCCAAACAACAATTTAAACACACAACTATATGCAAAATATTATACCTTTATTCAGGAAAAAAGCAACACAAATAAAGAGTTTTTGAAGCAAAGTTTTGTAATAAAATCATGGAAGATTTTTAGTTAAAAAGTTTTCACAAAAACGAAGAGGGCGGAAAATTTGCGAAGCAAATTTTCCGCCCTCTTCACTCACTCCTTACACCTTAATCCTTACGCCTTCAATGAATATTTACTCCATCTTCTCTCCCCTTCTTTCTTAAGGACACCAGAGCTAACCAAGTCTACAAGCTCTCTTTGAATTGTTTTTTCACTGCAATTTTTTATCACATCAATGATGTCCTTTATGGTCACTTCTTTTTTGTCCTTTACAATTTCTACGATCAAAGTTTTTCTGTCAGATTTTATTTTCTTTGGTTGTTTATCCTCTTTTTTATTTTTATGAACAATGTCTTTTTTATTTCTTTCAAATGATTTTTTTTCTTCTAGGACATTGTAAAGGACATTTATTTTTTCATTGTCCTTTTGTCCTTTATACTGTCCTTTATAAATTTCTTCTTTGCTTGTATCACTCTCAGACATTTCCACTTTAAAAAAAGTTTTAGACAGAGTGTTCTTTTCTTCATCAAAGATTTTTATCATCTTTAAAAATTTATCATATTCGGATATCAATATTGAATAATTCATTTCCGAAATAAGTTTTAAAGAGGCAGATAATTTTAATAAAGAATTGATCTCGGACGAAAGAGAGAGTATTTCGTTTTTGTGTTCCGAAGAGTCGTTTTTCAAGGACATTATAAAGGACAAAAAACTCACACTCTTTTCTCTCAAACTATATTTTAGAGGTTCTTGTTTTGGGAAGAATTCTGTCACCATATAGATAGCCATAATTATTTTCTCCAACTTTCCTTGTATCAAAAAAGCTTGTTCTTCCGAAAGATTTTGAGTGTCCTTTTTAACTATGTCTTTTATGATATTCATAATGTCTTTTATAAGTTTTTTAAAATGTCTTTTTGATGTAAAAGACATTTCTCTATACTGTCCATTATAGCGTAAAAGACATAAAAGACAAGAATATTTTATGGCTTTAAATAAGGATTTAGCAAACAACTCTTCTAATTTTATTTAATCCAAATAATAAACAGTTTCAATGAGAAAATAAAAGGCTCTGTATGATATAATCAGCTGTATAAGGGTAAATTTTTATGAAGCAAAAATTTACCCTTATATACCTATAAAAAATACTAAACCCTAAATTCTATACACTAAAATATGGCCAAGAAAAAAACACAGAAGAATTCAAAAAAAGACTCAAAAATATTTGAAGAAAAAAAGATTAACTTGAACTTAAAAACAGAAACAATTCACTGGCTGGTATCAATAGCATTCTTTGTTCTTGCTCTGTTTTTTGTATTAGCATCTTTCCAAAAAGGAGGAATGGTGGGAAGCACCTTGTTTGATTGGATGACATACATGTTAGGTATCGGATATTTTCTTCTTCCTGCCTTATTTTTTATTTTGGGTGTTTCTTATGCAAAAGAAGTTAAAACAGATTTTACGACAGTCAGAATTTTGGGTTCTATAATTTTTATTCTCTCAGGTCTCGGAATAATTGATATCGCGATACAAAACGAAGGGGGCTTGATCGGAAATTTAATTTCGTCTCCTGTGATAAAACTTTTTGACGTCCTTGCAGGCCTCTTGATTCTCTCTACCCTATTGGTTGTTTCTATCGTAATAATTTTTGATACTACTCCCGATTTCAAATCTCTGATGTTTTGGAAAAAAGAGAAAAAAGAAAATATAGAAGACGAAGAGGACGAAACCGTAGAAGAAATTTTGGAGGAAGAAGATGAGGCCGAGGAACCAGCTCTCGCAAAAAATACAGCTGAAAAATCTCTCAAAGGAATGCTCGGTTTTGGAAAGAAAAGCGAAGAAGAAAATTTTGATGAAAAAATAGAAGAAACAAAGAAGAAAAAATTCTTTAGTAAAAAACAAATTACCCTACCCTTGAGCATCTTGTCAAAAGACAAAGGCAAGCCCGGAGTTGGAGATATCAAAGCAAACGCAAACATTATAAAAAGAGCCCTACAAAATTTTGGAATCATCGTTGAGATGGATGAGATTTCTATCGGGCCGTCAGTTACACGATATGCATTGAAACCTGCCGAAGGAGTAAAACTTTCCAGAATTGTCGCATTACAAAATGATCTATCATTGGCTCTTGCTGCACACCCTCTCCGAATAGAAGCTCCTATCCCTGGAAAGGCACTAGTTGGAATTGAAATTCCAAACAGTACAAAGACAACCGTAGGTCTTGCGACATTGTTTGAATCTCCAAAATTTCAAGATGCAGAACATCCTCTAACGATTGCCCTCGGAAAAGACATTTCTGGGAATTCACATTTTACAAACTTGGCAAAAGCTCCGCATATGCTAATTGCGGGATCAACAGGTTCTGGAAAGTCTGTAACAATCCATACCTTGATAACTTCTCTATTATATAGAAACAATCCAGAAGATTTGAGATTGTTGATGATTGACCCAAAAAGAGTAGAGCTGACTTTGTACAAAAACATTCCTCACCTATTAACACCAGTTATTACCGATCCCAAAAAAGCGATCCTTTCTTTAAAATGGGCAATCAAAGAAATGGAAAGACGCTATGAAATATTGGAAGGATTGTCAGTAAGAGATATCCAGTCATATCACAAAAATATTTTAGAACCCGCAAAAAAGAAATTGGAAAGTAAAAAAGAGATTGATGAGTCAGAAATGCCAGAAACAATGCCTTATATAGTAGTCATCATAGACGAATTGGCAGATATAATGCAGACATACCCAAGAGAATTAGAGTCGGCAATTGTTAGATTGGCACAAATGAGTCGTGCCGTGGGTATCCACCTTATTCTCTCTACTCAAAGACCGTCGGTAAATGTTATTACAGGTTTGATCAAAGCCAATGTCCCTACCAGAGTAGCCTTGCAAGTAGCTTCACAAGTAGATTCACGAACAATTCTTGACCAAAGTGGTGCAGAAAAATTGTTAGGAGCCGGAGATATGCTTTATTTATCTGGCGATATGTCAAAACCTCGTCGTATTCAAGCAGCATTTATATCTGAAACGGAGGTAAAAGATGTTGTTAAATTCCTCAAAAGAGCCTATGAAGACGAAATTCCTGACGAAATCGATATCAGCGTGGCAGGGACTGACAAAAATGTTTTGTTCGAGGGAATCTTGGACGGAGATTTGAACAGCGACGACAGTGATGATCTGTATGAATCCGCACGAGAAGAAGTAATCAAGATTGGAAAAGCTTCTACTTCTTATATTCAAAGAAAATTGCGTGTTGGTTATGCCCGAGCAGCGAGATTGATGGACATGTTGGAGGAAAGAGGTGTCATCGGTCCTGCAGATGGATCAAAACCAAGAGAAGTACTGATTGGCAAAGAAGAAAATTCTGTCACAACAAATACTCAAACAAACGGATATTTAAATGAAGAAGACGCCGAAGAAGGTTCCAGAGAATTATAGAGATAACAAATAAATCACTTGGAAACCGGGTTTCCAAGTAAAAAATGAGATGAATAAAATTGGTTCAAAAGTAGCAAGAAACATAATTGTATTTGTTGTTTTCATCAGCATCGCTTTTTACAGTTTTTATCAAACCAGAGCCATCATAAAAGGACCTGTGGTGAAAATAGAATATCCTGCAGATGGAGGAACTCTCAATATCCCCTCTTTAAACATAAAAGGTTCGATTAAAAATGCATCATACATCACACTGAACGGACGACAGATTTTTATTGATGAAAATAATTTGTTCAACGAAAAAATAATTTTATCTCTTGGATATAATGTTTTTGAATTTGAATTAAAAGACAAATTTGGAAGAATAGAAAAAAAAGAGATTGAAGTGGTTTACAAGGAGTAAGGTGTAAGGTAAAAGTATTGGACTTTTTACAAGTAAAGAGAATATAAAGTTTAATTAAAAATTAAATTAAGCCAACAGCCGATAGCCAATAGCCGATAGCCAGGTTTTAAAAAATCTTGCTATAAACTATAAGCTATATAGCTATAAGCTTTTGAAAAACATGGCAAAGAAAACAACAAAAAAAGAAGATAATTTGGGAATTGAAGATACAATTGCTCAAATTCAAACAAAATTTGGAGAGGGGGCTATAATAAAATTGGGTGATGCACCGAGAGTAGATGTAGGTGCTATTTCTACTGGCTCAATCAGTCTTGACCACGCCCTAGGTGTTGGAGGAATCCCCCGAGGAAGAATAATTGAAATATTTGGTCCAGAATCATCTGGGAAAACCACCCTTGCCCTTCATTCGGTAGCCCAAGCTCAAAAAGAAGGAGGTATCTGTGCCTTTGTTGATGCCGAACACGCTCTAGACCCAGAATATGCAAAAAAAATCGGTGTAAACATAAAAGAATTATTGGTATCTCAGCCCGACAATGGTGAACAGGCTCTTGAAATCACAGAAAGTTTGGTTAGATCTGGAAAGGTGGATATAGTTGTTGTGGACTCGGTAGCTGCTCTTACTCCAAAGGACGAAATTGAGGGCGATATGGGGGCTCACCATGTGGGAAAACAAGCCCGACTGATGTCTCAGGCACTTCGAAAACTTACCGCGATTGTTGCAAAAAGCAAAACAACGGTTATCTTCATCAACCAAATAAGAATGCAGATTGGGGTTATGTTTGGAAATCCAGAGACAACACCCGGAGGAAAGGCATTAAAATTTTATACTTCTGTTAGATTGGATGTGAGAAGAATCGCTCAAATTAAAAAAGGTGAAGATGTAATTGGCGGAAGAGTGAGAGTAAAGGTAGTAAAAAACAAAGTCGCTCCCCCATTCAGAGTTGCCGAATTTGATTTGATGTATGACGAAGGTATTTCAAAAGAAGGAGAAATGATTGCTCTTGGAGAAAAATTTGGAATCATTGTAAAAAAAGGAGCTACTTATAGCTATGAAGAAGAAAAGCTCGCGGTTGGATATGACAACACAAGAACATTTTTGAAGGAAAACAAAAAGGTTTCTGCGGAAATATTCAAAAAAATTAAGGAGGAATTGAAAAAATCGTAGATTTTTATATTTAAAGATTTAAAAATTTAAAGATTTAATAAAAAACTAGAGAAAAACAAAACGAAAATAAACGAAACGATGAGCTTATAAATAATAGCTCGTAGCCCTAACACTTGAATTATTCACAGAAAATATGTAAGCTATCCCCTATTAAAGGATTAGAATTTAAATTTATGTTAGATTACAACGAAATTAAAGAAAGAAAATACATTGTAGTAGACGGAGAGCCTTATGAGGTGCTTTCTTCTCATGTATTTAGAAAGCAACAAAGAAAACCTGTTAACCAGACAAAATTAAAGAATTTGATTACTGGAAAAGTTACAGAAAAATCTTTTCACCAATCAGAAAAAGCTGACGAAGCTAACATCGAAAGAAAAAAGATAAAATATCTCTTTACTAATCGTGGAGAATTTTGGTTTTGTGAAGAAAAAGATCCAAGTAAACGATTTAGTCTGCCAGAAGAAATAATAACAGGATCACAGTTTATGAAGCAAAACTCTCTTGTTGAAGCTCAACTTTTTGGAGACAAAACCATTGGAATAACATTGCCTATCAAGGTGCAACTTTTAGTAAAAGAAGCTCCTCCTGCAGTTAAAGGAAACACAGCCACAGGAGCAAACAAAATTGTTGTGTTAGAAACAGGGGCAACAATCGGAGTTCCTATTTTCGTAAAAGAAGGAGATATTATAGAAATAAATACAGAAAAGGGCGAATACACCGGTCGTGTCTAAAACAAAAAAACATCGAGCAACTGCTCGATGTTTTTTGTCTTAGACACTCCAATTTCTAAATCCTAATTCCTGCCTCTTTTCTGAAAGAAGAGCAACGACACGGCAGGCAGGTCTAATTTGTAAATAAATTATAAAATTTAAAAAACAAAAGGACGGAATTTGCCTTACGGCAAATTCCGTCCTGTATATTCACGCCTCGATTTTCTTGCCCACATCAGCAATCGCTTTCTCCGGATCATCCTGCATAATCCGATCAAGCATTTTTTGGGCGAGCTCCTGCGCATCACAAAAATCTTTTCTTCGCATTTTTCCGACAAAATCCCAGAAAACATTAGAATATTGATAGCAAGAACAATAATTATCATTAAAAAGAGAGCAATGTCGGCAAGGAGAAACATGGGATTCGGGATTATCAACAAATTCCTCACAATAACCACATTCTGCAACAACAAGAAGATCATACCATCCAATGGAATCAACATCAAAACGTTGCTTATTTTTAACTCGTCTAACAACCCCTTCCCACTTCTCTTTTGATTGACGCCATCTCTCCGGCCATTCCGCCGAATATTTCGATTCTGACATTTCAGGTTCTCCTATTCTAAAGATGATTAAGAAAAAATATCTACCTATAAAGTTACAATATATCAAAAATAAAAGCAAATAAACTATACTAAAATTCTGACGGCCGTCAGTGTTTTAGTATAGTTTGGTTATTTTTGAATTATAAAAACCCGAGCGAGTGCTCGGGTTTTTGATGTTAAAAAAAGACACGGGTCTTTGTTTTACGTATCAGTTGTGACTGGTCAATTTCTCGGAAAAGGGATATTAATTCTGCGAAAGTCGATGAATTTTCAAAATGATTGCTATAGAATAGTTCATCCAACCTTACCAATAAATCCTTGTAGATTTTTAGGTCACTATCTTCTGAATCCAGTATCTGAAGAATCTCCTCCCATGTGTCCTGACTACTGGAAACCAAAATCAGTTCCCTATTTACTTCAACAACGGTTCTGATTTCAAGAAGATTGTTAGACGACTTAACTTTCTCGACAAAATTCTCCAAATGTTTTTTAAGAAGTTTCTGAAGGTCTTCCAGTAAATTATAAATGAAACAAGCATTTTCTAAAACATTAGCCTGTGCCAAACTACTCAAAATACTTTCCTCGTCCACCCAATCGTCTTTTTTCTCGCCAATAACCTCAAAAAAGAAATCTTCTATCTCGCCTTTTCGTCCGATAATCCTTGAGCAATCTTTACAGACCCCAGAGTTCAAAACCCCAAGGATCATTCTGTCCGACTCGTGACAAACCTTATTATCAACCCAGCAAGTATTATTCATATACACCTCATTCGTAATGTTTTAAGATTCTTTTAAGAGATTCAGCGCTGTCTTGTGACAAATATTCCTCGTGCTTTCTCAAAATCCTAAGAAGAGAGCATATTACACCAATGTCCTCATCGCTTACAAATACGGAATCAATGCTATCTCCTATTAGGTCAATAATTAGTTCCTTATTTTGTTCGTATCTGACACAGTGCGAACAAGAATTTATCGGAGAATTTTTTAAACAAGACAAGCCACTATGATAAGGACAAGCATCCCCATCAACCCAGCAAAGGCTTTTGTTCTCATTTGTCATTGAATACCTCTTTATTTATTTGGCTTTTTCAAGTTCAATTTTCTGAATTAGTTATATCAAAACTGGTATGATTAAGCAAATTTAAAAAACCGAGCAAGTGCTCGGTTTTTTAAATTAAATTATCTTATTACGAAAGGCAAAAACCCCATAAATCTTGCTCTCTTGATTGCCTCTGTTAGTTGCTTTTGATGTTTTGCACAAAGACCTGATCTCTTTCTTGCAACCATTCTTCCGTGAGGGTTAATAAACTTTCTCAAAGAATCTACTTCTTTGTAGTCTATATAATTTATATTATTTTTTGAAAAATGACATTGTTTCATAAAAATTAAGTTTAAAAGTTTATAAAGTTAAAAGTTTATAAAGTTTCATCATAACTGATAAATCATAAAATTCAATACTTGTAACTTTATGAACTTTACGAACTTTCTACTTGTTCTAATTTTCTAAAGAAAATTAGAATGGAATATCTTCGGGGTTAATTTCTTCCTCTGGATATTCAATCGTTTCTATCTCTTTAGCTGGTGCTTGTTGTTGGGTTTGTTGTGTATTTCCTCCCCCTACTGATCCATCTTTTCTTGGTCCAAATTGTACGGCTTCGGCGATTACCTCGGTTCTATACAATTTTTTTCCTGTCTCTTTATCTTCCCAACTTCTCGTCTGCAATCTTCCTTCAATCAAGACACTGCTTCCTTTTTTCAAATATTGCGATGTTGTTTCTGCCTGTCTTCCAAAGATCACCACATTGTGAAATTCTGTATTTTCTTGCTTGTTTCCATCTTTGTCTTTCCAAACTCTGTTTGTAGCAACTCCAATATTGGCTACCTGTATTCCAGATGGAAGAGACTTCAATTCAGGGTCTCTTGTTAAATTTCCAATTATGATGACTTTGTTTAAATACATAATTTTTATAGTTTTTAGTTTATAGTTTTTAGTCTATAGTAAAAAACTTATTTTGTAAATTCTATTCTATTACCAATTCGTCAATTGTTTCATCAAGTTCCTCAGAAACCGGTTTTTCTTCTACTACAGGCTCAACAACTGTCTTTTCTTCTTCGTTAAAAGAGAATTTTCCTGTTTTTATAGGAGGGATTGCAACATTTTCTCTTGTTGTAATAATGATCAAATATCTCAAAACTTTTTCCAATCCGTCAATTTCTTTCTTTACATCGTTTATCACGCTGGCGTTTGCTTCAAACTTTACCCAACCAGAATAAGCATTGTTAAACTTTTGTTTCTTTCCATTCAATGATTTTGACATTTGATAAGCCAAATTTCTCATTTCGGTTGTTCCTTCTGAAATAAAAGATCCACCTTTTTTCTCAATAATGTCTTTAATTTTTACAACTTCTCCAGAAACTTTTGTCTCTTCTATGTTAGGCAACAAAAGAAAGCCTATCTCGTAGACCTTGTTTCCTTCATTTTTTGATAGTTTATCTGCGTTTGTCATGGCTACTAGATTAACACATGTCTCACTCTAATGCAATATTAAAGGGTTATTTTAAACTCTCTCAGGGCATTTTCAACCATTTTTGTTCTTACCTCCTCAAAATCGAGATTTTTTATCTCGGCGATCCGCTTTACCACCTCTTTTACATAAGCAGGTTCGCATCTCTGCCCCCTAAATGGTACTGGCGCAACAAAAGGAGCGTCTGTCTCGGACATGATTTTATCCAAAGGCATTTGTCTAATCACCTCGTCATAATCACTAGTAAAAGTGACTACTCCCGTAAAAGAGATTGTAAACCCCAGATCAATATATTTTTTTGCCAAATCAACACCGCCCGAAAAAAAATGAATATTCCCTCTCAATCTATCTCCATAATGTTTCTTTTTTTCTTGCAAAATTTTTAGCGTTTCTTCGTGCGCTTCTCTTATATGTATCATCAACGGCAAATCATGCTTAACGGCAAAATCAATTTGTTTATTAAAAATACTTATTTGTCTTATCTTTTCCACATCTCTGTTTTCATTATTTAAACGAAAAAAATCCAAACCACATTCTCCTACTCCGACCACTTTTTTGCTCTTTGCCAATTCGGTGTAATCTTCTTCTTCAAAACCTTCCAAATGATTATCGTTTGGGTGTAAACCAATAATAGCAAAAACATTTTCATTTTTTTCAGCAATCTCAACCACTTTTTTAGAATTTTCTAAATCGGTTCCAACAGAAATAGTAAAAACTTCATTCTCTCGCATACGAGAAATTACTTCTTCTCTATCATCATCAAACTTTGGAAAATCTAAATGTGAATGAATATCAAAATATTTTGGATACATAAAAACAATAATAGCACCCCCTATCACCGATTCAAAATGTTTCTTACATTTTCCACAACAGCATTGTCTGCTCCGAAAGAAATTAGCAAGTTAACAATGGCATTAATTTGTTCAAAGGTTAATCTGGCAATATTTGATGCGGCTGTTATTGGAGAACCACCATATATTTCATTCAATTTTATTCTTGTCTTTGGTCCAACACTTCCATAACCAGTAGTTTCTGGAGTTCCCGAAGTAACGATATTGTATTTTGATTGGAATCTTTGTATCGCTTTAAGCGTCATGTTTCCATAAAAACCACTGATAATTCCTTCAGGATAGATTGTTCTGTCTCTTGCCAAAAATTCTTGCAATTTTCTTACCATATCATTCTCTGATCCAAAAGAAAGATTTTGAGTGAAAACTGTAATTATATTTGTAGGAGCAGGAACATTTGTAGGATTTGTTTGACCGGGATAACTGATACTTCCACCTCCGCCGCTACTTCCACCGGTACTACCTCCACCTCCGCCGCTTCCACCTCCTCCTCCACTAACAGGTGGTGTAGTAGAAGTTGTGTAAGTAATTGAATCGCTCGCAGAAGAGGAAGTGTTTCCTGCGGAATCTCTGTATTTAACATAAATAGTTTTTGTTCCGTCTCCAGAAGGCAAAATCCAATTTTTAGTTGTGCTGTAATTCTCCCATTCTGAATATATCAAATTGTTATTTGAAAATCTCATCTGAGTTACTCCAACATTGTCATTCGCACTTAGTGTCAAAATAACATCTACTGAATTGGTTGTGTCAGAACCATTGTTAATTAAAATAGTTCCACCAGTCGGAGCTTGTGTATCAGGAAGCGAGCTCGAAGTTCCTACATTGAAATTAATTGTAGTATCAGAAGCTGTCGTGTTCCCTGCTGTGTCTCTACACTTTACGTAATAATTGTAAGTTGTCCCGTTTGTTAAGCTACTTATTGTTTTTGTGTGTGTATTTCCGCTCGCTGACATTGTGTTTGTCATTGATGTATATGCAGTGTTGGCGGTTGTGGAATATTTACAAACAGATGTTTCGTTTGTTGTTACTGAAAGTGTTACCGATGTTGTTCCAGATGATAATGTTCCACTTGGTGATGGACTGGTGACTGTTGGAGGGATTGTGTCGGAAGCTGGAGGCTCTGGAGGAAGAGAAGAACCGCTTTGTTCAACAGCCCCCACATCAGACAAGGCACCTCTGATTACATTATTAACATCGACTGGAACGCGAGATGTGAATCTGCCAATCAAAATACTGCCGACCGGACGAAGAAAGGACGCGGATTGATTGTCTAGGTTAATTGTGCCTCCGCCTACGGTAGAAGATACCCCCGCATCAGAATCAGGACGTTTTGCATAATACCTTGGGCAAATTTTATCAGGATTATAAAGAGTGTCGGAAGACCTTCCAAGATAAGAACAAGATGGAGATACTCCGTACACCCACTCAAAGTGATTGTGAATTACTTCATTGTTGCCAGCGTTTCCAGGTGCCATCGATGGAACAACTGGATTTCCAGCTGATGTTTCTGTATTTTCAAGAGAAAAGAAAACATTTCCAACAATAGACGAATTTGTAAGCCCAGAAGTATAAATGCTAGAATTTCCCCACAAGAATGAGCTGTTCCAAATTATCAGGTGGTCCCAATTATGATATGCCGCGAATGCAGAGTGAGGATAGTTGTTAGCTTCATTTAGATTTGCTGGATCACGCATTTCCATTACAACATTAACAAAAGCATTATTGGTAGCAGTCCCCAAATCGGACCGCATGAAAATACCCTGATAATGCATATTGGTTGCTTTGTAATTATAGATGATTCTATTGTCTGCTGGTGGTGACGCTTCATTTGTATTAAATACCTGATAACCATCATTGTGTGTAGCATAGTTAGTACCGTGATCAGAATCATTCATAGTGCTGTTAACTACCATTCGAGTATTCTGAAAAGTATCATTTCCCACTTTTTCAATGGTTGCCCCCCTTACGAGTGCGGCACGTTGATAAGCGAAATCTACATCATAGGTATAATCATTTGTGCTCCAATGGTTATCTGGATCACTGATTTGTATAGGATTTGAATTGGAATTCCAACGACCAGATCCAATCTTTCTAGAATTGTTAGTCCAAATACGATCCGGATCAGCTACATATGAAGAAGCTCCTAAACTTTTCATCGTAACAGAATCGAACTTAACATAACCACCATAAATTCTTCCGCTACTTGGAGCTCCGTTAAGGATCACTTTGTTTTTATCGGCATCTGGATCTTTTGTTATAGTCGCCCACTGAGCTGAAGTTGTGACGGTGACAGAAGCTGAGTTGGAATAAGTTCCTTCTTGATAATAGAAAACAGCTCCATCACACACTCCGCCGTTTGCGGTCTTAACTTTTGTTACTGCCGAAGAAAGAGTTTTACATGGAGTCGTCTCTTTATTAATTGCACAAGTGCTATCATTTCCCACAGTGTTGTCTATCCAAATCTTAACAGGCGTAAAAGCACTTGCACCATATGCAAACATCGGAAGGGTAAGATTTCGAGTATTCCCTTGATTATCTCTAACCAAGGCGGTAATAGTGATAGCCCCATTGCCTGTAAATTCACTGGCAGAAAATGTCGTCCAATATTCCCATACTCCGCTAGTACTATTGAGAGACATTGAAGTGACAGTTTTTGTTCCACCGGAATAGCCCTGACCGGTGGCACTAAATTCAACTCTTTGAATTCCCGGCTTGGAAAAAGCCACTACTCCTATTTTAAATGAATTGCCATATTCGATTCTTTGATATGGAACGACATCAAATCTTGCCACTGGTTTAAAAGATGAGCTTGAGGGTGGTGTAACAACACTCGCCACACCAAAACTAATTGTAGTATCAGAAGCTGTCGTGTTCCCTGCTGTGTCTCTACACTTTACGTAATAATTGTAAGTTGTTCCATTTGTTAAGCTACTTATTATTTTTGTGTGTGTATTTCCGCTCGTTGACATTGTGTTTGTCATTGATGTATATGCAGTGTTGGCGATTGTGGAATATTTACAAACAGATGTTTCGTTTGTTGTTACCGAAAGTGTCACCGATGTTGTCCCAGATGATAATGTTCCACTTGGTGATGGACTGGTGACTGTTGGAGGGGTTGTGTCGGAAGTTGGAGGTTCTGGAGGAAGAGCAGAACCGCTTTGTTCATCGGCTCCAATATCCCAAGCACCACTTCTTGCTGATCCATCTATATCCGTTGAAAAAGACAGTCCGCTATCTCCGCTCAAACTTATGCCAGCGTCTCTTGCTGAGGTGTCAGAAGAAGAAAGGTGGAAGTCTTCACTTCCCGCACTTGTCGAAACAAAAGACACTGTCTGATTTATTTTTGAATTAGAACCAGGAGCTGTAGCGTCGGAAGAAATATTGTTTGAAGAGCCTGTTTTTGCTGTGCCCACATAACTTTTCAAAGAATTTTGAACAATATTATTTTTTAACAAAGCAAAATTATTACCCACCTCTATTCCGTTGCCGTTTATTCCATAAACAGTATTGTTATAAATAAAAGCATTAGAAGAATTAAGCAATTTTAAATAAATACCATAATTAGAAAACCCATAAACAATATTGTTATAAAAACTCACCGAACTTTCTGAATCCCAATTGCTTGCATTAATACCACTAATTCCCGAAGTAGATGTGTTTGTAGATTTTATAATACAATTTGAAACAATGTGTGTTCCTCCAGAAATAAGGCTCTCTTCAGGCTCATAGCGTACGCCATTTTTCCAACCATTAGAACCTGTCAAAACCAACTGCAAACCATCAATAATCACATTCTTCTCTCTCACATCAATAGATGAGGCAGTAGAAGAAATCCTATATTTACTATTGCTCCAAACTCCGCTATGCCTTGCATCTGATGCTGTATAGATCTTGATATAATTTGAGGAAGATGTTGTCCAGCCACTAATTATTATGGCATTGTCAGCAGTGGTCCAGCTTCCTTCTATCTTTGCTACGGCGCTTGTATTAGCACACACCAAATCACCACTAGTACAAGTACCAAAATCTATTCCTCCAAAGTTACTTTCCCAACTAGCAAGAGATGTAAAACAAGTGCCAGGCTCATAACCACTACAACTTGGTCGTATAACAGAGACAGTTTCTCCACCAGAAACGGGTGCAGCGAGAGCAAGTTGTTCGTTTTTATTTGTTTTATTTGAAAAATCAGATGTGACTACAAAGAGAAAAGCAACAATAATCACAAGGATCATTCCGTAATTAATTTTATTCATTTTTTTATAAAAAGTAGATTTCTTAATAAAGAGTGTCCTAATATTTAGAATAGCACTTATTCAAAAATGAATAAACAGGTTATTAACACCTTTATTTTCTCAAAAATAAAGGTTCGGACGGCATCCTGTTTTCTTTTATAGCGTTTTGAATTTTTTGAGCACTTTCCGGCATTACAGGTTCCAACAACACAGCGATAGAATTTAATTTTTGAACTAGATCACGAATAACATCTTTTGCCTGAGCGGGGTTAATTTTTATAAGTTTAAACGGCTCTGTCTCTTGAATGTAAAGGTCTGTTTCAGATATTTGTTCCCAAACATAATCCATAAATTTATGGAACTCTAAATTATCCAAAAAATCAGAAGGTGAGACTTCCCTTTCTATATCTACAGGTTTATCCAAATTGTTTTCCGCCATTTTCATTATCCTACTTGTGAGATTACCTAAACCGTTCGCAAGATTTGCATTATAAGCAGTTTTAAATTTTTCTTTTGTAATATCCCCGTCTTCATAAGAAGTTACTTCGCGAAGCAAATAATAACGAAGAGCTTCTGCCCCGTATTCTTCTATTATTTCTTCTGGAGTAATGACATTACCCAAAGATTTTGACATCTTCTTTCCACCAGAATTTAAAAACCCGTGAACAAAAATCTTCTTAGGCAGTGACAGTCCCGCAGACAAAAGCATCGCAGGCCAAATAATTGCATGAAATCTCAAGATGTCTTTCCCAACAATATGTAAATCTGCCGGCCAAAACTTTTTATAATCTTCATCCTCATCTGTTCCAAAACCAAGTGCTGAAATATAATTTGAAAGCGCATCACACCAAACATACATCACCTGAGTATCATCGTTCGGTATATCTATTCCCCAACTCAGTTTGTCTTTTGGGCGAGAAAAACTAATATCTTCTACCCCCCTATCAATCATTGCCAAAATTTCATTTTTTCTTGATCTAGGATAAATTTCTAATTCGTCTGATTTTATTTTTTTTCTAATCTCATCTATATATTTTGAAATTTTAAAAAAATAATTTTCTTCCATAATCAATTCAGGTTCTTTGTCGTGGTACGGACATTTCCTATCAACCAAATCTTTTTCTGTAAGGAAAGCTTCACAACCAACACAATAAAAGCCCTTATAATTTGCTTTGTATAGATCACCTGCTTCAAAAATTTTTTTCCACAAAAATTGTGCCCCTGGCCAGTGCACCTTTTTGTCTGATGTTCTAACAAAATAATCATTGGAAATGTTTAAGGATGTTAGCAATTTTCTAAACTTATCAGAGTTTTCATTAACGAAATCAGTTACATTTTTATGTTCTCTTTCAGCTGTTCGCAAAATCTTTATTCCATGTTCATCGGTTCCCGTTAAAAAATAAACATCTTTATCCAAGAGTCTTTGATAGCGAGCGACAACATCAGCTTGGATTTTTTCTAAGGCGTGTCCTAAATGAGGACCCGCATTAGCGTAATCAATCGCTGTTGTCACATAAAATTTTTCTATTTTTTTATTAAACATTTTATTTTTGAAAACCAATTAAAAAATTATACCGAATTGAGATTTTTGAACGACAAGTCAATTCTTAATCATTTTGATGGGGATTTTTTAACTGACTTCTTCTATCATTTTCAATATCGTGAACAAACTCCATAAGAGCGGCCGCAATCGGAACTGATAAAATTAGTCCCAAAAATCCAGCTAGTTTTGCACCAATAATCAAAGCCAAAATAACCAAAAGCGGAGGCACCCCGACAACCTTTTTAACAACTAAAGGATAAATTAAATGATTCTCAAATTGTTGAATAATTATATAAAGACCTATAACAAATAACCCCATAGTAGCTCCACCATCCGCAAAACCAATCACAATAGCAGGCAAAGAAGCAACCACAGGACCGAACAAAGGAATCAATTCTGCGACAGCAGCCAGTATTGCTAAAAAGAAAGCATATTTAACACCAAGAATCGTCAATCCCAAATAAACTAAAATACCAATAATTATCCCTAACAACAATTGTCCCTGCATCCAGAGACCTATTTTTTCCTGTGTTCGTCTCCAAAGATCAATAACATATTTTTCTTGTTTTAAAGGAGTGACTACTTTTAGAAAATCTCGAATTCCAGTCTCTTGAACAGACAAATAAAAAGACAGCACAATAATCAAGACAAAGTTTAAAGCACCTCCGAAAATAACGCTCAATGTTTGAAACAAACTTCCTGTTGCGCCAGTAATACTGGATCTAAATTCTGTTAATAAACTTTTCAAAGAAAAATCGGCACTAAAATCGGCCACAGGGCCCCAAAGAGTTATCGAGTCAAAATATGCTGGCAATGAAGAAATGAGCCCTGCTGCATCATCTAACAAAAGAGGAACAAAAGCAAAAAATGTTCCAACAACAATTCCTGCAAAAGAAACATAAATTAGAATAACCGCCAAAACTCTCGGAATCTTGTATTTAACGAGCCATCTTGCCAGAGGTTCAATTGAAGATGCAATTACAACTGCTGTCAAAATCACCAAAACGATGCCTTGCAAAAACCATAATAACCAAACAAGCAAAACGAACAAAATAGACCTGATGATTGTTCCCGAAGTAATTGTTATATTGATATTTGAATTTGAATCCATACCATTAGTATATAAGCCTAAACAAGCTGGGGCAAGCCCCTTCACCCAAGGTATCGTCATAAAAAATTAAAAATACTCGTAAAACTTATCAACACTCTCCTATTAAAAAAATATGACAATGATAAAATTAAGTAAAAGGTCGATCTGTTAAAAACTGTTAAAAATAATTTAAATAAAAACTATGTGCTCAACAATATGGGGTAAAATAGCTTTTTGGTTAACAATTGTCGGTGGTCTAAATTGGGGTTTGGTTGGTCTAGGAATGCTTATGGATACAAACCTAAATCTTGTATACATGCTATTTGGATCATGGCCAACGGTTGAAGCGATCGTATATCTAGTAGTGGGTATTTCCGCTATTTATATGATTTTTGGTTGTAAAAAAGCTTAACTATTTTATTTAAAAAGCCGAGGGGTAACCCTCGGCTTTTTAATTACATATTTTTTTCAATCTTGCTTACTTGATTATTATATCTTTCATCATAATTCTTCTTCCAAATTTGCCCAAAAATCATCGCACAGATGAAAAAAAACGCAATAAACCCGCAAAAAAACTTACGCAAGCTCTCCTGTTCCATAAGAACCTCCCGCGAAAAAGTTTTTGTCAAAAATCCTGTAATTAATGGTACAGTGTGCAAGCACAATAAGTCAATAGCTCACAAAAAGTTACAGCTTTAATAGTTTTAATAATTCTTGTTTTTGTTTTTCATCCACTCCACCAACGATGGCAAGATTTAAATTGGCATTGGTAAAAATTTTGTTTGCAGTTTTCTTTATATCTCCTGCTGTCACTTTTTTAATTCTGTCCGCTTTCTCTTTTGGACTTTCAATGGTCTCTTTTAAAATATCCTGAATTCCATAAAACTCTGCGAATGAATCAGACGATTCCAAAGATAGCGTCATCCCTCCAATAAGATATTCTTTTGTTTTTTTCAATTCTTTTTCAGAAACTATTTCTGTCTTCAATTTTTTAAATTCTTCCAAAATAGCGGTTATTACTTCTTTTGCTCTTTTATTATCCGATCCCACAGATACGTCCAAATAACCGTGATCGGTAAAAGTGTTGTTACCTGAGCGAACATAATAACAAACACCCATTTCTTCTCGTAATTTTGTAAAAAGACGCGAACTCATGCCACTACCCAACAAACCAGCGATAACAGAAACGACAGCACTCTCTTTTTTGAATGTATCAAAAGCTCTCACTGCCAAAACCAAGTGAGTTTGATCAAGTTTTTTATGTTTGATAGCAATTTGTGAATCTTTTTGAGATTCTTTTACCTTTAATTTTTTATATTTTTTAGACTCCGAAATATTCTCAAATCTTTTTTCAATATCTTTTATAACAGCACTTTCGTTTATATTCCCCGCCACAACAACTGTTGTCGCAGAGGCAACATAATGTTTATGCCTATATTCAATAAAATCTTTAGGAAGAGCTATTTTGACAAAATTTGGATCGCCTCCAATGGTCATCCCAGCAGGTTGATCTCCGTACAACAAATTCATCAAAACATCATGCACTTTTCTCATCGGCAAATCTTCATACATATTCATCTCTTCAATAATCACACCTTTTTCTTTGTTTATTTCATTTTCATTGAAAACAGGGTTTAAATACAAATCAGAAATTATTTCAATCAATTTATGAGTATGTTTTGAATGAGCCTTTGCATAATAACCTGTAAATTCGTGCGATGTGAAAGCGTTTGTTTCTGCTCCCAAACCATCAAGTTCTCTGGAAATATCTCCTGGATTGGGACGGTTTTTTGTTCCCTTAAAACAAACATGTTCTAAAAAATGTGAAATACCGTTATTATTTTTTTCCTCATATTTAGAACCTGCTTCTACCAACACCAAAGCCGTGACAGTATTATTATCTTTCATAGGGACAGTGATTATCCTTAATCCGTTTTTTAAAATCTTTTTTTTATATTTCATCCCGTTAGAAGTAGCGAGACTACTTCTAACGGGACAAGTCCCTAAAAAGTAATCGTTACTATAATTTAAATATTTTATAATTTTTTTGTTAAATATATTGCCCCGCGTCCGCCATCTCTAACGGGACAAGTGTTTTGATTGTTTTTTATATCAACATATTATATAGTAAATCCAGAAATTGAAGAAATTTGATAAATAATCTTCTGTTAAAGGTGAGAAAAATGAAATTTCTAGATGTAAAAGCCAATGTTTTAACGGACATGGCAAAAAGTATCGGCGTAGGACCAGAACAATTGCAATGCAAATTTTGCAAAACGATTGTTGGAGGAAGACTACCGAACGGCGAAAAAAACAGTTTCATTTTTGGCGTTTCAAAAGATCATATTCGCTTCATCCACGGAATTCATGAAGAAATTGCTTTCTATGCAAAAGAAGGATTAATTTGTGTCTGTAACGAGTGCTTAAAAAGAATTCGTGATGAAATCCCAGAAATTTTTTCTTCCAACGATCCTCCCGAACCAACAAGGGGTGGGCATTTTATCACAACCTTCTTGGTAAATACCGATGGAAAACATTTTAAAATTTCTCGTCTTCAGAGCAATCTGAAAAAATTCCGCGAGATTATGAAAAAATTATCTTAAAAACAAAAATCTGTTGCCGGACGGCAACAGATTTTTTTATTTTTACTTCAATTTTTCTTTTAGATAACTTTCAACTTCTTCAATCTTTACTCTGTCTTGTTTCATCGTATCTCTATCACGAACAGTCACTGACAAATCATTCAAAGAATCAAAATCAAATGTAATGCAAAATGGTGTACCAATCTCGTCTTGTCTTCTGTATCTCTTTCCAATTGATTGCGTTTCGTCATACTGACAAACAAAAGAATTTTTCAAACTATTAAACAATTCCATTGTTGGTTTTGTCAGTTCTTCTTTTTTAGAAAGAGGCAAAATAGCTACTTTAACAGGAGCGATTTTTTTAGGTAATTTCAAAACTACTCGCATTTCCCCCTCTACTTCTTCTTCGTTGTACGCAGAAATAAGTGTCATTAGTAAACTTCTCTCAACACCAAATGTTGGCTCTATAATATGAGGAGTGAATCTCTCTCCGCTATCTTGATCAAAATATTCCAACTTTTCGTTTGAATATTTGCTGTGTTGAGTTAAATCAAAATCACCTCTGTGTGCCAATCCAAAAAGCTCTTTAAAACCTCCAAACGGAAAATTGTATTCTATATCCACTGTCTTTTTTGAATAATGAGAAAGCTTTTCTTTCGAGTGTTCTCTTCTTCTCAAGTCTTCTCGTTTAGCACCCAATTCCAAAGCAAAATCTTCTTGCAATTTTATCCATTCTTCAAACAAAGGCTCCCAATCCATATTTGGGTGAATCAAATATTCTATTTCCATTTGTTCAAATTCACGAAGTCTGAAAATAAAATTGCCTGCTACTATTTCATTTCTAAAAGCCTTTCCGATTTGGGCAATACCAAAAGGAATTTTCTTTCTTGTTGAATCAATAATATTTTTAAATTCAATAAAAATTGCTCCCGCAGTTTCTGGTCTCAAAAAAACAGATTCTTCTACTCCATTCATTTCTGTCTTGAACATCATATTGAAATCGCGAACATCGGTCCAGTTAAATTTTCCGCAAGCGGGACATTTTATTTTATTTTCTTGAATAGCTTGGTTCATCTTTTCGTTCTCCCCTTCCATATCAATACCAATAGCTTCTTCCACCAAGTGATCTGCTCTAAATCTTTTTTTACATTCTTTACAATCAACCATTGCGTCTCCAAATCCAGCTTTGTGTCCTGAGGCTTCCCACAATTTTGGGTGAAGCAAAATAGGGCCATCAATTCCAACGACATCGGTTCGATCTTGAACAAATTTTTTCCACCAAAGTTGTTTAATATTGTTTTTCAATTCAACACCTAATGGGCCGTATGAATAAGTTCCTCCCAAACCGCCGTAAATCTCTGATCCTTGATACACAAACCCTCTTCTCTTTGCGAGAGAAATTATTTTATCCATTTTATTTTGCTCTGTTTCTTTTTCCATTTTTTTATTTTATAGCGATCATTTTACTAAACTTTTTGAAAAATCAATCTATTCTACCACATTGGCCTTTGATGCGTTAAAACCTGGATCTGTGCTCAGTCTTGTGTTTACACTTCTAAACACTTCTCTCAAAGAAGCGTTTGTAAACATATCCTTTCCGGTTACAACAACTTCGGTAGTTAAATCTGGAGTTTGTCCTATTTGACTAACACTCGGAAGTAACATTACTTGAAAAGAAATTTCTTTTGAAGGAATATTTATTCCTGTCCCAGAATCAACATCACCAACATTCCAAGATATTTCTCCACCAACAGGATTGTAAGAAATTTTTTCTGATGATGGAGAAACAACTCCTAACCATCTCACATACGGAGGCAAAGATGATATCACCCTCACTCCCGAAATATCATTCATTGTGTTTGTGACTGTCCATGTGATTGTATAGCTCGTTTCTTTTTCTACCTGAGGAGGCAATGAACCCGAATTGGTAAAAGGACCTGAATAATATGTTGCCCTAGGAGTAACTGCTAGGTCAGAAGATATTTTTATTGTTCTAGTCATTGTAGATATCACTTCTTCGGGAGTAGCATTCTCAAAAACTCTGTTTCCTTTTGCACTTACCTCCATTGAAATTTCTGGATTAACAAAAGACCCTCTCGTGCTAATTCCTACTGGCTCAAAATAGAAACTAAATCTTCCACTGTCACCCAAAACTACTTCTGCTAAATCAGCATTTGTTCTTTTATCCCAAACAATAGTATTGTCGGTTGAACGATAAAATCCTTTTTCAACATTGATACTAGTTTTGTTTATGATTGTTCCTTTCAATTTAACAGAGATTTCGGCATCGAGAATTTTTTCAGGAGAATTATTTTTCCAAGTAACATCCACTCTGATAGGTTTGTTCGGAGCCAAAATATATTCAGCACGGCTATCCCCATTTATTGCCAAATCAATACCCAAGAATGGTCTTTTCACTTCCAAAGATTTTTCAGCAATAGCAAAAATTGCACTGATTTTTTTCTCATTGTTATCATCGGGAGTTCCACAAGTAAATTTAAATACTCTCTCGTCACCTTCTTGTCCTGTTATAATACCCTTGATATTTATAACCTGTTTTTCACCATCTATTTTCCAAGCATTATCACTAAAATCTGGTTTTGGATCGGAACTAATAAACTCAAACCCAAAAGGATACTCGGCTGTCAGTAATAGATCATTTACATCTCCCTTCGTGTTTGAAATCACGCTTACGGAAAAGTTTACCTCTTGTCCTGAGATAGATTCTTCTATCGGACTGATCACCAAATTAACAGGTGAAGAGCTAATTTTTAAATCAAAACTTCTTTCTTTAAAAAAAATGGCATTTGAGTCTGCAATTCTGTATTCTAGACTCACCACAATTTGTTGTTCACTATTTTCTTCACCATACAAAACTGCTTTTACTTCTTTTTTTACTTCTTTTCCCGAACGAATCGTACCCAGTGGTTCAGTGAATTTTTCCATACTTTCTCCAGAAACAGAGCGAGTCCCTTTCGGATATTTAACAACCAAATCCACCAATTCTAGATCAGTAGAGTTTTTATTTTCTATACTAATTTGCAAAGATAATTCTCCACCACTTTCTATAGTGGCAGGTCCGATAACAGAGATATCTACATTGGATGTTGATATATTATTTATTCCTCCAAAAATTGTAAACAAAACAAGAATTGCCGCAACAAAAAACAGAACAGAGGAAAATATCAAAAACTTTTCAACAAAGTTTTTTTCTTTTTTTGATTTATTTTTTATTGGCATTTGATTGTTGTTGAAATTATCATCGATGACAGGAGCTTCCTTTTCCCAATCGGTTTTTACATCATAATTTTTTGAGTGCAGTCCTGAAACATCTTTTTTCACAAAGACATTTTTTGCAGAATAGAGTCCTTTTTTTAACCCCTCCAACTTACTATAATTTTTATCTTCAAACATAAAGATAATTATACCAAATTTGAAATAATTTAAAATTAGCTAGTAATACAAGTGAAACTAATTTTTATTGACAAGAATCTACTTTCATATATTATTAAATTAGCGTTCGCTTCCGATCAACTTCACCCTACCGTTCAAGCAGTATATCCATACCAGGAACAGGAAGCGAACGCCTCGTTCTTTCAGCGGTACCATGTACCGCTTTTTTTATTTCTTATTTTTTCTACTCACTCCTTATATCTTACCCCTTAACCCTTATTTTCTCGTTTACAAATGTGTTTCTCTCAAAGCCTCGTCTATTTCTCTTTGTGCATCTTTTTCAACAAAAGACATCTTATTGATTAAATCATCAGTTACATCGCAACTCAAAAAATCTTTAAATTTTTCCTCCTGAATATTTTTATCAAAATATCCCAAGTTATCCAATATTTTTAAAAAATAAATAGTCTCAAAACTTTTCAAAGAGGTTGAGCTAATTTCTTTTCGTTTCAAAAATTCAAAAGCATTCAAAACAAGGTCAAATAATTTTTCATTCTTTTCTTCTCCGTGAACCAATTTCTGTATAAATAAAATTATTTTTATCAAAGATTCTCGGGCATCTTTTTTTTCTTCCAAATCAAAAAATAGATTTTTTATTGTAGAGACACTTGTAATTCTCCATACTTCTCTCCCCCGTACCAAAGAAATGTGAAGAAGAGAAAAATCTTGCAAACCGTAACGATTTTTTGATTCTGTTTTTCTAATGCCCTGTGCTGTCGCTTCTATCAATCCCAATTCTCTCGTGAAAATCCGAAAAAATTTGTCCGCCTCACCAATAGCAAAACTTCCTAAAACAATCCCCTCTGTGTTGTAGATGTTATGGCTCATAGGGACAGTATACAGGAGTAAGGTGCAAGGTGTAAGTTAAGCAAAAAGTGCAGTTAACTGCACTTTTTGCTTAACTTTATTTTTCTAATTTTATTTTAAAAGTTAGATTGTCGATTTTTATATTTTCTCCGTCATCGACACCCTCAAATTCTATTTTTTCTAATCCAGCCGTACGTTTCAAATCTTCGGCAAATTTTTCTATCAATTCTTTTCCTACTTCATCTGTTTCTACTTCCAACTCTACCAAATCGTTCGGCACAAGGTTTGCATCTTTTCTCATCCTCTGAATATTTCGAAGCAGTTCTCTATATTGCCCTTCGGCTTTTAGTTCCGGGGTGATTTCTATATCTAATTCAACCTTCTCTTCATCTCCTTTTTCAAATACCACATCCTTCACATTCACCTCATCTTTAATGACACCAACCAATTCTTCGTCCATTGCTGTAGGCTGTTGGCTGTAAGCTGTCAGCTTTTGAAGCGGTTGTCTCACCTTTATCCCCGTCTTTGCTCTCGCCTCCAAAGCCAGCGACACAATATCTCTCACCCTTTTCATTTCTTCCAAAATCTTTTCGTCCACTTTTTCAACTTCTGACCAGTTTTCTAAATGGACACTTTCTTTTCCTTCATTACCTTTTACTCTTTGATAAACCTCTTCGGCGACAAACGGCATAAACGGAGCCATTACTTTTGTTAATTCTTTCAAAACAAAACCTGTCGTTTCTATTGCAAAATTCTTGTCTTTTTCGTCTTCCCCCTTAAACCTATCTCTTGAACGACGAATATACCAAGTAGAAAGATCTTCGACAAAATCAACAATCGGTCTGGATGCTCTATCTAATTCGTAATTGTCCAATCCTGTCGTAACTTCTACAATTAATTGATTCAAACGAGCAATAATCCATCTATCAAGAACATTGTCGCTTTGCAGAGGTTTAACCTCTGCAGAGATTTCGTCTTTATACAATTCATAAAAAGACAAAACATTTTTTGTTTTCAAAATAATTTTTTTCAAAATCTCATCTACTCCCTTTTCAGAAAAATTTAAATCCTCGGCACGAACAGCTGGAGAAGAAATAATATAGTATCTTAGAGCATCCGCTCCGTATTTATCCAACATATACGAAATATCGGGATAATTTCTGAGACTCTTTGACATTTTTTTGCCGTCCTCTGCCATTATCATTCCGTTTACAATTACATTTTGGAAAGACGCTTTTTCAAACAATGCGGTCGACAAAACCAATGATGTATAAAACCACCCTCTGGTCTGATCGGTTCCTTCAGCAATAAAATCAGCCGGAAAACCAATACCTTTTTCAGGATTAAATTTGTCCAGATTTTCAAAAGGATAATGATTCGAAGCATAAGGCATCGCGCCAGATTCAAACCAACAATCAAAAACTTCTTTGATTCTTTCCATCTCTCCTCCACATTCACAAGCAAATTTTATCTCGTCTATATATGGCATATGCAAATCAGACTCATAATTTTTGTTATGAGAAATTGGTGCAAAATCCAATTCTTTTATGTCGGCATTTTCAAAAAGATTTTCTTTGTGTTTCAATTCAACCGCCTCTGTGCCATTTAGTCCTTTTGTCACGGCAATCAACAACCAAGCTGGATATTCATGAGTAACAATCAAAATATTTTTGTCGGAATATTTTTTATCAATCTCGTAAATAAAATCCCCTACTCTGTTTTTTAACTCGGTCAAACTTTCTCCGTTAGGCGGAGTTTGCAAAAATTTTTCTTCCAAAGATTTCGTATAATTTCTGTATTC
Organism: Candidatus Campbellbacteria bacterium GW2011_OD1_34_28; assembly: GCA_001029775.1. GTDB lineage: Bacteria > Patescibacteriota > Minisyncoccia > Phycocordibacterales > UBA12079 > UBA12079. The sequence goes on along the minus strand of CP011215.1, from coordinate 314,095 downwards.
GGAAATATCTTTTCCTTCAAAATCACCTACCTGTGCCTCTATCAATCTGTCATCAAAAATTATTTCGTTGATACCGATTTCTTTCGCAATCATTTCAGTCGTCTCTTTTGTCCTAACAAAAGGAGACGAGATAATAAAATCAATTTTCTTTTCTTTCAATTTTGCAATCGCACCCAATACCTGTTCTTTTCCTTTGTCAGTTAAGTGATGGGGATTTTCTGCTTTCGTGCTGGAAACATTCAAAGTATTGTTTTCCGCTTCGCCGTGTCGCATTACAAAATATTTGTTAGTGCCTCTTGTTTTTTGTTTAAGGTCTTCAATAGAACCAAGTACATGAACATTGTCACATTCTTTACATTTCCAAACTGGTAAAGGTGCACCCCAAAAACGCGTTCTGGAAATCGCCCAATCTCTCGCCCCTTCCAACCATTTTCCAAATCTTCCGTCTCTGATGTGTTCCGGCACCCAGTGAATTTTGCTATTTACCTCCAACAATTTATCCTTCAAATCGGTCACCTTCAAAAACCACGATGATGTCGCATAATTCAAAAGCGGTGTATTGCATCTCCAACAATGAGGATAGGAGTGGACCAAATTTTCCTTCGAGAAAAACTTGTCGTGTTCTTGTAGCCATCTGACAATCTCAATATCTGTTCTCAGGTGCGCACTGGCATCTTCTTTTGTGTCTTTTGGCTTTACTGTCAAACCGACAAAGTCTTTTACTTCAGGTTTAAATTTTCCGTCCACTGTGACATGCTGAATAAACGGCAAATTTTCTTTCTTTCCCAATTCCATATCGTCCGATCCAAAAGCCGGAGCGATGTGAACAATTCCCGTTCCGTCCTCGGTCGTCACAAAATCCGCCCCGTAAATTTTCCAACCGTTTTCTTTATTTTCTAAATCTTCGTTTTGATAATAATCAAAAACCGGTTTATAAGATTTTCCAACAAGCTCTGATCCTTTAAATTCTTCCTTAACGCTATAACGACGACCCCCAAAAACACTTTCTAATTTTTCTTTAGCTAAAATATAATATTCTATTGGAAGGACTTTATAATCCGTGTTTCCAACTTCTCTAATATCTGATTCTGGCAAAACTTCTACTTCTACATAATCGATATCTTTTCCGACAGCCAAAGCAACATTACCAGGCAAAGTCCATGGTGTAGTAGTCCAAGCTAAAATATAAGTCTTAGTATTTGTATTATTCGTATCATTAGTATCATTCGTACTATTGGTATGTTCAACTTCAAATTTTGCAGTAACCGAAATATCTTTTATATCTTTGTACCCTTGATTAACCTCAAAATTAGAAAGTGTTGTTTCACATCGAGGGCACAAATGCATTGCTTTATGTCCTTCATAAATTAATTTCTTTTCGTAGACAGTTTTAAAAATCCACCAAATAGTTTCTGAATAGGTCGTGTCCATAGTCTTGTAACTGTGCGACATATCCACCCACCTTCCCGTTCTTGGAATAATCTTTTTCCAATCAGCATCATAACGAAGAACGCTGTCTTTTGCAGACTGATTAAATTTTTCTACTCCATGTTCAAAAATATCTTTTTTTGTTTTAAGTCCCAATTCATCTTCAATCAAATTCTCAATCGGTAGACCGTGACAATCCCAACCCCAACGACGATTAACTCTTTTGCCTTTCATTGTTTGATAACGAGGAATAATATCTTTCATCGTCCCAGGCAAAAGATGCCCATAGTGCGGAAGACCGGTAGCAAAAGGAGGTCCGTCATAAAAAGTAAACTCGCCGTTCGGAGCTTCTTTCTCTACGGATTTTTCAAAAATTTTGTTCTCCTGCCAAAACTTTATAATGTTTTCTTCATTCTTGGCTGTCTCAGATTTATTATTAATATTATTTTCGTTAGTCATAGAAAAAATAATACACTAAAACGGGCAAACAAAAAAGCCACCCCTTATCCAAAGGGTGGCTTGCAAAAATTACGGTGTAATCCAACAATGAGGATCTTCGCCAAACATGTCGCCGTTTTGAATCAATGCTCTGGCACGACAACCACCGCACTGATATTTCGTCGGGCAAGTTCCACACTTACCGTCGAAATTCATAGTGAGCATATTCCTCACAATCCAGTTTTTTCGATACTGTTCGGTGATTTCCTCAATGGAAAGATTTTTCGTGTTCATCATCGGAACATCCAGAAGCGCACAAGGGGTCATTACCCCGTCAGCATTTACATTGAAAGTAATCGCCGCAGCTCCGCAACCATCAAAGACTAGTTCGTCTTCTCCTCCGACATCACTCTTGCCACGCAACAAACATTTAAGAGGGTCGTTGGTCGTGATGTTCATCTCGGGAAATTTTTCCTTCAATGCGTAGATGTTTTTGAGAAAAGCGAGTTTCTGCTCAGAGGTCATCCACAAATCAGGACGCAAGATGGCACGACCAGCCGGATGAATAGCAGAGAAACTAACTCTTTGACAACCTATTTTTTGAGCATATTCTGCCATAGCTTCCATATCGTCGATTTGTGTAGCCTTGATGGTAGAACGCATCGAGGCAACGATGTTGGGAAGTTTACTTTCTGCAATTAACGACAAAGATCGAACGGCTTTATCAAACGCTCCCTGATACCCACGAAAAGTGTCGTGCTCTTTGGCGTCAAGACTGTCGATACTGACCGATAAAACAAAGCGCTTAAAATCCAGGCTTTCGATCAAGTCGAGATGTGTTTTATTAAAAATGGAACCGTTTGTAGTAAGGGTGACAAAATCACCGCCATTTTTTCTCACAGCTTTCAACACGCCAGAAAAATCTCTATGCAATGTTGGCTCACCGCCTGAAACGACAATTTCTTTGTAATTGGGGCTGAACTGCCGAGCAAATTTGATAATTTTTACGATATTATCAATACTCATTTCCTCGACAGGCTGATTCGACGCCCTGCAATGCTGACAATGCATATTACAAAGTCCGGTAATTTCAATCTGAATCTGTCCAAATTCAATTGCGTAAACAGTATCACCTATTTCAACATCTAATGTTGGTGTTTCAGTATTGCAATCCATTTTTTCTCCCTTGTCTTGATTTGAAAACAAGGAGGGCGAGCCCTCCTTGTTTGCCGAGATCAGTCGCAAATACTGCAACTACCCTTGCCGATACGCACACGAATCTTTTTTTTCGAACGGGGTATTTTCTTCCCGCTCTTTTTTGCCACATTTCTCTTCATGATACCGCCTCCTCTGGTTAAAAGATTTTCGTAATAGTACCTAGTCCTTTTAAAAGGATAGATTCTAAACAGAAAAATGTCAAATGTTTTTAATATCTAAACAAAATTTATCCCCTTTGAGATTATTCAAAACTACTATACGCTAAATACTAGAACCGTCTATCATCGACAAAAAAGGAGGGGCAAATGCAGAAAAAAGAATGGGTTCTTTCGTCAATTTTTTTATTATTGGTTACAACTCAAATCGGTTGTGCTCAAAAACCGGAAGGGTGCGTTTTTTATGAAGACCCTCTTTCAGACGAAGAGCAAACAGTGTGTGAAGTATGGGACCCTTTTGAACCACTGAACAGAATCACATTTTACGTCAACGACAAATTCTATATGTGGGTACTGGAACCAATCAACAAAAATCTTTACGAAAAAATTCCGGAGCCTGTCCGAGACTGTATCGGAAATTTCTTTTACAACCTTTCATTTCCAACTCGTCTTTTTGGAGCAGCAATGCAAGGAAAAGGAGAAATTGTCGGTCTCACAATGAATGAAACAATTAACAATTCTTTTTTTGGAATCGGCGGAATTTTTCGACCAGTAAAATTTAACCCGCCAGATGAAGAAGACATCGACCAAGGCCTTGCCTATTGGGGCGTCGGCGAAGGTGTTTACATCATCTGGCCATTATTTGGACCCCGAACTTTCCGCAGTTCTTTTGGTAATTTTGGTGAATATTTTATTTCACCAGTAAAATACACCGGCAGTGTAGAAAGATTTTCTTTACAATCAGCCGATTCTATCGATCTATGGCATGATTTTTCTCCAACATACAAAGGTATTATGGATGGATCGGTGGACCAATACACCGCTATCAAGAGAGCCTATATTTCTGAGCGGAGAGAAAATCTCCACCAATAGAAAAAGTCCGCCACAGGCGGACTTTTATTTTTGATTGGAGCGGACGGATTCGAACCGACCATCTTCCTGTTCTCAAACAGGCGCTCTGCCAAGAGAGAGATTGAGCTACGCCCCAACACAACAAGGATGAAAAGAGATGAGGAGAGAAAAGACCAGCGACAGTGTCCTCACACCGGTTCGTTCGCTAAACATCTGAAAGTTTTGACTCTGGTTTTCCGGAAAACCAATGTCTTCCACGCCGGAAAATACTTACAAATGCATCTCTTTTCAAGATTTAATCAAGAACATTTATGTGTACATAATACTCAAACACAACATAAAGTCAAACAAAAAATGACCACGGTCTTGCTGTGGTCATCTTTTATCTTTTAAGTTTATTTAATAACTCTTGTAAAATTCAAATTATTCCCTGTTCCTGCTGGAGAAGGAGCCAGTTGCAACCTCTCATTACCCGCAAATAAAACTGTGTAGGTTTTATCTTGTCCGTTTGTGGTAATTTTTAAATGATATCCTTCTGTCTTCCAAGTTCCAGAACTAACCAAATCACCATCATAAATATTTTCAATTGTTCCGTCTTGTTTTATTACTGTCATATCCAAAATATTCGCAGAATTCTGCCATGTACCAATTAAAAATTTTTCATATTCCTCACCATAAATCTGAACGGTAGAAGTGCTTACATTATTAGAAATGGTGTCAGAAGAATCGATTATCTTTACTTCAGAAGATTCATCTTCTGATTTTGGATTGACTTGGTATGTTTGATAATACCAAAAACCTCCAACCACTAACACTAATAAAACTAAAATAATCCAATAATAATTTTTGTTTTCCATTTTAAAAAATAATTTAAATTAATAATTAATCATACTATATTACATCTTCTCAGGAGACTCAATTCCCAAAAGATACAGCCCATTTTTAATCACCTGCCCTACTGCTTGAGCAAGAGCTGTACGATAAGGAGAATTAATATCTCCGCTATCTACAATTTTGTTTGCGGAATAATAAGAGTTAAATGCTTGCGCTAATTCTGACAAATATACCGCAATATAATGAGGTTCGTATTCTTCACCCACTCTCTCAACCACCTCTGGAAAACGATAAAGAATTTTCTCCACATCGGATATTTCTATTTGGGTGCCTTGCTCCCAACTTTTTATATTTTCTTGTTTTGCTTTTTCCAAAATAGAATTTATTCTCGCATTTGTGTATTGCAAATAAGGTCCAGAGTTTCCTTCAATAGATACGGATTTATTCATATCAAAGACAACATCTTTTCCGTTGGCAGATTTCAAAATAGAATATTTGATCGCAGACAATGTTACTTGTTCGACAGTCTTATCATAATCAAGACTTTCTTTCTTTTCCATTCTCTTTTGGACTTCTTTTTCTATTTCCGCCATCAATCCAACGGCACTTATTACATCTCCTGTTCGTGACGACATTTTTCCTTCTGGCAATCGCAACATTCCATGTGAAATGTGTTTTGTTTTTTCTGCCAATTGTGGTTCTATCAATTCAGCAGATTTTAACATCACCTTAAAATATTCGTTTACTTCATTTCCTGTTATTGAAATAGACAAATCCAAGTCGGGATACTTTTCAAACTTTGTTTTTATAAGTCCCAAATCCTTTGCTTCATAAGTAGGAATACCTTCGGAATTCAAAAAGACACGGGTATGCAATCCATATTTTTCTCCCTCAAAGATTACAGCGCCTTCGCTCTCGTTAAAAACTTTTCCTATATTTCCTTTAACAAATTCTTTTCCAATCGGTGCTGTTTCACTCTCAAAAAAATATTCATCAAAATGTTTACCTTGTTTTGTAGGAAACATTCCCAATTTTTTATAAATTACTTCAAAATAACGCAAACTTGCTTCTCTACCAATATCATAAAGAGCATTTATTTTTTCATCACTTCTTTCATAAATTTTTTTATTTATTTCGGTTATTTCTTTTCTATTTTCATCAAAATCTTTTGCACCATATGCATAAGCACTCGCCAGCTCGCCTATCTTTGAACCGTCGTATCCCAATTTCAAAAGTCCATAAACCGCTTTGGCAACATGCATTCCTACATCACCTTGGTAGTTTGCACGAATAACCTGCGCTCCCTGAGCAGAAATAATTCTTGCAATAGATTCTCCAATAGCATTGGTCATTAGATGTCCGATATGAATTTCTTTGAAAGGATTTGGGTCGGTGTATTCCACCATCATTTTTTTACCTTTCAACTTTTCATTTTTTCCGTAATCATCTTTTTTTTCTAAAACATCTTTTACAGAGTCAGCAAAAAACTCTGACTTTAAATAAAAATTTATAAACCCAGCACCCGCCACCTCCACGCCTAACAGCAACCCGGTTGCTGTTGGAATTGCCTTAATTCTTTCGACAATTTTTTCAGCAAGTTCGCGAGGATTCTGTCCTATCTGTTTTGCATAAACCATCGCCACATTAGTAGAATAATCACCCATTTTTAAATCAACAGGGTGTTCCAGATGAACCTTCCCTGCTTCTATACCCAACTCGGACACAGCGGACTTTATTACTTTTTCCAACTCATTCTTAATCATTAATCAATATAGTAGCCTAAATAAAGGATAAAAAAAAGCCCCGAACCGAAGTCGGGGCTTTGTGAAAAGTTAGACCTTTCTTTTTGGTAAATATTTCAATTATTACCTTTGAACCACATGGCCTTCCGGCATCCGAAGAGGTTCGCCGAAATTCTGGTTGGGCCAGCGTGTGATGAACTCTTGCTGAAGCGGAACCATCACTTCTCTCATAGAGGGTTCTGCCGCTTTGCTGGTACGCATGTGCAAAATGTGATGCCACTCTGTCAGAGGGGCATACAAAAAAAGTTCGGTCTTACACGAGTTTGGAAGAACCGTACGAGCGGCCTGAGCCGTATAAAGATTTTTTCCGTTCTCGTCCTTCATGTTAACGAGGTCAAGATAAATCCTCTCGGTCTCCAGCATCGCCTGCTCCCACAGACGATAACCTTCGCTGTCCTCTTTGAAAAACATCGGCTTGATAAAGGTAACCCTGTCGCCGAATTTGCCACTACCGTAACGACAGTAACGCTGGCTCTCCTGAAGAAAAGCGCAGGGACGGTGGCGAACGATCTCGTGTGTCACGGCACGATTAACGATAAACTTTACCGCGACATGACGATGCCGCGCCTGAATTGTTGTGGACATTTGATCAATTTCCTCAAGGGGAATCTGACGATAAGAAACATTCGCTGGGGCTGATTCAGGGAGAATCTTCTTGAGGTCTTCAAAAAAATACGGGTGCGATTTGTTGATATCAAATGCAATCGCCTGAAAAATCGCGTTATCCGGAAACCACATAAACATCTCACGAAATGCCCGCACACTTCCTGTTATAAACCATTCTCCGATGCCAACCTCATCAATGATGAGGTATTTCGGGATTGATTTAAGAATCTCGTTCATATACGGGTAAGAATTGATGTTAAACCAGTAGCTCCGAACGGCCATTTCAAGAACAGAATTGTGTTTGTGGCCTGTCATGTCCCGACAAAAACCGGCTGATGAATCAGGCGTGATTTTATCTTCGCTTTTGTAACATATCCGACCGGTGTATTCAATCCTCTGTGCCAGACCAAGATCGTCCGGCAAAATCTCAGACGACGGCGGAACAACCAACAGATTTCTCATAGACCTCTCCTTTGTTTTGCCCTTATGGGCTTTTAATGACGAACAACAAACCTGAAAAGAAGTATAGTTATTTGAGCGGGTGAAGTCAACAAAAACAACCTTATCCCAAAATTTTAACGGTCGTTAAAATTTTGGGATAGTGGTAAAAGATATTTTTAAATAATCCTACATATATTCAAATTTAAAACCCCGTCTACTGGACGGGGTTGTTCGCAAGAAATTCATCAAGAATTTTTTTGATCTGAGACCAAACTTCTTCTTGAGAAAATTCTGCATTAACTACTTTTATTCTTTTTGACTCCAATTTTGAAAGACCTAAAAATCCTTCACGAATCCTTTCATGAAAATCCAACATCTTTTTTTCAAAACGAGATTCACTCTCGCATCGCTCTCCTTGATCAAGCTGGCACATCGTCCGAGCAAGACCAACCTCGGGAGACAAATCAAACAAAATCGTAAGATCGGGACGAAAATGGCTAAAGACAACATCGTGAAATGCAATCACTCTCTCAACACCAATCCTTCCCGCAAAACCTTGGTAGACAATTGTTGAATCAAAAAAGCGATCACACAAAACCACGTTGCCTTTTTGCATTTCGGGCAAAATAAATGATTCAATGTGCTGTGCCCGATCTGCCATAAACAAAAGCAGTTCTGCTGTTGGAACAAGTGTTTCATTTTCAGGAAGCATCAACAAAGCACGAATCTGTCTCCCAATAAAACCGTGTCCAGGTTCTCTCGTCTTTACACACGAATGACCTTTTTGAGATAAATATTGAAAAATTCTTTCTATCTGGGTCGTTTTGCCGGCCCCTTCTCCACCTTCCAATGTTATGAACATACAAGCACCTCTTTTTGATTAGAGATTTGAATTTCAAAATTCCTAAAGCGAGTATAGTTTTTTAGACAAAAGAAGTCAACAGAAAAACTGATAGCTTATAGAAAAACGGGGTAAATTCTAAATCCTGCCTCTTTTCTGAAAGAAAAGCAGCGACACGGCAGGCAGGTCTATTTTCTAAATTCTTTTCTCTGCTTATTACTTACACCTTACTACTTGAAGTTAAATAAATAAAATAAAAATGACAGAAGCAAGGCTTCTGTCATTTTTATTTTATTTATTTAACTTCAACACCCATTGATCTAGCTGTTCCCTCTATAATTTTCATAGCTGATTCAACATCGTTTGCACTCAAGTCAGGCATTTTCTCTTCTGCAATTTGTCTAACTTGGTCTTTTGTTATTGTACCAACTTTTTTTGAAACATTTTTTCCTGAACCTTTTTCAACTCCAAGAGCTTTTAAAATAAGTCTTGATGCTGGAGGTGTCTTCAAAACAAAGCTAAATGTTCTGTCTTCATAAACCGAGATTTCAACAGGAATAATATTTCCTGCTTTTTCTCTTGTTGCTTCGTTAAATTGATTTACGAATTCACTGATGTTAACTCCTGCTTGACCAAGAGCTGGTCCTGTAGGAGGTGCTGGTGTTGCTTTTCCCGCAGGAATTTGCAACTTTAATTTTTTTATTACTTCTTTTGCCATATTTTTCAAAAGCTTATAGCTTATAGCTTATAGCAAGATTTTTTAAAACCTGGCTATCGGCTATCGGCTGTTGGCTTAATTTAATTTTTAATTAAACTTTATATTCTCTTTACTTGTAAAAAGTCCAACTCTACAGGGGTTTCTCTTCCGAACATTGAAACGAGCACTTTTACTTTACCGCTCTTTTCGTCTGACTCAATTACCTTTCCTTCTGTATCCTTGAAAGGACCGTCGACAATGATAACTGCATCGTCTGCCTGAAGATCAATAGAGTGTTTGGTAATATCTGTGTTCATTCTTGCCATCAAATCTACCATCTCTGTTTGACTGACAGGAACTGGGTTTACTCCCGCCCCAACGAAACCAGTAACTCTTGGAGTATTTCTCACAACATACCATGATTCATCTGTTACGATCATATCTACCAAAACATATCCTGGATAAACTTTTTCCATTTCTTCCACTCTCTTTCCTCCTTTTATCTTTATTTTCTTTTCTGTCGGAACAACAACATCAAAAATAAGATCTTGCATACCCAAAGACTCTACTCTTTGTTTAAGATTTCTTACAACAGCATTTTCATAACCAGCATATGTGTGAATTGCATACCAATTTCTTCCGGCGCTGGCGTCTTGCTTTGTTATCTTATTTTCTTGTTCGTTTTCTTGTGTTTCCATAATTTTAATTTTTAGAAAAGACTAAATGATAAATTTTTCAATTAGTAATGAAAAAATGTAATCAAAGAAACCAAGGAAAAAAGCTACGAACAAAGAAATAACAATAACAATAATTGTGTACCAAACAGCCTGACTCTTTGTAGGCCAGCTTACATGCTTCATCTCTCCTCTTGTATCTTTAAGATAATCTATTAATTTCATAATATACTAAAATTTAAATTTTTAAACTTTTAACCAGAAGCCCAATTATTAAAAATTGGAATTAAAAGCATTTTTAAAAGCCCTTTCGGGCCTATGTCAATATACTACCCCTTATCTGATAATAAGTCAAACACGCTCACAAAAACAAAAGTAACACCTAAACTTTCCACCAAAACCCTTCTAGTTTATACTTAAGACGATGAAGAAAAATAATAAAAAAGGAAAAAGCTCTAAAACATTCTGGAATAAAGAATATCAAAAAGGAGAACATCTAAATCTCTCGGTAAAACCATCCGAGGATCTTTTAAAATTCTTTAGGTGGTTAAACAGAAACGAACCCGAAACAACTCTTGATAAAAATTCTCTTGTTCTTGATCTGGGATGTGGTAATGGTCGCAATCTTGTTTATATGACAAACCAATTTAATATAAAAGGTGTTGGATACGACATTTCAGAAGAAGCTATAAACCAAGCAAAAAAAACAAACCCTTCCATAGAATGGAAAGTCCGCTCTATCGCAGGAGAAATTGATTTACCAAACGAGTCCACAGACATAGTGCTGGATATGATGTCTTCACATTTTCTAAACGAAAGCGAAAGAGAGTTTTTACTTGAAGAATTAAACAGAATAATAAAACCAAATGGTTGGTTATTTTTTAAATCTTTTCTTCGCGAAGGAGACCTGCATGCAAAAAGATTACTAGAAAAAAATCCCTCTCAAGAAAAAGGATCTTATATTCACCCAAGAATTGGTGTGCAAGAACACACATGGACGACCGATGAGATAAAAAAGTTTTTCTCCCCTTTTTTTGAAATTCGTAAAATAGAAAAATCTCATCTACATATGTTACATGGCAAAGCATTTAAGAGAAGAACTGTGACCGTGTATTTACAAAGGAAATATTAAAAAAGTATTAGTATTAGGGTGTGAATTTTGGCGAAGCCAAAATTCACACAAAAAACAAACAGCGACGAAAGGCTTTGCCTTTCGTCGCTGTTTGTTTTTTCGTGGGCGGTCACCGAGAATTGAACTCGGATTGAGGGATCCACAAACCCTAGTGTTACCATTACACCATGACCGCCATGTTTAATTAGTTGATAGCTTTTAGTCATTAGTTTTTAGAAAACCAATAACCTCAAATTATTAACCGCGAACTCATTTATACCAATTTATTTTAACATAGTCTAGTTTTTTAGACAGCAAAAGAGCGGGTCGCTTCGCGACCCGCTCTTCAAATTTTAAAAACGATGAAAAATATATCCGTCGGGAACCTTCAAAGAGTTTCTATTTTTTCCGTCCCAACTAATTCTTTCGTGAACCACCAAATTGGTAACATAGGATTGCCAGCCGTGTTCTATTTTGTTTACTCTTTGTGCCAATATCTCGGCAGTATCCCCTTCTATGATCCAAACAGGGTAAACAAAAAATACAGGACCGTCATCATAAATCTCTGTTGCAAAATGCATCGTCACAGCAGAAGTTTTTACCTCGCCTCTCTTAAAGGCTTCAATGGTAGCTTCGTGAACAAAATGTCCATACATTCCGCTTCCACCAAATTGAGGAATTCTACCTGGGTGAATATTGATTGTCCTTTTCGGATCAAGTCCCAAAACAAGTTTCAACCAACCAGACAAAGAGACCCATTCCGCACCAGTTTCTCGTACGATTTTTTGGTATTCTTCGGCCGTGTAAGGTCCTTTAAACAAAATAAATTTTATACCATACTCGTCAGCAATTTTTCGAACACCCCCATTCTCGTGGTTAGAGACAACGGCAACAATCTCCGCGTCCAAAATACCAGACTTGGAATTTTCAACCAATTCTTTAAAACCCGATCCCCCTCCGTCTTTTGAACCAGCGGCAAAAATTAACAGCTTTGGTTTTGTCATATTTTTCTCCCTAAAAAAATTAATAATACAAACCTAAAACGAATACTATATTAAAACAAAAAATATATCAACGACTTTGTGCCCAGAGAGGGACTCGAACCCTCACGTCTGTAAAGACATACGCCCCTCAAGCGTACCGGTCTACCAATTTCCGCACCTGAGCATAGAAAACAATATATGCAAAGCATATAATTGCTTCGCTCGGATGTCGTGAAAATAAATTTTCACACATCCTCACTCGCAATTATAAAGTAGCAAGTAATAAGTTACAAGAAAAAAATCGCGACCTTTCAGGTCGCGACGTTTTTTATTTTTATTATTCTTTAACTTCTTCTGCTGGAGTTTCAGCAACAGTTTCGTTGTTGTCAGCTGTGTTAGCTTCTTCTGATACTTTTGCTTCAGCTTCTGCCTTTGCTTCTGCCTCCTTGTCTGCCATAGCTTTGGCTTCAACTTCGGCTTCTTCCTTTGCGATTCTATCTGTTTCTTCCCCGTCGCTCAATGAAGAAATTTTTACCAAACTCATTTTTCTCATTTGTCTCTTGATCTCACGAGCCACTTTGTCTCTAATGTGATAAAGTTTTGCTCTTCTAACGTTTGCTCTCTTAACGATTTCAATCTTATCAATACTTGGTGAATATAGAGGGAAAATTCTTTCCACACCAACTCCCAAAGAAACCTTTCTTACTGTAAAAGTTGCTCCTGCTTCTGCTCCGTGCTTTGTCGCCAAAACAAGACCTTCAAAAGCCTGTAAACGAGTTTTTCCTTTTTCCTGAATTTTCACCCAAACACGAACAGTATCTCCCGCCTTGATTCCCAAAGCTTTTCTGTCTGCCATATTTACCGGTGAAACATTTATAGTATCTGTCTTCATAATGTCCAATACTTTATCACAAGCCACTAAATTTGGCAATAAATTATATAAGTTTCAACGCTTTTTTAAAGTCTGGCGGCAATTCCGCCTCCAATTTTATTTTTTTACCCTCAGGCAAAGAAAATTCTATAGAATACGAATGCAGAGCCAATCTCTCAAAACCAAGCCCTTTTTCTTTTTTGGGTGCATAAAGAGAATCGGAAACAATCGGGTGATTGATTGCTTTAAAATGAACACGAATCTGATGAGTGCGTCCCGTTTTTGGGTTGGCCTCTACAAAACTAAAACCATTTCCCCTTTCCAAGACATTATATTCTGTTACCGCCGTTCTCATTTGTCCACGCGCCCCTCTTTGTGCGCTCCACATTCTAAAGTCTTTATTACTTCTCCCTATTGGTCTATCTACTATTCCCTCTTCCATTTTCATCTCACCATATACAAAAGCACGATAACTTTTTTTGATAGCCCTTTCTTTAAATTGCTCTTTCAAAAACAAAAAAGTTTTTTGATTTTTTGCTATCAACAAAATCCCCGATGTCTCTCTATCCAATCGATGAACAATCCCTGGTCTTTTTATTATTTCCCCAGTACTCAAAATAAGAGGCTCTCCCACATCTTCTATCTCGGGATAATTTTTTAAAATCCAATCCACCAAAGTCGTCTCGGTCGTTTTTCCATCTGGATGCACAACCAAACCAGACGGCTTGTTTATAGCCAAAATGTTTTCATCTTCGTAAATTATTTCTATCTTATCCTTATTCATTTAACTTCTTTCTTTTTATAAAAATTTTAAAAAATTGAATAATATAACTCTATTATATCTCTAAATCAAAGTGTTGCATCTTTTTGATTTGGCTATTTTTTCAAACCTTGACTAATTTGTTTTAAATATGTATTCTACGGTCAGAAATCTTTGTTCATACTAATCTTTTTTATGGAGAAAAACGATGAAAGAAAAAGAAAAAAATTTCGTGCTGGTTGTTGATGCCAACGAGGAGATCCTCAAACTGGCAAAAGCAAAGATTAAAATGTTTTCCGACGATATCAAAATCATCGGCGAAACCGATGTGGAAAACGCGAGATATATCTTTGATTCGTGTCACGAATCCCTCAAAGCGGTTTTCGTCGGATCTGGTATTGCCAGTTTCACGATTGAAGACGCCCGAGAGCCCGCGACCCTTGGATTCATCCGTGAAATACGCGAATCCGGTTGGGAAAAACCCTTAGTCGGTTTTTCCGGAAACCCAGATTTCGGTGCTCAAATGTACAATGCGGGGTGCACTCGTATATTTTCTCACAAAGGCTACATGGTGGAAGAGATCGTCGAGGCTCTGAGAAATCACGATGTCATCGACATTCCCAATAAAGAAGAAAGTGCGACAATATAAAAAACATCGCACACAAAACGGCGAGGCTCTGCTTCGCCGTTTTTATTTTGTTTGACAAAATTGTTTTATTATACTATTTTCAAATAAGAAATTTGATTAATTTTTCATACATAAAAGGAGATTTTATGAAAATGATTCTTGTGATTGAGGACTATGTTGTGTTAAGCAAAATGTGGAGAAAACTTCTTTCCGATGTTGCTTTTGTTTTAACCGCAGAAACTCTGCAACAAGGCCAAGAACTTTTTAACAAACACAAAGAAGGGTTGGACCTCGTAGCCGTTGATGGCGAAGTACACGGTTCTGTAAACAACACAGTGGTTCTAGTCAAAAAAATTGTTGGTGAATTTCCTTCTTCTAAAATACTTGCAATATCAGGAGATCCGGACAACAACAAAATCCTGATAAAAGCAGGTTGTGAACACTCGGTTATCAAGCAAGAGGTTGTCGGTAAAATTCGCGAACTCCTTTCCAAATAAACAAGACCGGTCGCATCTGTGCGATCGGTCTCTTATTTTATATTTACAACAATAAATAAATAATATAATATACAAGTTATTAAGGAGCGATTAACTTGGATGGCTGAAGAAAGTGGGTTGCCACTAAATTTGAAAATCAAGATATAAATACCCAATATAGTTTTATTTGGGCGATTAGCTCAGTTGGTAGAGCAACCCGTTTACACCGGGAAGGTCGGGGGTTCGAGTCCCTCATCGCCCACAAAACAAAAAACGACAATGTGCATACATTGTCGTTTTTTTGTTTTTGAGGCAAGATGAGGGACTCGAACCGAGCGAAGTATGGAGGAGGGCTTTGCCCGACGAACACGAGCGAGCGGGGTCGCGAGTTCTTAATAAAATTGAGTTCGCAGAACGAAAATTTTATTTAGAACTGGCGACCGAGTCCCTCATCGCAAACCAACGCGAAAATGTTGAAATTTTTGTTTTTTACACCAACCCTTTACAATTTAATAAATCTATTATATAATATATAAAGATAAAAAACCTTTAAAAACTACTATGAATATGAAGGGGCGCGATTATGAAAAAGCTGAGAGTATTCTCCTCTGTTTGTTCGTACTGCAAGGAACAATACGGCTGTAAAGAGGAGGTAAAGAACGGTGATGGGAAAACGGCTCATATCACAAGTCTATGTATGTGTCGTTGCCACAGAGAAGGCAACTGCCCTTCTCAATTTGATGAAATCAGTCACGGCATATGCCATGACTGCTATAAGAAAAAATTTGCATAAAGCCCGCTTGTCGGGCTTTTTTAAATTGTGCTCTCCACACTCTCGTCAAGATACGCCCGTTTTAAATATTTTGTTCGTCACTCGACAAGCTCGTGACTTCAAAATATTAAGAACTCGCTGCCCCGCTCGCTCGTATTTTTTCTCCGCTTCGCTACGAAAAAATATACTTCGCTCGTTTCGATTCCTAGTGGGAGCTACAAAACGCAACAAGACCAAAGCGATGCTTTGGTCTTGGCGTTTTGTGCTCCCACTAGGAATCGAACCTAAATCTAGAGATTAGAAGTCTCTTGTTTTATCCATTAAACTATGGGAGCATTTATTATTTAGTTTTTCCAAAATAATTCAATTGAACATAAGTTTTTCTCCTATGACAATTGGCACATCTTATTTCACACTTATTTATCTCCTTACTAACAGACTCCCAGGAATAATGCCCTGACAGCATCTGAGCAACGGTCTTAAATTTATTTTTTTGATTTATATGATCAAAGTCTAAGACAATCGGATCTTTTTCTCCACAATCAACACATTCTTTTGTAGATAAAAATTCCAACAACATCTTTCTTACTTTTAGACGATGTCTTTTTTGAGCCTTATACAAGTCTTCTTTATTTTTATATGGCATACAAGGATTATACCATACAATTCTAACCTTAAAAACTATTATGTTCAAAAAACTTCTTCTAAAAACTATAGACTGCCATAATATAGCAATATTATATTGAAGGGTCAATAATCTCTGACGGACATTCTTCAAGTAGAAGATTAAATTCAATTTCTTTAGCATCAAAAGAAGAAATAATTTTCATTAATTCACTTTTGTTTATTTTTTCAAAATTATCTTTCAAAGTTTCTTCCGTTCTAAAACTAAAAGCTTTTCCCTCATCTATTTTTAAAAAGAAAAATAAAGAATATCCTAAAATTACCAAAACAGAAAAAGAAAAAATAATAGTCAAAATAAACCAACCATAAAAACTATTAAAGCTAAAATTCTTCAGTCTTAGAAAATCTGGTATATTAATGTTTTTTAAATCTATTTTCATATTATTCAGACAACTTCATAACATTTATATTAAATGCTCCATTCCAATCCACAGAATTCTCGGCGGAATTTTTTTCAAGATAAACTTTTTCAAAAGTAATTCTATATGGCGCTACCTCGAGTAATTTCAAAAAATGAATTACATTTTCCCATTTTCCCATTATTTTCAAATTTAACCCCATACTACCCACCTCGACTATCTCTTCTGTATTTGTCTTATCAGAATCTTTCAAGAACAAGCCACTCACATCAACAGTCACCTCAGAAACTTTTCCAATATTTTCCAAATTTTCAATAAAATTTGCCACTCCGACCTTGTCTCCCTTAACAAAATAAGCATTTATTTTGTATCTTTCTCGTGCCGTATCGTCTAAATTGTCGTTTATCAAACTTGATTCTGTTTGTTTTTTTCTCCAATCAAGCAATTCTGTTTCCAAATCAAAAATATCCTGATTTGTTTTCTTAATCATAGAGTAGAAAAATATCATGCTCGCCAAAACAATCACATTGGCAATGATCACAACAAGCAACATTTTGATTAAAAATTCTTTTCTCTTTTTCATTTAATATAAATATTTATCGAAAAATCCATTGATTCGTCTTTTACCAAATTGGAAACAGGAAAATCTATTTTTTCGAAATCTTCTTCTAATTCAAGTTTTTCAACAAAACCAATTAAAATATTTCTACTCGACGAATTACCCTTAACAACAATATCTATTCCTCCTGCATCGTTTTTTTCATAAAAAATATCGGTAATTTTTACTCCCTGCGGTCTCTTTTCCAATATTTTTTCAATAATTTTGCTAGCACTATTTTGGTCTACCGCACTTAGAACAGCAACTTTTGCATTTTCATTTTTTAAAATACTAGCCGACAATATATCTTCCTCTATACCAGCACTCTCTTTTAAACTATTTACCTGTTCAAGAGTAATCGTCTTCTTCACAACAGATAAGTTATAAGAAGGAACGAGGGAAATAATAAAAATCGTTATTGCAAAAAAAACAAAAACAAAAAATACAACCAAAAGTCGTAAAATAAATTCGTTTCTTATCTCTTTTTTATTTTTTTCTGGTAATAAATTAGGCATTTTCTAAATTATCTAAACTAACAGTATTAAAACTAAAAACATCGTTATCGTGTCGCATTGCAAGACCAATCGCAGCCGCATATTCAAGCGATGTAAAAAAATCCATATTTGGAACAACTTCGTCCAAAGAAAAAAGATTTCTCCAAACCAGTGCCTTTTCTATATTCAAACCCAAACTTAGAGAAAGATAATCATCCAAACTTCTCAAAGAACCATTTTCTCCACACAAAATAATTTTAGAGACTTTGCCCCTTGCGTCTTTATCTATCAATTCGTTCCTGTGATGTGTCGCCCAATACATTACATATTTGCTTATTTCATCCTTTAGAACTGTTATTGTATTCATCATCGCATAAAACAAGGCATCTTCATATCCAACCCTCTTAAATCCTTTTTCTTTTTTTATTTTTTCAGCTTCTACCTCTGTTACATTTTCAGATTTTTGTATTGCAGCAATCAGATCGTCTCCTCCAACATCAATTGTAGAAGTCATCTGTACAAGTCCCTCGCTAACAACAGAAATACTGGCACGGGTGCTTCTAAAATCGACGATCATATTTGTTCCCATATCCCCTCTTGCGATAGAAGATCTTGCGACGGCTTGTGCCTCTACCTCGAAAGAAATCGGAGTCATACCAGATGCTTCAAAAACTTCTAGAAACTGCTCTACTATCTTTTTAGGCAAAGCAGAGACAACCACTTCTATCTGCCCATCTTTTTCAGTTAAGACATCAAAATCAAAAAAGGCGTCTTCTGATGAAAGAGGAACATTTTCTTCTAGTTTGAAACTTAGTGCTCCTAATATTTCGTCTCGGCTCGCTCCCTTTTTGTAAGGCACAACCGTTTTGAAAATATAAGAATTTTTTTCAATAACAGAAATTCTTACAAAATTAAAATCATTTTTCTTTTTAATTTCTTTCAAGATGTTTACCAGCTTAATTTTGTCTTTTATATCGCCGTCGACTACTGTTCCTTTTGGCATCTTTATTCTTCCGTATCTTCCCAGCACTTTTTTGCCATTTTTTTCAACCAATTCAACATAACGAACCGATCCATCGGAAATATCAAAACCAATAGCTGGCATCTTCAGAAAATTTGGCACAGGGAAATGATTTAAAAAAAAGTCTTTGTTCATTTGTTGATAATTATAACAGGTATTAAACCGTAGGTTAAACGAAAAATCCACAATTTAAGGGGACAAAAAAAATTAAAATTTTAGAAAAATGGAGGACGTCGAACGTCCTCTATTTTAAAATAGGTAAAAAATCGCAATGATGACAAGAACCAGGACAACAGAGAGAATATCAAAATATTTAAAGAAAAAGTCTGTCATCTTTTTTCCAAATTTGTGCATAAAAAAAGCGACGAGGAAAAATCTCATTCCCCTACCAAACAAAGATGCCAGACCAAAGATAATAAAATTTATTTTGAAAAATCCAGCCGAGATAGTAAACAGTTTATAAGGGATAGGTGTAAAAGCAGAAACAAATATTGCTAAAAAGGCGTTTTCAGAAAATTTTTGCCCGATAAAATCTACTTGTGATTGAAGATCATAAAAATCAATTATTGTCTTTCCTACAACATCAAAAAATACCGCTCCGATGAGATAACCCAAGAAACCGCCGAGAACAGAAAAAATTGTCGTAAAAGAAGCATAATAAAACCACCTCTGAGTACTAGTAGACAAAATAGCGATTAACAACAAATCTGGCGGAACAAGAAAAAAAGATGCTTCGGAAAAAGAAACTGCACCCAACCAAAAATCTGCCTTTCCGCTCTCCACATGAGACACCGCCCAACGAGACATTTTTTCTTTTAGATTTTTAAAATAGTTTTTCATTAAATACTATTTAACCAATGATCCATTTTTAATCTTTTGACCTGGATTAAGTGTTGTAAAAATCTCGTCATCAGACACATACAAAATCATTCCTTGGCTTTCAACTCCTCTTATAGTTCTCGGTTCCAAATTTGCCACAACAGGCACTTGTCTGCCTACCAATTCTTGAGGGTCAGAAAAATATCCCGCTACCCCAGAAACAATTTGTCTTGTCTGTTCTTCTCCCAAATCTACTTTAAAAACCAAAAGTCTGTCAGACCCCTCTACTTTTTCGGCAGATTTAATCTCGCCAATCCTTATTTCCAATTTTGCAAAATCATCTATATTTATCATGTTTTTATTTTTTATTTTTTTCTAAATAACTTCTTAAAATCAACGCTGCGGCAGAGGCATCGTTTTTTTCCAATCTTACTTTTGCTTTTTGCCTATCCTGTTTACGAACACCTTTCAAATTTTCTCCCTGCACCCTATCCGCCTCTTTACTGGTGAAAAATTCTGTTTGGAAATACACCGACAAGCCAGTTTCATTTTCTAAAACTGCTTTAAAGGGTGTTATCTTTTTCATTATAACATTTGGCTCACCTGAAAAATTTAACGATTCTCCTATTACAATAGCCCCGACATTATCATCTTTAATAATTTTTTTTATATTCTTTAACAGGTTTCTGTCATTGTCTAAAACAGTTTTAGGAAAAGCCAAAATACCGTCTACATCAGAGACAGCAATTCCAACATTTTTTGAACCATAGTCTATTCCTAAATATTTCATATTTTATTTAAAATAAAATTAACACTTCCGTCTATATCATTATCACGGATAATAATTTCGTCACTAACTTCTAAATATTTCTGTAATTTTTTAAAATCTTCTACAGAATTTTTTGGCTTTCTTTCTAATAATCTATCTAACGGCTGTTCTAACATAAAAGAAATTAGGGTCAATTTATTTTCTTCAGCAAAAGTTTCAAGCCTGCCCCAGAAATCGACATCTTTTGTTAAACCCTCGACAATTGCAACCTCCGTGTCTTGCTCAATTAATTTTGACAATTTTTTTAAAATTTTTTTAAAATTTTCTTCTATATTTTTGCCAGTCTTTATGCCAAAGTCATCTAGATGAATAACCTCCGAATTAGATAATCTATTTTCTAGCCCATGGGCAACTGCAGTCTTTCCTGTCCCTGGTAAACCTTTTAAAATAATAAGTTTCATATCAAATTAAAACACCAGCAAATTTGGAGCAAACAAAAGCATACCTCCCAAAATCAGCATCAGCACTCCCCCGATTAGTGACGATAGGTTTGAATATTTTGTTCCCACAGTGTAAAACTTGTCAAAACCATATAGGGCCAATCCAAACACAACAAAATCGTCCACCATATAGAACAAAGTATAAACAAGGATATAAAATTGATCTTGCAACAAATTTAGATTATTCATTTCCAAAACTTTTGTAAATGTTTGTGGAATACCAACAGAGCAAGCAAACTCTATTATATTTACAGAAAATGCCACGCCCATAATTCCCAAAGCGGTCAAAATCGTCATTGGAGAACTGATCAGATTTTTTATTTTCATTTCCGTTTTTGATTTGCTTTCATAATCAGTCACATCACAAATCAATTGATCTTTGTTTTTGAAATATCTTCTCAAGAAATATATTCCCCCACCAACTGCCAACAATCCAACGGCTGGGGTAACAAATTTGTCCAAACCAACAAAGTCCCAAGCGCTAAACCAAAAATTCAAAATCGCCCAATACATAATTCCTTCAGCAAGAATAAACAAACCCGCCACTTGCAACATCTTTTTTCTGTTACCCACCTGCCACAAAATCAACAAGAAAGTCAGCAGTACCCACATCGCGCAAGGATTGAACCCATCGACAAATCCCAAAATCACCGCCATTGAAAAGAGAGAAAATTCTTTAAAATCTATCACCCCAAAAAAAGGAACTTTTATTTCCGTATTTTCTTTTACATCCACAGAACAAGTAACAGCCTCCCCTTCATCATCACAAATAGCGCTGGATGTAGAGAGATTCTTTCCTTCTTCCAAATATTCTTCAATAGTTAGATTTGGTTTTCCTTTATGACTATCAATTGCAAACAGGATATCTTTGCCCGTCGTTTCATCAGAATTAAAACCTTGGATAATAGAATTGCCTACCAAAGTTACAGGAGTGGCTTTTACCAGATTGTATTTTGCAGTGATATCGTCAAATTGATTTTTAACATTTTCGTTTGTGACATCCAGTGAAACGATGTTAAAGTCTCCCCTTTCGGAAAGTTGTTTATTTAGAAAAGTTTTCTCCAGTTGGCAAAAATTGCAGTTTTCTCTTTCAAAAACATAAACATTTACTTTTTCTTCGACACCCTCCTCCGCCAAAGCTACGGCAGGCAGGGAAGCAAAAGAAAAAACACCAACGAAAATTGTTAAAATTGTAAAAAAATTAAAAAGTTTTATCGTCATATATGCTTATAAGAATAACATATAAAAAGACGTGACTCCAAATTTTAAAATTTAAACAATGATTATGGATCGCGTCACTGCGTTCGCGAAGACGGCCCCCACCCGTCTTTGCGAGCTTAAGCGAAGCAATCCACGTCGTCTTTGCGAATCTTTGACCGACCCACAATTTTAAAGGACCGGACTGATCGCAATCAGTCCGGCCCACGCCGTCACCCCAAATGAAGGGTAGAATTTTTTGCCACTTCGTGAGCTTCATCCACTCTGCGGACAAAAGCAATTGTTTCCCTCATTCGACGAAGGTCTTCTTCTGTCGGTTTTACGACAATCACCTCGTCACACGGAAAACTCGCATCACGCAACGCATCAAACAATTTTTGACCGGCACTTTTTTGTGTCATTGTTTTCCCTTTTGAAAAAATAAATTAATATTCAATAAATTCAACATTATTCCTGACAAAAGATCCACATTTTTTACACCGAACATCTCCCTTGTTCCACCCGTGACAAATACGTTCGTAATTTATAATTTCATGATCTTCTGGAAGCGATCCACATTTTCCACAACAAGGACAATCCTTTCTAACAAACTCTACCTCGGCCAATTCGCCTGTTATCGTCTTTGCACTCAAAGTTATATATATTGGCTTGTCCAACAATTTTTGACTTGTGCTTTTTTGTTTTACCACAAAACTCTCCTTAAAAACTGTTGTCTCTTTTTTGTTATAAAAATAGAAAGTCCTGTTAAAAAATACAAGAAAGAATCACAAAATTTTTCAAGTCTCGTCTCGGGGATCAAATCCACCCGCACGCTTTTAAAAAAGTCTGCTTTATTCACCTGAATCCTCCATCTCAAAAATTGAAAATCGACATATCTAAATTAAACTTATCATAAACAATGATTTTCAGCAAAATAAACCTATAAACCCCAACACTTTTTGTCTGCAAGATAAAAGATGTTAGGTAGGTTGTCGACTGCAAACTCCCAAAATGTTAAAATGATGTCTCTATGAAAACATACAAATTTCATATAGAAGGAATGAGCTGTAATTCGTGTACAGTTCTCGTAGAATCAAAACTTGATCATGCTGTTGGCGTAAAATCGGCGCATGCCTCCCTTTCAAAACACAGCGTCGAAATTACCGGAGACTTTGAGAATAAAAGTTCGGAAGAAATCGCCAAAAGTCTAAACGAGTTACTCACATCCGACGGCTATTCTATTTCTGTAGAAAAACAAAATTTTTACAAACCAAAATGGTCCGATTTCAAAATCGCCCTGCCTTTGTCTGTTGGATTTATCGCTTTCTTTCTCCTTCTTCAAAAAATGGGAATAGTAAATCTGATAACCGCCGACGAGGTCGGTTATGGCACTGCTTTTGTCATTGGGCTAGTCGCTTCTGTTTCTACTTGTATGGCGGTAGTTGGAGGACTGACACTTTCTATCTCGGCAAACTTTGCCAAAGAAGGTGACAAAACAAAACCTCAAATATATTTTCATCTTGGTCGCTTGATTTCTTTCTTTATCTTGGGTGGCGTGATTGGCGCTCTTGGATCTGTTTTCCAATTGGGATTGATGGGAACATTTGCTCTCAATGTTTTTGTTGCTTTGGTACTTTTGATTTTGGGTATCAATCTGTTGGATGTCTTTCCTGCGATAAAAAAACTACAACCAACTATTCCAAAATTTATCGGTAAAAGAGTTCACGGTTTAAAAGACATCAATCACACCCTTACTCCGTTTTTGGTAGGAATAGCGACTTTCTTTTTGCCTTGCGGATTTACTCAATCAATGCAAATTTATACTTTGACCACAGGCAGTTTTCTAACAGGAGCATTGATAATGTTTTCTTTTGCCCTTGGTACTCTTCCTGTCTTGGCATTGCTCAGTTTCAGTTCTCTCGGTATTCACAAAAAAGCTCAATCTGGTGTATTCTTTAAGACAGCGGGATTGGTAGTGATTTTCTTTGGAATACTCAGTTTATTAGGAGCATTTACAGCAATTGGAATAATCCCGCCGGTATTTAATATTTAATAATTACAAGCTGATAGCCTATAGCTAATAGCTGATAGCTACAACGACTTGGTGGAAAATTTGCTTCGCAAATTTTCCACCCACTCACTACTCACTACTCACTACTTACTACTTACTACTTAATACTTAATTTCATGAAACCAACAACAATCGCAATCTTAATAATAGTCGTCTTGATCGGAGCGTCTTTTGTGTACTCTAGAAATAAAGATGTTTCAGACGACACAAAAAAAGAAGAAATAAAAGAAGTAAAAAGTAATGTCAGTGTTGTAGACGGAAAACAAATAATCACCATTGATGCAAGAGGCGGATATTTTCCCCAAATGACAATCGCAAAAGCAGATATGCCAACGATAATAAAAGTAGAGACAAAGAGTACTTTTGATTGTTCTTCGGCTCTTGTTATTCCAGATTTAAATTATCAAAAAAATCTCCCCCCTACTGCTGTAACAGAGATAGAAGTTCCGCCACAAAAAGCAGGTGAAGAAATCCAAGGTCTTTGTTCTATGGGGATGTACAGTTTTCAAATTAAATTTGAATAACCAAAAAATTATTATTTATCTATAAAAATTAAAAAATGCTAAAAAAAAGTAAAAAAGAATCTGGTAATTCTGGCGAACAAGAAATCGTCAATATTGTTCCATGTCCAAATTGTGGGAAGATGTTAATGAAACTTCCTCCAAACTATCCTCTTTATGATGTTCAGTGCACAGGATGTTCTTTTCGTGCTCAAGTTAAAACAAACCAAAGTAAACCAAAATCTGTTGTTTTTGGTGCTGGATGGCAAATTATGAACAAAGTTTTAAAATCAGGGTACATGACACCGTCTTTGTTTTTAAATTTTAAATGGTCTGAGAAGGGAGAAGAAAAACAAGAAATAAAATTTTATCCTTTTGTTCCAAAAAAGAACCTTTCAAATTACAAACTTTCAAAAACTGCTAGGCGAGCAAATTATGAAATGTTTGTATATAAAGATATGGACAAATTACCTCATTTTTTAGTTTATAGAAAATAAACTGCTTTGTTTTAAAAAGTTCCGTTCGAATCCCACCCTCTGGCAATACTGAAATTTAAAAGGCTACTGAAAAGTAGCTTTTTAAATAAATAAGTAACATTGCGGAGAGCCTGCCTGCCGGCAGCCAGGTTCGCAAATTTCCCGCCCTCGTCGTCTTTGCGAGGAATGGAGTGGAGCGGAATAACGAAGCCCTGCCTCTTTTCTGAAAGAAAAGCAACGACACGGCAGGCAGGAATCCACGCCGGTAATTCAAAGAAAAATAAAACACTTTATCAACATAATTGTATCATGGTTTTGTTTTTGGGTATTGAAAAGTCTCTCCTACCCTTCACTGTTTTTCCACTATTTTTTGTGATGGGTTTGGAAGATAAAATATTTATTAAATTAAGAATTATATTTTTGTGTATAGTCTTTTTTGAAAATCAAAAAATGTAGAACGGATTAAATTAACATCACCAAGAATACTTATAGCGTCAGCAGGAGAGTTATATTTTAAGTTTAATAAAATTGGTAATTTTTCCTCACCCAACTCTTCAACTCCTTTTTCTTTATATTTTGAAATAACAAAATCTAAGAATTCTCTATTTTTTTCATCAACTCCTTCAAAAATATTTTCTTTAGTTTTATCAATTCTTTCCTCTCTAGTAATCAATGGCTTACTATACGCAAGGTAAGAAAGCACATCAAATAAATCACAATTTTCTGCATTAACTACTTTTTTAATATTATCTAATTGCTCTAAATCAATCCCTAAATCAAACAACCTTTCAAGAAACTCTTTTCTTGTTACTGGATTTGACCATATTTTCCTTAATTCTTCCTCATTCTTAAATAAATCTGGTAACACACCAAATATTTTAGTTATAAATTCTTCTGACGAAAGAGGTCTTCCATTAGCTCCCCAAAAAGAAGTTGAGATCATATGTTGAATTTCTCTTTCCTTTCCGTCTCTTAATTTTATTTTCAATTTTCTTTTTGGCGGATTTTCACACTCGCAAGGATCTTTTCCACACACAGAACATATTTTAGATGGTTTTTCACATACGCAAGGACGTTGTCCACAAACAGAACATTCTTTGGGTGGTTTTACTTCACAGACACAAGGATTTTGCTCGCATTTTGAACAAACCTCCTCAATCGGCTCGCCATCCCATTCAGGATCTGAAAAATGCTTATACGCATCTACGAAATCATAAATTGTAAAAAACTCTTTACCGTCAAAAAGTCTTGTTCCACGACCTACAATTTGTTTAAATTCCACCATAGAATTTACTGGTCGCATCAACACAATATTTCTGACATTTCTAGCATCAACGCCAGTAGAAAGTTTTTGTGAGGTCGTCAAAATAGTAGGAATAGTTTTTTCATTATCTTGGAATTCTCGCAAAGCTTGTTCTCCCCTAGCTCCATCGTTTGCCGTCACACGAACACAATAACTCGGGTCAGTACTTTCTTTCATTTGATTTATTAAATCTCGCACCGCTGCAGCATGATCCTGAGTAGCACAAAAAATAATAGTTTTTTCATTTTGATCTATTTCATCCAAAACAACTCGCACTCTTTTAGCTTCGCGCTCTTTGATAACAATAATTTTATTAAAATCCGGCTCTTCATAAACTTTTCCCTCTTCCACTTCGCCCTCAATAATTTCATCGTCAGATGTATAAACATAATCATCTAAAGTAGTTTGAATTCTTTTTACTTTAAATGGTGTCAAAAAACCGTCGCTCACACCCTCTTTGAGAGAATAAGTATAAATCGGTTCACCAAAATATTTATAAGTATCAATATTATCTTTTCTTTTAGGGGTAGCAGTCAAACCAATTTGCACAGCAGGTGAAAAATATTCCAAAATTCCTCGCCAATTACTTTCATCATTAGCCCCGCCCCTATGACACTCATCGATAATGATTAAATCAAAAAAATCTTTCGGATATTCTCCGAAATAAGGAGTATTATTTGACCCGCTCATAAAAGTTTGAAAAATAGTAAAGAAAACACTTCCACTCATCGGTACTCCACCATGTCTCCGAATATCCAATGGATTGATGCGAACTTTAACATCATCAGGAAAAGAGGAAAAAGCATTAAAAGCTTGGTCGGCCAAAATATTTCTGTCCGCCAAAAATAAGATTCTCGGTCGCCTAGCCCCATCCCTGTTTAAATTCCATCGTGATTGAAAAAGTTTCCAAACAATTTGAAAAGCAATAAATGTTTTTCCTGTTCCTGTTGCAAGAGTTAGAAGGATTCTGTTTTTCTCTTCTGCAATGGCATCAAGAGTTTTATTGATAGCGTTTTCTTGATAATATCTTGGTCTTTTACCACCTCCGTCTTCAAACAAAATTTGATTAAATTTGTCTTTCCATTCGTTCTGGTCTGAAAAAGTTTTGTTCCATAATTCTTCAGGAGTCGGAAATTTATCAACATAATCTTCACAACCACCACCCATTGAAATTTCATAAATTTCCTTACCATTGGTTGAATAAGTATATTTAATATTCAATTTTTGAGCATAAGTTTTGGCTTGGGCTACTCCCTCAGTCGCATATAGACCCTCTTTTTTTGCCTCAATTACAGCCAATTTTACATTTTTATAAACCAAAATATAATCAGCGATTTCTTGTTTCCCACGAATTCCACCAGCTTGAATTTTTCCATCAGTAAAAACAAACTCTCTCAAAATTTTAGAGTCTTCCATCTCACCCCAACCAGCCTCTTTAAGCTTTGGATCTATATATTCTGCTCGTGTTTCTGATTCGTTCATAAAATTAAATATATCACTTATGGTCAATATAATAAAGACTAAAATTAAAAATACCGTCCTTATTAGACGGTATTTATAAACTCAACAATTATCATATTTTTGCAATAATTCTTTCTTCAAATCAGCAAGATGCCCATCCCATTTCTTTTGTTTTTTTCCGTTAGAACCTTTATAATCTAAATCTTTTCTATCTACCATTAAATCAACAAATAAATTTCTTTCAGATAAATGAATATAATACACAAGGCGATAACCCCCACTCTTTCCTTTGTTAGCATCAGGATTAGGAATTCTAGCATCCCAAATTTCAAATATATTATTGGGTGATATAAAAGGTCTTTTGTTTGATGGAGTTATTTGTCTTCTGACAGATTTTGCCCACTCTTCTATAAAATCCTTAATGTCTTGAGAAATACCATATTCCTCACAAGATCTCACAAAATATTCTGTCTCAATATAATTCCATTCAGTCATAAGCAAAAACTATTCAGCAAAAAATTCTATATCACGCGAGTAATTGTAATCAACTTTTTGAAATGGTTTAGAATAAAACCAAGGAGCTTCTAGGTGAGTTTGTTCAACTATTTTAGGCGTTGACCAGTCTAAAAATTCTTTACAAATATTTTTCAACAATATTTTTTCTTCTTCTAAAAACACGCTTTCATCGGGTTCTGTTTTTAAAACAAAAGAAGTAGTGTGGGAATCCTTAAAATCTTTCTTCTTTACTTCTATATCGTGATTTTCAACCAAATCAGACAAAAAGACAGTCGCCTCGCTTGGAGTTGGTCCAAAATGGTTATGTATATAAAAATCACCTGTTACAGATTCTTTTCGGTCCCTGTAATTTATAAAGTCCAAATAGTAAAGCAATTTATTTAACTTAGTATCACCAAGATAATTGTTGTTGCAATATTTTATAAAATACAAAATTGCATTTTTGTATTTTTTCTCATTTAATTTTGTAGTATTAGTCATTGTTTGTTATGGTTATAATAATACATTATTTATAATTTGTAAATACATAATCCATAAAAAGTTTCGAGTAGCTACTTAAATTATACAAGTTTTCTATTAAAAAATATAGGAAAAATGTTGATAAAAACAACACTACAACTCCCCACTAAAAGCTTTTTTTAACACTGATTTTTTGAGCTCATCCAGATCAGCCAGTTTTTGTTTATAAATCGCCTCTAGCTTCTTGGTCTCCCCTGCCAGCACATCCAGCTTTTTAACGATGGCTTTTTGTTTAGTAATTGGTGGCAAGAAAAAATTGAATGAAAAAAGATGCTCCCGATTTACTTTTGGCATACCCGCTCTCGCTGATCCCTTTATCGCAAACTCTGTAAACATTGATGTTAATAATAGATGGAATAAATAATCTCTGTTCAAATTTTTTCGAGGTACAAGTGGATATATGTCGGCGCTGCACAAACCTGAAAAATTCGGCCTTGCTACTTTCATTAGATATGGACGAATTTTGCTATAAAGAACCATTGATTCATCAAAAAGAAATTTTCCCGATATGAGTTTTTCTTCTCTCGCAGTTTTCAAATCAATTAATTTTTCAGATTTAGTTTCCATATTTCCAGCTCCAACATGGATCAAATCAAGAAACTCTGGCTTTCGTGGATCAACTAATTTAGAACTTATTTCACAAACTTCATCCAACGTTTTTTCTTCCCAATCCTTCTCCGGATTTTCAAAAACACTCTGCAAATACGATTCAAAAATCTCTTTGGAATTTTTCAAATTCTTTTCCGCATTTCTCTTTGCCTTTTCAATATTCTCAAAAATCTCATCCAAAACTTTTACAATGCGTTTTTGTTCAGAAAGAGGTGGAATGGGGATTAAAAATTCAGCTAACATTCCAAGTTTTATATAGGGCATTGTGTTTCCTAATTTTTGTTTTGAAACAACATCCTTTAGTGATCCATCTAAAACATATAATAAATACTTGGCATCAATTTCTTTGAATTCAGAAAGAACGTAGGTTCGCTGATATGCTTCAAATTTCCCATTGCAATAATTAAGTGATCCAACATCCCCATTACCAGCGATTAATATAGCTTCTGTATCAAAAGAATATACATCACTGTAAGTATGCTCTTTTGCACAAGTAAAAAAAGGATACTTTCCATTAGGATTTCCCTGATTAACGTCTTTCTTGCCAGTCTTGATTTCACAAACCTCGCCAAGTTTTTTTGTTTGCCAATTATACATATACAATGTCTCTTAAAACTTCTAAAATTCTTGCAGCTTGTTCTTTTTTTCTACTATTTGTTATATATTTTTTTAATTCTTCCTTTTCTTTATCATCAATATATTTTTCGCTTTTATCTAAAAGATTTAGAAATCGTTCTTTAATTTTTGCATGAAAATTATTTGAATCTATAAAATTCTGATGAAAATAGGATATAAAATCTGCGAAGATTATACCTGGCAATAAATTAGATGAAGAAACAAAAAATGGTTTTTCTAAAATAATCCAATTTTTATGCAACTTTTCCGATAATACACTATAAAAATCCGATTCTTTTATTTTACGTGTCACTTCGTCATTATTATCCAGAAAGAAGGCAATCAAATTCTTGTCTTGTTTTTTATTAGACGGCCTACCAATTTTATTTAACACTTTGCATAATAGATTGACATATACCTCTGATTCTCCAGTTTTTTTATCAAACGAATCTATACCAATGAAAACAGAAATGCGTTTTTTCTTCCCGCTTTCCGAAAGAGATAATTTGAAAAGCTCTTCTGCAAAACCGAGCCTTTGATCTATTGTAATATCTTCAAAAATTTTACTTGAATATACATAGCGCCCTTTTAATTCTTTTTCTCTAGACCATCCTAATTTAGTAAATGCTTTTTCAAAACCATTTTTGTAATTCGTATAGTACGCAGAATCTAAAACAACAACCGAAATGCCATACAGTCTATCTGAATTTAATTTATCACTATTTGGTTTGAATTCATCTATAAAAACAAGTTTCATTTTTTACTTTTATTTTCTTCTTTAGATTGATCATATTTTTCTATATTCGCATCCTGCAAAACTGTTGCCTGCAAAAAACTATCAATCAAGTTTTTTACCACATAAATTTGTTCCATATCTGGCTCATTTTCATTTATATGCGCTCCGTCATTTCCAAGATCCTTGACTCGCCTTAATGCCTCTACAAGTTTTTTATTTATATGACCTTCGCTTTCAAGTTTTTCAACGATGCCCATTAGGGACATACTGTCATTGATTTTTGCAACATTGTAATGTATTCCGACTTGATGGATCAATTTTCTAAACAAAGTTGCCGCACCATTTGGCGCAAGTGCCGCAATGCAATTCAATGCCTCTTGATAATAATGGTCCACATTTTCTGGCAATCCAATCAGTGAATTTGGTTTTGCAACAGGCAAGACAATTCTTTCATCAAAATCCCAAATGACATTTTTTTCGCAATTATCACATTTCAATGGAACTGTATGCCCAGTCTTTTGTCCATTAATTTTAAACCCGCTAGACTGATTACAAAATGGGCAAATTCCGGAAATCATATTGCGCCCGTTATATTGTGAAGGATCATTGTAATGCGTAATATTCATTATTTTATATTCCATAATTTTTTATATTAAAATTTTAATATTTTTCAAAATTTTTTCACTTTCTCTATCAAGCGCTGAGATCTCCTCCAAAATCTCTTTCGGCTCACGCAAAGAAACTTCCTCATTTTTATTCGGATTTTTTACAGATAAATCAAAAGTTTTTTGATCAACATCTTTTATATCTATACTCCAAGAATTTTCACTATCTGCTTTAGTTTTCTGTAATTTTACAAATTCCACCAAGTCATTTTCACTCA
This sequence comes from Candidatus Campbellbacteria bacterium GW2011_OD1_34_28, assembly GCA_001029775.1. GTDB lineage: Bacteria > Patescibacteriota > Minisyncoccia > Phycocordibacterales > UBA12079 > UBA12079. Next base: position 282,378 of record CP011215.1, on the reverse strand, counting down.
AAGGATTACCCTTACCAAGATTGCGAGCGAGATTTAGTTGATAAAACCATATTTTCTTTGTTGGTGTCCCCTTTTCAAAAAACAAAACAACAGTTTTTACTCCCGCCCCTTGAAAAGCACCTCCAGGAAGATCTAAGACAGTGTGCAAGTTGCAATTTTCCAGTAAAAGTTTACGAAGTGATACACTCGCATTGTCTGTATTAGAGAGAAAAGTATTTTTGATAACAATTCCAGCCCGCCCTCCTGCTTTCAAAATTTTTATAAAATGTTGTAAAAACAAGAAAGCTGTTTCGCCTGTCTTAATAGGAAAATTTTGTTGAATTTCTCTTCCAATTCCAGCTCCAAAAGGAGGATTGGCTAAAATTATTTTATATCTGTCTTTCTCTTGAATATCATTGATATTTTCCGCCAGAGTATTTACATGTTTTATATTAGGAGCTTCCACTCCATGCAAAATCATATTCATTATCCCAATAATATATGCCAAAGATTTTATTTCTTTCCCAAAAAAAGTTTTGTTTTGTAAGGTATCCATTTCTTTAGAAGAAAGTTTGGATTTATTTTCTGTTAGATAATTATAAGCCTCCACAAGAAAGCCGGCAGAACCACAGGCTCCGTCATAAATAGTATCCCCAATTTTAGGATCAATTACTTTTACAATAGTTTTTATCAATGGTCGCGGAGTGTAATATTCTCCACCATTTCTCCCCGCATTTCCCATATTTTTAATTTTAGATTCATAAAGATGAGAGAGTTCGTGTTTTTCTTCATATAGACGAAAATGCATATCATCCACAGCATTTAAAATCTGTCTAAGCTTATAACCACTAGAAATTTTATTTTTTAATTCAGAAAAAATTTCCCCTATTTTATATTCAATAGTATTAGAATCTTCCGCTTTAAATTTTTTAAGGTAAGGAAATAATTGATGATCAACAAAATCTTTTAAATCATCTCCATCTAGAGCTTTGTTGTGGTCTATTTTTCCCTTGTTATCCTTTGGGCAAGCCCAATTATCCCAACAATATTCTGAAGACAAAATATATGTATATTTCTGTCCCGCCAATTCCGCTTCGGTTTTTTTGGTCTCCTCTAAATCGTCTAAATATTTAAGAAAAAGAATCCACGATGTCTGCTCAACATAGTCAAGTTCTGTTCCGCACCCAGAATCGGTGTGAAGAATATTATCAATATTTTTAAATTGTTGTTCAAACATAATTACCTTTTATTTTAACCCTTATCGGTGCAAAAACCAAACGGCTACGGTCCTTTTTGGGGAGCGTAGCCGTTTTAAAGATGGGTGGGGTGGCGCAAAGACGACGGTAGATGCAAAGACGAAAGTGGGCGGATTTTGCGAAGCAAAATCCGTCTTTGTTTGTGTTTTTGGCTTCGTTATTTTTCTGGATTCCTGCCTGCCGTGTCGTTGCTTTTCTTTCAGAAAAGAGGCAGGGCTTCGTTACACTCGCAAAGACGGACGAGACGACGTGGATTGCTTCACTTCGTTCGCAAAGACGGGTTTTGTGAGTTACTTCAAATATTTTTTTCCTTTCAGTTCTTTTGGGAAATATTCTTGATCTTCTTTGTAGTCAAAATCGGGTGAATATTTGTATCCTTTTCCATATCCCAAATTTTTCATCAATTTTGTAGGGGCATTTCTAATATGCAAAGGAACTTTCAGATTTCCAAACTTTTTTACATCTTCCACTGCTTCACCATAAGCCGTGTACAGCTCGTTAGATTTTTTACACTTTGCCATATAGACAACAGCCTGAGCCAGATTTACACCGCATTCTGGCATCCCAATAAAATGACAAGCTTGATAAGCCGAGACGGCTTGTTCCAAAGCGCGTGAATTTGCGAGCCCAATATCTTCCGAAGCAAAACGGATCAAGCGACGAGCAACATACAAAGGGTTCTCTCCCCCTTCCAACATTCTCACCAACCAATACAAAGAAGCGTCTGGGTCCGACCCTCGCATTGATTTGTGCAAAGCCGAAATTATATTGTGATGTTCTTCTCCTTCTTTGTCGTAAAAGAGATGCGGTTTTTGAAAAGCCTGTTTGATAATTTCCAAAGTTATTTCATCACTCATCACACTGGCGTATTCCAAAACATTCAAAGCCACACGAGCATCGCCGTTGCTCATCTGGGATAAACTTTGAATCACTTTGTTTGTTGCTTTGATTTTAAGTTTGCCCAATCCTTTTTCTTTGTCTTTGAGTGCCTTTTTAACAATCTGTGTTAAATGCTCTTTGTCCAACCGAGACAAAACAAAAACACGACAACGAGAAAGCAAAGCTCCGCGGATTTCAAAACTGGGATTTTCTGTCGTCGCACCGATTAAAATAATTGTTCCGTTTTCAATTTGGGGCAAAAGAGCGTCTTGTTGAGTTTTGTTCCAACGATGAATCTCGTCTATAAAAAGAATTGTTCTCTTTCCTAGTCGGCGGTTCATCTCGGCAATTTCAATATTTCTTCGCAAGTCTTCTAGCCCACTGGAAACGGCGGATATTTTTATAAATTCTGATTTAGTAATTTTTGCAATCACAAAAGCCAGTGTTGTTTTTCCGCTTCCCGGAGGGCCCCAAAAAATTATTGAGGGAAGGTTGTCCGATTCAATCGCTTGGCGAAGCAGTTTTCCTTTTCCGACGATTTCTTCTTGTCCGAGAAAGTCGTCCAATTTTTCAGGACGCATCCGATCCGCCAAAGGTGTAACTTCGTCCCAATCTGTTGTTTTGTTTATTTTATTTGTCTTCTTTTCTACCATGTAGCCATTATATCAAATTTGGATAAGGAGAAAGGGGTAAGGTGTAAGGGGTAAGGAGAGAGGTGTAAGGGGTAAGTAATGAGTAGTGAGTAGTGAGTAATAAGACGAAAAAAGGCTTTGTTTATGATAATAAACAAAGCCTTTTTTATTTAAGTTTAGACAAAACTCTCAAACACTTGCCTTTCTTCTCCTTTTTGTTAATATAATATTATCTTATGGTTTTGTCATAAAACTGTAAGGGTCATACATCCAAGGGCAACCCTCTTAACTGAGGGTTGCTTTTATTTTTTACGATGTTTTAATTCTTTTCCCCAAATTTCTTTTATATCTTTAATATCAGTATATCCATCCCCTCCTGTTTTCAGTTCATGCGAAACATTATCTTTTGTTGAATATATATAAACTTTTTTGTTTTTATTTTTTATATACGTTACAAGTGGTAAAAAATCACAGTCTCCTGTAAAAAACACGGCTTCATCATATTTATTTAAATTATGAACAGCATCAATGGTAATCTCAACATCCATATCGCCTTTCTCTTTTATACTCTCTCCCAAATCATCCGTAAGTATACTAATTCTTTTAAGGGGCTTTTTTCTGACGATAAAACCAAGTCCTTTTTTAAGGTAAGTATAAAATTTATGTTTTCCTACCAAATCATATTCTCTCGTTCCAATTTCTGGATAAGCATCATAATAAAAAATTACGACACTATAGTATTTAATTTTTATTGTTTTTACTCACTTTGTTTAAAACCCATGTCTAATAAACGGGTGTCGGCACAATATTATTAAGTTCGTAAATAAGTCCATATGGAGGAAGGGTCGGGTTGATCATAAGTTCACCCCCTTCTTCTGTGTCTCTCAAGATTGCCTTTAGTTCATCACCATACACTTCTCCTTTGTAATATGTGGTATTGTTATCTTTTGCAAATTCTCCACTGAGAAACTTGAATGTTGCAGTATCCGAGCTAGCAATAGGCATCGCCTTCCAATAGGCACGATACTTGTCTTTACTGTAGCTTCCTCCTAAAAATTGGAAAGTGCCAGGATCCGCACCTGCTATTTTTTCTCCCGAGTTTGTATACACACCATTTTTATCGGACGGATTACAATTGCCTATGATACGAAATGTGGAGGCATCAAAATTATCAAGTTTGGAAATCGTCTGCCCTGAAGTCTTGTATACAGAATTTTTATCTTTTGAATAATTGCATGCCAGATTTTCAAAACTCTCTGCATCCACACCATCAATTCTTTTGCCTATATAATAAACTGCTATTTTATCCTTTGAATATTGATAGCCCAACACCTCAAAAGATTTTGCATCCGCCCCTTCAACTTTTTTACATCTAAAGAAAACTTGCTCGCTATCTCGTATATAATTATCCTGAAGTATTACCACGCTTCCCCAGTCAAATCCCTCCATAGCATCTCCAGAGCAATATACTGCTGTCACATCGCGTGCATACTGACGATCAATAAACTCAAAAGTTAGAGCATCTACATTTTCTAATTTGCGATGAGATGATACACCTCCTCCTTCGCCTCCGTAAGAAATCCATACAGAATTCCCGTCTTTTAGATACCCGCCTCCTAACACTTCAAATGTTTTAGGGTCGGCTCCATCAATTTTTTTACTGCCGTTATTATAATAAACAGCATTTTTATCTTTCATATATTGATAATCTATAAATTCGAATGTGTTTGAATCAGCTCCATAAATTATATTTCCAGAAAAATACACATTGTTTTTATCTTTCGAAAAATAATTATAACCATCTCTCTGGTACGGGTGCGTCAAAAAAGAGAAGGTCTCTGGGTCAGCATTATTGATTATCTTTCCATCCATATACACATTATTTTTATCTTTTGCATAGGAACCTAAAAGAATCTCAAAAGTTGCAGGGTCGGATCCTCCAATTTTCTCCTGTCGGTAATAGACGACGTTTTTGTCTTTTAAATAATTATCGTCAATTTTCTCAAATGTAGCTGGGTCAACCCCTTTAAATATTTCAGGTTGAGGATTGTTGCGGTACACAAAATTTTTATCCCGCGCAAACCCATCCCACAAAAATTCAAAAGTTGTGGCATCCGATCCTTCAAGTTTCCGCCAGTAAAAATATACTGCGTCTTTGTCTTTTACAAACCCTCTACCCAATATAACTAATGTGTTTGGATCAAGCCCCTCAAATCTCTTTCCTTCCCAATACAAATAATCTTTATCTCTCGCGAATGTATTCATGTGGTTTTGCTGCTCCACAGGTAGGTTTTCATCGAAATACATAATTTCAAAAGTCTCTGGGTCGGCTCCTTTGATTATTGTTGACTCCATAAGGGCTTTGTCGCTTGTGTCTGGGGAAGACGTAGCAATAAAGCTTGGCGCAAGCGGTTGAGTAGGGATTGCTACTGCCCGTATGCCATGATAATACACATTTGTGCCGTCTGTGAGATAGCTTCTACATATAAAATATTTAGGATTAACAATCTCCACGCCAATATCTTTGTATGCATCGTCGGGGCACCCTCTTATTTTAATAAATCTGATTTCATTCGTAACCTTCTCTACGGGCACCTCACTATTTTCTTTTTCTTGTTTTTGCTCACCGCTAAATACAAAAAATCCAGCAATTATTAAAATAATTATTGGAACTACGAAAATTGAAGTTTTATTAAATATAGTCATTTTATTTTAAATACCTTTTGATATAAATTTATAACTTCTGTATATAAACATAAGCATAATAGCTTCAAAGATTAAGAATCCTGTTATTGAGAAAGCAAAGTATAAAAAGATGTTATCACTATACGCTATCTGCTTTAAAGCGAGTAGTTGTGGAAATAATCTTATATTATCTATTATAAAAATAATTAATCCTGAAACAAAAACTCCTTTCCAAAAAAGTATATTATTAATCTTTTTAGAAATTATTCTATCAATTAATAGAATAGAAAAAAATGACCAGTAAAATGTTGATAATTCAGGAGTCGGAGGATCATACTCTGTAAGAAAATGAAAAACATTAACCCACCCCAGTAATGACAGGAGTAACAACCCAAGATCGGAACCAATTTGACCATTAATTTTTTTCATAAGTTTGTACTAACACGATATTATTGTATGACATACCGATAATTCTATTAATTAAATTCTAACATACGAGTCATCAATTAAAACAAAAACACTCAAAATGAGTGTTTTTTGTTTGTGCTTATTTCAGAAGGCAATCAGGTCTTTCGATAAATAAGTCCCACTGCGGAGAGCCTGCCTGCCGACAGGCAGGCTTTAAAAACTTTATGAACTTGCCTATCGGCAGGCAGGCTTTATATACATTCTGGACTTTTGAGAGTACCTGAAGTAAGATATCGCAAGATAAATAAACATTTAACTAATGGAGGCAATGTGGCAGACAAGAGTTTCTATGTGGAATTAGCAGATTTGGTTGGGGCCGAGCTTTCTAACTTTAAAGTTCTCCAAATGACAGAAGTTTATCAAACAAATGAAGACGGGAGAAAGGTCACTTCCTTGGGATTTTTTAAAGACGAAGATATAGCAAAAGCATTTTCCAAAGTGCAGATTAATGCAAATTATCACCAGACAAGTCCTGCTTTTGTTTTGACCAACGGGCTTGTCGGCTATGTCATAAATAATTCCGTAGAGCCAATAAAACTCTTTGATGATGAAGAAGAGATGGTGAAAATTCGGGAAAAGATCCTTTCAAAACTTTCTCCCGAGGAACAACATATTTTGGGCATCAAAAAATAATTGTCTCGCCTCGTCTCAAAAACAACAGCCCCCTTGCTTCGGCATAGAGGGGTTGTTTTTGTTATAAAATTTTGAAATGTAGATTTTATATCAAAAATATGTTATTTTGTTGTAGTAAATTTATATAGATATTATTGCGGAGAGGTGGCAGAGAGGATGAAAAGCGTTTGAGCTTTTTATCCGGTTCTGAGCGAAGCGAAGAAATCACCAAGTCGAACGAAGTGAGACAGGTGATAGGTGGGCGATTGCACTGGTCTTGCACAACAGTAAAATTAAATTTTAAATTAATATTGATTTCGTGATGGATTTTATTGCGGAGAGGTGGCAGAGAGGTCGAATGCACCGGTCTTGAAAACCGGAGCGCGGGAAACCGTGCCGAGGGTTCGAATCCCTCCCTCTCCGCAATGTAATTCATCATCAGTTGTAACTCTTTAAAATTTTAGTTCTGGATTAAAATCCCTCCCTCTCCGCAATGGTATTTATTCAAATTTAAAAAACTATCCCGTTCGGGATAGTTTTTTAAATTATATTATGGATTGCTTCACTTCGTTCGCAAAGACGAATTTCTTTCAGAAATTCGTCACTTACTACTTACTACTTAATACTTCGCACTCTCAAATACACCATCGCCCCTATAGCCCCCACCAAATCAGAAACCAAATCAAGAGCAGTGTTTGTGTATCCCCCGACACCTGTTTCGGGAATAACTACTGTTGCTCCAAATTCTACAATCTCGTTCAAAGCACCAAATCCCAATCCTGCCATCACTATGATAAGGCCAAAAGAAAACTTTTTAACAGAGTCGTCTCTCATTAATGGTTTGATCAAATAATACGCAAGCAATGTCGCCACCCAGAAACCAACGATGTGAACAAACTGATCATATTTAAAAATATTGTATGGCTCGCCCACTATTGGAAACAGCATCAATTCGTAAAATTTTGTACCTTGCCAATACAATCCCCCACCTGCCATATGCAAAAAAGACCAAGCTGTGAGACCCCACAGGATTCCTTCTGGATAATTGACCCTTTCGTGAGAAAACAAAATCAGTAACAGAAAGAAAACAATAACAGCGATATAAATAATAAATTCATAATTTTCTCTCGCTAGAAATAAATAGGTAAAAAGCAAAATACCGGCGATATTTACAGCAAGCAAGTATTTTAGACTTTTTGTTAAGTTAGGCATATATATAAGTATAAAGTCGAGAGCTTGCCTGCGCAAGCATGTCCATAAAGTTCATAAAGTTTGTAAAGTTTTTAAAGTTTGTAAAGCCTGCCTGCCGGCAGGCAGGTCTATAAATCCTACTTACCCCTTACACCTCTCTCCTTACCCCTCACACCTTACACCTCACACCTTACACCTCTCTCCTTACTCCTCACACCTTACACCTCTCTCCTTACTCCTCACACCTTACACCTTTCTCCTTTCTCCTTTCTCCTTTCTCCTTACTCCTTCGTCTCTTGCTTATTTTTTCTTAATATTATTTAATCTATCTCAGAACTGTTTAAACTTGAAAGATAATTCTTGCAACATTTTCCAAAGGAGGAAAGATGTACAAACACGACAAGGATATAAAAAGTGCGGTCAGGACTTTAAAAAAAGGTGGAGTAATTGTTTACCCTACTGATACGGTTTACGGGTTGGGTGCTGATGCAACCAACATAGAAGGAATATTAAGACTGTGCCAAATAAAGGAACGTTTTAACAAACCCATATCAATCGCTGTATCCGATTTGGAAATGGCGGAAAGGTATGTAAAATTTTCAAAACTAGCAGAAAAAATTTTTCAAAAATTTATGCCTGGGGCAATTACGATGATTTTGCCAATGAAAAAATTTGTTCCTCAAACCATATCTATGTTGTCGGCCAATACTGGCATGTTGGGTATCCGAATTCCAAATAACAAAATTTCTGCGGAAATCGTTGCGCGCCTGGATAGTCCTATCACTACTTCCAGCGCCAACCCAAGAGGAGGAATCTCTTCCCTTTCCGTGGAACAAGCCCGCGAGCAATTTGTGTACAAAGATCCCGAAATGCAACCGGATTTTTATTTGTGCGGTGGGACAATGCAAAACGGGAAACCTTCAACTCTTGTCACTGTGGTCAGAGATAAAATAGAAGTAATAAGGCAAGGAGCCGTCGCCCAAGAAGAAATATTTTCCCTATCAACATAAGGAGAAATTATGCATTGTCGCTGTTGCAGAAGAAAAATGTGCATTCACCCCATAGTGAGATACAAAAACAGCAAGAAAACTTGCCAGATTTGTTCCAAACCGGTAGAACAAAATTATTTACCGATGAGAGAAGGAAAGGTAGATTTTTCGTCAGATCTCTTTGCCATTGTTTGCCCAGGATGTCACAGAGAACACTTTGAAAAACACAAAGCCGAAGTTGGCGAACCGCGTGCAAAAGAAGTAAAAGTTCTTGATTTCCCTTCACCAAAAAAAGAAATGGAGTGGAACAAATAAATACACAAGATTATATTCAAGGTATAAAGCCCCTCGCCAAAAGCGAGGGGTTTGTTAATATATAAATTAGAATTAGAATTAGAAGTAGGAATAGAATTAGAAAATAATTTAACTAAACCCTAAACATTATGGAAATAATCAAAGAATTTAAAGAATTTGCTATCAAAGGCAATGTTGTAGATATAGCAGTTGGTATCGTTATTGGTACTGCTTTTGGAAAAATAGTCAGTTCATTTGTGGCAGACATAATAATGCCCCCTATCGGAGTCATCACTGGTGGAGTAGATTTTTCTAATCTTGTCTTTACATTAAAAAGTGCCACAGAAACCACAGAAACAATAACACTAAATTATGGAATATTTTTAAACACAGTGATTGATTTTGTAATAATTGCTTTTGCTATCTTTTTTGTTATCAAACAAATAAATCGTTTCAAGAGAAAAGAAGAAACAAAACAAGAAGAAAAGCCAAAAGAACCGACAGAAGAAATTGTTTTGTTGCGAGAGATCAGAGATTCGTTGAAAAAATAAAAGAAAAGGCACCTTGCGGTGCCTTTTTTGAAAAGGAGAATTGATTCTCTTTAGCCTTGGGTGTTTCGAAACACCCTTATTCTGTCGCCGAAGCGTCATACTCTGGAAACAAACAAGCCATAGCTTTAGTAGATATGCATTCTACAATAGTTTGTTCCAAAAACCCCCAAATTTGCAACGTATGCATACTTTTACACAAACTGGGTTTGGGCTTTTCCCTCTCTCGTTCATACAAGCAATGCCTGTAATCACTTACCGAATAAACAGATCGAGGGGAATCGAGATTTCTTTCTTAAGAACCAACTCTAGTATTAATAATAAAAGAATCTAACAAAATATGCAAGTATTTTTCTTTTTGTCATTGTTTTTTTGTTTACTTTGTCATAGAATCAAAAAAGGCCGAGTACATGATCATTTAATTTTGGAAGGGAGAAAGAGTATGGGCAAAACAGCGACAGTGAAAACAGAGGAACCAACAAAAAGAGTCACCCTTGATTCGCTTAGGTTAAAAGCATACCCTCATTTTATAAAAATTGTCGAAAAAAAAGCATTGGATCAAATTGATCCCGAGATCAGAAAAAAAATAACTGCAGTGATCGGAATAACCAATGTTGGAGTCGATATGCTTTTGTCGTATGGAATAGCCTCTACTCTCAACGAAGAGCGCAAAGCTGTTTCAGAAGATTTTCTCCATTGTAGAGCAATCTATTACAAAATGATTGATTCTTTATGGGTAAAATATTTGCAAATCGAAATTGGGATTAAACCGCCCCAAAAACACGATTTTGTTTTGTTCGTCCATTGTTGTTTTGACAAAATGATTCCCAGCGAAATGGAAAGGCTGGCAAAAAAAGACAAAGAATTTCAACAAGAAAAATTGCGGGAATTTTCATTTTCAGAATATTTAGAAAAAGAAAAGAGTCGTCTTCAAATGTTTAAAGTCTCTCATCGTATGGAAATAAACCATTCAATAATCCTTCCTGCCCCTCGAGAGGAATATATCGATTTTATGTTAAGTAAATGATCACACGTCGCGACCGCTAGGTCGCGACGTTTTGTTTTTGTGTTTTTTACTTTGAGTTACAAAATGTGGATTGCTTCACCTTCGGTTCGCAAAGACGGACAAGACGGGAAATTTGCCCTGCCTCTTTTCTAAAAGAAAAGCAACGACACGGCAGGCAGGTTCGCAAATTTCCCGTTTAAATTCTAAATTCTATTTTCTAAATTATACTTATTACTTGTTACTTGCTACTTGTTACTTTATACTTTAATCATGAATACAAACATTATTTGGCAAGATTTTGAATTTGAACACTCCCACAAAACACCCGATTGGTTTTGGTCTATTTGGGTGATAGCAATCGGAGTAATAATTTTTCTTGTAATAAAAGGAAATATTATCCTTCCCCTTCTAATTCTTGTGGTTGCTTTTACAATCTCAATCCAAGCAACAAACAAACCAAAAATAATAACTTTTGAAATAAATGAAACAGGAATAATCACAGGACAAGCAAAATATCCTTACAAAAATTTAGATTCATTTTGGATAACAAAAGACGAGAAACCACGATTGATAATAAAAATAAAAAATTCCTTTATGACTCACGCTGTTATTTCTCTAAGAAATACGAACAAAGAAGAAGTAGAATCTTTCTTGCTAAATCATCTTAAAAAAGAAGAACAAAAAGAACCTCTTAGCCACAAAGTGGCGAAATATTTGTAATTTTGTTATAAATTACAGAATGCTCCCATAGTTTAATGGATAAAATGCGACTTTGCGGAAGTCGTGATCTAGGTTCGATTCCTAGTGGGAGCACAAAACGCCAAGACCAAAGCATCGCTTTGGTCTTGTTGCGTTTTGTAGCTCCCACTAGGAATCGAACCGAGCGAAGTATATTTTTTCGTAGCAAAGCGGAGAAAAAATACGAGCGAGCGGGGCAGCGAGTTCTTAATATTTTGAAGTCACGAGCTTGTCGAGTGACGAACAAAATATTTAGAACTGGCGCCGATTCCTAACGAAGATAATAGGAGCACAAAATAAATATAGTGTATAATAATATTATATGCATAATTACGAATTATTTTTCTTTGATCTAGACGGGACTATAACTGAGAGTAAGTCCAATGTGGATGATGAAATGGCGAATATCATTAGCCAACTTTTAAAACACAAAAAAGTAGTTATAATCTCTGGAGCAAGATTTTCTCAATTTAAAGAACAGTTTATCGATTTTCTCCCCAATGGTACAAATCTGGAAAATCTTTATATAGCACCACTGACAGGGGGCAGTTTTTACTCTTTCAAAGATGACAATTGGGTAAAAGTTTATGAAGATGCCCTATCCCCCGAGGAAAGACTTAAGATAACTAGTATTCTAAAAAGGGCAATCAAAGACAACGATTTTCTTACCCCCGAAAAAATATATGGCGATCAGATTGAAGACCGAGGAGGGCAAATAACATTTTCGGCGTTGGGACAAAAGTCTCCTGTTGAAGAAAAAAAACTGTGGGACCCTAGCATAGAAAAAAGAAAGGCTCTAAAAAAAATACTAGATAAAGATTTGTCCGAATTTGAAGTGAGTGTCGGTGGTTCAACATCGGTAGATATAAGAAAGAAAGGAATTGATAAAGCGTATGGTATAAATAAGATAGCCTCTTTGTTATCCATACCAAAAGAAAAGATTATATTTTTTGGAGATGCTATATTTGAAGGAGGAAATGATTATTCCGCCACAACAACCGGAGTAGCAATCCAAAAAGTATCAGGACCAGAAGAAACAAAAAGTTTTTTAAAAGAATATTTAAAAAAAAATTAAAAATTAAATCAGCTGATAGCTGATAACCAATAGCTTATAGCTAATAAAAAAATTTGCGAAGCAAATTTTCTCAATGTCGTCACTATAAGCTATAGGCTATGGGCTATAGGCTACACAAAACATGTTACATTTTTACACAGAAGAAAGACCTTGGGGCAAATTTGAACAATTTGCAAAAAACGAAAAAGCCACGGTCAAAATAATCACCGTTAAACCAAATGAAGAGTTGAGTTTGCAACTGCATCACAACAGAGAAGAACATTGGAAAATTTTGTCAGGCGATCCAACAATTCAAATTGGGGAAGAAAAAACAAAAGCTACAAAAGGTGATGAATTTTTTGTTGGAAAAGAAACAAAACACCGCATATACGGAGGAGAGCAGGAAGCGGAAATTTTGGAAATTTGTCTCGGAGAATTTGATGAAAAAGACGAAGAGAGATTGGAAGATAAATATGGGAGATAGACATACCAATATACGAATGATACGAATAATACTAATGCAATACGAATACAAAACTCGTAATCTTGTCCTGGAATGCTTCGGACTTTGTCCTCGCAAAGACGAATTTCCTTCGGAAATTCGTCTTTGCGAACGATAACACTTTAAATTTTTTGAGAAAAAATTTAAAGCAGTATTACAATCCACAAGTTTCGTAATTCAGAGTATTTTAATGCGAGCGGTTTAACCGCTCATTTTTTTTAACTAAAACTACAAGCTCCTTTGCTATCTAGACATCCTAACAATTTGGAGAGTTTGATTGTTGCAACACACAACACCTCGTCTGCCCCACCATAATAAACAAAAAGTTTGTCACCTTTTACAACTGCTCCGTTTGAAAATACAACATTTTTAACGATTCCATTTTTTTCATAAGACATCTCTGCTTCAAGAATTGGATTTTTGCTTCTTGCAATAATTTTGGTTGGATCTTTCAAATCAAGAAGTGCCGCCCACAGGTGATATTTTCCATCTGATTTTGAAAGTCCATGATACAACAACAGCCACCCTTTCTTTGTTTCAATCGGAGGACCATTTATCCCTATTTTTTTATTATCTCGGTATTCTTCTCTTGGGCTCATCAAAATCTGTCCCCCAAGCCATTTCTCGTTTTTAAACGATAGGTCATCAACAAAATCAATCCAAATACTTTGATTGTTTGAACGATGAAGAATCGCATATTTTCCATTTATCTTTTTAGGGAAAATGGCTGCGTCTTTGTCATCTACATTTGGTCGAGAAATTAAAATAGGTTTCTCCCAATTCCAATTTTGTTTTTTGAAATTGTTAAAAGAAACAGAAGTAAGGGCAACACGAGGAGATTCTATACCATTATAAGCGGTGTAACACATATAAACCGTGTCCCCCATCCTTGTCAGTCTCGCATCTTCACATCCAGAATTTCCGTTGGGTACTTTTTTGTTTTCAAAATCTTCTCGTGGGACATATGCGGGTTTATCAAATCTTTTCATTTTAAAACCGTCTGTGCTTTGTGCATAACCAACGACAGAAGTGTTGTCGGAAGACATCGCTCTATAAAACAAATGTACTTTTTTATCTTCGTACAGTGCTCCTGCATTAAAAACGGCTTTTGCTTCCCAAGGATTTTTCTGCAACGGTTTCATAATAGGATTTTTTGAATATCTCTCCAATTGAACAATTCGAGTTGCCAAAAGGTCTTTCATCAATTCTTTCAAATCCCCCACCGCCACAGCACAAACAGTGTCGGCGGCTCCGTAATACAAATAAATTTTCCCTCGTTTTACAAAAGCACCCGACGGGAAAACAATATTTGGAACCATTCCATATCTCTCGTATTCTTCCTGAGGAACAAGTAGCGGGCGTCTCATTTTTGTAATCACTTTTTTTGGATTATTCAAATCCAACAACATTGCTTCAATACCAAAAACAGGTTTTTCACCAGAAAAATAATTTTGAATATATGAATACAGCAAAAGCCATCCGTCTTTTGTTTTTATTGGAGGAGCACCTATCTCGACATGATCAGCAGAGTGATTAAAAAGAGGAATCTCGTGATAATCTTTTTCTTCATACCACTTTTTCCAATATTCAGGATTCCACATATCACTTTCTTTATCAAAATAGGCGATACAAGTTTGCGAAGGAGGATTGTCTGTATTTACAGAAAGAATCGCTACATATTTACCTTTTATCTTTCCCGGAAACAAAGTCATCGCTTTGGCGTTGAAAGGTGTGACTGGATATTTTTTGATTGTTTTAAAATCTTTTGTCACAGCCAATCCAGCCTTTATTCCATCGGCATTAAAAGGAAAGGTGGATAAAGCAGTATAAAAAATATAATATTTTTCACCAATCTTTGTTACACGAGGATCTTCACACCCATACTTTTCCCAATCATATTCTGGTTTTAAAAGTTGTCTGTGTTTTTCAAAGTGAATTCCGTCTTTGCTTTTTGAATATCCAATTGTAGAAGTGCCCGCAGGAGAAAGTGCGCGATAAACAAAGTGAATTTTTTTGCCATCAAAAACAGGGCAACCGTTGAAGGTTGCTTCTGCTTCCCAAAAATTTTTACTGTCGGGAATTAATATTGGATTTTCTTCTGACCGCCTAAACTCAAACATAATAAAATGAAGCTTATAGCCGATAGCTTATAGCTTATAGTTTTTTAATCAAAGACTCTAACATCTTTTGTATTTCTAATAATAACAAATTAACTTCTTCATCATATAATTTGTAAATATCTTTTATTAGTAACAGCTGAGTTTCTAATTCTGCGGCAGAACCAGAAGTAATATTAATAAAATTTCTAAAATCTTTATCCGTGCTTCTTTTTGCACCTTCTGAAATATTTGATGGAATGGAAACCACACATCTTCTAACCTGACTTTTCAAACCAAATTTTTCATCATCTGGCAATTTCTCAGTAAAAAAATAAACCTTTCGAGCCAACAAAATCGCTTTTTGCCATACGATTAATTTCTTAAAATCTCTCATTATATTTTTTAAAATAATTTAATATTATAACTGTCTACGATTGGCTATAAGCTATTGGCTATCAGCTATCAGCTCGCATTTTCATCTTTGGTTTTCCTGATTTTAACAAAGTCTTAACAAATTTGTCTGCATCAGCGGTTGCCACACAAGAAACCTTGTCTGCCCCACCATAATAAATCATCAACTGATCGTCTTTTACTACTGCTCCACAACAATAAGATACTCCTGCTTTCCAACCTTCGTTTTCATAATGCATATCAGGTTCTAAGATTGGCTCCTTGCTTCTCGCAATTATTTTTTGCGGATTTTTCAAATCTAAAAGCATTGCTCCCATTTTGTATCTGTCTGGATCATTGTAAATATCCATCGCGTGATAAATCAAAAGCCATCCGTCTTTTGTTTTTATCGGAGGAGGTCCTGCACCTCTAACCCAACTATCCCAGCGGTCTTTATTTTTTTGTGTACTAAAAAATCCATCGATATGTTCTTTGTCGTTAAATTCCAAATCATCCAACTGTTCTATCAAAATATCAGGATTGATACTGTGAAGTACAGCAAACTTTCCATCTATTTTTTCTGGAAACAACACCCAGTTTTTATGTATCTCTCCGGGACGAGAAATCATAATCGGTTTTTTCCAATTCCATTTTTTCTTCAAAAAATCTTTAAGAGAAATAGATGAAAGAGCCATTCGCAAAGATCCCCAACCATCAAAAGCAGTGTATGTTAGATAAACAGTGTCTTCAATAAGAGTAAGTCGCGGATCCTCGCAACCTCCATTTAATCCTCCACCCGAAACATAATCTATCGGAGATTTTTTGCCTTTGTTTTTTTTCTTTAATGCTTCGTGAGTTTTTGTACTGAAATATACAGGTTCGTCCGATCTTTCTGTCATAGTAAAACCATCCTCACTCGCCGTGTATCCCAAAACAGAAACATCGCTGTCTCCCATGGCACGATACAAAAGATGGATTTTTCCTTCCGCATGAAGAACGGCTGGATTAAATGTTGCTTTTGATTCCCATCTATTTTTTTCACTTGGTGCGATAATAGGGTTCCCCTCAAATTTTTTGACGATGTGCTTTATTTTTTTGTGGACATCTATGTTTTTCTTTTCTTCTTGTTTTTTCTTTAAAACTTTTTTCCTTACTTTTTTAACGACAATAGAATCTACTTTCTTTTTTGTGGTCTTTTTTACAAGAGCTTTTTTTGTTTCAGATTTTACTTTTTTTGTAACCTTTTTTGTCTTTTTTACAACAATAGAATCCACCTTTTTTGAGGCTTTTTTTATTTTTTTAGGAGTAGATTTGTGTGATGTCTTGGAAACTTTTTCCTCTTTCACTGCTTTTACCACTTTTTTCTTGTGTTTAGATTTCGGGCCAACCGAAATAGGCTTGGGTTGTTTTTTCCCCTCTTCGTTGACCACTTTTTTGAGCCAGTCATTAAAGACACCCATAGCTAATTTCACTTAGTAATATACCCTATATGATAACACAATGTTTCTTGTCAGTTATCCCCTTTTTGCAATTTAAAAACCCCGTCGAGCGACGGGGTTTTTAATTATTTAGCGTTAACTTTTGCCACCATTTTGGACAATCTTGATTTCTTTCTTGAAGCTGTATTTTTCTTGATTATTCCTCTCTTTGCGGCTTTGTCTATTGCTTGAAAAGCTTTTGATAGATTAACTTCTGCATTCTTTCCTTCTTTGGCTGAAACAGATTTTAC
The DNA here is from genome assembly GCA_001029775.1 of Candidatus Campbellbacteria bacterium GW2011_OD1_34_28. Lineage (GTDB taxonomy): Bacteria > Patescibacteriota > Minisyncoccia > Phycocordibacterales > UBA12079 > UBA12079. Next base: position 265,327 of record CP011215.1, on the reverse strand, counting down.
TATTTCTTTTACAGAATCTTTCATTGTTCTTTTTCTTCGCAAATTAAAAACTCTCTTCTTTTCAGAGCCTTTTAATGCTTTTTTAGCTGATCTTGTTATTGGCATATGAGGAAAGATTACATTACTTTAATAGAAAAATCAAGTATTTTGATGTAATTTCAATTTAACAAAGATATTCTTGCCTTAATTTCTAATTTCTAATTCCTGCCTCTTTTCTGAAAGAAAAGCAACGACACGGCAGGCAGGTCTAATTTCCAAACAATTTTTAATACTTAAATCCTAATTCTTAATTCTGTCATATTCTGTTAGAATATAACTATATGATTTCCCAACTCACAGGCAAAATATCTTTTATTGCTCTAAACCATATCGTTTTAAATGTAAATGGTGTTGGTTACAAAGTTTTTGTTTCAAACGAAACTATTGGATTTGCGAAAGAAGATTCCGTCACAACTCTTTGGACACATTTGGCGGTTAGAGAAAACGCGATGGATCTTTATGGATTTTCAGAAAAGTCTGATCTTAATTTTTTTGAGTTGCTTCTCACAATCTCTGGTATCGGACCAAAATCGGCTTTGGGAATTTTGAATACAGCATCAGCAGAAACACTTCGTTCCGCTATATCATCGGGCGATACATCATATCTAACAAAAGTATCTGGTATTGGAAGCAAGAGTGCCCAAAAAATTGTTTTGGAACTACAAGACAAGATTGGAAAAATAGAAGGTGGAGCAAGGGGCGTAAGGGAGGAAGTAGACGCGGTTGAGGCACTTAAATCTTTGGGATATTCTGCTCGCGAAGCAAGCGATGCTTTGAAAAAAGTTGATAAAGAAATTACAGGGACAGGAGGAAGGGTGAAAGAAGCGTTAAAAATACTTTCAAAATAAAAATTTTCAAGATTTAGAAATTAAGAAAGCGGGTTTTGGCTTACGCCAAAACCCGCTTTTATATTTTTGTTAAAAAAATAAAACCCTTGATCACTCCAGCTTTCGCTGAGACAATCGGGGTTAAGGTGACAAAAGATTACTTTGTTAAGAGTCGCTTATACAGAACGCGACACTTAGCAGACCAGCAGCCACAATCAAATAAATCACATGCCGCAGCCCACCTCATAGCTACTACACGCCAATAAACATATACAACAAAAACTACACCATTTTTTCCGCGAACATAAAAGATATTCACGTTACCGTCGATGAGAAGAATCCCCTCCTCTCCCTTTGGTTGCTTATTTATCATATTAGCAAGAGCAAAACAAAATTTACTCGCATCTTCATAAACACATTTCTCTCCGATAATTTTTCGAATTTCGGTGTCTTTCATTGATTTCAAAATGCTATAATGATCAGTCTCATCCGATGGCAATATTGCGATCTTTTTTGCGACAGATAAGATACTGCCGCGAAAGTATCTGGATATTTCGAGCCCCCGGCGAGTTACAAAAAATTTATGCGGATCGAACAAATCCACACCATCGTGAATAATTTGAAGTTTGTTCATAACAAAGTCAAAATCCAACGATTTACCTTCACCTGTTCTTTCTACAATCGCCTGAAAACGCTTGTAAAGCTTTCCTCTTTGTTCGTCGTTAACACCTTTCAGCGTCATAACAAACCTCCTATGCCAAATGGCAAATAAAACTCCTCTTTCCCGAGGCGGGTCGTCGCTTTTTTAGCAACAAATCAATGAACAAATTACATAATCACTATATATTTCCGTCAAACTTTGTCAAGAAAAATATAAAAATTACAAAATCTACGCGGTCGCGTAGATTTTGTAATTTTTTATTGTAGTTTGTGATTAAGTATTTTATGGCGGATTTTGGCGAAAGCCAAAATCCGCCCCTCTACCTTCTACTTTTCACCTACTGCCCTATACTTTCTACTTTCGACACAATTCTGCTAAAATAAAGCTATGCTAAGCGATATTTTATATAAAATTAAAAAACTAATTCCCGAGAAAGTTTTTACTTCCCTACAACCGATTTATCACTATTTTCTTTCGCTATTGGGAGCTTTGATATATTTCTTTCCCTCAAGAAAAATTTTTATTGTTGGAATAACAGGGACAAAAGGAAAAACCAGCACCGCCGAACTTGTTAATGCGATGTTGGAAGAAGCAGGTTTTAAAACAGCTCTCCTTGGTACTCTTCGTTTCAAAATTGGAGAAACATCTGAAATGAACAAGCAAAAAATGACAATGCCAGGAAGATTTTTTGTTCAACAATTTTTGAGAAAAGCAGTAAAAGAAAAATGTGATTATGCAATTGTAGAGATGACTTCTCAGGGTGTTTTACAATACCGTCACAAATTTATTCAATTAAACGCCCTCATATTTACAAACCTCTCCCCCGAACATATAGAGTCGCACGGCTCTTATGAAAAATATGTTCAAGCAAAGTTGGAAATCGTTAAGGCTTTGGAAAAATCCGGCGACAAAAAGAAAATCATTATTGTAAACGAAGACGATCAGGAAGCTCCCAAATTTTTAAACAACAATATTGAAGAAAAACGCACTTACTCTATTGATGAAGGATCTCCTTTTGAATTGCAAAAAAATGGAATGACAATGACATTTGGAAAAGAAAAAATAAATGCACACCTATCTGGTAAATTTAATATTTACAATATTTTAGCGGCGGCTACTTTTGCTAGAACACAAAACATCAGCGAAAAGACTATCAAAAATGCAGTTGAAAAATTTCGTGGTATTCGCGGAAGAGTAGAAAAAATTGAAGAGGGTCAGGATTACACAATCATCGTGGACTATGCCCACACAGCCGATTCTCTGGAAAAACTTTACGAAGCATTCCCAGATTCAAAAAAAATCTGTGTTTTAGGAAATACAGGCGGAGGAAGAGACAGGTGGAAAAGACCTGTAATGGCGGGCGTTGCTGACAAACACTGCGATTATATTATTCTTACCGACGAAGATCCATATGACGAAGATCCTAGAGAAATAGTGAGAGAAATGGAAGAAGGAATCCAAAACAAAGAATACGAGGTAATAATGGATAGAAGAAAAGCAATTCACAAAGCCTTGTCTGTCGCAAAGACTGGTGATACTGTTTTAATAACAGGAAAAGGCACTGACCCTTATATAATGAAAGCAAACAACGTAAAACTTGATTGGGATGATGCCGAAGTAGCCCGAGAAGAATTTCATAAAATAAAAGAAAGTGTTTATTAAAATTTTAAATTATACAGATGTTTGATTTTATAAAATGGTTTTTACTAATATTCGGTGGGTTGTGGATTATTTGGTTTTTTACCGGTGGTCCAAATAGAAATATATCCAAAGACGGTTTGTTTATAAAACAACCTGATGCTCCGGGAGAAAAATGGTATTTGTATAATAAAAATTATCCAATCTTGGATGAAATTTTTAAAGAAGATGGAAATATTACAAATGATACCGGAGAAATAAGAGAAGAGTTTGAACAGGCTCAAGAAATTGCTGGGATATCATTTTATAATGATAAAATATTTCTAAGAGAAGGAAACACTTATGGATCAACCGCCGAAGAAGAATATTTGATAATAGAATCGTCTTTAAATAATAAAGACAGAATAAATCTAACAGGCTGGACTTTGCAAAGCACAATATCTGGACAATCTATTAAAATTGAAAAGGCCGTTTACCTACCACAGATGTATTCGGTAAATTATCAAGAAGCAATTTTTCTTTCACCAGGAGAAAAAGCCTATATAACGACAGGCAGATCTCCTATTGGAACATCCTTCAGAACCAATCTTTGTACAGGATATTTTGAACAATTTCAAAACTTTGACCCATCTCTAGACAGAGAATGCCCTCGCCCCGAAGACGAGCCAGGATTCATCACGACAGGGCCAAATGCTCTGAACGATGCGTGTATTGATTATGTGGAAGGAATATCAAAATGTAGTATTGTAAACGAAAGTCTTCCTTTGGACATGCAGTATGAATGTTCTCAATATATAAATACAAAAATAAACTACAAAACATGTGTTGAGAATCACAAAAACGAAAAAGATTTTTACAGACCAGAATGGAGAATATTTTTAAACAGAAATGAAAAAATCTGGAAAGAAAAAAGAGAGATAATCAAATTGCTAGATATTAATGGAAAAGTGATAGATACAGTTTCATACTAAGGCTGATAGTCGCTAGCAAAAAACGGAAATTGCTTTTTGCAATTTCCGTTTTTTAAATATTTAATATCCTAAACAAAACAATCCCCGCCGAAACAGAAACATTTAGTGATTCTTTTTTACCAACCATCGGTATTTCAATTATTTTATCAACACTCTCCAAAATATTTTTTGATACTCCATCTACCTCGTTACCTAAAATAAAGGCGGTGTCTTTTTTTAATCCAAATTTTTTGTAATCAATAGATTTTTTATTTTGTTCTATCGCAACGACCTCTACCCCGTTTTTCTTTAAAACATCAACAAGTTCTGTGATTTCTTTATAATATTCCCATTCAATATTTTTTTCTGCTCCTAGTGCAGACTTGCTCAAATCTTTTCTCATTCTTCCGAATCTATCTAGTGGCTGTGGAGTATATCCGACCAAGAAAATCTTTGAAACACCGCAAGCATCCGCTGTTCTAAAAATAGCGCCCACATTGTGGACACTGCGAATATTATCCAAAATAACAAAAACTTTCTTCTTGTCTTTTTTTAACATACCCTAAACTATACAAGAAAAGTTTGACTTTGAAAACAAATAGTGGTTAAATGACAGCAGAAAAAACGCCAAGAAACTAAAAGGAGGTGATGCTATTTGGCAAACGGAACATCAGTAGTAGCCGCAAACACGGTCGTAGTAGAGCGACCCGAACACAGCGGTAAGATACACGAGAGAGTGTACCTTGGTAACTGTCGTTGGAAGGTTTCGGACGAGTTTTGGGGTTGGTGGGACTGTGTAAAAGAGATAGCAAAGTATCGACAGCAAACAGGAACTTGTTTCACAAAGGAATTGACGACACAGATTTCTCAGATCTTGATGACAAATAAAAGCAACATAACCCTTTACAGCTGTTTGGACACTCCGATGGACAAGTACCATGGGGTGGATTGTTTCATCATTTGGTGGGGATCTCTTCGCCAAGAATCCGGAAGAATCGTAACGCTGGACATTACATTGAAAGAAGAGAAGCCTTCCCACAAGGCTGACATTCTTGTAACACCGAGTAAACTTTGTAACTTCAGAGAACTGGTTCAGGAGATAATTGGTCACCTGACCAAAACTTCTCCGAGAATTTTTTACAACGACCCGACAAATCAAGTTTGAACTAGATGTGCTCTTTCAGGCGCAATCTGTTGCTCTTCAAGCGACAGGTTGCGCCTTCTTTTTTTACCTTTTATTACTTGCTACTTACTACTTGCTACTCTATACTATTTTATATATGTTAAACACATTTCCAAATTTATTAATCTTGGGATTAATTGCTCCAACGATACTAAGGATAACCGCCGGTTTACTTTTTGCCAGATTTGGATTGCTAAAACTTACAAAAGATAGGCAAAGTAAAATCGTTTTTTTTGAAACGATTGGTTTAAGACCCACTGTTTTTTGGCTTTGGACGGTTGCTCTGATAGAAATAATTTCTGGACTATTTATTTTCGTAGGATTTTTAACTCAAATATCTTCAATCGTTGCTGGTATTATAATGTTTATATCAATAGTGATTAAAATTGTTAAACCAAAGGCATTACCTAACACGTTAGATTTTTATATTTTATTTTTCGTAGTATTTATTTCTCTAATTTTTTCGGGAGCAGGATTGTTTGCTTTTGATATGCCATTGTAGTTTTTAGTTGATAGTTTTTAGTTTTTAGAAAAAAATCCCTATCGGGATTTTATACTTCGCTCGTTTCGATTCCTTCCGAGCGGAAAAATATTAAAACCCCAAAGCATTCGCTTTGGGGTTAAATATTTTATGTCCGCTCGGAAGGAATCGAACCTTCGACCGTCAGCTTAAAAGGCTGCTGCTCTACCGACTGAGCTACGAGCGGATATTGAAAATTTCAATGTTTAAAACTATACCAAAAATTACGAAAAAGTCCACTAATAAAAAGATCCCTCGATTAAATACTCAAAATAAATTTTTCTAATGCTGTGTCAAAATCCACCAATCCCCTTCTTGCATCATGATACATAGAAACAAACTTGCAAGATATTTTTCGCAAATCACCTTGCTCAAAATTTTTAGAAAATCGTAAAGATTTATTATACACAAATGGTTTAAGTCCCGCCTTTTCGGCACTCATAGATTTTTTTGCAATAATCATTGCTCTCAACTGCCAATTTAAAATACCGTGTATTTCTTCCGCTGGAATATCTCTTCTCACAGCTTCTTGATACAACACCCAAAGTTTTTTTCTCTCTCTACCTCCAAAAGCATCCGCCATATTAAAAATATTAAAATCTTTCAAATTCAATTCTGCTCCGCCAATCACTCCAAACCTTCTTCCCTGAAAACTGTCCCCTGCAAACTCTTGTATCTTTTCGGCCGTCTTTTCTATTTTGTTTAAAACAGGTTTTGACAATTCATTTTCAATAAAAATAAAAATATTGTCCGAATCCGAGATTTCTTTTATTCTGTCTATTATAAAATCTTTGGATTTTGTATCAATCAAAAGCCCATCTACTTGAACGATATATTTTTGTTCAAACAGTCCTTGTCCCCCGATAAACTCGTCGAGTTGAGATTCGGAAAAGTTGCTTGAATCAAGTTTAAAAAAACTCGCATCCGGTTTTTTCTTTAACAAAGAATCTGTCATTGAATGCAATTTTTCTCGTGATTTTTTGAAATTTTGTCCGTGTAACAAATAAAGCATAGCTTTATTGTAAAGCACCAAACCACAAATAACAAACCTACCTACCGGACAGGCAGGTTACAAACAAATCATAAATTCAAGAAACCAAAAACCAAAATATTGCTAAATACTTTGGTTTTTGATAATGTTTTTAAAGGAAAAAGTAACTTGCAATCTAATCTTTTAAAGGAGGAATACATTCAATGAAAAAAGATATTACCGTCTGTGACTGCCAGTGTCACCGTCAAAAACAAACAGGCCTTGTTATTAAACATGTTATGCCCTGTTGCGATGTATGCTATCTCTGTCAACAAAATATCAGGAGAGGGATGATCAATGTTCACAAAGAAGCATGCCCTAAAAATGCACAAAACGGGAGGTAATGATCCATGCCAAAGACAGATTTTCACGCAGATCTGATAAAGACAACAAAAAATGTTCTTGGAGAATTTCTGGCACTGCCAGAAAATCCAAAGCCCGAAAGGACGGGTGGATATTTTTTTGTTTTGAGTGTTCGTCCGATAAAAAAACCTATTCTTCTTACAGAGATAGGTGAATGTCCTCGGCATATGCTGGGAACATTTGATATTTGCCAAGAAAAGGCTTGGCGATTAGCTGAAAATCTTTCACAAGGACACACAACTAGCTGGTTAAGTCGTGACTTAGAAAAAAGGAAATATGGGGGTGCAATAATTTCCCCTATTGATTCAGAATTACCAGATTACTCCAGAGGTAAAATTGGTTCCTTTTCTGGACTGGTTGAGCACGGGGATGAAGCAGTTGTGCTGGTCACATGGCTTTTCATGGGATGGATAAATATGACTGCCATTGATGAAATCGCAGCGATAAGCAATAACTCTCTTGTCTATCCCTTGATAGAAAAATGTAAAAATATAAAAGTTTTTTGAACAAGAAATTCTTTTTCAAATTTTAAAGACATATAAAACAAAACCGCACCCTGTCTTGCGACAGTGGCGCGGTTTTTTGTTTCTTACTACTTACACCTTAATACTTACGCCTTACCACTAGATTTAAAAAGTCTTTAAAGACTTTTTAAATCACCCCAATTGTCTCCCGCGGAAACCCCCACCTCAAACTTAATACCCAAGGCCTCTTCTGGAGAAATTATTCCTTCCATTATTTTTTCAATTTCTGGCGCAATTTTATTTACCAAATTTTCTCTAATTTCAAAAATTAATTCATCGTGAACCTGAAGTAAAGCAAACGCGTCATTTTCTAGATTGTTTTCTTTCAAATATTTATCAATTTTTCCAATCGCAATTTTTATCATATCAGCATTTGTCCCTTGGATAGGTGCGTTGATTGCCATTCTTTCCGCCATCGCTTTTACAAATGGTACCCGAGAATTTATTCCTTCAAAATATCTTCGGCGACCAAAATATGTTTTTGTGTATCCCAATTTTTTTGTTTCTTCTTTTATGTTTTCAATATATTTTGCTAATTGAGGGAATTTTTCAAAATATTCGTTATAAAATTTTTGTGCCTCGGCACGAGAAATATCTTCTCCCAAAGACTTTTGTAACGATGTAATCCCCATACCATACAAAATACCAAAGTTGATCACCTTTGCCCTTCTTCTCATCTCTTTATCTACATTTTCCGAAGGTACACCAAAAACTTCGGACGCAACTGCTGTGTGAACATCTTCTCCTTTTCTAAAAATATTTATTAGTTTTTCATCTTTGGACAAAAAAGCCGCCAATCTCAATTCCACCTGAGAATAATCAAAAGCAACCAATTTAAAACCTTCATCCGTAATAAAAGCCTTCCTTATTTCTCTACCGTGCTCTGTTTTTATTGGGATATTTTGCAAATTTGGATCCTGAGAAGACATTCTGCCTGTGGTAGTGCCTGCCTGCAAAAATGTCGTGTGTAAACGATTATTTTCATCCAGCAAATTTGGAATATTATCTATATAAGTAGAAAGCAATTTTTGAAATTCTCTGTATTTCAAAATATCATCAACAATTGGATAATCTTCTCTCAATTTTTCCAGCACCTCTACATTGGTGGATTTTGCTCCGGTAGAAGTTTTTTTGTGATTTTTTAATACAACTCCCATTCTGTCAAAGAGAACTTCGCCCAATTGTTTTGGTGAATTGATATTAAATTCCTCACCAGCCTGATCATAAATATTTTTTCTAAATTTTTCCAACTCTGTATGAAATTCTTTGGACAAATTTTCTAAATGTTTTTTATCAATTTTTATTCCCCTCTTGCCCATTTTTTTAACAACATCAATTATTGGCACTTCAATTTTGCTCAAAACACTCTCCAAATCTTTTTCTTTTATTTCTCTCAATATCTTTTCCTTTGCAACAGAAAAATCATTTGTATTGGCATAGTTTAAAATATCTTCCAATGTTGGTTTTGTTATACTTGAATTCACCAACCACAAGGCAATCGCTGTTTTGTCTATTTCTATATCACTTGGACGCTCAGTGTCTAGGTCGTTTGATTTTTTGGTATCTAAATTCTCTAAACCAAAAGATGTTTGAACATTAAAAATCTCTTTTACCCTTTGAACCAAAGAACGAAATCCTAAATCTCTCAAAAGTCCATTTATTTTTTCAAAGTCAGAACCTTCTATCCACCCCTCTTTTGGCAGTTCAAATTTTATAGGAACGTCTCTTCTAATGATTGCTAATTCCTTTGAAAAAATTGCATCTTCTTCTCCCTCTTCCAATAAGCCAACTATTCTTGGCTTGATTCCAGCTTTTTCAAATTTGCTTTTACCATCTTTCTTTTTTAATTCTTTATAAATATTTTCTATTGAACCAAATTTTTGTATCAAATCTGTTGCTGTCTTTTCTCCAATCCCCGCTATACCTATAATATTGTCGGAGGGATCGCCACGAAGACCTTTGAAATCGGGTATCAACTTTGGACCAAACCCCAATTTTTCTTCTACCGCTTTTTCGTTGTAAGTAACAGTATCTTTAATTCCTTTCTTCAGTGTGTATACTTTGACTTTATCATTGTCCACCAATTGCATTGTATCCATATCGCCTGACGCAATAACAATATCAATATTTTTTTCTTTTTTTGTTTGCTCAACAATCGTTCCCAAAATATCGTCGGCTTCAAAACCCGGCATTTCATAAATTGGAATATTAAAAGCGCTCATTATATCTTTTGAACGAATCAATTGATGAACCAATTCATCATCGGTCTCTTTTCTTCCTGCTTTGTAATTTTCGTAAATTTCTTTTCTAAAAGTAGTATCGGGAAGATCGTAACAAGCGATAATATAATCTGGCTTGTAATCTTCTATAATTTTCAAAATCATCAAAATCACTCCGTACAAAGCGCCAGTCGGCTCACCTTTTGAAGAAGAAAAATCTGGCAGTGCGTGATAAGCACGATGAATAATCGCATGAGCATCCAACAAAACTATTTTTTTATTTTTTTCTTTTTTTGTTTTTTCCATTTCTTAAAATTTCTACCATAAAAACATTTCAACATTCCCAAGGACGTCGGAATATATTTACCTAATACCAGATATATTTTAACATAAAAAAACCCGTGAATTCCTTGCGGAATTCACGGGTTAAGGACAAAGAATCCAAAAGAAATAAGGATCCTAGCCCTGAGAACTAACTTGCGAGGCCCCAAAAACGAAGCCAAACTCACGACTCCACAGACTGCTAGGCCCGTCCCAACTCGCATTCAGCCAAGACCCGTCGCCACCCCGGCCCGCACAGAACAAGAGCGGACCGCTATCAGAATCTTTTACAGGCTCATGCATCACGACAAGCCAGAGAAGACCCATTTGCTCAATCTCTTTGTTTGTGAAATTGAGACGGATGAGTGCACCAATCTCGGTCGGGAGGTCTTTTCCGTGAATCATGTTTCGACGATCACCGTCGGTCCGAATATTCTCCGTTGTTCTCTCTCCATCCGAGAACAACTTTCCGGGGAGAACAACAAGGTTGTAAACCTTGCCTTTTTCGCACGGAACATAGTCCTGTGAGTTCAAAATCTGTTTCGCGTAATCGGAGTTCTCATGCCCCTTGGACACGAGGTGTTTTTCCATCTCTGGTCCGGTCAATCCGAGTCCAGTGACAGAAAAACGGATGATTCCATCCGGATCCACCGTCCAACGACGAACGGATTTGGAAACAACCCATTCACCGGAGTTGATGAGACGAACGGCCTCGTTCGGGTCATCTGCTCCTGTCTGGTCCATAATATTCTTGACCAAAGCATTTAATCTTCCTGCCGTAATTTCCGCGATTGCAAATGTGTTTTTCAAGGTCGTCTCCTTGGGCTAATTTGCCCGTTTCAAATTCCTCTCACATGAGGACGGACTGTAAACCAATACGGTCACAGCTTTATATTTTCAATGATTTTAAAATATAAAGCTGTGACCAGTTTCGCAAGTATTAAATCAAAGAACTTATTATTATATTATACATCTTTTGCACATTTTGTCAATGCATGCAGGTAATGTGCACACACATATGGCACTTTTTAACCAATCTTTCACAATCTTAACATTCCAACATTCTTGAGAATGTTGAAACGTTTGTTTCAGATTATTCTACTTTGAATTATAAACAGCTCTGGATTATTTCGCGGACTCGCAAAGGCGAACGACGAACGGACGCTGTAGGTTTCGCAAAGACGAATTTCTTTCAGAAATTCGTCGACGAACAGCCAAAGGCTGTTCGTCTTCGCGAACTTGCGAAGCCCTGCCTACCGCCCACATTCACAAGAAACTAAGTAGGTTTTTGATAGGTTTTCGTAATCCACCTAATATTTAACAACCCTCTGATTTTCATCAACAAAAGTAAACTCTATTTTTTTGATATTTTTTGGCAAAATATTTGCAATTTTTTCTGGCCATTCTATCAAAATTATATTTTCCGGGTTTTCTATTATTTCTTCCCATCCCAATTCAATCATTTCTTCTCCCCCGTTTAAACGATAAGCATCTATATGAATAATGTGTTTAAACTTTCCAAGTAATTTAGGAAGCTTATAAATTTTTTCAATCACGAAAGTTGGACTGGTGACATTTTGTTTCACGCCAAAAGCCGAAACAAACCCTTTGGTAAAAGTAGTTTTACCAGAACCCAAATCCCCATACAGACAAAATATAGTGGCTTTTTTGCCAATTTTTGTTTTATTTGCAATAGAAATTGCAAATTTTCTCATTTCTTCCAGATTTTTTATGTTCTTCTTCATCAAGCTTATTTTAACATATCTTTGGATCCTATAAATTTTAAAGGGTTGTAGATTGCTTCACTGCGTTCGCAAAGATGGATGGCCCCACAAATACAATAACGGCCACAGAATCAACACAATATCAAGTACAAAACACTCTCTTTTTTATGCTATTATTAAACAAGTTAGTGAAATAAGGGTTAAATAATTTCTTATTACTTACTACTTAATACTTATTACTAATATATATGATTAATTTTGACGAAGAAAAGCAAACCAAAAAGCTAGACGAGCTTCACAGAAAAGAAGAGGAGGATTTAGCAAAAATACTTTCTGAAAAATATGGTGTATCTTACACAGATTTAAGTGTTACTCCCATCAACACAGATGGGCTCAAATTGATTTCCGAATCAAAAGCTCGTGAAAATAATATTGCTATTTTTGATGTTTTAGACAAAAAAATTAAAATTGCGGTTATTTCTCCAAACAACGAAGGGGCAAAAAAGATTATTGCTGAATTGGAAAAAGAAGGCTACACCCCAAATATATATATGGTTTCAAACCAAAGTATCTCAAAAGCGTGGGATCGATATAAAGATATTTCCTATTCAGTAGAAACAGAAAAAGGTCTGTTGAATATTAGTGCTGATACGATAATACACTTCTTGGGAGAGAAAAAAACAATAAGCGAAGTTACAACAGTGTTGGAACAAATTTTGAAAAGCGAGTCTTCAAATAAAATCTCAAAATTTTTTGATATTGTAATGGCAGGGGCAATGGCACTAGAAGCATCCGACGTCCATATTGAACCAGAGGAAAAATCGGCAAAAATTAGATATCGATTGGATGGTATTTTGATAAATATATTAGAATTTGACTCTAAAATATATAATCTTTTGCTCTCTAGAACAAAATTGACAGCAGGGTTAAAACTCAACATAAAAGATAACGCACAAGATGGACGATTCAGTATTAAACTAAACGACATAGAAATAGAAATCAGAACATCGACAATGCCCGGAGCGTACGGAGAATCGGTGGTATTTAGAATTCTTAATCCAGACGCAATTTCTGTTCCTGTTGAAGCATTGGGTATAGAAAAAAATCTTTTGGCTATCTTGGAAGAGGAAATTTCAAAACCAAATGGAATGATTATAAACACAGGTCCTACTGGATCAGGAAAGACAACCACTCTTTATGCCTTTTTGAATAAAATATACAATTCAGAAATAAAAATTATTACTATTGAAGACCCAATTGAATACCACATCAAAGGCATTACACAAACACAAACCGAACCCGAAAAAGGTTATACTTTTGCAAAAGGTCTAAAATCTGCCCTACGACAAGATCCCGATGTAATCATGGTCGGCGAAATCCGAGACGCTGAGACAGCTGAGACAGCTGTTCACTCAGCGCTTACTGGACACCTAGTTCTCTCTACCCTACACACCAACAACGCGGCAGGAACTTTCCCGAGATTTATAGATTTGGGGGTAAGTCCAAAAATCTTGGGCTCGGCGGTAAATTTAACAATGGCACAAAGATTGGTCCGAAAACTTTGTAGTTGTAAAAAAGAAGTTTTAATCGAAGGAAAAGACAAAGATACAATAGAAAGAATTATAAAAGATGTAGATAAACAAAAATATGATATAACAAACACAGAAAAAATGTTTGTTCCTGTTGGATGTGAAAAGTGTAATAACATCGGCTACAAAGGAAGAATCGGAATTTTTGAAGCAATCAAAATGAATGCTGAAATAGAAGAAACAATAAACAACAGCCCTAGTGAAAGAGAGTTAAAAAAAGTTGCAAAGGCACAAGGACTTTTAAATATGAACGAAGACGGTATTATAAAAATATTGAAAGGGGTTACTTCTATTGAAGAATTGAAAAGAGTGGTAGATTTGAGTGAATAAAAAAATCCAGCCGACAAATCTCTAAGTAAAAGTAAGTATAAACATTTAGAATAAGGATAATTCCAGAAATCTATCACAAGGATAAATTCCAGAATGTCCTCGACTAAGTGTCCAATTTACTTAGAGATTTGTCGGCTGGATATATGGTTGTTAATTTACGATAGATATATCGTATCATATAAAATAAAAATGTCAATAGGCAAAGATAACAACAAAAAAGACGAACTATTTCTTGATAACGCTCTACGACCAAGCGAGTGGGATGATTATATTGGTCAAAAACAAATAAAAGACAATTTGAAAATACTTTTAACCGCTGCCCGAGAAAGAAATCATCAACCAGAACATATTCTTTTTTATGGACCACCCGGACTTGGCAAAACTACTCTCGCCCATTTGATATCCAAAGAAATCGGAGCACAGATGAAAGTAACATCTGGTCCTGCAATTGAAAAAGTCGGCGACCTCGCTTCAATTCTGACAAACCTTTCAAACGGAGATATTCTTTTTATAGATGAAATTCACAGACTTAATAAAAATATTGAGGAAATTTTGTATCCTGCTATGGAATCGGGTAGTTTGGATATCATCATCGGAAAAGGCCCTTCCGCCAGAACCATCCAGTTGGAACTGCCTCCTTTTACTTTGATATCTGCCACAACCAGAATTGCTCTGATGTCCTCCCCTCTTCGCTCTCGTTTTTCAGGAGGAACATTTAGATTGGAATTTTACAAAAATGAAGAGATAGCAAAAATAATAAAAAGATCGGCAAAAATTTTGAACATAGAAGTAACAGATGAAACAGCATTGGAGATTGCAAAGAGAAGTCGCTTTACACCAAGAACAGCAAACTTTCTTTTGAAAAGATGTCGTGACTTTGCCCAAGTAAACAAAGAATCTTTGAGTAAAGATATTGTAGATAAAACATTGTTACTTTTAGGAATAGACGAATTGGGTCTAAACGAATCCGACAGAAAATTGCTAGATGCAATAATAAACAAATTCAACGGAGGTCCTGTAGGACTTGGAACATTGGGTGCCGCCCTATCGGAAGAATCGGCAACAATTGAAGAAGTAAACGAACCATATCTAATTCAATTAGGACTACTGGAGAGAACACCACGCGGAAGAACCGCTACAGAAAAAGCCTACGGTCATTTGGGTATAAAATACCCAAATGACAGAATTTAGAAATAGAATTTAGAATTTAAAAAATCCGTAGCTTTCGCTACGGATTTTTATATTCTATGCAAGGACTTTGTTTTCGATAAAGTCTCGCAAGCTATCGTCTTTGGTGTAAAATTCTTTTATAACATCTAGCGCACTATAAAAATCAACTTCTGATTTAATAACACCCCTTACAGGTGATTCACTTTTTCCTAAAAGATAAACTACGCAGGCTGAACGAAATCGTGCATATTCATATTTTTTGTCTGAATATATTTTTATTAAGTTGCTTACAATTTTTTCAGGAACTTCGTCTACCACGGAATCAGAATAAACTTTGTATAAAATAGAGCAGGCAGTATCGACAAGTTTCTCGTCTGTTTCTGTCCTATCACCAATAACTTGCAATGCCCAAAACACAATATTATTATCGGGATAATTTTTTATCTTTAATGCCTCATCCAAAAGATTCCAATCTTCGTCTGTAGCGTTTTTCATTCTTTCAACAAAATTATTTCTGCGAAGACTCATAAATTTTTCCAATTCTTTCATAAGCATAATAATATCCTCTCTGTTGTAAAAAATAAAGTTTTTAGCCTCAAATCTAAAGACAGAATACGCCACACTCCTAAAAAAGTAAATACCGCCACACCTAATATTCACATTCCGTTTAAAAACAGGTTCTATAAAAATTAGATATTTAAAAACCCCGACCTAGACAGGTCGGGGTTTTTTGATAATAAAATTATTAAACGAACAATTGAAAATTACTGCCCACCGACAAATTTAGCGGTTCAAGATGGGGAAATCGTTTTTGATATTCACACCAAAGCAAGTGACGACAAGCATTGTAATTTTGAGAAGCAAAATTCATTTGTCTTATCGCGTCGTTCATCTGTTCCCCGTTTGTTATTGATGCGATCGTCTCCATCTCGCCTGATATTTTAAAAAACCTCTGCATGCAAGTGAAAAGAGCTTTTTCGTAATTACTCAATGTATAATCCAGCGATATTGCCCCTTCTTTCATGTAATTTGATGGGTTTACAAAATCCTCAGAAAGAAGTACACACAAAATCAATTCAATAAGCGTACTACCATAAGCCAATTCGTGAAACTTCTCGTTTGTAATCATAAAAACACCTCGTTTAATGGATTTATCAACAAAATTTCCTTTCTCTATAATACACATCCGACTAAAAAAGTAAACATTCTTGATTAAATTATGTTTTTATAATATCGTTAACTTATTACTTATTACTTAATACTAACAACTCAAATTTATGTCCGGACATAATAAATGGTCAAAAATTAAACACAAAAAAGAAGCCAGCGATGCTCAAAAAAGCAAGATTTTTTCTAAACTTGTAAAACTTATTCAAAACGAATCAAAGGCTTCTGGAGGAAACATTGACTCACCCAGCCTGAAATCAGCTGTTGAAAAAGCCAAAGCGGCCAATATGCCCTCTGACAACATCAGCCGAGCAATAAAAAAAGGGGCGGAATCAAATTCAACAAATATGGAGCAGGTTGTTTACGAAGCTTATGGCCCTGGAGGAACAGCTCTTATAATAGATGGATTAACAGACAACAAAAACAAAACTGCTCAGGAAATCAGGCATATTCTGACTAGAAATGGTTTTTCTTTGGCAGCGACAGGATCTGCTTCATGGGCTTTCACAAAAACAGGGGCAGAATATATTCCTAATACAATGGTCAAAATTTCTGAAGAGGATGGAGAAAAATTGAACAAATTAATTGAAGAATTTGAAGAAAATGAGGATGTGCAGGAAGTTTATACAAACGCAGAATAAAAAACAGGGGCTCGACTCCTGTTTTCTGCGTTTAATTTCTAATTACTAATATCTAATTTCTAAATAATTTTAATATGTTGATTTTTGAAATATTTTAAGATAGTCTAGTGAAAGATGAGAATATCGACAAGATAAAAAGAAAGGAGGAGGCAAGAATGAATTGCAACACTTTTTGGGGAAATATTTTAGCAAGCAAAGAAGTTAAGCTTCGCTTGTCAGAAAGACTTTACGAAAAGATTAAAGAAATCCAAGAAGATTGGGGAAATCGAGTAGTTAGTATAAAAATGAAAGATGAAGCAATAATTTCTGATGATGAAATTTATTTACTGACCAAACTATTTCAGACGGAAAAATTTATGATATCAGCTACCCTACATGGAAGTCTTGATATCGATTTTCGAGAAATTAAATTTCCAGAAATAAAACTTCCTGAAAAAGAAGAGGGCGGCAAAAAAATTTAAAAACCCCTCTCTATCCGCCAAACACCCAAACCCCGAGCAATCGGGGTTTTTCATTTCTTGCTCTCTTATACTGGCTACTTTATACTTGATATTATGAAAATAATATCTATTGATCCCGGATACGAAAGAGTAGGGATTGCTATTATAGAAAAAGAGGGCGGACAAAAAGAAAAATTGATTTATTCTGATTGTTTTAAAACATCTCCGAAACTTCCCCTTACAGAAAGACTATTTTTAATTGGGCAAGAAATAAATAAGATAATAAGAGAGTACGGTGCAAAAGCACTCGCCATAGAAACATTATTTTTTACCAACAACCAAAAAACAGTTATGGGTGTATCAGAAGCAAGAGGCGTAATAATGTATCAGGCGATGTTGAACAAAATTCCAGTTTTTGAATACACTCCCCTACAAATAAAGATAGCCGTTACTGGATATGGAAAAAGCGACAAAAAACAAGTAACTGATATGGTTCTCCGTCTTATCAAGATAGAAAAGGAAATAAAACATGATGACGAATACGATGCTATCGCGGTTGGGCTTACTCATTTAGCGAGTCACAGAAATTAGGATTAAGGTGTAAGGTGTGAGGTGTGAGGGGTAAGGAGAGAGGTGTAAGGGGTAAGGTGTGAGGGGTAAGGAGAGAGGTGTAAGGGGTAAGTAGGATTTATAGACCACACATTCTTTTTGGGGATAAGTCTATATTGCACAAACTGTTTAAATTTGATAAAAATGGGTTAAATCAAAGTTGTGAAACTTTTAATGGTCAATTTTAAAAACCAATTTAAAAAAATAAAATGGAAGAAGAAAATATAAACGAAGGTGTCTTGGCTGATGAGGATTTAGATGCTGTTATTGGAGGAGATGTTGAACCAGATATCTGCAGTTGTGGAGAGTGTGAAGAATGTATTGCCAAGGATGGAGAATGTACTTGTGGAGACTGCGATGTGTGTGTGGCAAACAAAGAAGATGGAGATGATCTAGGAGCAGAAGATTTGTACGACGATGTAGAACCAGAAGACGACTTGTTTTAAAAAGACACAACAAACCCGCTAAAAAGCGGGTTTGTTTAATTAAAAATTGTTTTATCTGTCAAAAACTCAACGGGGCACCAATCATCGGTAAATACTTTTATATCCTCAGAATAATTAATATCAATATAGTTGTTTAAAAAATAATCAATCTGATCACTCAACACTTTATATTCTTTTTTTTGCTTCATTTTATCAAAATTGATGCTCTCATTTGATGCAAAAACAGCATAATTATAAGAGCCATTCTTTATCGGCCACAAACCATAAGTATGACTGAATTCTTTTGCAATTGTGTTAGAAAAAATTTTCAAAAAATCAGTATTTTCACCGCCAGAAAACAAATTTATTCCAACAACGCCATCTTCTTTTAGAGAATTTTTCACAATCTTCCAAAATTCAGAAGTTGAAAATGTCCAAGGCACATACATCTCATTAATATAAACATCTATATAAATAAAATCGTATTTCTTTTTGTTAAATTTTAAAAACATTCTCCCGTCCATATTTACAACATTCAAAGATGAATTTTCTAAATTCAATAAATTATTTGAAATTTCTATTACATCTTTGTCTATTTCAACCGCTGTGACATTGATATCTTTACCATAAATCTTGTCTAGGGCATTTACTATTGTTCCTCCCGCCAAACCGACAAGTAAATATTCTAGTGTGCCAGAGTCTTTCATTAATGGTAAAAGTGAAGCATAATCATAATATTGGCCTGTTAAAAAATTATCTTTATCCAAAATGGACTGAGTTCCCCTACCCTCGTTGTAAGAAATATAATATTTTCTATTGTCGTAACTAGTAACATTTATAAATTGATATATAGATTCCTTTTCTATAACAGTGCTGGCATTTGTTGAAATGGAAGGATTTAAAGAAAAAAAACAAATAAAAGGAATAATCAAAAATAAAAACTTGTTTTTCAAACTAAAAACACCCGCCACACCTAAAAATATTAAAATACAGGAAAATAAATAAATTGTAAATTTTGTTCCTATAAAGGGAATCAGAACAAGAGATGGTAAAAATGTCCCAAAAATACTCCCCAGCGTAGAAATCGCAAAAATGGTTCCCGAAGTCTCACCTTCGTGTTCTTTATTATTAACAGAGTATAGTTTTATTAAAAAAGGACTAGTTATTCCAAGTAAAAACATAGGAAAGCCAAACAAAATAAAAGCTGAAAGAAAAGAACCCACAAATAAAATTGTCACTCCAGAATCAAAAAATAAAATATTTTCTGATATCATCTCTATTAAATTATTTGATAAAAAAGGAACCCCCAAAAAAAACAAACCCGCTCCTAAAATAATTTTCAACAACAATTCCAATCTTGGATTTTTATCAACCAATTTACCACCCAACCAATATCCAAGAGATAAAGACATCATCACTACACCAATTATATTTGTCCAAACAAAAATAGATGTCCCAAAATGAGGGGCTAATATCCTTGAAGCAGTTATTTCCATCGCCATGACAGAAACACCAACAATAAACGCAATCAAAAACAAAAATCTATTACTATCCATAAATACCATTATAACATCTCATTTTAGTTTTATTTTTAATTTCAAGCCTTTCTTTTTCTATTTCTTTATTGTATAGTTACTTTTTTTTTAGTATCCTTAATGTTATGAAGATAAAAAAATACCTTAATTTTAAAAGAGAAACAATTTTAATATCGTTAGCAGTAGCGATGCTTTTATCGGCATTAATAATGTTTTGGATTTCGACATTCAAAATACCAGATTTAAACAACTTTGAAGAAAGAATAGTTACTCAATCAACAAAAATCTATGACAGAACAGGAGAAATTTTGCTTTATGATGTGCACGAAGATATCAGAAGAACAATCATCCCTTATGAAGAAATTTCTCATCATATAAAAAATGCAACAATCGCGATAGAAGATGCAGAATTTTATGAACACTCTGGAATAAAACCAACCTCATTTATCAGAGCTATTTTTGCAAACATTCTTTCAGGAAATTTCAGTCAAGGAGGATCTACCATCACACAGCAGGTTGTTAAAAATTCTGTGCTTACTAAAGAAAAGAAAATTTCCAGAAAAATAAAAGAGTGGGTTTTGGCAATCAAACTAGAAAAAATGTTGACCAAAAAAGATATTTTGACTCTCTATTTAAATGAGGCTCCTTATGGAGGAAATCTTTATGGAGTTGAAGAGGCCAGTCAATCTTTCTTTGGAAAAAGTGCCGCTGATTTGTCACTAGCAGAATCAGCTTATCTTGCAGCCATCCCCCAAGCACCAACATTCTATTCTCCTTATGGAGAAAACACTGAAAGACTTGAGGTAAGAAAAAATCTTGTTCTCCAAAAAATGCTTGAAAATAAATTCATAACAGAGGAAGAACATAACCAAGCAAAAGATGAAAAAATTACCTTCAGAGCAAAACAAACAAAAGGGATAAAAGCAGCCCACTTTGTTATGTATGTTAGAGAATATCTATCGAAAAAATATGGTGAAGATGTACTGACAACAGGAGGATACAAGGTAATAACTACTCTGGATTACGATTTGCAAGAAAAAGCTGAGATTATTGTAAAAGAAAAGGCTCTTCAAAACGAAAAAGATTATAACGCAGAAAACGCCTCTTTGGTTGCGGTAGAAGCAAAGACAGGACAAATTCTCACAATGGTTGGATCAAGAGACTACTTTGATGAAGATATAGATGGGAACTTTAATGTGGCTACAGCTCATAGACAACCAGGGTCTTCTTTTAAACCGTTTGTTTATGCAACTGCATTTAACAAAGGATTCACACCAGACACTGTTGTATTTGACGTAAAAACAGAATTCTCGACCTATTGTAATTCAGATGGAACACCAACATCCTCTCAATATGCGGACAGATGTTATTCTCCTGTAAACTACGACAACATTTATAGAGGACCTGTGACATTTAGAAGTGCTTTGGCTCAGTCATTAAACGTACCCGCTGTAAAAGTTTTGTATTTGGCGGGATTGAAAGATTCTCTTAAGACAGCAAAAGATATGGGAATAAATAGCCTAACAAATGTAGGACAATATGGGCTTACTCTTGTTTTGGGAGGTGGAGAGGTTTCTCTATTGGATATGACGACGGCTTACACTGTTTTTGCAAACGAAGGAATAGGAAATCCAAGCACGGCAATTTTGAAAGTTGAAGATAAAAATGGAAATATTTTGGAAGAATTTGAGGATAAATCGAAAAGAGTTCTTCCCGAAAAAAGTGCCCTATATATCTCAAACATATTGTCTGATAATGAAGCAAGAACTCCTGCTTTCGGAGCAAACTCTCCTCTTTATTTTGGAGGAAGAGACGTAGCAGGCAAAACAGGAACAACAAACGACTACAAAGATGCGTGGACGGTTGGATATATCCCCCAAGTAGCAGTAGGTGTTTGGGCAGGAAACAACGACAACACATCGATGGAGAAAAAAGTTGCTGGATTTATTGTTACTCCTATTTGGAACGCATTTATGCAAGAAGTTCTAAAAAAATATCCTAACGAAGATTTTAGAGAACCTCCTTTAAAATATGACCAATCTTTGAAACCTGTTATGCGAGGAATTTGGCAAGGAGGAACAACTTATATAATAGACAAAATGTCTGGAAAATTAGCAACAGAATTTACTCCTGAGGAAACTAGAGAGGAAAAAGTAATTGAAGAATATCACTCAATCCTTTATTGGGTAGATAAAGATGATCCTTTAGGACCAAAACCTTCAAACGCTTACAACGATCCACAATTCTCACGATGGGAATATGGTGTTCAAAAATGGGTAGCATCACATGGTCTTACAAATGGTTCTGGATATATACCGACAGAATATGACAATATTCACACCCAAGAGACAGCGCCTAGAATAAGTATTATTTCCCCAAGACAAGACACTGTTTATGATCCAAATGAAAAAATAAATATTCTTATCAATAATGATAACAATGTGCCGTTAGTGAAAGTAAATTACTACTTAAATGGTCAAATGATTGGATCATCAATAAATAATGTATTTTCATTTTTACCTAGTGAAATAGATAGTGTTAAAGACAACAATGAATTAAAAGTAATTGGCTTTGATAGCCTTTACAACAAAGGAGAAGCAATTATTAATTTAAAATTAAAGATTTAATTTTAAATTAATAAAATTTTCATTTACCAATTTTCAATTTTCAAACAAAACAAAAACTCTCGGAATTAAATTCCGAGAGTTTTTTTGTTTTAAATTTCTATTTTATAATCACAATAATCAAAAATTTCTTCTCTGTTATCCGCAATCAGAATAGTATTATTTTTATTAACAATTTTTTTAAAAACATCAATCAAGACAGGAATATCTTTAAGATGCAAACCTCGAGAAGGTGTATCAAAAACATATACAGACCTATCTCCTAATTTTTTTGAAAGTATATTTGCCACTCTTACTCTTTGTGCCTCTCCCCCACTCAACGATCCAGATTTTTGTCCAAGTACCAAATATCCAAGACCAACCTCTTCTAAAAATTTAAGTTTTCTTACTATAAGAGTATCCGTCTTGAATATTTCCAACGCCTCATCAATAGTTAAATTTAAAACATCTTTAATGTTTTTCCCCTGAAAAGAAACTCTTAAAGCATCTTTTGAAAAATCAGCATTTCCTTCCAAAATCTTTTTTGAGACAACAAAATCTGATTTTTTTAAACCTAAATTTTTTGAAGTTTTTTGATCAGAAAAAATTGTTCTGATATTATCCCAAACTTTTGTATAAGTCGCGAGAGTACTAGATGGGTGATTGCCTATTGGAGACTGTGGCACAATAAATGATCTGCGAACATTTGTCTTTCCATTAATATTTACACTTTTTAATCTTATTTTCCATGCATTTTTTCCTTTAAACAAAGCTCTATATACAACATCTAGCAAAGTTGATTTACCGGCTCCTGAACAACCTGTCAAACATACAATATTATTTAGAGGAAAACTAAAAGTATAATTTTTAAAACAATCATTCTTTATTTTTGAAATTGTTATTATTTTTTCTTTACTAAAATCCTTTTGGACTGACTCTTTTTCTCTTTTTGAAAAAATATGTTTAGCTGTAATTGTTTTTGATTTTTTAAACTTTTTATTATCTCCCTCAAAAATCAACTTTCCTCCGTAACGTCCCGCACCAGGCCCAAGCTCTATAACATAATCGGCATTTTCAATTATTTCCCTATTGTGTTCAACAACAATTATAGAATATCCTACATCAACTTTTTCACGCAACATTTTTAAAATTTTTTCTCTCTCTTTTTTACAGAATCCTGCACACGGCTCATCAACCACAAATAAATCATTTTTTTGTATCTTTGAAAGTTTTGTTTTTAATTTATTTAAATTAAATTCTCCCAAACTTAATTTAGTATCCTTTGGTAAAATAACTTTTTGTTCAAGAATATCAATTTTTTCTGGTAAATTTTTAATATTCCACTCTTTTTTAATCGTATTTTTATACAAAACTTCGTGAATCAATGTTGATTTACCACTACCGCTCGGACCAACAATAACCACCAATTTTTGGAGTGGTATTTTTACAGAAAAATTCTTTAAATTATTCTTATTGATATTTTTAACTATAATATATTTCATAAAACTTTATTTTAATATTACCATAAAAAATAAAACTTATTGTTTGTGCCCAAAAATAACTTTGTTATAATAAATGTAAATATTGATCTTTTTTGATTTTTAAGGTATTTCATGTTACACAATAAAACATAGGAGGCGTGTTGTGAAAAAAGAAAAGAAAATTTTTAACCCAAGGATAGAAATTTTTTCAGCTTTTACAAAACCTTTTGAAAAACATTCTCTCGAGGTAATACCAAAAAATCTTGACAAAATTAGCGCCTGCTGTGCTTGTACCGCCTGCACTGCATGCAGATAATTTAAAAACAAAAAATCCCAGCATGAACTGGGATTTTTTAAATTGTAATTTTAAAGATTTAAATTTTTAAAATTATTTAAAAGTCTGACGCAGATTTTTATTCTTAAATAATTTCAAATTTAGATGTAATTCGAGGAACAAGAGCAAAATTTTGTGAGGCGTATTTTAGATACGACGAACAAAATTTTGCGAATTGTGACGAAGAAGTACGCTAAATTTGGGATTATTTAAATAATTTATTTATTCATTGGCATCACAAGATAAGTAAACTGAGTATCTGGCACACTCTTGATGACCATCGGTTTATTCAAACCATTAAATTTTAAAACCAAACTGTCTGTGGTAATAGACTGGAAACAATCCATTATATATTTTTGATTAAAATTTATCTCGATGTCATCCCCTTTCAAAACAGCATCTACCCTGTTTACATTCTCTCCTACATCACTATTTACTGCTCTAATCTCAAACTTTTTATCTTTGGGACTGATGCTAAAACTCACTTTATTAAATTTGTCAGAAAAAATGTTACTTACTTTTAATACATTAACCAGATCTTCTTTTAAGACAGTAATTTCTGTTTTGAATTCTTTTGGAAGTAGTTGTTTATAATCTGGGAAAATTCCGTCAATCACACGAGATGTGAGATAAATGTTTTCATATTCAAAAGCAATCTGATTTTCGGTTATGTACATTTTTATATCTCCATCCACATCATCAAATACTCGCAAAATTTCAGGTATGTTTTTGAAAGGTATCAATATTTGTTCAAAATCCTCTAAATTGAAGTCTATTTTCATTTCTGCCAATCTGAAAGAGTCGGTCGCAACAAAAACAATTGTGTTTGATTCTGAACAGATCAAAATACTAGATAATTCTGGTTTGATATTTGATGTTGAAGAACTATACCAAACAGATTTTAATCCCTTAACCAATTTTTTACTTTCGATGTTGATCACCTTGTCTTTCTTTAAACGAGGAATGGTCGGAAAATCTTCACTATTTTGTGATTTTATTATTGTTGAATAACTATCTGACAAAACATTTAAATTTTCATTTTTTGTTTCCAGTTTTATTTTTTCACTTTTAAAATCGCTCGACAAAAGGCTGCCTAATACAGATCCAGAAACAGCTGTGATTCCTTCTTCGTCTACTCTAGCAGGAACATTTATTTCTATTCCCAAATCTAAATTAGTAGAAGAAATTTTTAGGTTACCGTTGTTTGCATCCAACAAAACACAACTCAAAACAGGTAAAGATAAATTTTTACCAGTTATTTTTTCGGCCTTTGAGATTGCTCTCACCAATTTTTCTTTTGAACATTCCAATTTCATTTTTTTATAGTTTAAAGATTTAAATATTTAAAAGTTTTTAAATTAGATAAAGTTCGAGGAAATTTTGTAAAAATAATTTGAGGCGTATTTCAGATACGACGAAAATTATTTTTATAAAATTGACGAAGAAATTTGCTAATTTTAAAACTTTCTAAAACATTGAGCGAATCTGTTCTAACTCCTGTTCCAACAAATTATTATCTTTCAACTCATCTTCTATTTTCTTGCAAGAGTGAATAACGGTTGTGTGATCTCGCCCTCCCAATTTTTCTCCAATTGATGGATAAGAAACATTGAAATCTTTTCTCAGAATATACATGATAACCTGACGAGGTTTTACCACTTCTTTTCTTCTTGTCTTTTCGTAAATAGTAGTTTCTTCTAGATTGTAGAAGCTCGCAATAATCTTTACCACTTCTTTAACGGATACATTTTTCTTTGGCTTTACATTGTTTTTCAACAAATTCTTGATTTCTGACATATTCAAGTCTCTTCCCTTCAACTGAGTCTGGCAAATAACCGAGTTTAAAATACCCTCTAAATCCCTAATATTGCCTTGTACGGATATTGCAATAAAATTGATGATATCTTCTGCCAAATAAAAATTGTTCATTTTTGACTTGTTTCTCAATATCTCCATTCTAGATTCCGCATCCGGTGCTTGAACATCGACAATCATTCCTTGGCTAAATCTTGATTTTAATCTATCTGCCAATCCTGGAATATAACTTGGATGTTTATCTGAAGAAAAAATAATTTGTTTGTTTCCATCATAAAGAGTATTAAACAAATGAAATAGCTCTTCTTGAGATCTTTCCTTGTTTGAAATAAATTGAATATCATCCATTATCAAGACATCATACTTTCTATATTTTTCTTTAAATTGATTCAATTTATTTTGCTGAATAGAATTAACACAATCAACAGAAAATTTTTCGGAAGTTACATAAAAAACTTTTTTATCATCGGATGTTTTTAAATGGTTTCCAATTGCCTGAATAAGGTGTGTTTTTCCATAACCGGTATTTCCATATACAAAAAGAGGATTATATACAATTCCCTGCTTCTTGATAATTGCCTGAGATGCTGCGTGAGCCAATTCATTGAAGGTACCCACAACAAAAGAATCAAAAATATATTTTGGGTTCAAATTGTCGTCTTTGTTTATATAAAAATCATTAAGAGGAAGTTCGTTATTAATGGACATAGATTGCTTTAACATGGACAACTCTTTCTTTTTTGCACCACTAACAACGATGTAATCAACATTTCTAATGTTTTCTTGGATTCCTCTAAGAGATTTGAGGATAAATTTGTGATATTTTTCAGAAAGCCAATTTTTAACAAACTCGTTTGGTACACTCAAGTAGATCGTTCCGTTTTCATATTTGATAATATCAGTGTCTTTAAACCATGTATTAAAATTTGCTTTGGAAACACTCATTTCAACGTCCGACAAAACTTTTTCCCAGATCTTCTTGTTATCTTCGAGAGTTGTTATATACATGGCTTTTATTTATTTAGGAATAAAAAATTGATACTTCATATTATATTCCTATTTGTGGAATATAAAACTTGATATGAGTTAGTTAATATGTTATTAACGTGTGGATAACTTATTAGAATCCAAATTTTCATTAATGTAAAGAAACAAAATCATCAAGCACCACAATTCTTTTTCAATACAAGTGGTATCCGTATAGATTTGCATTTTTATCCCCAATATAGTATTCTTTTCCATTATGTCACAAACATACCAACCTAAAAAAAGAAAACGAGCAAAGACCCATGGTTTCTTGGTTAGAACATCTACTCCCGGAGGCAAAAAGGTTTTGGCTAACAGAAGAAGAAAAGGTAGAGCAAAGCTATCTGTTTAATATAAATTTATTTTAAAAAAGCGTTTGTCTATAGACAAACGCTTTTTAAATCCCTTATACTTTAATTATGTTAAATAAAAAAAACAGACTCACCAAAGAAGAATTTGATATCGTTTTTAAAAATGGTGCATCTAAAAATTCTAATTATTTTAATATAAAAATATTAAAGACAGACAATTCTGAAAAAAAATTTGCGTTTGCTGTATCTAAAAAAATAATCAAAGGATCAATAAAAAGACACTTTTTAAAAAGAAGGGTCTACTCTATTATAAGAAACTCTCTAGAAAATATTCCCGACGGAGTTTCTATTATTTTCTTTTTAAAAAAAGAAGGTGAGAATATAAATTTTCAAGAAACAGAAAAAGATATTCAAAATATCATCGAAAAATATTTTTGATTGATTTTAACAACCTATTAATATAGAATAGGTTCATGTTTTCTTATATATTTCACACAATTTTTTATAATCCAATTTATAATGGATTGGTATTTTTAGTGTCTTTCTTTCCTTGGATGGATTTGGGAATTGCGGTAGTTATAGTAACTCTCGTAGTAAAATTGATTGTTTTTCCACTTACAAAAGAATCCATCAAAACCCAATTAAAGGTTAAGGAAATAGACCCTCTTGTAAATGAAATCAGAAAAAAATACGAAAAAGATAAAGAAACTCAAGCAAGAAAAATAATGGATTTGTATAAAGAATACAAAATAAATCCTTTTGCGAGTTTCTTTCTTATTTTGGTCCAACTCCCTATTCTATTTGCTCTTTATTTTGTTTTCTTGAAAGGAGGTCTGCCTGATGTAAATTTTGATATTTTATATTCTTTCATAAAAGCACCCGCACATATTGATAATGTCACATTTTTAGGATTTTTTGATATAACTCAAAAAAGCTTTATCTTGGCTTTGCTTGCTGGAATTTCTCAATTTTTCCAAATAAGACTGGTTATGTCAGGACAAAAAAAGAATGACAAACCAGCCGATCAAAATACATTTAAAGACGATTTGGTTAAAAATATGCAACTACAAATGAAATATGTAATGCCTGTAATAATTTTTATTATTGCCTATGGACTAATTTCCGCTGTTGCATTATATTGGATAACAAGCAACCTGTTTATGATAGTTCAAGAATTATATATTAGAAAAACCGTCAAAGCAGAAAACAAATAATTATGGAAAACGAAGCAAATAACAAAATAAAGAAAATTATCGAGGAAATGTTAAGCAGGCTTACTGTTAATTTTGAAAATGTTACAATTTGCGACGATGGAAATGATAATTTTAGATTTGCAGTAAAATCTTCTGACTCTGGCATCTTGATTGGAAATGAAGGAAACAATATAAAAGCTCTCAACTATCTCGTTAAACAAATTGTCAAAGGAGGAAAAGACGAAGATATAAAAAATATAAACTTTTTTATTGATGTAAATGACTATCAAACAAAAAATATAGAAAAGATAAAAAATAAAGCTTTGGAAATGGCAGAAAAAGCAGTCTTCTTTAAAAGAGATGTAGAGATGGATCCAATGTCTTCTTTTGAGAGAATGATCGTGCACTCTGTATTGGCAGATCAAGAAAACATAGAAACAGAATCATCTGGAGTGGGAGCATTTAGAAAAGTTTGTATCAAATACAAATCAAACAAAAATAGTTTTTAATTTAAAAAAAGCGGGATTACCCGCTTTTTTTAGTTTTTAAATTTGTTTCAATATTTTTTTAGTTTTCACTCGTTGTTGTTGCTGTCTCTATATTTTCTGTTTTAATTTTAATTTCTGGTGATATCTCCAAACTCCATAACGATTGATCTTTTTTGTTTATAAAGAACAAAAACTTTTCATCCGAGCTAAAAATTGGTTTTATTAGATCAATATTTTCTCCAGAAAATTCTTCTGGTGAAATAATCAACTCAGAAAATCCTCCATCTACATCCAATATATAAATATCGTCAGAAAACGAATATATCCCCTGATACCAATCGTCTGGATACTTTCCACCCAATGTATTTTTTGGAATACCACAAATAACACTTATAGAATCATTAAACCACGCGCATTTTTCAGGAAGTGTATCAACATCCATCTTTTTTGTTTCTTTATTATCAACATCATAAGAAGAAAGTTTTATCTTTTCTGCAAACAATACCTTGTTTGCATCACCACTTGTCAGCGTCGTTAATCCAACAACTTTAGATAAAATTTTTGTTTTTTCTTTTGAATTTATATCCAAAAAATACAAATATCCAAAATTATCATATGTTGGCTTTATTGTTAGAGCAAACATTCCTGTTTTTGGAGACTGAATCAACCATCCTTCAAGAGGGTATTCGTATATTTCAAAAGAATTACTTCCATCAACATCGGAAATCACAAACTGAGAATATCCTGCTTCGTTATAAATATTTAAGATCTTTTTTCCATACAAAAAGACATCTTTTATGTTATCTCTCAAAAATACACCTTCTGTTTTTCCTTCTTCTGTGCTGTCTGCATCATTTTTTATTATTTTTGCATAAAAACTTTTTATATTATTATCTTCATCTAAATATCTCATTACAGATTCTTCACTATTTACCCAAACCGCTTCATAAATCCTTGGAATAGTTGTATTTGAGATTCTTTTTATTGTTGGACGAACTGTGCTTGCTTCAAAAATATGCCCCGTTGATCTTTCTGTATATCTGACAGTCACTTCTTTGTCTTCGTTTTGGAAAACAACAAAACCAGCGGTTGGAGTTTCAGAAATTTTTCTTAATCTCAAAAGTGGTTTTTCTTCTCCAATTGTAATATCTGGTCCATTGTCTACATCTTCATCTAAATTATTTCCTCCTCCACCAAAATTACCAAAAATAAATCCCAACGGAGATCCATCAAATTGATCAGAATTTGGATTATTTTTTGAAAATGCAAAATAAAAAATAAACACTCCAACAACTGCGAGTATCAATATTATTATCAATATTATTAAAATCTTTTTTGTCATAAAATAAACCAAATTATATTATTGTTATATTTTTACCAACCTCCACTTGCTCATGACCCATTAGACTTACCTACCTTAGGAATTTCAAATTGAATATTCACCAAATCTGGGTTGATAAAATTCAACAACAAATAAGAAACAAAAATAAGGACAAGTCCAAAAATCGCGTTGTTGATTTTACTTTTTGCATTTGTTTTTCCAGTAAAAGATTCTTCTGTTAGATATTTGAAACCAGCAAATGATAGTTGAAATACCGCTAAAAGAATAGCAACACCAAAAGCCAGTCTAAACGCTCCTGAAAGATATGTTGTAAGATCTACAGCTTCCCCATTTGGATTGATGTAGGGCAATTTTTCAAGCATCTTATATTCAACTGCAGAGAAAGAAACAGAGAAAGAAACAAAAAAAAGAAAAGCAGCTGATGAAACGATTTGTATTTTTTTATTTTTTAAAAAATTTATCATATATTAAAAATTAAATAACGATGCTCTCTCATCATCAAAATTGATATTTAAAATGTTTGTCGCTGACTGCATTACTCTATTTTTATCTTGTATATTCAGACTTAAATTTGCGGTACCTTTGTCTTCACCTTTTTTCAAGGTTATAAAATCTCCAACGACATCATCCAATATTTTATTGTTAAGTTTCCATTTATATTCAAGTTTCTCATTTTTTATATCATCTTTTGAAAAAAAGAAAGGTTGCGCGGTTACAGTTATTTCTTCTTTTAACAAGTCGGTTTTTTTATTTAATGCTTTTTCAAAAACTATTCCCATAAGAGGGTCGTTTTCATAAAACACTATCTTTGGTTTGATCTCTTTTATACTGACAGAAGATTTTGCTTTTATAGAATCGTCGCTATTAGAAACCTCGACTGTCAAAACACTGTCTCTAAAATTTTTCTCCATATCATAATACAACATATTTTTGCCCATCCCTTGTGATCCATTTATAATATTTCCATTCTTTTTCCAAACATACATCAATTTATCGTCACTTATTTTTGATTTGTTAGAACCAATAAAATTTGGAATTGCGACTATTTTTACAACAGAACGATGTGAGACGAGTGCCTTTCCTTTATAAAAAGGTGGTGTATAAACATCTCCCTCCCACACAATATCAACCTCTGCAGGAGAAAAAGTTTTGCTAGTTGAAATTTGTTCACCATTTTTTGTTAAAACAACTGCGGTAATTGTGTCAGATGTACCCAAACCTCCCACATTAAAAGTAAAATCTTTTTTTCCAAGACCTCTCTCTACCAAAGAATCATTTTTATACCAAGAAATCTGTGATGTATACAAATCTATTGAATAATTTTCCAAAGATATTGTAATTTCTTCGTTTGGACTGGGTATTCTATTACTTAGCTTCATAGTTAATAATTCTGGTAAACTACCAATACCACTACCACCAAAAACATAACTTTCTATATCTGTTTCAACAGCATCAGCAAAAGAAACAAAAACAAAAGAAAAAACGAAAAGTACCCCCAAATAAACTTTTATTTTTTTATTAAATACTTTCTTCATTTATTATATTTATATTAACATAAATTATTCAGATGCTTCCAGATCTCTTTTTGCTTGTTTAATGGCCAAAACCTGTGATGGATCCGATGTAATAATCTGATCTTCGGTATATGATGCAATTATTTTTATTGCTACGTGTTTTAGTCCAGCAAAGAAAATTCCCTCCCCTACACCCGCTTCCAAAAGAAGATATTTTTCCTCATCTGTAAGGTTAAATGTTTTTTGAACAGCGTCTATTGTTGTAGGAGACTGTTTCAACAACACCTGAATAGAAGAGTTGGTGATAATGGGCAGTCCATACGGAGAAGGAAGAAAGTCGTTGATGTCTTGGGTAATTGTTGCCAATCCTAAATAATATTTTCTTCCTCTTTTTGCCATACTAAACAAGAAAGAGGCAGCGTCTTCTGATTTCATCATTTGCCATGCTTCGTCGATAACAAACAATCTTTTTTTCAATTCTTTTCTAACCGCATTCCAAATATAGTGGGTAATAATATACATTGCCACCGGTCGCAACTCATCTTCCATGTCTCTAATAGAGAATACAATAAATTTACTATTTATATCCACATTGGTTGGTTTGTTCAAAAATCCAGACCATGTACCTTTTGTATATTTTGATATTTTTTGAACCAAAACATCGGCTCCTTCCATTCCCGCCAAAACAAGTTCAAAGTCTGACAAAAGAGGTGGTTCTATGTTTGTAAAATCGGAATCGGGTGTAATATCTCTCAAGGCATAAGTTTCCGAAATAGCTCTGTCCACTATTGCATCTTCTTCTGGTGATAACCCTCCCAACATAATTCTAAAAAGCCCTACCAAATTGACAATATGTGATCGCAAAACATTTGAAGGTGATTCGTCTGGTCTTGGAGCTGGTAAATCAAAAGGATTGATATGGTGTTCGGACGACAAAGAAATATTAAAATATCTTCCCCCTACTGCCTCGGACAAATATTCAAATTCTCTTTCAGGGTCTATTACCATAACCTCTACACCAAACATTAGAGATCTCAAAACTTCCAATTTGATTGCATAAGATTTTCCTGCTCCAGATTTTGCAAAAGTAACTGAATTGTAGTTTGCTAAAGAAAAACGATCAAAAATTATCAAACTTGAGTTGTGTCTGTTTACTCCATACAAAATTCCTTTATCAGATGTTAGGTCAAAAGAAACGAAAGGAAAAATACTGGAAAGAGGGGCGGAATTAAGCTTTGAGTGAACATTTAAAAGATCATTTCCTAATGGCAAAATACTTCTAAAACCTTGTTCTTGTTGGAAAAGAGATGGTCTAATGTAGATAAGTTTTGATTCCAAAATAGAACGAATCTCTGATTCAAGTTTGTTCAATTCGTCATCATCTTTTCCATAAATAGAAATATAAACACCGACATCAAACAATTTTTCCTGTGCCTGTTGCAATTTGTCACGCAAATCTTCGAGATTTTGATAAGCAGCGTCTAAACCCGGGTCTCTAACAAATCCCTTTTCTTCTCTTGTCATTATTTGGCTTTGAACCTCGGCTACTTTCTTTTGAAATTGTCGCAATACTTTTTCTGTCTCAATCGGATGAATAAAAATAGATACATCAAATTCTTTATCTAAATTAATTACAGAAGAAAACCAATTGTCAGATAAAAATCTTGGATAAGAAATAACAAAAAATGTTTTCATTATTTTACCACCGAGGTTAATATTGTTAGGAGAAATCTTTAGAGCAGAAGGAGCAATAATATCTTGCAATTCCAAAACACCAGTCTCATAAATTTCCTGTGGCAATGTGGGTGTGATACCCGGACCCTCGTCTTTTTTTCCTAAAATTTTATCAAAAATGCTCATATTTTTAATTTAGTTGAATTGGTTTTTCTGATTCTCCTGGATTAAATATTTTATAAAGTAATTCTACCGATTCTTCAGTTCCTAATCTGGCAACCCTTAAACCAGACCTTGATAACCCTTGTTCTATGACATTGGCTCTTTGTTCCAACTGTGAACGACTCTCTTCAAAAGAATCGTTTTCCAAAATTTGTGTATTTTTTTTCCCTCCACCAAGACCGAGGGGGCCTTTCGAGGAGTTTCCTAGAAAAGAAGGTGTGTAAGGTACAATTATAAAGAAGTTTTTCGTCATTATATTTACACTCTCGGTAAATTTCTTTATAAATTCTATATATTCTCTTGTTTGAATTTTCATCAAATCATTTGTTTGAGCTTTGTATTTTTCCTCCATAACTGAGATATAAGGCCTAATATCCAACTTTCTTGATTGAATATAAATCTGAGTAGAAAAATCAAGAGAGTTTAAAAAATTTTGAAATTGATAAATAATTGCTATTTGTTCATCTGAGGATTTTAAAGAAAAATTTAAAGAAGAAACCATCAAAATAGCCCTTAGAGAATTATCTTTAAGAACAATTACACCATCTCTTATTTCTTTGATAGGAACAAATCCTTGTGTTGCTGATGTTTTTTCCATGTTTCAAATTCAAAATTAAAATCTCAAAATTAAAAATGACAGTTTAAAAATAAAAATTATCTTTTCCCTTTCATTGTTAT
This sequence comes from Candidatus Campbellbacteria bacterium GW2011_OD1_34_28, assembly GCA_001029775.1. Classification (GTDB taxonomy): domain Bacteria; phylum Patescibacteriota; class Minisyncoccia; order Phycocordibacterales; family UBA12079; genus UBA12079. Next base: position 230,741 of record CP011215.1, on the reverse strand, counting down.
TATACCAGATGCAATGATGTTTGATATTTCTTGTAATTCACATAACATCCACTCTAATTCTTTTTTATCCCCCTTGTTTGTATCCCTCAACAAAGACAACCACACCTTCGATTCATTGGATGATTTTAAAGAATATGTAAAAAAATTAATGTAATCTCTCTTCGAACTAGCAGATCCCGCTTCAACATAGTTTGATAAAATACTTGTTCCGCTTCTCAATAATTGTTTTCCTATTACATTACAGACAGAATCTTTATTTAATTTATCAATAAATTTTATTAATCTTAGTGTCCATGTATACAATCTTTTCTTAAATTCATTTTTAAATTTTTCTTTTTCATTTTGCATTTTGAGATTTCAATTTTGAATTTTTATTAATTATTATTCATATTATCTTCCAATTTGTCTTTTATATCCAAACTCCAACCCAAATCTGATAATTTACTATCTGACAATTTTGGTACATTCATCTGAGCCACCAAATCGGGTTCTTTTTCTACTCCTTTCTGAACTTTCTTTGGTTCTTTTTTCCAAATATATAATTTACTTTTCAAGAAAAACCAAAAGGCTGATTCCAAAACTAAAATAAAAGGTCTTCCGCTTGGTTTATAAAAAGCAAGAGAAAGAGAAAGAGCTATAAAAGGAGCCCCTAGAAGAAGAGTGAAAAATAGACTTTTAAGAAAAAAATAGATAGCAAAACAAATTCCTGCTCCTCCGGCAACGAAAATAAACTGCTTGATAGTTAGGGGTCCAACTATTTTGTCTTCTATATCTATAAATTGTGGTACTTCGAAATGCACGATATTAGTTTAAAGTTTATAAAGTTTAAAGTTTATAAAGTTTTGATTAAACCTGATAATAATTTTGAAATTTCTATTGATAATTCGTTTAATTTTTTATATTGATCTTCTTTTAAATATTTCAACTGTAATGATAAGTGCAACATTGATCTGGTTTCAGCACATGATCCTTTTGCAACGAACAAAAAATACTTTAATTCATTATTTCCCTTTCTTTCAAACCCTTCGGCAATATTATTCATTATAGAAACAGAAGATCTTTGTATTTGATTTTTAAAACCAAAATCATTAATATTTCTAAAAATGTTATAAATATCTAGGGTTAATTTTTCAGCTTTTTGCCATGATATTATATCTTCAAATCTTTCTATTTTCATACTTTATAACTTTACAAACTTTCGACTTTCTACTCAATTGGTTCTCTATACGGATCTATCTTTACTCCTGATTCTTCTACCTTTTTCTCTTGCATAGGTAATTTTGTTACTCCACCCAATTTACTCTCCATAATATTCATTTTAAAAGGTTCTGCGGGCATAGGAGGCTCAATCACAGGAATTTGAACGTTTATATTTACAGAAGGTGTTGAAACCTTGTTTTCTATAATATTTTCAGGGTTTTCTATCTCTGCCAAAATTTTGTCTTTATCCAACACCTCTCCTTCGTGTTTTTGTTCAAAAGGATTCATTTTCTCTGCCAAAGGCCTATTATCTATTTCTGTATTTTGAGAAGAGTGCTGTTCGTGAATTTTTTTAATAGACTCTCTCAATTTTAAGAAAACCTCGTTGTTTATATCGGCGGTTATCACTTCTGCTTGTTCAGGGGAAACGCCCACCTTTTCAATAATAATGTCTGCAAAGCGTTGAGAATGTTCGAGGCCGAGCATCACAAGGCCAACACAATAGAGAAGCTCTCCCATCTGATCTACATGAAGTCCATTTTTCTTTCCCACATTTAAAATAGCTGTGGTTGTATCAACCTCTGACATCGCCTGCTTGATATCAGCAGGAAGCGAATTTAGTCTATTTTCAATTTGTTCTGGTGTATATTCCATAGTTTATAAATTATTTATTTTTTTTCATATCCTCTCTCGCTTTCTTAATATCCTCATCATACTTTTTCAATTTTTCTTTTAGTTCTTCTTCTTTCTTTTTTATTTCTGAATTAGCTTTTGACAAAGTAACCTGTGCATCTCCAACACCAGACCTATAAATACTTAGCGCACTTTCTGGTTGTTTTGCTAATTTTGCTTTCTCCAAATCATCTTTTGCTTCTTGCAAATGAATTTCAGCTTCTCTAAGTTCTTCATTTTTTAATTTCTCAATTTCAAGTTTGAATTTTTCCCTCTCTATTTCTTTATCTTTATTTAATTTACTTATCTTTCCTTGTTGTTCAGCTGCTTTTGCACCAGTGGTTGCACGAGTTCTCATATAATCCGCTAGAGGAACAGTTAAAGGTGCCAAAACACCTCCTGTTGCAACTGTTGCCGCACCAGCGGTTGCTGCAACGGTATTAGAAATTTTTGATTTTGAAATATTTCTATAATACTGATCCTGAGCACTAATATTTGTCTTCTTAATATTTCCCTGTGCATCTCTTACAGGTTTTCCTTTGGCATCTAATTCGTTTGCTGTAATATTCTTTTCTTTTGACAAAGTATTTGCATAAGCATGATGATCTTTTACTTTACTATCTTCTCTGGCTTTGAAACTTTCTTTTGCCATTCCGAATTTTGAATCTCCAACATTTCTTAATGTTTTCAATCCCAATTTACCCATAGTTGATGTACCCCCACCTTTCTTTTCCATATATTCCGCACCGCGTTGTGCAGCTCGTCCAACCGTTCCTCTCATCAAATTACCGCCCAATGCTTTTGCTCCTGCACCCACCAAAGCACCTCCTGTTGCAATACCAGCCAAACCAACAGCTCCTTTCACACCTTTTAATATACTATCCCCAATAACACCGTCATCACATTTTTTCTTTAATTCAGATAATGCTGTTCTCATAAAAGCAAAAACAATCATTGCTTTCATTAGAATTACCAATATCTGTCCTAAAATATTATCACCTTCAACAAAATTATTTGAGGCAAAAAGTCCATTATCATTTATTAAGAACAACAACCACAGGATAAAAAGAAATACTACTACACAAAAAGATTTATCCAATAACTTTTGCCACCATTTTGTAAAATACGATCCCATTCCAGGAATAGCATAAGACATAAAAGCAAGAGGAGAAAGAACCATCAACATCCAAAGATAAATAACCCTACCAATAAATGTCCAGCCAGCCATAAAAAACACATACGCCGTATAAAAAGCTATTGCAATAGCAACCAAAAAAATAACAATCATAATAGCGGTCTTATCTCCCTCACCTTCCACCCATTTATGAAAAGCCTCCTGATCCATCATCTCTACTGGATTAAACATAGACATCAGTCCACTAGAAATTTCTTTTGGAATAATACCTGCAATATATGTATCTTCCATATCTTTTGCACCTATCGCATCATAAAAACCAACCGTGAAAATATTTCCCGCATCTATGACCACCCTTGAAACAAACAAGCTAAAATTGATAGCAATTGCAATCATTATTACTTTTACTATCAATTCTTTTGATTTGAAACTTCCATAATCCAGTATTATTGATATGGAAATAATTACCAACAGAAAAATAAACAACATATTGGCAGCATCCCTCAATGCCGTCCATGCTGGTCCAATAAATTCTTGGTCTAAAAATTTATCACTAATAGAAAACATTAGAAGAACATCAAAAAATTTTGCAAATATAACCAACAAAAAAGCAACAACCGCATATACATCCTTTAGTACCAAAACCATACAACCGCCGAAAGTGAAATTCCATGATGCTATATTACAAGAATATCCTTCACTTTCAATAAAATCTTCCCAAGAAACACTGGTACCGGTTTGATTTGCAGCACTTGCAACATCTATTGTTAGATTTCCTCCATTTTGAATATCAAAACCAACCGGAGAAAAAATACCTCCGAACAAAACAACCATTCCAAAAAAGAAAGATATTATTTTTCTAAATTTTAACAATTTCGCCATTTATAATTTTTTATTTAAACATCTTTCTAAAAAGATATTTAAAAGCAACTTTTATCTTTTACTGACACACGCCGTTTGTGTATGTATTACCATCATTAATTCTATAACTATAAGTTTCTCCATCTTTGCCCAAACAATTTATCGTCAAAGGACCACTTTTTGGTGTTCCTTGTATAAATATCTGTCTATTTTTATCTGGCCACATTTTGCCTGTTAGTGGATTTATATTAGGAACAAAACCCGTACAACTAACAAGTTCTGGTGAAAGTGGACATAAAACAATTGCTGATTTTGCTGAATCAAAAGAATGTGGATTGTAGTGATGAAAACCAGGATCGTCTCCGTAAATAATATAGTCACAACTTCCTTCTGGTACAATTTGAAGAGCTTCTTTTTTTATAGCATCCATTTCGGCTTTTATTTCATCATATTCATCCTGAGCTGCTGCTAAATCACCCGATCTGTGTATTTTTTCAGAAATATCTCTCCATTCATTAACAAGATCCATTAAAGTTTCTGCAGGATCTGCAGGGCTTGCTGGACTCCCCTGAAAATCTGGCTCACATTCACCTGTTCCAAATTTTTGTGGCAAATAGACAACCAATTTACAATATGTATTTCCTTTTGATTTCCAAAGAAATCCTTCCAAATCCCAGTAAACGAGAGGGTATCTTCCAGGACTATTTCCAACCGCCCCATTCCAATTTGCACCAGGAGGACATTCCCCTGGAGGAACACCTGGATTATCAAATGTGTATGTCTCGGCATCACCGTCTTCACAACTTATATCAACAGAACATTTTCCTCCTGGACAATATCCGTCTCCAGACATATCAAAGAAAAATGTTGGTCTACATCCATTTGTTCTACCTTGATCTTCTCCATATTCCTTTGCGCCAGTCAGTGTTGTTGCTGTAACACTACAACCACTAACATCTCCGGCATGTTCATTGTTCGCGGCCGAAATGTTTTCAGCAGGAGAGTTTCCAAAATAAAATGAAACTCCTACTACAACAACCAATATTAAAATAAATTTATAAATATTTTTCATATTTTATTTTTTCTTTACCTCATAAACAGAACCACCCGTAGCATTATTATAACTCATCGTAGCTATATATAATTTTCCGTTGTTTTCCATAATATCCCAAATACCCTCTTCTTGAACCGTACATGCTGTCTTCCAAGAAGTTCCATTGTCTGCTGAAACCAAAAGCTGTGTTGGACCCTTTGCATTTGTTCCATCCATTTTTACTTTGAAACCTTTTGTTGTTCCTGCAAACAAAGCACCTTCCCAACCCTTAACATAGGTTATGTGTTCATAAATATTTGTATTATAAACATTTACAAAGGTATTTCCATTATATTTGAAAATTCCAGATTTATTATTTTTACTATATTTCATAGAAGACCCTATCCACAGAGTATCATCTACAACAGTTGCTCTAAAAAAACGACTGTCCACCTGTTGTTTTCTCCAATCCGTAACACCATTATCAGAACTTATAACATAACCTTGACCACTATTATCAATACCAAAAGCATATATTCTACCTTTGTAAGAAACAATATCTCTTATATACAAATCGTCACTATATACAGATTGCCACCCTACTTTACCAGTAAATCTATAAATAACAGACTTTCTTAATCCAGCAAAAGCATTTGCACCAACAACAAACAAGTTGTTATTGTGAACATCCATAGCACAACCTGTTGGTTGGCCCAAACTGTGTACAGTGACCCAATTTTTACCGTCTTGAGAACGATAAACCTTTCCACTGTTTTCTGTATTTGCATAAAGAAAACCATCAAATTCTTCCATTGCACAAACACTTTCTCCTATATTTTTTATTCCAGGTTGGAAAGCTCCTCCCACACCAAACATCATGCTTTGATTTTCAAGACCATATCCAAAGGCTCCTGCATATAATACATTTTTAAATGACGCCAAAGAGAAAAATCCGTCTGTATAGCTAGGTGCAATTACTTTTTCACAAGAATAACTTGCAGAAGGGTCTGGTTGAGGGTCTGGATCTGGCTGAGGATCTGGATCTGGATTTGAAGAATCTCCATCAACAAGAGCTCTTAATTTATTAATGATTTCATACAAACGGTCAATCATTCCTTGTGAAACATTTATGTCCGCCTGAATCCTTTCAATCAAAGGATTAATTTTTGTTATTATTTTATTACTAATCCAACCATTAAGTTCTTCATCCGCACAAAATTCCTTCATTGTTTCCAAAAGTTCTTTAGTAGACAACAACAACTCTAGTGTCATTTTTTTAACATCCAAATATGCTTGCTCTTCTTTTATATCTCTTTCAATTTGCCCTATTATTTCCCTAGTGCTTCCTTCCCACACACTATCATCATTCACCATGTCATCCATATATCCATCGTCGTTTACACTACGAAGGCCTTCTTGAAATACCTGATTAATTAGTTGTGCAAACAAAGCTGAAACAATTTCGTTTATTTCATCGGCAGATATTAACTCTTTTCCTCCCCAACTTAGTTGTTCGTTTAAAGATTCTGAAATAAGTTTTCCTGGTGTTTCAATTCTACACTGTTCATCGTAATGAACAGTTCCATTTTCTTCAACCGTATTTGTTTCACAAAAAGGAATTGATATATAACCATCTGCCCACTGTATCTGGGTTGACTGTTGTTGTTCTTTTTCAAAAATTGTATTTTGAATTCTAACTGTTGCATCTATGTAAGAAGAAAAAGGGTTATTGCTTGTGTTTTGGGTAATCTGTACCCAAGCACCCCAATCCCAATTTTCTCCCATTGTATTTGAAATATCCTCTATTGAACCTCCAATATTGTCGGTGACATCGGACAACTTACAATCAAGATCATCACCTTCCATAAATTGATTTTCTAAAGCCAATCTAATATCTAAAGCAAATGGATCACAAAGAAAGTTTAAACCTGTTTCGTTTATTATTATTCCCGTTATATCGTCTCCTACATCAGTCAAAAAACCTTCAAAATCTGTTATATATGCCGGAGAGCCTTGAAAACCACTATTTATCCATGTAACAGTTGAGTTGACTATTTGTCTAATTATTCTATCCTTAATTGCCCAAGCTATTGTATCAAGTGCTATTTCTTTTACCATTTTTGTCATGTTAGCGTAAAGATTCGCTCCTACTTCAATAACAGTATCTCCAAAACCAATAATGGCTTCTGTTTTTTGTGGTTTTAAAGAAAAACTGGAAACAAAAATAATAACTACCGTTAAAAAAAGAGCTGTTGTTTTTTTAAATTTATTTGAAAACATTTTATTTTTCTAAAATATCATTTAATTTATTTAAACCAACCAAAAAAACTTCTTCTGACGCAATTCTTAAATTTATTCCTGAGAGACCTCCAATAGGATCAATCATAACATTTCTCATTTTTTTTGTTCCCTCTATCATATCATCAAAAGAATTAACTATTATTAAATGCGATTGTAGCAAAGAAGAAGGAACTTTTATATCTAAAAGTTTTTCCATCATATATTCATATAAAGAAATACTTGAATCTAGTTTTGATATTTCTTTACTACTTTCATTTTGTAAAGCATCTCTAAATATAGAAATATCTTGACTTGGATCATTACTAAACATCATTATACCTATAAAATTTTTCTTATAAGTTTCAATATCAGATTTTTTATTATTATCTATAATATTTATATCTGTAGATGTATAAAATTTGCCCGATTTTTCTTTTGATATTTCTGTAACATCTTGTGACAAAGACTGAATAAATTGTGTTTTATTTTCTTCAAAAGAACCATTTTTTTTCATACTCAAATAACCCACCAAAAGGTCTCTTGATAATTTATCTGTTTCGGTCAAATTTTCTTCATCAGTGTACTTAAAAAAATTATCATCGCTTAAAATTTCTCCTTTCAATAAATCATCTGGTCCAGCGACAACAGGATTTCTTTTTTGTAGTATTTCATCGCCATCATTTGTTCCGTCTCCGTCTGTATCGGTGTTATTTATATCTGTTTTCCAAAGAGACTCTTCCCAATCCATCAAACCATCCCCATCCGTGTCTTTTTCTGAAAAACTACCTCTTAGTTCTGCTACCTTTACACTATTATTTTCTCCTAAATAAACATTTTGCTTATTAAACAACTCAGAAACAGCAACACTCCCCAACAATAAAATTGCTAGGGTACTAAAAGATAGGACTAATTTTTTACTCGGGAGCCAACTTTTGTCCATGAGATAATTATATCAACAAAAACAATTAAAATTTAATATTTTATGTGGATAAAAGAGTATTAAATTAAGTAGTAAATAAAAATTAAAAATTATGCTTCAATATATTTATCCAATCTTCCAAAGAAAGGTTTTCTGCTCTAATTTTTAAAGATATATCAGATTTTTCCAAAATATCTTTTAATTTTTCTTTATTTTTATTCATTAAAATCCAATTTGTCTCCAAATTGTTTAATAAATACTTTCTTTTGTGAGAAAAACCGGCTTTAACAAGATCAAAAAAATCATTTTCTTTTATATTATTTTCAATAAAAACATTTTTTGATATATTTTTTATCAACAAAATAGCCGAATCCACCTTTGGTTGAGGAGAAAAATGCTTTGCTTTAACGGTTTTTATATATTTAGGTGTTCCATATACTTTTACACTTAGCGATAATATACTTTCCGGTTTATCAACAATTCTTTCTGCCACCTCTTTTTGAACCATCAAAACTATATCACTTGGTTGTTTTTCTTCAGATAAAAATTTCTTTATTATTTGACCTGTTATGTAATATGGTATATTAGCAACCACTTTGTATTGTAAAGTGTCCAACACCTCACAAATATCAATATCCAATATATCTCCTTCAATTATTTTTAGTTTTTTTGTTTTTACATCACTTTCAAATTTTTCATTTAAAAATTCTATTAGGCGATTATCTTTTTCAACAACAATAACTTCTTTTGCTTTTTCTAAAAGTTTTTCAGTGAGAGCTCCTTTCCCTGGACCTATTTCTAAAACAATATCTTTGTCTTTTATATTAGCTGTTTGAATTACTATATCTAATATTTCTTTTGTCTTTAAGAAGTTTTGTCCTAGTGATTTTTTTGGTTTTATATTCATATATAACTATTAACTTATATTATATATATAAACTATTTAATATATTATACGCTGTGGATATGTTGATAACTATTTTTGAGTCAATTTAAATAACTGTTTTTACAAATATTTTTTAGTAACAATTTGTATATATTTTTTAATGGAATGTTTGTAAGTATAAATTTAAAAAATATTTCAAACATTATTAAACTTTTATTGTTTGTTTATTATACCCATATTCAACAAGTTATTAACAGTCCTTTATAGATCTAAATAAATAATTTTCTCACTATTACCATAATTTTCTGTCCTTTTGTAAGATTCATCTTCTATTAAATTGTCCTTTATATCAAAGATAAATTCTGAAGGAGGATTCATTTGTTTTGATCCAAAAATCATTCTTATTGAGGCATATGATAAAAACAATTTTTTTCTTGCTCGAGTTAGTGCAACATAAAATAATCTTCTTTCTTCCTCTTTTTCATCTTCAGTTTGGTTGTTGTTTCTTTTACTTGGAAAAAGAGAATCTTCTAGTCCTGTTATAAAAACATAATCAAATTCCAAACCTTTAGAGGCGTGAACAGTCATCAATTTTATAGCGTCTTTTTTATTTTTATTATCAATTTCATCTTGATCTGTAGCCAAAGCAGAATCTTCCAACATTTTTTCCAAACCTTCGGAAACAACAAAATAATCATATTTTACCGCCAAAGTAACCATTTCTTTAATATTATCCAGTCTTTCTTTATCTTCTTCTGTTCCACTACCATCTGACGGACTTAATTTTGCTTCAATTCCTGTTATTTTCATTATAAATTTAATAACATCAGAAGGTTTATCTTTTAAACAACTTTCTCCTATTTTTTCCAGCATTTGATAAAAATTATCAACCTTTTCTCTTGTTTTTGGATTTAATTCTTCTTTTTTATTGTTAAATATTTTTAACAAAGTAACTTCACCTATTCCTCTTGGTGGTACATTTATTATTCTTTTTATATCAGTTAGACTGTCTGGATTTAAAGATGCTTTTATAAAAGAAATAATATCTTTAATTTCTTTTCTATCAAAAAATTTTGTTCCCAATACTTGATAAGGAACTCCTGCCATAAGAAAAGCTTCTTCCAAAGCTCGAGATTGAAAATTTGCTCTATATAAAACAGCAACTTCATTTAGATCTGCTCCTTTTACTAATAATTCTTGAATTTTTCCAACAACATTATCTGCTTCCTGTCTTTCTGTATAATTTGAAAAAAGACTTATTTTTTCTCCTTCCGCATTGTTTGTAAAAAGATTTTTTTCTTTTCTTGTTTTGTTTTTCTTTATAACATCATTGGCAGCGGATAAAATATTTTTTGTAGAACGATAGTTTTCTTCCAAAACAACAGTTTTTACATTGGAAAAATCTTTTTCAAAATTTAATATATTTTTATGATTTGCACCACGCCAACTGTAAATACATTGATCAGCATCGCCGACAACACAAATATTTTGTTTTTTTCCAACTAACAATTTTGATATTTCATATTGAACACGGTTTGTATCCTGATATTCATCTATATGAACATACTGCCATTTATTTTGATAATAATTTCTAACACCAGAATCTTCTCTTAAAAGAATAGATGTTTTTAAAAGAAGATCATCAAAATCAAGAGCCTTTTCTTTCTTTAGTGTTTTTTCGTAACCGTCCCAAACTTTTGAAACAATTTGAGAAAAATAATCATTTCCCGTGTTTTCTTTAAATTTTTCGTAACTTATAGAATTTCCTTTTTGTTTGGATATAAAACCAACTATTTTTGCAGGATCAAATTGTTTTGGGTCTAAACCGTTTTGAATAAGAGCTTCTTTCACAGCTCTTTTTGAATCGTTTTTATCAAATATATTAAAATGTCTGGTTAATCCCAGTTTGTGAGAATTTTCTTTTATTATATAGACACCCAAAGAGTGAAATGTACTGATAAAAGGTTTTTCTTGGTTTGAAATAGGAAAATTTATTTTTCCGTCTGAGGATAACATTTTTTCTACTCTTTCCTTCATTTCTTTTGAAGCTTTGTTTGTGAATGTCACCGCCAGTATTGATGAAGGAGCCACCCCTTCATTTATAAGATGGAGTATTCTGTGTGTGATTGTTTTTGTTTTTCCTGCTCCTGCTCCTGCTATTATCAAAACAGGCCCATCTTTTTGAACGACTGCTGATTTTTGATTTGAATTTAGTTCATTTAGATGTTCGTGCATTGAGCTATTTTAACATTAGATATACGAATATACGAATATTACGAATTATACGAATGCAATACAAATGTTGTTATTATTGGTATAAATTAGGATTTTTTGTTTGGTAATATTTGTCTTTTAAATATTACCCCTCTACCCTTACACCTTAATCCTTGCTCCTTACCCCTTCTTTTCTTATCCACATATTGATTGACCAAGGTGTTCATTTTGATAAAATTATAGTAGAAGTTGTATATAAATTAACAAGGTCAAAGCCATTGACTTTCATTGTGAATAAATATACAATTTCTGACATTGTTGTATTTTGGAAAGGCAGATGAAACCGCTTTTAAGCGGAATTCACCACAGAGATTCGGTTATCAACTTAAAATTTCGGCTTATTTTACTTACCCCAAAGGATTCTGATTCGTCTAAAAAAGTGTTGAATCAGAAGGTAAAAATGATTTTTAGGAACCTTTTTGTTATAAGGGTTGTTTTTGCTTTGGCATTCTTTGGAACACCTGTTTCTTATGCTCAGGCTGGTGCTTTGTCTTTTGTTGCAAGTGTTACTAATTTGTTTGCAAAAGAAGAAACAGTGAATGAGGATATTTCTATAAATTCACAAAATATAAATTTACTACAAGCGTCTGTTAATTTTGATCCAAATCCAGCTAAAGGAGGTGGTGATATTACAATAGTGGGTGATGTTGCTCTTTTGTCTGAGACAGGGCCTTCCGGAAGTATGGTTGATATAAGTGAAAAAACAAACAGCGACAAGATCAGTGTTTATGTTGTAAGAGAGGGAGATTCTTTGTCACAGATTTCAAAAATGTTTGGTGTTTCAAATAATACTATTATTTGGGCGAACGATCTAAAAAATGGAATAATTACAAAAGGACAAACCCTTGTTATATTACCGGTAACAGGTGTAAGACATACTGTTAAGAAAGGAGAAACTCTTGCTGGTATTGCAAATAAATATAAAGGAGATATAGATGAAATAAAGAGTTTTAATAATCTAATAGATGAAACACTAGCTGTTGGTGATATTGTTATTATTCCAGACGGTGATATGGGTTCATTTGTTTATAAATCTTCAAAGACAGGAAGTTCTTCTGGAAAAACAACACCATCAACTTCTGGTTATTACATAAGACCTGTTACAGGTGTAAGAACACAAGGTATTCACGGATACAACGCTATAGATATAGGAACACCTGTTGGAACTTCTGTTGTCGCTTCTGCTTCTGGAAAAGTAATCATTAGCCGTGATTACGGATGGAATGGTGGTTATGGTAGTTATATTGTAATTCAGCACGATAATGGAACACAGACTTTGTATGCTCACATGAGTCAAAATATTGTTTCTGCCGGACAAGTTGTTGTGAGAGGACAGGTAATCGGCTACAGTGGTAATACAGGAAAATCAACAGGACCACACTTGCACTTTGAGATTCGTGGAGCCAAAAATCCATTTTAAAAAAACACCCCGTGGGGTGTTTTTTTAAAATGGATTTTTGGCTAGTAGTGAGGTGTAAGAAGAAAGGAGTAAGGGTTAAATAATAAGTAGTAAGTAAAAAATCGCCCATAGGGCGATTTTTCTAGAGAGTTTTTTTTGATATGTTTTTGTATTCTGTTTCCATCTTGAATAATTCACGATCTCTTGAAAATTTTAGATTTTTTAGTTTGGATATTTCGTTCATTGTTAGTCTTGTTTTTGTTTCATTCTCTCGAAGCTCCATTTCAAGTTTTTGTTTTGTTTGTCTTTTTTGTTGTTGTTCTGTTTGTAAATTTTTTAAATCTGTTTCTGTTTGGTTTAGTTTTGTAGAATTTTCTTGTATTTCTTTTTTTAACCTTTCAATATCCGTTTTTAGTTTGTTTGCGTCTAACATATTTTTTATTATTAAATATTTTTAATTATATATATTTTAACATTAAATCAGAGACTATTTTCTTTTGGTCTGTATGATAGGGCTTCCAAAATATCATCTTTGTCTATATCTTGCTTGTTTTTTAGATCAGCAACTGTGCGAGCAAGCTTTATTACTTTGTGATAAGCGCGAGCAGAGAGATTTAAATTTTCTGCATATTCATTTATTGCTCCTTTTACTTCATTATTCATTTTGATGTGTTTTTCAATATCTTTTGAGGACATATCTCCGTTTGTTTTTGTTTTGCCAAATCTTTCTATTTGGATATTTCTCGCTTTTAATACTTTTTCTTTTATTAAATCTGTTTTTTCTCCGCAAGGCTTATTGTCTGAAAGATCTTTGTAATCAATAGAAGAAACCTCTACCCACATATCCACCCTATCAATAATAGGACCAGAAATTTTTCTTTGATATTTTTGGATACTTGCCTGATTACAAATACATGGTTTTTTTGATTTGTAATTTCCACAAGGACAAGGATTCATTGTGGCGATCAAAATAAAGTTGGCGGGAAAGATTGCGGATCCTTTTGCTCGTGAAATACTAACCACCTTGTCTTCCAAAGGCTGTCTTAAAGAATCAATTACTCTTCTTTCAAATTCTGGGAACTCGTCCACAAAAAGCACTCCTTTGTGTGCCAATGTCACTTCTCCTGGTTTTGGAAATGTCCCTCCGCCTACAACAGAAATATGAGAAGACGTGTGGTGTGGTGCCCTAAAAGGTGGTTCGGTGATTATCCCTTTTGTGAGAGTACCTGCAACAGAGTGAATAGATGTCACTTCTAAAATATCTTCAAAGGAAAGTGGTGGTAAGAGGTGGCAAAAAGCTTTTGCAAGCATTGTTTTTCCTGTTCCTGGGGGTCCATACATTGCAATATTGTGTCCGCCAGCAGCTGCTATTTCCAATCCCCTTTTAGCACGGTCTTGGCCCTTTATGTCAGAAAAATCTATTTTGTATTCTTGTTTTGAAAGTTTTATTTTTGTGGTTGGTTGGGGTATTATTTTTTCTGGGCTGTTTTCGTCCAAGTGATCAAGTAGTTGAGAGAGACTTTCTACTCCATATACTCTTATTCCTTCTATCAGTGCTCCTTCCAATACATTTTCACACGGTAGATAAACTTCTTCAAAGCCTTGTTTTTTTGCTTCTCTAACCAACGGTAACACTCCTTTTGTTTTTCTCAATTTTCCGTCCAGCGCCAATTCGCCCAAAAATATTTTGTTTTTTGTATCAAAGGTTATTTCGTCTGTTGCTAGTAGATATGACAAAGCTATTCCTAAATCAAAATTTGGGCCTTCTTTTTTAAGGTTTGCTGGAGCAAGAGCTATGACAATTTTTTGTCCTTGTTGTTTAGGTGATTTAAATCCAGAATTTTTTATTGCGGCCGATACTCTGTCGCGAGATTCTTCAACTGCTTTGTCAGGAAGTCCAACAACAGAAAAATTGTAAAGATTACTGGAGAGAATATCTATTTCAATATCAATAATATGAGCATTTAATAAATTTGTTTGGGCGGAATAAATTTTGGAGAATGACATACAATTAAGTATAAAGTTGAAAGTTTTTAAAGTCTATAAAGTAATGGTGGAAAAAATATAAATTATATTTTTTTGGATTGATTCGCTTTGCTCGCAAAGACGTCGTCTTTGCGAGCAAAGCGAACTTTGGATTTTTTAGGCAAAAAATTCGGAGCAATAAATCCAGTACATTTTGTAATTCAAACTAAAATATTATAATTATTTATTAGAAACTGAAAACCTGTCTGCCGACAGGCAGGTTGGTAAATGAAAATTCAATAAACAAAAAAAACAGCCCGTGAGGGCTGTTTTTTTGTTTATTGATTCATGTGTTCTTTACAAGTTCTTGCCGAAGGATTTGCCATCAATCTATCTTCATCAATAGGGTGATTGTTTGTCTCGCACATTCCGTATGTTCCATTTTCAATTTTTTCCAAAGCAAGTTTTGCATCGTTATATTTGATTTCTAAATCATTCAAAATTGCTCGGTTGTTTTCAAAATCATCAATTGTGTCGGCTACTTCGTTTTCGTCAGCGGGAGAAATATTTTCTTCTGGTTGAACAGCGATCCAGTCTTGTGGGTTGTTGGGATCTTTTATACCAACACTTTGAAGCTCTTGTTCTAATGTTTTTAATTCTGCTTCCAATTTTTCTTTGTAAATTTTTGTATCCATATTCAAATATTATCACAATTAACTAAAAACTAAAAACCAAATCGTCTATATCAACTATTGGCTATAAGCTTGTTTTTTAATCCTTTCTCTCCAATCTCGCATTCGTCACTCTTCTATACAATTCTTGCAATGTGGTTTCGTTGTTGGTAATTATCAAAGTTTCTGGATTTGGAAAAGAATATGCCAATTCTATTTTTCCCATTTCATTCAAGATAGCACGAACATCTTTGTTTGAGACAACAATGTCTTGAAAAGGATTGTTATCCAAAGACATTTTTGAATCGTCTTTTACAAAGACAGGAGAAAGATCTCTGTATATTGTTTTTTCCCAGTCCAACATTCCAGCAAAAACACTGTTATAAGATTTTACTTTCAAAATTAGAAAAGGATTGTTTCCAAGAGAAGAGTGATATCCAAAAATAAATTCTTGCCCCAAATTTCTTGTCAGAGAGTTTGGAATTTTTGATTCTATCCCGTCAAAAAATGATTCTGTTGTTACCAATAGCTTGTAATCTGGCTCGTCTTCTATAACAAAACTTTTTGTTTTGTCTTCGGTGGTTAGGAAAAATTGAATAACATATCCCAAAGGTATTGATGTTTCCGCTTTTTCTTTTTGTAGGGCTGTAATTATGCTATCTCTTTTTACCCTATCTACATAAATTTCTCTTTTGTAGTTTGGTAGGATAAGGGTAGAGATTTGTTGAACTGTTATTTCTTGATTTTCATTTCCTGTGTTTGGTTTTATAAATAAGTATCCAGCAAAACCAATTGCTAGTACCAAAAATGTTCCGCCAAATAGAATAAATATTTTTTTATTTGGTTTTATTTTTGGAACAAATTTTCCTTGTTTTTGTTGTCTATCTTTTTCTGCTAATACCATCGATGTTATAGACGATTTTTGCTTTTTCATTTCTTCTACAACATCACTTTTGTATGTTCGGATTGTTTTCATCAAAGAATTCTCCTCCTTTTCTTTCAAATCGTCTTGGATCTCTTCTTTTTCTGGTTCAAAAACAACACTTTGTGGCAGGGCTTCTTTTTTGGGTGTTTCCACAATTTTTTCTTCTGGCTGACTGGTTTTTTCCAACAACATTTCCTCTGCTGTTGGTTTAGAAACTATTTCTGTCGGTGTTTTTTCTCCTTCTGGTTCCAGTTCCTTAATAGAATCACCAGATATTTCAATAACTTTATCTCGTGGCTCGTCGTTGTATTCTTCTTTGTTTGTTGGTTCCTCGGGCATAATTAAGTTTATTATATATTAGAGAGTAGAAAGTAGAAAGTAGAGGGTAGAGAGTGGAAAATAGTTTAAAGTGTTGTTAACAGAAACGATGAATGTCTATTATGGATTGCTTCGTTAGATAATGTTTTTGTTTTTACAACAAAAACAAAAATATTACCCTCCTCGCAAAGACGAATTCCCGAAGGAAATTCGTCACGAAATTGGGCTTTGCTCAATTTCGTCTTCGCGAGCTTTAGCGAAGCGATCCACGAGTTTCGTAGTTAAGAGTTTTAAAAACAAAAAAGACAGAAGCCTTGCCTCTGTCTTTTTTGTTTTGTTGTCTTACTCCTTACTCCTTACACCTGTTTTGGTTCTTCTGTTTTGGAATCGTCCGGTGTAGATGATACAGGAGGTACCGGTGTTGCTGGTACAGCCCCTGCTGGATTTGGAATAAATTTTGGATCTATCGCTTTGATAGAAAGTTTCATTCTGCCTTGTCCGTCAATTTCTTTGATTACGACAGGAACGATTTGACCTTCTTTCAATACTTTTGAAACATCATCAACTCTGAAAGGAGCAATTTCTGAAACATGAACCAACCCATCTGTTCCAGGAGCTATTCGGACAAATGCGCCGAATTCCATGATCTTTACTACTTCGGCTTTTTCAAATTTTTCACCAGCCACATATTCGTGTGTCATAGCTTCAACAATTCTTTTAGCTTCTTGGGCCGAACCGTTTTTTCCTGTGATATAAACAGTTCCATCATCTTCAATATCTATCTCGGCACCTGTTTTTTCTTTGATATCTTTAATTGTTTTTCCTCCTGATCCAATCACTCCACCGATCTGATCTTGTTTAATTTTGATGATCAAAATTTCAGGGGCGTTTGGAGAAATTTTTGGACGAGGTGCAGAAATTTCTTTTTCTATAACATCAAGAATTTGTAATCTGGCCTTTTCTGCCGCTACCAATGCTTCACCCAAAATTTTCAAAGGAATACCAGCTACTTTTACATCCATCTGAATTGCGGTAACTCCACTTCTTGTTCCGGCAACTTTAAAGTCCATATCACCGTGATGGTCTTCTGGGCCTTGAATATCTGTAAGCAGTTTGTAATTGTTTTCGTCGTGCATCATCAATCCAGAAGCAATACCAGCAACAGGCGCTTTGATAGGAACACCTGCGTCCATTAGGGCAAGGGTACTTCCACAAACAGATGCCATAGATGTTGATCCGTTTGATGCCATTGATTCGGAAACAATTCTGATTGTATAAGGGAAAGCTTCTTTATCTGGCAAAATAGCAAGTAATGCTTTTTCTGCCAATGCTCCGTGTCCTACTGCTCTTCTATTTACTCCGCCCATTCTTCCTGTTTCTCCAGATGAAAAGGGAGGAAAGTTGTAGTGGTGCATAAATTTCTTTTCTCTTTGTTCTTCCATCCCTTCAATTAATTGTGCATCTTTTGGACCACCCAATGTTAGGGCTGAAAAAACGTGAGTTCCTCCTCGGTAGAATATTCCTGATCCATGAATGATTGGAGAAATACCACCTGCTTGGGCATACAAAGGACGGACTTCTTCCATCCCCCTGCCGTCTGCTCTTCTGTTGTTTTCAATTGCTTCTTTGTGAAGGATTTCGTCAATTGTTTCTTCGTAGTGATCCAATGCCAGAGAAAGATTTTCATCGGGAATTTGTTCGGTAAATATTTTTTGCCATTCTTCTTTCAATTCTTCGATATTCTTTTTTCCGGGGCCACTAAAAATAGCACTTTCCAATTTTGGAGTAATTTCTTTTTCAAATAGTTCAATTGTTTCTGGAAGCAGTTGTGCTTTTTCCATAACCTTTTTTTCTTTTCCGATTTCTGAAATTATTTTCTTTTGCCATTCTTGTATTTTTTCAATTTCTTCGGACGCTCTTCTAAGTCCTTCGTTGATTGTTTCGTTTGAGATTTCTTTTGATCCAACCTCAATCATATTTATATTGCCGTCTTTTCCACAAGCAACCAGGTCCATTTCCAAAGCACCGTCTTTGATAAATTCATAAGTCGGATTTGTTTTGTAGTCTCCATTTTTTCCAATTCTAACAGCACTTACTGGACCGTTCCAAGGAATGTCAGATACTGCCAAAGCAAGAGAGGCTGCATTTACCGCCAAGACATCTGGATCATAATCTCCCAAAGATAGAACTGTGATGATTACCTGTATTTCGTTTCTGATGTATTGGTCAAAAAGAGGGCGAATTGTTCTGTCTACTACACGACCGCCCAAAACAGCTTCGTCAGATGGCTTTCCTTCTCTCTTCATAAAGCGACCTCCAAGAATTTGCCCTGCTGCGTAAAATTTCTCCTCGTAATCAACTGTCAGGGGAAACCAGTTTGCACCTTCTTTTCTATTTTTAGACATTACGGCGGTTGCCAATATTGTAGTGTCTCCATAACGCAAGATAACCGAACCATTTGTTTGGTCGGCCAAGTCGGTGAATTGGGCAGTCATTATTTGTCCTCCGATTTCTAATGTGTATTCTTTACTTTTCATATTACTTTTTATTTAGGTTGTTTTTTCGAGAAGCTTATAGCTGATAGCCTATAGCTTATAGTACTCTGAATTATGAAAATCCTGGATCGCTTCGCTTCGCTCGCGAAGACGAACAGCCAAAGGCTGTTCATTTCCGAAGGAAATTCGTCTTTGCGAGGACGAAGTCCGAAGCAATCCAGGACAAGATTACGAGTTTCGTAATCCGGAGTATAGCAACTGCACCCGAAATAACCCAAAATATATAAGTTTGATTTTTGAATTTTAGACCTGAAAATTTGATTTTTCAAATCTACCTATCCAAAAACCAAACAATTAATTTTTTTAATAATTCGACTACTTTGATTATAGATATTTTGTTGTTTTATGCAAGGAAAACAAAAATACCACGGCAAGGCCGTGGTATTTTTTATAACAAAATGTGATTTTAGTCTTTGCAGATGCGTTATGTTGTTCGATATGATATCTATTTTTTACAATATTTGTTAAATAGTTTTTTTATAATGTTACAAACTAAAGATTGTTTTTGTTTAGGCTTTGGTTCAAACGGATAAAGTTCCGCAAATTCTAAGAGTAATTTCTTGAATTTTTCATGATCTTCTTTTAGTAGCCATTGCTGATTTCCTGATACGATATGAGGATTTGTTTCATTTATTACAACACAGCCAATCATTATTATACCAGGTGTTGTTTGCGGAAATGTTTCATAATTTATATTATGTTCATAATGATCTCGGATTTTGATTTTTTTGTGTATTCCGTTAAATTTTCCTTTTAAATTTCCAACTCGGGAATCATGTTGCTCATTCTCAATTCTGCGATATAAACGTCTTAATAAAACCATGTAAAAATCTGCGTCATGTGTTGGCCTAGGTCTTTTGGGATCATTATTTGGGAAAGGTTCAAAAATTCTATTACGCTGGAAGTCTAAATCTCGTATCTCAGATTTGATTTCAGACATAAATCTTATTTTTTCAATTTCTTTTTTATCTTCTTCTGTGAGCATATTTATTAGTTAAAATATTTTATCTAAACTTTTACCAGCAAATTTCAACATCCTCTCCAATTTTTTTTCTTAAATATTCTTTGACCTCAAACATTCCACCAATCTGATCAATTAGCCCATTTTGTAGTGCCATTTCACCAAGCATGGTTGATCCGTCTGCTAATTCCCCCACCTTCTTAATATCCAAGTTTCTATTTTCTGAAACCATTTTGACAAAATTTTTATGAATTATATTTATATCTCGCATTAAAAGATTTTTCTCTTCTTGCGATAATGGTTTGTTTGGGTCGCCAGTATCTTTGAATTTTCCCGAACTGAGAGGAACATAAGCCAAACCCTCTTTTTGATTTTGTTGAACATAATCTAAATACGACATAGTAACCCCGATACCACCAACATCGGAATTTGCCGAGGCAAAAATTATATCAGCACCACTAGCGGCCATATAGGCGGCTGATGCACCGCCTTCTCTTATTAAAGCAACTGTTGGCTTCTTTGCGTTTTTTAAGGCGACTGCTATTTCTTCTCCTGCTACGGGATAGCCACCATAAGAATCAACCTCTAAAATTATTGCTTTTATGGTTTTGTCATTTTCTGCATCGTCAATAAAATAAACAATATTTTCTGAGGCAGTTGAGTCAATCAGGGCGAAACCCTCTTCATCCGTGCTTGTTGGTGGAATATATGTGGTTAGTTCACCATGCAATTCAATACCTAATACATTGCAAACCGCTTCTTCTGTGTAATTATTATCGGCTGAATAATCATTTTCTGATATAGAAGAATCAATTTGCCAAAAAACTTCATCTCTAATAATAATCAAAGATGCCAAAATTACAGCAGATATAGCAATTTGTTTTAAAATTTTCAAATCCCGTTCACGATTCCAAAATTTGAAATTTAGTCTTTTTTTGTTTGTTATTTCTCCCATAATTTTTGCTTATTTTAGTAAAATTGTTTTTTTAATTAATAATAGGAGTAAGCATATTAAATATTTTTCCTTTAAAAAATGAAAATAATTTACAGTACAAGTGTGTGAAACAAAATTAATCCAATTATTTCAAGTGGAATTAAAAATACTTCTCCGGGAACTATTGATTTTATAAGTGCATAATAAGCCCCTTGCACAATTGAGGCGGTGAAGAAAAGAATTATTGTTACACCAAAGCCATTAGTTTGACCATAATAGTAAAGAGTTACAAAAAAAATAATTGTAAAAATTAATGAGAATAAACGAAAAAGCCAGCTATATTTTCTAAAAATTATAGATCCTGAATAGATAAAATCTTGTTTTTCTCCATGCAACCCTTTTTGAAGAAGAGCTAATGGCGACAAAATCGTCGATAATAAAATAATATCTAAAACAGGTATTTCTGATAATTGTGAAACAAAGGCAGTTATAATGCCCATGACTATAAATATTCCAATTGTGTGAATTAACATAAGTGTTGTTTATAAATTTATTTTTTTATTTCATTTTTCCAATTGCACACGAAGCATATGATTTTGCTTTTTTCAAAACACTTTCCGCTTCTGGTGTTCCTTCTTTTGGATATCCCAATTTACTCAAAATTTTTTCCGCCTTTTCCATATTCCCATCATCAAAAGAGATTATCCCTTCCGGTGCTTTTACAGAAATATTTGTGAAACCTTCTTTTTCTAAAGCGGTTGTCACAGTTTTTTCACAACCACCACACTTCATATTTACAACTTTTATTGTTTGCATATTTTTATTAGGGTTTAGGGTATAGGGCCTGCCTGCCGGCAGGCAGGTTTAGGGTATAGTTCCTAAACATTTATTACTAAATACTTTTTTAATTTATAATATTCTTGATTTCAATTATATCATCGATTATATAATCAGCGCCTGCTTTGGAGAGGGTTTTTTCGTGTTGGATTCCCCAAGTGATTGCGATTGTTTTTATATTTGCTATTTCTCCAGAAACTATATCCCCTGTTGTATCTCCAATAAAATAAGTATTGTTTCTGTCCAAATTATATTTTTCTATCAAGTAATTTATAGAATCTTCTTTTTTGTGATCTACCCCTCCAATTATTTCAGTCATAAAATGAGAAATTCCTGACCTCTCAGTTTCTATGGCCAGTTTTGATTTTGGATCAAGGCTGACGACAAACATTTCAAAGCCCAATTCTTTTAGATGAGCAACTGTTTCTTTTACCCCGTCAAACAGATTCGGCTCGCCAGCTTTTTGAATATGTTTTTCGTATAAATGTTCCATTTCGGTCTTTGATATATTTGGAATATATTTGTTCCAAAAATTCATATAGGGCGTGGTAAAGCTCATTCTTATTTCTTCGTCAGAAAGTATTTCTTTGCCAAATTCTTGAAAAATAGAATCACACACTTTTTTAAAGCAGTGAAAATTGTCGCTGAGTGTTCCTGTCCAATCAAAAATAAATGCTTTTTTCATAACTAGTTTTTGTTTGATCTTTTTTTGTTTCCAGGCCTTCTCTGCATTATAAGATATTTTTTGAATTCTTTATCCAAATCCATAAAGTCGTCCGCCTTTTCCATTAGTTTTGAAGAAGAAGATCTTCCGAATGAAACCACTTCTACCTGACAACCTTCGTTTGTTTGAAGATATTCAACCAGAGGAATAAAATCTCCGTCTCCTGAAACCAAAATAATACTGTCCAATTTTGGCGCCATCTTAACAGCATCTATCGCAAGTCCAACATCCCAGTCGGCTTTTTTTGCTCCGCCTAAAAAGATTTGCAAATCTTTTGTTTTTGTTTCAATTCCAAGTTTTCCTAATGCTTCAAAGAAACTAGATTCTTCCCCAGATTCTGTTGTTATCACATAGGCGATTGCTCGGATCAGTGCTCTGTCTCCGACAGCATCTTTCATTATTTGTTGAAAGTTTACTTTTCCGTGGTACAGATTTTTTGCGCTGTGATAAAGATTTTGTGCATCTATAAAAACACCAACGCGTTGTTCTTTGTGTTTGATAATTGACATATAAGTTATAAAGTTTATAAAGTTCGTAAAGTACGAATTAAATAAAGCTTTTTAAATATTAAAATAGATTGATAATGATGTATGAAAATTGATACTTTTAGTATCAATATAAAGTGTATCTCAAATAGTCGAAAAATGAAAACCTGCCTGCCGTGTCGTTGCTTTTCTTTCAGAAAAGAGGCAGGTTAAAACATTAAAAATTAATTTATAATTTTTATTTTAAATAATTTTAAAATTGGATGATATACGAGGAGACAAAAGAAAAAGCCCTGAGGCGTATTCAATATACGACGAAGGGCTTTTTCTTGTAGTCGACGAAGTAGATCGCCGATTTTAAAATTATTTGTTCTTTAGTCCTAATTTTTTGTTAACATCCTTGTATCTCTTCTCATCTTTCTTCTTTAGATATTTAAGGTGTTTTCTTCTGTCGTCTACCATTTGTAGTAAACCTCTTCTTGAGTGATTGTCTTTGTTGTTTTTCTTTAGGTGTTCTGCTAATTCGTCAATTTTTTTAGTTAAAACAGAAATTTGAGCTTCGGGAGAGCCTGTATCTGTGTCGTGAATTTGTGTTTTTTTGATGGCATTTGCCTTCTTTGTCTTTGTTAACATGCCTAGAATACTAGCACACCACCCCATAAAAATCAAGGTTTGAATTAAATATACTAATATACGAATGATGCGAATAACACGAATGCGATACGAATAAAATCTCTGATTTTTGATTGTAATTTGAAACAATGTTCATTTGTTTCCATTTGTATTATTCGTATCATTCGTATATTGGTATGTCCATCTCCCCGTGTCGCACAATTTTTCGTGATATAATCTGTTTATGTCAGATTTAAAGAATCTAAAAAAGGAATTTTTGGAATATTTGGAAATAGAAAAAGGACGAAGTCTTAAAACAGTTGAAAATTATGATAGATATCTAAAACGATTTTTTGATTTTGCGAATATAAATGATACTGGGAAAATAACAGATAGCACAGTGCGAGAATTTCGTCTTTGGTTGAATAGACAACCGGGGGTAGAAAACAACGGCAACCTAAAAAAGAAAACTCAAAATTATCACCTAATTGCTTTGCGTGTTTTTCTAAAATATTTGGCAAAAAGAGAAATTAAATCTCTTGCCCCAGAGAGAATAGAATTGGCAAAAGTGTCCGACAGATCACTAGATCTTATTTCCAGTGATGAATTGTTGCGTTTGATAAATGCACCTGATGGGGATGATTTAAAAAGTCTGCGTGACAAAGCAATATTGGAATTGTTTTTTTCAACAGGGTTGCGTGTTTCCGAGCTTTGCTCGCTGAATAGTGATATTGATTTGAAAAAAGATGAAATGCCAATTCGTGGAAAGGGCGAAAAAGTGAGGGTTGTTTTTTTGTCAGAAGATTCAAAAGGGGCTGTGAAAAAATATTTGGATAATAGAAAAGATATGGAGGATGCCCTGTTTGTAAGTTTTAGCAAAAACGGAGAAACAAAAAGATTGACACCGCGTTCAATAGAAAGAATCGTAAAATATTATGCAATTAAAGCGGGTATTTCAAAAAAGGTTACCCCCCATGTTATCAGGCACTCTTTTGCAACCGACTTGTTACAAAACGGCGCAGACTTGAGAGCGGTGCAAATGATGTTGGGACATTCCAATATTTCAACAACTCAGGTATATACACACATCACCGATAAACAACTTCGTGAAGTTCACAAAAATTTTCACGGTAAAAAAAGAAGATAAACATACCAATATACGAATGATACAAATAATACGAATAGATACGAATTAAACCCATACCGTCATTTTGCAAAATGACGGTATGGTTTTTTGTTTGTGCTTGCTTATTATTTTTCGTTATATTATAAATAACGACAGGTGTTCTATATCAATTCAATTTATGAGAAGGGGGTTTCTTATGGCATTTGTTTTATGGGGACTTTGTATTTTTCTGGCGTGGTTTTCGGTAAAGAAAATACTTGAAAAATATTTTAAGGATTGTTTCCCTTGGTTTACTTTCTCTAAAGAATCTTTTAATTATCTGATAAAGGATAAAAAGATAAATCACTTTCAGGTTCTTTTTTTAACAGTTGTCGTTGTAGGCCTTTCGCCGTTTTATTATGAATATCCCAATTGGGGGCTTTCGTATGTGGCGAGTCAAAAAGCTGACGGCATTATCGTAAAGTATCCGATAGGGAAATTTTGTTTGGATAATAAAGACTGTTTTAATATTCCATCCACAGAATTGATCGGTTTTTCTTCGGTGAGTCCCGTAACTTCAAATCCGAAAATTAGGCCGTTGAAATATTCGGTCAAGATAATCATTGTGGACGAAAAAAAATTTGTGACAGAAATTCCCGAGGCAAAAGAGGGAAAATTTACTCAGTACTTTGAGAATGGAAATTTCCCCGGAGCGTCTGTATCTGTTGTTACTAATTTGGCCAAGTATCATCTTCTTGAATTTAACGAAGCCAATTCAAAAAAAATAAGTGAGTTTTACAACTACCTTGATTCAAAACAACAGGCCGATTTTAAAAAGCTTGTGGAGGGATGGGTCAATCCTCGTTTGGCAAAATCGGGTCTTTCCATCAAATGTAATGATTTTATGATTGTTGAACTTTAATCGCCAACAATTCCTATACCGCTCGGTTTCCCGAGCGGTATTATTTTTTTATGTAGGGTTGACAAAAGGCTCTAATTCCTGTATTATTTTTGCAGGAAATAATAGCTTTTTAATATAAATTTTTTTAGGAGGTGCTTTATGAAAAAGACAATTGGTTTTTTTCTGGTATCGTTGGTTGTTGCGTTTTCGCTTGGCGGGTGCGGAGTGAAGACATCCAGTTCCTACGGGGTTGTCCGAGTGGACAGCTCCGCTCCCGCCGAGGCCAACAGGTGGCTTAGCGGGAAAAGGCTTTCGTTCAGCGTTGACGAAAACGCGGAACACGAGTTTCAGAGAGACCCGACTTACCATGCCTTGCTCACCACCGAGTTTATGCGGTGGGGTGTTGTTCCGTCGCAACGGGACAGAGCCGAGTACTGGGCGCTGGTGTCCGCCAGTGATTACGAAGACCGCAAGGTCGTCACGATCACGGTGGTAAATATCGCATCCGGCGACACAGTTGCCACCTCTATCGGAGAAAGCACTTATATGCCGGACCACTACCGGCATAATTATTACAACGAAAGAGAGAGGTTTCGCACTTATCGCGGAGCGATAACAGCGGCGATCTCGGGGTTGTTCAATCAACACTGATCGTCTAAAGGGCCCGTCTTGTTTCACAACAGGATGGGCCCTTTCTACTATCAAAACTCTGGTTTATACTTTTAATATAAATATATGAAAATAATTTCTTGGAATGTAAATGGAATAAGGGCTTGGTATAAGAAAGGCAATTTGGATTGGGTGAAACGTGAAACCCCTGATATTTTTTGTATTCAAGAAACAAAATCACATCCAGAACAATTGCCAGAAGATTTGCTGAGTGTGCAAGGATATTATGCATATTTTTCTTCTTCACAAGTTAAAAAAGGTTATAGTGGTGTCGCGATTTACACAAAAACAAAACCTGACAATGTGGAATATGGAATGGGAGTAGAGGAATTTGATCAAGAAGGACGCTTTTTGGCTATGTATTTTGGCAAAATTGTTTTGATTAACTGTTATTTTCCAAACGGAGGGATGGGTCCGCACAGATTGAAATATAAAATGGAGTTCTATGAAACCTTTTTGAATCATATAAATAAATTGAGAAAAGATGGTTACAGTGTTATTTTCTGTGGAGATGTAAATACCGCTCACAAAGAAATAGATTTGGCACGACCAAAAGAAAATGAAAAAAATACAGGCTTTTTGCTCGAGGAAAGAGCATGGATTGATAAAGTGATTGAAAACAAATATGTTGATATTTTTCGTCATCTGAATCCAAACAAGATAAATACTTATTCTTATTGGGATATGAAGACTAGAGCGAGAGATAGAAATGTTGGTTGGAGAATTGATTATTTTTTTGTATCTGATGATTTGGTTTCACAGGTAAAAAATGCGGATATTTTAGATGAAATACTTGGTTCTGATCATGCGCCAATATTTTTAGATATAAATATCTAAAAATAATTTTAAATTTGGATAACTAAAAAGTGTCTTTTATGCGTAAAAGACACTTTTTAGTTATCCACAGAATGTCTTTTATTTTGTCCTTTATATAGTACAATATTAGTTAGGTTAATGTTTTATTAGAAATGTCTTTTACGGGAGGCCTTTATAAAAAACAATTTGTTCTTTGTGTTCTTTGAAATTTTGTTGTCTCACTAGAGACATTTTTTATAAACCACCTTTATCGTAATAATTTTTTATTTTTGTGATCACTCTCCTTTTCGATCACTCTTTAACATAAAGTCACTTATTTGTTTTCTGCCATTTACAAATATTTAACCGTTGTTATATACAAATCACGATTGGGTGGTTTTTTAATTTTAAAAATTTAAGCACTTAAACATTTAAATAAAAAAGAACCCATACCTTTTTCAAGGGGTATGGGTCCAGTAGGCAAAGAGCAAACAATCTCCTGAGATTTAGATAGCTGTTAGTTAAACGCGAAAGCGAATAACTCCTGATGGTTTCGGTAAGCGGTATTGCACCGACGGCTCGATTTTTGCTGGCGCCAAAATGTCATCGCCTCCCGCCTATTCTACATTCTCCGAAACCTCTCAACAAGACCGATAAAGGGGCCTCGAACCCCAGTCGTCCTTTGGTTTACCTCGGCAAGCAAGATAATCCAAAGACTACTGACGTGTTCCAAACTATCGTTGTTTCAATACTCTTTGCCTGCTGTTATATTACTTATTTTTAATATTTGTGCAAGTAAATTCACAAATAAAATGGAGGACGTCGGACGTCCTCCATTTTATTTAACGCCAAATTTTTTTCTGATTTCTCCCACTTCTCTCTCTTGCTCTTCATCCTTTTTCTCTTTCCCCGCCTCTCCTAATTTTTTTAATTCTTCTTCGGGCAATTTTAGTAACTCATCTGCCCTCTTTTCCAAATATTCTTTTGTGTTTAATTTTGGATCATCCAACACTTCTTCCAAAAGAGCATGCAAAATAAATCCAATTTTTGGGCCAGGTTTTTCCTTCAAATTTTTTATTATGTCGTTACCATTTATTTTTAACATTCCCACAGAAACAGGATCTTTCATTGCCTCTTCTATCATAGAATGATATTTTTTTAATCTATAAGAAGTTTCTTTTGCTACACCCATGCCTATTCTGTCGCAGGAACGCACATCCATAAGCTCCCAAACTCTGTCCGCACCAACATTGGCAATTATTCTTCTCACTGCAGAGAGAGTTATTTTATCTACATCAGAAAAGAATAAATGATTTCTTACCAATTTTGTAACTATCTCTACAATTTCATTTGGAAATTTTAATCTTTTTAGAATCTTTTCTGTCATTCTTGCTCCCACTACTTCGTGTCCATAAAAAGTATTTTCTTTTTTTATTTTATCAAATCTTTTTGTCGCTGGTTTTCCTACATCATGTAACAAAGCCGACAACCGTACATGCAAAGGCCAGTTTTTGTCAGCAGAGTGTTGAACAGCGCGCAAATTGTGTTCCCAGATAGTATAGATATGTGCCCCTTTTTGATCACTGCCTATTCCCTCCTCCAATTCTGGAACAATGTATTTTAATATTTCCAATTCGTGAGCTAGTTCAATACCTTTCATAGGATTTTCAGACATCACGATTTTAACAAATTCATCGCGAATTCTTTCTTGTGAAATTTTTTCCAGTTTGCTTGCCATTTTTTGGATAGCTTTTCCTGTTTCTTTTTCTATTTCAAAACCAAGTTCGGCTTTGAACCTAACCGCTCTCAAAATTCTCAAAGCATCTTCCCCAAATCTTTCTTCTGGCCCCCCTACTGCTTTTATTGTTTTGTTTTTTATATCTTTTTGTCCGTCATACAAATCAACCAATTCGTTTTTAATTGGGTCATAAGCGATTGCATTCATTGTAAAGTCGCGTCTTTTCAAATCGTCTTCTAGTTTGTCGCTAAATTTTACAGAATCTGGTCTTCGAGAATCGGAATATTCTGACTCAAGACGATAAGGAGTTACTTCTATTGTTTTTAATTTTAGATCTTCTGTTTCGTCATTTACTACTCCGACTGTTCCAAAAGTATTTTCATAAAAAGTATGTTCAAAGATTTTTTGAATTTGTTCGGGTGTGGCGTTTGTTGTAACATCCCAGTCTTTTGGTTCTTTGCCTAAAATAAGGTCGCGAACACAACCCCCTACCAGATAGGCTTCAAAACCTGCGTTATTCAAAGTTTCTGTTACTTGGGAAACTTCTTTTGGAATGTTGAATTTCATTGCTTAGATTATAGCTAAATTTTTGTTTTATTGCATTGGTTGTGATAGTGTTAAATTGGAAAATAAAAACAATTCTTCAAAAGGGGGGTTTTGTGGTTGCTTTGAAAAAAATGAGAAAAAATAAGTCTTTTGTTCCAATTTCTTTAACAAAAGAACATGTTCGTCGGATTATGCGATATCATGATAAAAAATTAAAACGCGCAATAAAAAAACTTGATATAGCAAAAATGAGATCGTGGCACAATTCAAAAACAATAATCCTTGATTAAGAGAGGTGCTTATGTCAGGAAAGAGACTTCCGAAAAAAGATAAGCGAAAGAAAAAAAGTAAGGGTGGAATGAAGGTTTGGGCTTTCCCCGAATGGAATGTTCCCGAGCGCGAATTTATTCCCGAGGCGATGCCGAGGGTTGAGCGTTTTTGGCAAATGAAATTAATCTTTAAATCTTTGAGATTAATTTTCACTACCTAAGGTGATACACGCTATGATAATTAATTTTATTTTTAGAAACATCAAAAATATTTTTTGTTTTTTAATTCCACCACTTCCCCCGCCCATTCCTGTTTGGGGTAAATCAAAACTTTTTCCGTGGGCGACACCTGAGGAAATTTTGGACAGAAGGAAGAGACTTGTTTTTAAGATGAAAGGAAAGAGGAGGTTATCTTGAAAAGAAAAGCAAAAAAGAAAAGAAAGCTTGATTTAAAAAAGATAAATCTTGAGGCTCTTGGGTTCAGAAAGAGAAAACTTTTTCCAAGGATTTTTTTAAAAGAAAGTACTTTTATTTCTCGTTAAATACTGCCCCGCGACACTTCGTCGCGGGGTTTTGTGTTCCTGCCTGCCAGTAGGCAGGGATTCGGTCACAAGTTACTAAGCGTATTTTTCGCCCTTCGGGCTCAAATCCGCTAAGTACTCGCGACCCCGACTCGGCGACAAGCCTAAATTTCTTTCAGAAAATTTATCTTGTATACCGCCTCCGTCTTTCGAATCCCTCTGGGGACTACAAAAATATAATGCAAAAATGCTATCGCATTTTTTCCATTATTTTTGTGTTCCCAGAGGGACTCGAACCCCCAATGACGGTTCCGAAGACCGTCGTGATATCCATTTCACCATGGGAACATAACGAAAGTATATGATATTAAGTGTTGCGGGGCAAATTTAAAAATCCGCCCAAAGGCGGATTTTTAAATTTGTTATTTGTTGTTCTTGAAACAATCTCTACACTTCAAGTTTGAAGTATCTCTTGGTTCAAAAGGCAATTGTGTAATTGATCCTCCACAACCAGCACATGTCCAATTTCCATTGAACATTTTTCTTTCAAAATTGTTGTTTCTCTTTGGAGCTTTCGCTTTGTGACAGTCGAAACATGAAAGATTGCTAGTATCTCTTGGTTCAAAAGGTAGTTCTGTTATGGCTTTACCACAATCAGCACATGACCAATTTCCACTAAACATTTGACGATTTTCGTTCATTTTGATTTGTTTATTTAACTTTTTAAATTACGACCATACAAACACAAACCCCTTGAACGATTAAAAAATTACGACGCCAAACAGAGTAAATATTTGAAAATATTGTAACACACATATTTTGGAAAAGATATAATTAAATAGGGTTTAGGGTATAGCGCCTGCCTCTTTTCTGATCTGAAAAAAAAGCAACGACACGGCAGGCAGGTTTAGGGTGTAGAAAAAATTAAAACGACCTAGTTTCACTGGGTCGTTTTAATTATGTGCGGGTGGAGAGAATCGGTCGCCAGTTCTAAACAAAAATTTCATCCTCAATAAATTCGGAATCATTTTTGTTAAGAACTCTCGACCCCCGCTCGCCTGCCTGCCGGCAGGCAGGCTCGTGTTCGTCGCTCTGCTCCTCCATACTTCGCTCGGTTCGACTCCCTCCACCCACTACAAAAATTAGTAAAACCGAAGCTGCTCGCTTCGGTTTTACATTTTTGTGCGGGTGGAGAGAATCGAACTCTCGTCCTCTGCTTGGAAGGCAGATATTCTACCACTAAACCACACCCGCATATATAAATTTACAAGCTAAATACTAGCATATAAATTAAAATTTGAAAACAAAAAAAGACCCGCATCAGCAGGCCTTCTCAAAGGATTCAACCGTTTCTACAATTGTTGCTCCTGTTTTTATATTGTTCTCAATGTCTTGAAAAACATGAGCAACTATTTTTTCTCCTCTCATTATAAAAGGCAGCCACTCTGCATCGGCAGGCATCATTTCGTCGTAAGGCAAATTGTCCTTTAGAAATTCTGTCGGGGTTGCCATTTCCTCGGACTCCGTTACTTCCCCACCCCATTGAATAACAAAAAAGATGTGAACCTTGAAAGTAAAAATAGTTCTTCCATTTTTCATGTTATGGAAATATATTTCACCAACTTTTTTAAGATGTTTTGGTATTATCCAAACACCTGCCTCTGTGTAAAGTTCTCTAATAGAGGTTTCTTCGGGAGTTTCATCTCCTTCTTTCTTTCCTCCGTAACCGTTCCAAAGTCCAACACCTATTTTTCTTGTTTTTTTAGCGAGAATGGTTTTAAAACCACAATTAAAAAAACAACAGACGCCTTCTACAAAAGTCTCATTTTCATCCATTTTTTATCCTTTTGTTTGAATTTTAGATGTTTTCTATTCTCAGTATAGACTTATTTTATTAAAAAACAACATTATTTATATGGTCCGAATAACAGTTAATTTGAAGTATTCGGATAAATTTGTAGATTCGGATTATATTACATCAAAACTGTGGATAACTTTGTGTATAAGGCTCAAAAAATTGCTTATAAAAGTCATTTTTAGTCATTTTTAGGCATATTTTTGGTTAATATAGGGCTTAAAATAAGGGTTTTTCGGACAAAAAGCGTTTTAAGGACAAAAATGTTAAAAAACGTCCTTTATACACAGAAAAATGTTACGTAGTAACATTTTATACCGAGAAACATGGTAAAAAGTGTTACACGTGGAACAAAATAAGCAGTTTTTAGTCGTTAGTCCTGCCTCTTTTCTGAAAGAAAAGCAACGACACGGTAGGCAGGTTTTAGTTTTTAGGCATATTTGTCAGGTTTCACGTGAAATCCTAGTGTTGTGTTATTTATGAAACAACCAAGTAAAGTTTCACGTGGAACAAAATTATTAAAAAATACCGCCTAATGGCGGTATTTGTAATGTTTTTCAAACTCCTATTATTGTGACTTTGGGATTATTTTTAAAAATAAGTTTTTTCTTTTCTATTCTTTTTTCTTTTGTAAAAATAAATATTTCATCAAAACCTAATTCATACGCTTTTACGAGATCGTCACCATTTATGTGGCAAATAACTGCTCCTGCGTAAAGAATTGGCGATAAAACAAAAACATTTTTGGTATAAAATTTATCTTGAAGAATATTGCGTTCTTTTTCAAGTATATTACGAGCAATTGTCTTTTCTTCCTGGGTTTTTGTTATTCTTCGTCCAGAATCATCAAATTGTACTGAATATCCTCCTTCTTTTAACGCTTTATTTATCTTTGATCCTCCTCCACATATTACAACAACATAATCTTTTTTTGATTTTTCGGTGATAAAGTCGAGAAATTCCTGTCTCTCTGTAACGTCGCCAGAACCTTTTATAAGAATAGTTTTCAATTTTTTCTCCTATAAGTATTATTGAAAATCTTTATTTTTCTTTAATTAGAATAATGAAAATGGTGGGTAAAGTCAATTATAAGTTGTTACCGTTGGTATAAATATGTTCCACGTGTAACATATTGTAGTGTTACTAAGTAACAAACACATAAAACTGCAGAAGTTAAACCTCTGCAGTCTGTAATGTTTTTATACTCTAAGTTACGAAACTCACAATTGTTTCGTGGATCGCTTCACTTTGTTCGCGAAGACGACAGCGAAGTTGTCGACGACGCTTTTTTCTGAAAGAAAAAAGAATTTGAGAAAAAGCAAAGCTTTTTCGTTGTCTTTGCGAGCGATAGCGAAGCCCTGCCTGCCGGCAGGCAGGAATCCAGAAAATACGGTGTTTTTTGTGATTTAAGATAAAGTAAGGTGTTTCACGTGAAATGTTTATATCTACTTATTTGTTTTTGATATAATTGTTACACGTGAAAACTAAAAAAAGAAAAATAGGGGATTTAGGCGAGGGTATCGCCTGTAACTACCTGAAAGACAAAGGTTTTAAGATTATCGAGCAAAATTATTGGAAACCTTGGGGAGAAATAGATATTATTGCTGAAAAACAGGGCATTGTTTACTTTGTTGAGGTAAAAAGTGTTACACGTGGAACCTACCTATCGGCAGGCAAGCACTTTGAAAACGTTTCACATGTAACAAACCAGCGTAATCCAGCGGATAATTTGCACCCGTGGAAGCTTAAAAGACTGGCCAGAACGATACAAAGCTATATTTTTAGATATAACTTGGAAAAAGAATGGAAATTTTTAGCAGTAATAGTGTATTTGAACATAAAGGACAAAACTGCAAAAGTTGAATTGTTAGAAAATATTGTCCTTTAAAAAGTGTCTTTTATACAAAACAAAAAATTCCTGATTAATGTCAGGAATTTTTTGTGCAGTTTGTTTTTGTCGGAGTGCCGGGATTCCTTTTCCTCCGTCGTTCGCTGGTTCGGATTAAAATCCTCACATCACTCACTTCTCCTCCAAAGCCACGGACTTTTAAAAAACAAAGCAGTTTGTTTTTTAAAAGTTCCGTTCGAATCCCGAACAACCTAGATAAATAATAAAAAGACCCAATTTGATATTGGATCTTTTTATTATTGTCGGAGTGCCGGGATTCGAACCCGGAGTCACCTGCTCCCAAAGCAGGCATGTTAGCCGTTACACCACACTCCGATATTTGTGTTTATTTAATAGGTTGTATTATAGCAGTTTTTTTAAATTTTTCCATTATTTCAGTTTCGGGGCAGTGTATCCCAAAGTAAATTGAATGTAAGTTTTTGGAGGTGGAAAAAGTTTTGGTTCTCTAGGGTGTTGAAGTTTTGATAAAGGAAAATTTTTTTGAGAAATTATAAATTTTCCCACATTATTTCCCATATTGAATACATAGATTTTGCTATTTCTTCATCTTCTATTAAAATACCTATTTGTCCAGAAAACGAAAGAATAGCAACTTTGTCATCATATATCATCAATTCATTTGGAATTTTATGTTTTTTACTGTCAAATATTTTATATTCTCTTAGTAATTTTTTACTATCCTCTAACAATTCTTTGTTCGCACCTTCTTCCGAAATGAGCACTCGAACCTTAATCTTTCTTTTTGTCCTTTTTTTGAAATAATCATTTAAAAAATCATGATCCAAAATATCTGTTAGATTAGTTACATTTGTAACATTATAAATAACTTTATTTTTTGATTTAAGAGTGTCCTCATAAATCGATTTTATCCCTTCTATTCCTGTGAAAAAGTCTATTTTTGGTTTTTTAGTTTTGGAATCTTTAAGTATTTTTAATTGAGGTATAAATTTTTTTGCCAAAGATATCTGTCGCTCTTTTTTTATCAGAAAAGATTCAGGGTCTATTACTTTGAAATAGGTAAGTTTATTATAAGTTATTCCGTTTGCTAGCCCTTTTTGTGAAAGTCTTTTTAATATTTCATAAGTTGTAATCCTGTTTAAGCCAGATTCCTTCGCAATATCACTTACTTTGCTTTTACCTTTTTTAAGATTCGCCAAATAAACCAAGGCTTCTTTCTCGCTTAAATCAAAATTTTCTACAATTTCTTTTATCATGTTGTTGTAAAAATTATTTACAGTTATTTTAACATCTTTTAAATATGTTGACAAATAAGGATTTTTAAAAAAATAATGTTTATAAATATTTACAATTCCTTGTATTTTCTTATTATTTGAATATCTTTATAAATATTAACAAAATTATTTTATGTTAAATAAATCTCTAAAAATATTATTAATGGTGATCTTGATCGTATTTGCTACCTTTTTGTTGATTCAGACTAAAGATGAAAGTGTTATTAAAATAGGTGTTGCAGGTCACTTTAGTGGAGACTATGCTAGTTATGGTGTTCCCATGAAAAATGCCATTGAACTGGCTTTTAGTGAAAAAGATCCTCAAAAAGAAAAATATCAAGTAATTTATGAAGACGATGGGGCGGAATCCTCAAAAGCGGTTTCTGTTATAAATAAATTAATAGATATTGATAAGGTAAATTATATTCTTTCGGCACAGGGAAGTGGAGCAACTTCTTCAATTATTCCTGTTGTAAAAAATAAAGAGAAAATTTTAATGATTACTTTGGCTTCTGCACCAAATCTTACAAAAAATAATGATTACATTTTTCGTTCAGTTCCTTCTGATTCATACCAAGGTGTAAAGATGGTCGATTATATCAATAATGTTCTTGAATCAGAACGGGTTGTTGGTTTGTATGTGAATGAAACTTATGGAATTGGGATAAAAGAGATTATTGAAAATAATACCAATAGCTTAAAAAGTGAGTTGTTTAAACCGGGAACAAGCGATTTTAGGACAAGTCTCTTAAAAATAAAAAGTGTTAATCCAGATACAATTGTTTTAGTGGCTAGAGAAAATGAATATCCCTTGTTGTTGAAACAAATACACGAATTAAATATTGATGCAAATATAATAACCTCTGAAACTTTTAAAGATGATAAAATCTTAAATAATTCCGGTGATCTTGCAGAAGGAGTCATTACTTTTTTGGCGAATTCTCCCGATACTAGTGTTTTTGATAAAAAATACAAGGATATGTTTGGAGTAGAACCTTCTGCTTATAGTATTTATGCCTATGATGGTGCGATAGCTTTGATAAAGTCTGTTGAAGAGAAAAAAAGTTTAGCCGATATAAATTTTTCTGGTGTTAGTGGTGAATTTATTTTTGATGAAGATGGGGATAGGTCGGGAATACAGTACGATGTGTTTAAAGTCATAGATGGAAGATTTGTAAAACAACCATAAATTTTGTCATTTTAGTTTAAAAATTTCCAATACACCAATCTAAAAAGATTAAAAAAAGCGATTCTTTTTTTGGCGGTCGGACCGCCTACAATTTTAATTTCTGGGTAATGTATCCCAAAGTAAATTGAATGTAAGTTTTTGGAGGTGAGCTAACTCTTTTGATTCTATTAAAATTGCCATTTTTTCTTCCCAAGAAACAATTAACATTTTATTGTCATAAATATTTACTTCAGGTGAAAATGTCATTTCTTTTTCAGGTAAAAAACGGGTATCACGCATTTCTTCTTGATTGTGTTTTGATCTTTCTACAGACATTTTGTTTCTCGGTACGACAGCGCGGATGAAAATTTTGTTTTTTGCTCTTCTTTTGTAATATTCCGGAAAAAAGTTTGGTAATCCTTTGTGCATTGTATCGGCATTTCCAAAGGCTAAAATAATTTCACTACTGGTTAATGTGTTTTCATATGCCTCGCGAATTCCTTTTTCTCCTTCAAAAAACTGAACACGAGGTTTCGTCTGGCTATAAATATTTTGAATAGAAATAAGTTGGGGGAGAAGCTCGGATACTTTTTCTTTTTGTTTCTCAGTATTTTTAATATGTTCTTCTTTTTCTCTTTCTAGATAATTAAGGAGACTTTTTGGATCAAGGGCATTGAAATAAGTTCCCGAACCCTTTTTGTATTTACTAATAAGGCCTTTTTGTAGCAACGCATCGCAAATATCGTAAACTGTGGTTCTATTTAAACCTGTTTTTTTGGAGATTTCTCGGACCTTTCCAGAAGAAATTTCTAACAATGCCAAATACACAAGAGATTCTTTGTCCGAAAAATTTAGTTGTTCAAAAAGTTTGTTTAACATAATGTTGTGGAAATTGTACCGACACTTTAATCATATAAAAATAAGGATTTTTTGTCAATTTTTGATTATTTTAATCAACACACCCCGACATAGTTTGTCAATGTTTTGTATTATGACACTATGATTTTTATTTGATAGATTATAAATATAAATGAAAAATAATCAGATTTTTCATTTCGTTCAAATTTAAAAATTTGAATAACAACAACGGGTATTTTTGTAAAAACAAAAAACCTTGTTATTATTAAGGAAAATTATTAGTTTTATTATTTAAAAAATTTAAAATATGGACAATACAATGAAATGGATAGTTGGAATAATTATCTTGGTTGCGGTGATTTGGTTTGGATATTCTTCTTTTAACAAAGGAAACGAGAACGACGGACCAATAAAGGTGGGTATCTTGGCTCCTCTTTCTGGAGAAGCTGCTAGCTGGGGAGAAAATTTCTTGGCTGGTGCTGAATTGGCAAAGAAAGAAATAAATGACGCTGGGGGTGTTGATGGTCGTATGATTGAATTTGTCATTGAAGATGATCAATGTGATTCAACAGCAGGAGTGAGCGCAATAAACAAACTAATTAACATCGATAAAGTAGATGTTATTGCGGGACCAGTGTGTTCTTCTGTTGGTGGACCAGTTTTGCCGATAGTACAAGAAAAAGGGATTCCTTCTATAATCTTGGCTTCTGCTCCAGATTTAACAGCCATCGGAGATTATATTTTTAGAACATATCCATCAGATTCTTTCCAAGGAAAGTTTGGTGCAGACTATGTATTTAATGATCTAGGAAAAAAGAAAGTAGCAATTATTTATGTAAAGAATGATTGGGGACAAGGATTGGATGGATCTTTTATTAAAAGATTTGAAGAATTGGGAGGACAAATCGTTTACAATGAAGGTATTTCACAAGATACAAATGATTTGAGAACGCAAATTGGTAAGGTAAAAGCATCAGAAGCGGAAATCCTATATTTCTTGGGTTATCCAGGAAATGCAGTGGCAGGATTGAAACAAATGAAAGATTTGGCTTTGGGTATTCCTGTCCTTGGAGCTGATGCTCTTGCAGGAGAAGAGGTTGTGAGTAGTGCCGGAGCAGAAGGTATGATGTATACAGTGGGAAAGTTTGATAAACCAGAAGATTTTGTTCAAAAAATCAAAACTTTGCCAGGAAAAGAAAACATGGAAGTAAACAATGTTGCTCCTATTGGATACGACACGATTAAGGCTTTTGAAGGTGCTATGAAAATAGCAGGAACAAACAAAGAAGATATTAAAACTGCTTTGTCTAAATTGAGTATACCAGGCATTTCTACACCAACAATTGAATTTGATGAGGTAGGGGATCTAAAGACAACACAGGCGAATGTAATGATCATTAAAGGAGGAAAAGCAGAGGTGTTGAAATAGAACGAACAGAGTTTGTAAAGTTAAAAGTTTATAAAGTTCGTAAAGTTTATGTTAAACAAAAAATCACCATTACGGGTGATTTTTTGTTTTGTGTTTTTAATTTCCTACATAGACTGGAGTCATGTTTTCAAGTTGGAACAATCTAATCAAAATTCCGTTTATTCTTCCATCATCTTTCATTGTTAGATTGCCTGTTACTCCTTTGTAATTTTTTACATCTTGTAGTAAATCAATCTTTTGAGCGATTCTCTTTTCTTGTGTTTTTCCTGTAACTTTTGGTAACACTTCATTGATCAGTATTTGAGCAGTGTCATAAGCCTGATCACTTGCAACGAATACGTATGGTGTGTGACCAAATTTTGCTTCAAAATCTTGATAAAACTTTGTTGCAACAGGATTTGTTTCTAATGGTGCATAGAATGAAAAGTAAATTCCATCAATTGCTCCTTTAGATGCGTCTTGAATTGAAGGTGTTGTCGCAACAGAAGGAATTGTAAGGTAAGGTTTGTCCAATCCTAATTCTTTTGCTTGTTTTATTGCAATTCCTATTTCGTCGTATCCAAGGAAAACAACTGCATCAACATTTTTATCTTTAATCTTTAACAAAGGTGTTTTAAAGTCTGTTGTTTGAGGTGTGTAACTTTCTACTTGAAAAACAGCTTTATTTCCTACTCTGCTTACAAATGCATCTGCGACACTTTGCATAAAATTGTCGTTGGTTGCGTGAACTATTGCAATGTTTTTATAACCTTTCTTTATTGCTTCGTCAGCAATTACATCTGCTAAGTCTTTTGTTTCCTTTGCTATACAGAATATATTGTCGTTCAAATTTGCAATATCTTCGTCACAGTCAAGAGAGTCAATTATAAGAACATTGTCTTTTTTTGCTTTTTCTGCAACTGCCATAACTCCTCCATAAGTAGACATTATTATTGTTTCAACTTTGTCTGTCTTTGTTAGTTTTTCGTATGCTGTTACAGATTTTGCTGTGTCGTATTGATCATCTTCTGCAATAATTTCTATCATTTTTCCGTCTATACCACCATTTGCGTTTGCTTTTTCAACAGCAACTTCTATTGAACCAAGAGCTTCTGTCCCTAATATTGCAACTCCTCCTGTCATAGGGCCGATATAGCCGATTTTAATTGTTTCGTTTGATGTGTCAGAATTGTTTGTCTTGTTTAGATATCCAAACCAAACTATCGCAATTAAGACAATTATTCCGATTACCCATTTAATTTTGTTACTCATAAAATTTGTATTTATTTATTAACTACTAATTTAAGTTATTAACTTGACAATAGTTTAGCATACGGTGTCAAGTATGGTATAAATTGTGTCAATTTTTTTATTATTTTTACTTTCTAACAATTTAAAATGGCTTTAATATTGACTTTTTTTGTGGTTTTGTTACTATATATTTGTTGACACAAATGCTAACAAAATTTATATGATTAATGATGATTTAAAGAAAATAGGTTTAACCGAGAATGAATCAAAGGTATATTTGGCATTGTTGGAATTGAGCGAATCAACAATTGCTCGTATTTCTGAGAAGTCAAAAGTCAAGCGAACGACAGTATATCTTTCAATTAATTCTTTGAAAGAAAAGGGATTGGCAAGTTCAATTAAAAGGAAAAATAAGACATTGTTTTTTGCAGAAGATCCAAGAAAAATTCAGGAAAAAGAGGAAGAAAGAAGAGAAACAATAAAAAAAATAATGCCCGAATTGTTGTCTTTTAGTAATTTGATTGATAAAAAACCCAAAATAAGATTTTTTGAAGGAAAAGAGGGGATCAAAGAGGTTTTTAAAGAAACATTAAAATACCCCAAAACAGAGCTTGCGGGGTGGTTTCCAGATCAGGTTTACTGGCTGGGAAAGGATTTTTTTACCGAAGTCTATATGCCAGCAAGAGTAAAGAATAAAATTTGGATAAAAGCACTGGCACCTAAAACAAAATTTAATATAGAGCTTTCAAAAGAAGACGCCAAATATTTGAAGGAAACAAGGTTTGTAGACGATGAGGGTTTCAATGTTAAAGTAGAAATAATTCTTTATGGGGCTAATAAAATAAATATTATTTCTTATACAGAAGAGATAGGCCTTATTATAGAAAGTAAAAATATTTTTGATTCTTTAAAAAGTATTTTTGATGTTATGTGGAGAAGTTCGTCAGAGAGATAAAACAAAAAATCACCCGTACGGGTGATTTTTGTTTGTTTATCTATATTTGTTATACTTATATTCATAATTATGGAGATTTTTATTCAGTTAATTTTAAATAGTTTAATAGCCGGCTCTATTTATGCTTTGATTGCGCTTGGTTTCAATCTTATTTTTGGAGTTGTAAAATTTTTTGATTTGGGATATGGGGCGATGATTGTTATTGGTGCCTATGCAACATTTTATTTTACAAAAATAATAGGATTAAACATTTTCTTGGCTGCTGCTCTAGGGGTTTTGTCTGCTGGTGTTGTGGGATTGCTGGTCAATAGATTTGTCTATCAAAATTTGCGCAAGAAAAAAGCATCTAATATGGTTTTGTTGATTGCTTCTCTGGGTGTTTTTACAGTGTTGCAAGCAGTGACGGCAATTTTGTTTTCGAGTCAATTTAAGACGCTTTCTCAAAGTGTTACTGCAAATGTTTACAATATTTTTGGCGGGATAGTTACTCAAACACAAATTGTTATTTTTATTTGTGCTGTTGTTATTATGATTGCTTTGACAGTGATGCTGAACAAGACAAAATTTGGAAAAGCTGTGAAAGCTATTGGTGATGATGAAGAGGTCGCAAAAATAGTCGGTATCAATACAAACAAAATTATTGCCGGAGTGTTTTTTATTGGATCGGCGATCGCTGGCTTGGCAGGTATATTGATTGGTTTTGATACAGGAATAGAACCTACAATGGGTCTTAAACTTATTTTGAAAGGAGTGATTGCTTCTATAATCGGTGGAATCGGAAATGTCTACGGGGGAGTGTTGGGGGCATTATTTTTAGGATTTGTTGAAAATTTTGGAATCTGGAAATTGTCGGGTGAATGGAAAGACGCGATTGCTTTTGTTGTGTTGATACTTTTCTTGCTATTCCGCCCACGAGGGATATTCAAAAAATAAAAATAAGAAGATTTAAGATGTAAGATTTAGGATTTATGAAAGAATCAGAAGAAAAAAGAATAAAAATTATTTTTTAAAACAATGGATTATTTTATACACTTAGGAATATTGTTTGCCATATATGTGATTCTTGGCGCTGGTTTGAATTTACTTGTTGGATATACAGGGTTGTTGTCTGTTACTCACGCAGCTTTTTATGGTATTGGAGCTTATACAACGGCAATTTTGCTAACTCAAACAGGGTTTGGTTTTTTTAGCTCTGTTATTTTGGGTATTTTTGTAACTATGATTACGGCTTTTTTGGTAGGGATTGTTTTGAGCAAATTTAAAGATGACTATTATGCACTGGCTTCTTTGGGATTTAATATAATTGTATTCAGTGCTTTTTTAAATTGGCAGGATTTGACCAAAGGTCCTTTAGGTATTCCTGGAATAAGTAGACCCGAATTATTTGGTTTTAGTTTTTCATCAAATATCTCTTATTTTGTTTTAGCAATACTTTTTGCTGGTTTAATATATTTTATTTCAAAATTTATAATAAATTCTTCTTTTGGCCGTGTTTTAAAAGCTATTCGTGAAGATGAAAAAGCAATTCAGGTTTTTGGATATAATACACAGTTTTACAAATTGGCGATTTTCGTTATTAGCGCAGGGATGGCTTCTGTCGCAGGGTCTTTGTTTGCTTCTTATATAACATTTATTGATCCGTCCTCCTTTTATATAATAGAATCAATTTTTATTTTGACAATTATTATTATCGGAGGATTGGCAAATATGAGAGGTGTTTTGTTGGGAGCACTATTTTTGATCTTGTTGCCCGAGGCGTTAAGATTTGTTGGTTTTCCGTCTGATATCGCTGCTCAAATGCGACAGGTTGTCTATGGTTTGATTCTGGTTTTGTTGATGCTTTATAGACCAAAAGGATTTTTGGGAGAATATGATCTTTAAAAGTTTAAAGTAAAAAGTTTGTAAAGTTATAAAGATAAATAAGTCGTCTATGAATTCAATTTTAAAAACAAAAAAAATAATTAAACATTTTGACGGAGTAAAAGCTGTTGATGGTTTGTCTGTTGAAATTGAAAAAGGAAAAATTACAGGTTTGATTGGCCCAAACGGGTCTGGAAAAACAACTTTGATGAATTTGTTAACAGGGATGTTTCCTTTTGACGGAGGATTTGTTGCTGTTGATGGTGTTTCTGGAATTAAAAAAATTAGATCCTACGATATCCCTGCTTTTGGAATAACGAGGACTTTTCAAGATGTCCGTCTTTTTGAACAAATGACTGTTTTGGATAATATTTTGGTCGTTTTAACCGAAAGAAATATAGTCAGTGCTTTGTTTGAAAGACACAAAAAAATTCATCACGAAAAAGCAAAAGAAGTTTTAGAGAGAGTGGGTCTGTGGGAAAAGAAAAATGAATTGGCAATCAACCTTTCTTATGGACAAAGAAAACTTTTAGAAATTGCCCGAGCTTTGGCAATGAATAGTGAAATATATTTTTTTGATGAGCCTTTTGCCGGACTTTTTCCAGAGATGGTTAAATTGGTTTCTGGGATAATCAAAGAATTGAGAACGCACGGGAAAACGGTTGTTTTGATAGAACACGACATGGGTTTGATTCGTGAATTGTGTGACTATGTTTTTGTAATGGAGAGCGGAAAGTTGTTGGCAGAGGGTGAACCAGAAAAGGTTTTGAAAAATAAAGATGTTATAGAAGCTTATTTGGGAGAATAGGGTGTATATTTAAGATTTGAACACAAAAACAATCCACCGGTTGGCGGATTGTTTTTAATTATTTTTGTTCTGGTATAGAATTCCAGATCAATTTAAACCAGATCCTGAGAGCATCTGCAATATCTTTATTTATTATTACAGTAAAAGAAGAATTTTCATCAATTTTTTCCAAGCTAATG
Organism: Candidatus Campbellbacteria bacterium GW2011_OD1_34_28; assembly: GCA_001029775.1. GTDB lineage: Bacteria > Patescibacteriota > Minisyncoccia > Phycocordibacterales > UBA12079 > UBA12079. The sequence goes on along the minus strand of CP011215.1, from coordinate 187,068 downwards.
TCGGATACAATTACAATATGATCTCCGAAAATATCTATTGCTGATGATGTTGAGTATTGTTTTGGTAATATTTTATAATTACCTTTCATTTTTTTTGTTATTTCTGAATTTTTCTCTTTCACTTCATAATCAAACAAAGCCATCGTCTTTATACCTTTTTTCTTAAATTCTGAAATGATATGTTCGGAAAATTTATCCAATCTTTTGTCTGACCATGCTCCTTTTCCTCCCAAAGTGTACAAATCTTCTCCTGTTGTCAAAACATCTTTCATGTAGTTTTTCCAACCCTCAATTCCTTTATAAATACAGACATCTTCGTGGTGTGGTTTGTTCTTATATAATTTTTTTATATCGGGCATTATTTTTGAGAGCATCTCTTCTTTTTCTTTGATCAACTCCATCAACTTATCAGGATTGACCGCTTTGTAGTTGTTCTCATTTTTTTGGACAATTTCAAAGACAAACCCTTTTTCTATCAGTCTGTTGATTGAATCATACACATTTCTTCTGTGAATATTCGCTTTTAAAGATATATGACTAACAGGAGAAACACCCTCTCTTAAAAGGGTTTCATATATTTTTGCCTCATTCTTTGATAGGCCTAATTGTTCAAATATTTCGTTATACACAGCTTGTTTCAGTGGTGGTGTTTGCCACTCACTCATTATAGATTATACTAATATCAAAATCAATATTATGTTTTTTACAAAAATATATGATTATTAAAAGATTATTAATTATTAGTATAAATTTATGAGTTATTTAAAAAGTTTGGTTGTGTTGGTTATTATTGTTTTGATATTGATATTTGCATTTAACAATTTCAAATCTGACGATAGTTTAATAAAAGTAGGTGTTATTACACCTCTAACAGGCGGAGTCGCTTATTGGGGTGAATCAACTAAAATGGGAATTGAGTTGGCCCAAAAAGATCTTGCAGAAGAAGGAATAAATGTAGAGTTTGTGATTGAAGACGGACAACTTGATCCAAAGGTAGCATTAAGTTCGGCCCAGAAGTTGGTTAATATAAATGGTGTAAATGCTATTTATAGCGAATTTAATCCAGCAGCTATTGCAGTAAGTTCTTTTTTGAAAGACAAAAATGTTCTGCACTTGTATAACGCTGCTCCAGTTTCTCCTCTTCAAGAGGGACAAAATATTTACAAAACTTATCTTGATTATGAAAAGAGTTGTGGCGAAACCGCTAGTCTGATTAAAAATAGAGGGATAAGTAAAGTAGGTGTATTAAAAATGAATCTTGAATTTGGAGATTTGTGTTTAAGCGGTATAAAAAATGTTTTTGGAGAAAATAATGTTTTGGTTGAGGAATATAATGCAGGAGAAACAGATTTCAAGACACACTTGTTGAAAATAAAATCTGACGATATTGGCGCTGTGTTTAATATTTCATTTCAACCAGAAACATTGGCTTCTTTGAAAAATATGAGAGAAATGGGTATAGATTCTACTTTTGTTGGTTTGTCTGAAATTATTTCACCAGATATCATTGAAGATTATTCTGAACTACTTGAAAACTCTGTTATGTTTGGATTGCCAACAGTAAGTGCTGAGTTTGTTGAAAAAATAAATGCTGAGTTTCCAGGAAAGACAGTAGGTAGTTATCAGGCAATAGCACAAGCTTATTTCCACACAAAACAAATGGTTAATGCATTGGATGATTGTGAAAATGATATGAGTTGTGTCGTTAAAAAAATGGACAAGACCAAAGCAGAAAGCTTAATCGGATTTGTCGGTTTTAATAACCATATTGCAGAATTTGAAACATTGATTCAAGAATGGAAAGGAGGAAAACTTGTAGATATCAAATAGTAAACAAGATTTAGGATTTAAAATCAAAAACCACCAGTATTGGTGGTTTTTGATTTATGAATAAAAATAGGATATTCTTAAACCATAAATCATGAACGATAGCGAAACACTATTACAACTTAAAAATATTGCAGTTCACTATGGAGGAGTGAAGGCTCTTGATGGTGTTGATATTGCCCTGGATGAGGGGGAAATCGTCGCTTTGATGGGTCCAAACGGCGCAGGCAAATCAACCGTTTTAAAAGCACTTTTTGGACTTGCTCCGATAGAATCTGGAAAAATTTTGTGGCACGAAGATGAAATAATTCCTATTCCGCACAAAATAATTCAAAAGGGAATTTCTTTTGTTCCACAAGGAAGGAGGGTTTTTTCTCACTTAACAGTCGAAGAAAATTTGGAGATCGGTGGTTTTACCGTGAATGATAAAGAAGAATTGAAAAGAAGAATAAACGAGATGATGGAGATGTTTCCTATTTTAAGACAAAAAAGAAAACAAAAGTCTGGCACTTTGTCTGGTGGGCAACAACAAATGTTAGCACTGGCCAGAGGCTTGATGACCGATCCAAAAATTTTACTTTTGGACGAGCCTTCTTTGGGGCTGGCTCCAAAGGTTGTTAAAGAAGTTTTTGAAAAGATAAAAGAAATAAATTTGAAACACAAAACAGCAATTATGATAGTTGAACACAACATCAAATCTCTTCTAAGTGTTGCTGACCGTGCTTATGTTTTGGATAAAGGAAAGGTTGTGGCGAAAGATACAGCAAAAAATATTACGAATAGTGATATTTTGGAAAAAGTTTTTATGGGAAAAAATATTAATTAGTGGGCCTGCCTGCTGGCAGGTAGTGGGTAGTGAGTAGAAAAACTAAAATAAAAAAATAGGGGCAAGCCCCTATTTTTTGGCTCCCCCTTTGGCGCTTTTTGTCGCCGGTTCATTTTTTTGTTTCCTCAATTTTTTCAGATCTTCTTTAAACTTTCCCCTTATGCCCCCTTTGCTTCCGGCCATCGATCCCATTTGCACCTCCGCATGTTTACATATTTTTGGAAACTTCAAGATCTAACCTAATTTAATTATATCTATAAATATATTTTTATCAAGGATATGAAATATGTGAAAGATTAAATGGAGAAATTATAATTTTCAGATTTGTGACAAGGTTTTAGAAATAAATTTTATAATTTAAAAATACGAATAAAAGGAATCTTAAAATAAATTACAAAATTTACGCGGTCGCGTAGATTTTGTAATTTTGAAGGAAGATAGCAAATAAAAAAACGGGCTTCTTGCGAAGCCCTTTTATTATTTGTTGTGCTTATTTATATCAATTTTATTTCTGTATGATGATAAATTTTAGCATCTAATGAAATATTAAATTCTGCGAAGATTTTGTTTATTCTTTTGCAGACCCTTTCTGCTTTGGAAAGATTGCTGAGGTTGAATCTGTTTTTCTTTCCAATCTTATTTTCCCACTCAGTTTTTTCTATTATGACTCCAAGAGAGCCGGAGTCTATGATTGAAAAATCAAGTTTCTTTCTTTTAATTTCATCAAGAAATTCGCTTCCACCTAATCCTAATAAACCGGGTGTATTTGGAAAAGGGGGTTCGTCTATACTTAAAACGACCCCCACCCACAAGACATAGGTGACTTTGATCTGGTTGCCCATAAACATCTCCTCGGTTGTTAAATATATTTAAACAGGCGGTTTCTATCATAGAGACTACTTTTTTTGACTGTTTGTGTCAATAAGTAAAAGTTTTTAAAGTTTATAAAGTGAAAACCACTCTATTCGGGCGGTTTATGCCAGTTTACATTCAAGTTAGAATTCAGCCACATAGATTGACACTAGATTGAATTTGTTATATAATTGTAAAAGGGTAATAACAGAACATTTACATACATAATTTTCTTTGTGGAGGTTTTTTATGGATGCTTTAACGGCGAAAAGGCTGGCATATGTTGGGATAGAGTCGTTGGAGTATGTCGAGAGAGATACTCCAACGGAAACTCTGAAAACAATCAATTTTGGCGTATCTGCGGTTAGTCTGCAATATAGCCAAGAGGAGTTTGTTAAACTGAATCTTTCAGTTGACAAGCGAAGCTGTCTCGGGCGTGCAGCTCAGGCGGCAGCGGTTGTTGAAAAACATTTCCCTTCAGCTCGTGTGGAGTTGGGGGAGGTTCGCAGAAACTATTTAGCGGAAATGATGGTTCAGATGCTGTTCGAGAATCGATCCAAGAGTTTGGATCCTTCATTCATGAGTGAATTGCTCATGTATGAAGAACCACATCTTGTGGTTGTGATAGACGGACAGCAATTTGAACCGTTGAGTATTCAACTGGGTTGTGATATTTTTCATCCAGAAGTAGCAACATTCCCGATTTGGGAAGGAGTTGCCTCTGCGGTGACGGTATCAGAGTCACACACGGAAACCAACCCGCGGAAAAAGTTGGACCTCCTGTGGGAAGCAGAGGAAATGTGTCCTAGCATGTCGTTGGTGCAGGAAAACATCTGTGGCCCGATGGCAGAGCTTGGTCTTGATACGGTTGGGGTTGTGGACGAATGTCTCCGGCGACGACCGTGTGCGAGAACATTGTTTGTACTCGCAGTACTGACTGGCGAAGAGAAATATTACGAGCAGTTGGATCGTAAATATACTTCAAAAATCACCGATTTTTTTTAAGGAGGTTTGTATGAAAAAGAAGACACGCGAGGAGTTGTACTCTGTCATTCGAAATGGAAGTGCAGAGGAATCTGCACAGGCCCAAGTCGAATTGGCCGAACGGGACGATGATCTTCGTGCCGTAGCCACAAAAAGTGCGGTTTCCGCGATTTGTGCGAGGAATCTCTCGCATGGTCTCGGCGACCACATAAAGAAAAAAGCCCTTGAAAAATAGGGCACAAACAAACCCTTCGGTTGTATGCGTAAAGCATATCCGGGGGTTTTTAAATTTGAAAAAAAGCCCAAAATATCTTATACTGGTTGATGTTAGTTTTTGTTTTTTTATTTACTATCTCTAAACACTAAAAACTAATGACTAAAAACTGAATAATCGCGGATATGGTTTAGTGGTAAAATACGTCCTTGCCAAGGATGAGTCGGGAGTTCGATTCTCCCTATCCGCACAAAAATAATGGAGAAAAAGCGACTAGCTTTTTCGTAATATATTTTTGTAGCGAATAGGGAGAATCGAAACGAGCGAAGTATATTTTTTCGTAACGAACCTGCCTACCGTGTCGTTGCTTTTCTTTCAGAAAAGAGGCAGGGTGGAGAAAAAATCTGAGCGAGCGGGGTCGCGAGTTCTTAGTAAAAATGAGTTGAAGCGAAGCGAAAACGAAATTTTTACTTAGAACTGGAGACCGATTCTCATCTATCCTATCCGCACAGCCAAAGTGAACCACCCGAATAGGGTGGTTTTCACTTTGTGCTGTTCGGATAGAGAAAAGCAACTGCTTGCTTTTCGTGGAGAATCGAAAGGCGGAGCCATATCGAGCGAAGCGAGAAGGCGAGCCGGGGTCGAGAACACTTAGACTTTTGGAACCCGTAACGAAGTGAAGGGTGAACAAAAGACTTAGTGATTCGTGACCGATTCTCATCTATTCTATCCGCACAAAAACCTAGACCCAAAAGCGGCAGCTTTTGGGTCTTTGGTTTTTGTAGCGAATAGGGAGAATCGAAACGAGTGAAGTATGGAGGAGGGCTTTGCCCGACGAACACGAGCCTGCCTGCCGGCAGGCAGGCGAGCGAGGCAGCGAGTTCTTAATATTTTGAAGTCACGAGCTTGTCGAGTGACGAACAAAATATTTAGAACTGGCGCCGATTCTCTTCTGTCCTATCCGCACAAAGAAAAATATTTACCAAATTATTTTTTTGTTTTTGACACCAAGTTTGTTTTGTAGTATCTTTTATTATCAAACACAACATTCAGTTTGTTTGTACAATAATATTTTTTGACAATAAAACGAGGAGATTTCAACAATGCGTAAGATCATCACTCAGATTGGTTCTTTGCCATTTATTGACGTTGGTATGGCCGTGTCATACAGTTTGTTCCACGATATCCCCTTTTTCCCAGAGCTTCCTAGGTTAGGAGACGATTTTATGAATTACATTAATCGGCCGGGAAAAATGAGTTGTTTGGCTGAGTTCAAGCGTCATAATTTTTCTACTGTAAAAGTGCAGTGCATCGGGCCGGCAACATTGATCATGATTGGGCGCAGTGAAGATGAGGCGGTGGAAATAATTTATCGTCACATCTCAACCATTTTGGATGGCTTAAACGCCAAAGAAATTATTCTTTTTTTGGACGAACCAGCTTTGGGGCAGGCAGGATTCAATTTCGAGGACGCGTGGGAAGCTATATTTTCAAGTTTTCCAGTCGTTCGTGGTGTATATTGTTGCGGAAACATGGATTGGGACATTCTTTTCAAATCCGCAATTGATGTTATAAGCTTTGATGCTTCACAATTTGATATCTCCAAATATCCATTTTATCGAAACGGAAAAAGAATTTCATGGGGGATTGAAAAGAGGGAAGATGTTTCAGATTTTCAGGATGGAGATTTGATTACCTTGCCGTGTGGAATGAGTCCTCTAGGATACATAATTGATGACTGCCCATATAAACTGTCTAAACTTTTGCAGATCAAGGAATCTCTGATCAAATAAGTTGTCATATAAATAAATTATTGAAAAAACAAAAGCCCGTCAAAGCAGATTTACTGTCGACGGGCTTTTTTATGAAATATAAATTTATAAAAAAGAAAAACCCCGTGAGATGCGGGGTTTGATGGTTTGTCTATATAACAATGAAGGCTCTGTCTTTTTCGCAGAATTTTATGTTGTATCCTGCCGCAAATCCCATCATTTCTGAGAGTTGCCTTAATTTATCTATATTGACTCCAATGTCGAATATGTCATTCCAACTCACGGTCTTTGTTTTGTTTCTGATTACAATTCTTCCTGACTCGTATGTTATTACATCTCCTTTTTGTAGTTTCAGCACTGTCTTTCTCCATGTTAAATTTTCTATATATGTATCCGGATTCTATTCAAGCATTTTTTAATATATGAAGTCAATTAATTTTAGAAAAGAAAAAACCCAACGGGATGTTGGGTTTTTTCTTTAAGTGGAAAGCTCTGTTATTTAACAGCGTCTTTTAGACCTTTTCCTGCCTTGAATTTAGGCACTCTCATTGCTTGAACTTGAATTGATTCTCCTGTTCTAGGATTTCTAGCTGTTCTGGCTGCTCTCATCTTTGCAGAGAAGATACCAAATCCTGCTACTGATACATCGTCTCCTCTTTTAAGAGCTTCGGCGATTGAATCAAAAACTGTTTCAACTGCTCTTTCTGCATCAGCTTTTGTTCCTCCAAGAACTCCTTGTACAGCTTCTGCTATTGCTTGTTTATTCATTTTTTTATTTTTTATTAATTACTAATAAAACCATTTATACTAACTATTATATATTAAGCCATTTTTTGTGCAATAGGTGATAATTATCTCAAAATTAGCACATAACTTTGTCGCAATCCTGCCTGCCGGCAGGCAGGTCACAAAACATCAGTCGTCGTATTAAAAATATGCCTTCTTCCATTTTGTTCTTGCTCCTCGTTCTGTATCTAATTTTGAAATAATTAGAAATTTAAAGAACTTTTTCGTCATCTGGGTGTAATTTAAAGTAATTTATAATTTATAATTTAAAATTAATAATTCGCTAATAAATAAAGAAAAGAGCGACCTGCTTGGCAGGTCGCTCTTTTCTTTATTTATTAGCGTGCGTATTCTATCACCTTTGATTCTCTTATCACATTAACCTTTATTTCTCCTGGATATTTCAAATCTTTTTCAATCTTTAATGCTATTTCTCTAGCCAACTTCTTTGCTTCTATGTCAGAGATTTCTTCTGGTTTTACAAATATTCTGATTTCTCTTCCTGCCTGCAAAGCGTATGATTTATCAATGCCTGGAAATGAATTTGCAATTGATTCCAATTCTTCCAATCTCTTCAGGTAATTTTCTACCGTGTCTCTTCTTGCTCCTGGGCGACCGCCAGAGATGGCGTCAGACACTTGGACGATAACAGATTCAATACTTGTAAACGGCGTTTCTTCGTGATGAGATTCCATCGCTCTGATAACCGCTTCGTTTGAATTGAATTTTTGAAGGATTCTCTTTCCGATTTCTGTGTGTGTTCCTTGTACTTCGTGATCAACCGCCTTTCCAATATCGTGAACAAGAGCGGCTGTTTTTGCTACTTCTACATTTGCTCCCAATTCTTCTGCCAACATTCCTGCGATATGTGACATTTCAACCGAGTGTTGCAAAACATTTTGACCATAACTGGTTCTAAAATGTAGTCTTCCCAAAATAGAGATTACTCTTGGGTCCAGATTGTAAATACCACATTCGTATACTGCCTGCTCTCCTTTCTCTTTTATTATTTTGTTTATCTTTTCTTTTGCTTTTTCTACAAATTCCTCTATTCTTGCTGGTTGAATTCTGCCGTCTATGATCAAATCTTCCAATGCTACTCTCGCCACCTGTCTTCTGATTGGATTGAAAGAAGAGATTGTAATTGCTCCTGGGGTATCATCTACGATCAATTCAACACCGGTTACTTTTTCAAAGGCACGAATATTTTTTCCTTCTTTTCCGATAATCTTGCCTTTGATATCGTCTGACGGAATAGATATTGTTGTAGATAGAACGTCTGATGCAACAGAATTTCCCAATCTGTGAATTGCAGATGTTAGGATTTCTTTAGCTTTTCTTTCAAGTTTTTCTTCACCAGCGATTTCCAATTTTTGCATTCTAACCTGAATATCTTCTTCGCTATTCTTTTCCAATGTCTCTATCAATATTTTCTTGGCATCTTCTTTTGTCATTCCAGCGATCTTTGCCAATTTTTCCTCTTCTTCCTTTTTTAGTTTCTCAACATCTTCTTGGTTTTGAACTATTTTCTCCAGTTTTCTCTTTGCTTCTTCTTCCTCTTTCTTCAAATCGGTTTGTCTTTTGTCTAACAATTCTTCTTTTTTGATTAATCTTTCTTCTGTTTTAGACAATTGAGTTTCTTTCTCTTTTGCCTCTTTTTTTACCTTTTCTTCCATTTCGTGAGCTTTTCCCTCCGCCTCGGTAGTTATTTTCTTTGCCTCTTTTTGGGCATCCAACATCATTTGTTGGATTTTCAATTCAGCAGAACCTTTTTGTCCAAAGGTAATGGCCCAACGGATGAAATATCCCAAAGCCATTCCCGCAAGACCCGCCAGTCCTGTGAAAAGAATTAATATTGTTAATGATGACATAAGCGATTAAACCCGCTTAAGCTAGAATTGTGCCAGAAATATGGCTTGTTATATGAAGATTTTGACCGTTATTTTTCAAAGTTTTTATCATATTATTTGTTCTCTTTAGCCGTAGATTCTATCTTTCGGGGTTTTTTCAAATTAAATTCAATAATAATTCAATATTATACAATTTTTCGGAAAAAGTCTATTTTTTATAAAACTTACAGGGACTCGGTCCCTGTAAGTTTTTAAAAAAAAGTTATTTAGAGGATCGGGTTGAGGTAAATGCTGGTTCTTATTTGGAAAAATGCAATATTTCCTCGGGTGTTATGATTGCTCCTAATTGTAGTATTGTGGGAGTAACACACGAGTTTTCTCAACAAGGTGTTTCAAATATAGATGTATTTAATGAAATTACTATTCAGCACGGTGTTTGGATAGGTGCTGGTTGTATAATCTTGCCTGGTGTTACAATTGGTCCTTGTTCCGTCATTGGTGCGGGATCGGTCGTTAAAAAAAACATACCACCTTTTCATATTTATCTTGGTACACCGTCTAACTTTCGTTTGGAAAAACTTAAGGATTGGTGTAAGAGAGTTTAAAAACAAAAACCGTCGCTGGTTCACAGCGACGGTTTTTTTAAATTCTAAAAACTAAAAACTAATTACTAAAAACTATCCTCATTTTCCTTCTGGTAGGCTCTCCCACATAACATTAAAGATACTTTCTAGTGCTTCATAAATATTTTTACTTTCTATAATCAATCCAATTTCTTCGGTATAGGATATGATTGCAATTTTGTTTTTTCCATAAACAAGGATTTGAATATGAATGTTGTATTTGTCGTTATCAACAAATCTGGTTTTTTTGAGTTGTTTTTTGCCAAGCTCTGCAAATTTTTTGTTGTAATCGGTTATTGGGGCGATACTTCTAATCCAAATTTTTTTCGCCATTCTTTTTGGAATAAAATAATCGCTAAAAAAATCATCACCCAGCCAATAAGATTGGTCTGGAAACCATCCGATAAGTTCTTGATTTGGATAATTTAAAAGATCTCTAAAAATTTCTTTAACAGGTTCTCTCCCTTCAAAATATTTAATTTTTGGTTTTTTATCAATCAGGTTACTAAAGGATAACAATTCCGGCATTATTTTTGCTATCTTTTCTTTTTTTTCTTCTATTTTTTCTTGAAGTTTTCTTGGATCTTCTGCAAAAAACAAGGTTTTATTTTTTCTTTTAGTAAAACTTATCAAACCCTGCTCTTTTAGGGAATCAATTGCTAGATATACAGTGGCTCTTTTAACCTTTGATTTTTGTGAGATTCTGACAATTGTGGATTCACCCAATTCTAAAGATGCCAAATATACTTTGGCTTCGTTAATGCTTAAACCGGCTTCTTTTAATTCATTTAGTAAAGACATATTTTATTTTGTCGCTAATTATGTCAACAAATATATCATACCAAATTGATTAAAAAAGTCAATATTAAAGCCATTTATTTTTACATAAATTTTTTAATTCTAAAAAAGTTGACATATTTAACACAGGGTTGACAAACTATGCTAAACTATTGTCAGATAAGTTAAGGGAGATTAACTCTCAAATTAAAAATAAAAAAAGGAGCTAGCCATGACAACCAAAATAGAAAGATTGGAAGAAAAATTAAGAAATAACATTTCTGATTGCAATTGTCTTACTTGTTATGAAAAAAATCCTAACTGGATTGTCTATCTTCAAGTTATCCTTGAAGAAGAGGGTGTAGATGTAGAAAAGTTTTGCCAGTTTGGTAAATACCATTTCAAATATGAAAAAGGTCATTTGTTCTCTCTTGGTGAATGCGTCAATTTAGAGAAAATAATTTCTCTTCTGAAAAAAGTTCTAAAGGACTAGTTCCTAAAAAGAGTTCGGGAGATCTCTTAAAAATCTCCCTTGTTAGTAGGATGTGTGTCCTACCTGATGAGTCTAAAAAGACGAAAACAGAAAAGTTCTTTAAATTTAAATAGGGAGAAGGTTATGATTACGAGTATTTTTTCTGTGATTGTTAAGAAAAAAAGTATTGAAGATCTTATTAAGAAAGGGGGTCACTCTCATTTCAATCCTCATATAGTTGGTTTGTTACAACAAGAGGAAATTCACAAAGCAGAAGTAAAAAAAATAGCATTATTTCGTTTCAGCAAGGAGATAGTCTCTCAGCAGGCTATTCTCGAAATGCATTTGGCTGGTTATCGTCCAGCAACAGCTTATGAAGTTCTCTGTTTAAATGTAAAAAAAATGGGAACAATATCGATTATGGCTCTGGGAACGATAAAAGTTTTTTGTGGAAGGAAATATGTTTTGTCAGTGCTTGCTGAAGGAGGGTTCTCCTGCGTCAATTTGGTGGAAGATTATGACGAGTATCACGGAAGAGATTGTTGTTGGCGAAGTCATCACTTTGCGGCTGTCCGTAGATGACCATAAAGTTTAAACCCCACAGATTATGTCTGTGGGGTTTTTTTAAATTCTAATACTATTTTCTAATTCTAAAATAAAAAAGTGGGCTTTCCGAAAGCCCACTTTTTTATTTTATGTATTCCTGAAACCTCGGCACAACCTGTTTTTTTCTTGAAACCAATTTGTCTACAAACAATGCTCCTTCTTTTTCTACTGCTCCGAATATGTTTGTAAACATTTCTGTTTCTTCATTCCCCGATGTCAGTGTGTAACTTGCTTCATTTAAAATATCTACAATTGAAAAGAAAACTGCTTTTAATCCGTCTTTTGTTTTTATTTCTTTTAGTTTGGTTGTTATTTCGTCTTTTCTATTTAGACCATAACCTTTGTTTGTTGTTTCCATTACGCCAATTCCGTATTTATTTCCAGCAAATTCAAATATTTTATAATCCAATTTTATTATCTCCTCAACAGGCATATTTCCTAAATCGCTTTTTGCATTAAACATTTCAAGACTAAATTTTTCTAAATCTTCAATTCTGGCGATTTCGTTTAATTTTTCTACCAAATCTTTGTCTATTTGAGTGGTAGTAGGGGAGCGAAAGAAAAGAGTATCGGAAATTATTCCAGCGATTAGCAAACTCGCGTTTACTTTTGATAATTCTGTTCTTGTTTCAAAATATTTTTTTGCGATGATTGAACAAGAAGATCCCAACGGTTCAATATAAATAGAAATTGGCTTGTCGGTTTCTATTTTTACTTTGTGGTGGTCAATGATTTCAACAATATCCAAATCTTTTATATTATCAATACTCTGTCCTTCTTCGTTATGATCCAACAAAATAATTTCTGTTCCTTTTGGTAGTTCTGTAATATGCTCTGGATCTTTTTCTCCAAATTTTTCAAAAACAAATTTTGTTTCTTTGTTTAACGGACCCAATGCAAATGCTTTGGCAGAGATGCCTTTTTGATTAAGAAAATCTGCGTAGACTAATGCTGAACAGATTGTGTCGGTGTCGGGGTTTTTGTGACCTATTATGTGACGCATAAATTTATAGTTGATAGCGGATAGCTTATAGCCTATAGCAACGACGGACGAATTTTGCCAAAGGCAAAATTCGTCTTTGCGAGTCGTTAGGCGAAGCAATCCAGTTAATAATGAATACAAAAATCTTAACAATTTTGATGAAAAACAGAAAGGATTGACTTGATAATATATTTATTATATATTTTTGTCAGAAAAGTACCTAGTAAATTCAACAATATTAGTTTGAAAAAAATTAACAGGACAGGGAGGTATTGTCATGCATTTCGCAATAAAACTAGTTAGTTCAATGGATCTCGATCAAGACAGCCACTTGGATGAGTTTTATGCTAGGCGATTATTTAGGCACAAGGGACCAAAAAAGGGGGGAGTGAGAGTTTTTTACGAAGGATTTTTTGCGGTTTTCCAAGGAGGACTTCGTAGACAAAGTCCCAAGGGCGTTATTCAGGAAATGACGATATATCACATGCATAATCCAGATGAAAGAACATATTATCCTCCTAAGTTTCCCGGTTCAGAAGGGATTGATTGGACTTTGAATGGAGACTACCGACTTCGTCAATTCTTAGAAGAAAAAGAGGTTGGTTGTTATTTTGTAGATGATTTAAAAAATAGGGCCATGAATTTTGCTGAAAAAAATAAACAAAAGCCCGTGGCTATTTTTGTAACATGGATAAAAGAGCCATGGAAAACAGAGAAACAAGGTCTTTTAGGATGGATGGAAATAGAAAACTATGTTATTTGTTTCCCTCAAAAAAAAGTCGTCGACAAGAGTCGTCATTGCTTGATAATAAATGAATGGGATGGGGGTGACAACAAAGTGTTGTTGTCAGGGGCTATAAAATATTTAGAAAAACATACTTATTATCCCCCTCCTCCTCCACCAAAACCTGAGCCGTTTCCTTATTAAATATCCCAGGCTCATTTGTTACCGCTAATCTATATTACCCACCTCCCAACGCAAGTTGCGGGGGTGGTTTTTTAAATGGTTTAAGATTTCAGTAAAAAACTTATTATTAATAATTTATTGTATTATAAACACAGCTGTGATAATGTTGCAAATGGAATTTCTAATAATCTTTTTTATGGAGAAAGAGACAAATGAAAATCGGCGAGCAAATGTCGGGGCATCCCACTGTTGAGGGAGTCCCCAAAGGTAAACAAGTATTGTTTTTTGGAAGAGCAAAAGGATTTTTCGGAAAAGGGTACTGTGTTGTCATCGGACCCGCAGATGTTTATGACGGGGCTGATTTAGGAGAAAATGGTCTTTGCTGTGAAGTGGCTGTTGGCCCAGACAAAGACGGCGAAGAGATGAAAATTATTCCCGTTAAGTGTGGTCGCAAGTATTCTACTGGCGGAATGGTTTGGACAAATATCGGCAGTATCTTTTGGTGGCCGATTAGCAAATCTTCTTTTTTTGAAAATCACAAATTTAGTTTGGTTTATATAAGTCACTAAAAATTTAAAACCGCCGCTGGTTCACAGCGACGGTTTTTTTTAAATCCTAATACTTTTACCTAATTCTAAAATAAATAAAAAAATTGAGACGTCCGACGTCTCATTTTTTTTATTTATTTTTTGGTTTTAATACAGAATCAACGATTCCATATTTCTTTGCTTCTTCGGCTGACATCCAATAATCTCTATCACCATCTTTTTCAATTTGAGTTTTTGTTTTTCCTGTTGCCTTTGCGAGCATTTCGTAAAGTTTGTCTTTAAGTGAAATAATATGTTTTGCGGTGATTTCAATATCTGACGCTTGTCCCTCTACTCCTGTTAGTGGTTGGTGGATCATTACTTCGGAATTGGGTAATGCGTATCTCTTTCCTTTTGTTCCTTGTGAAAGAATAACTGCTCCCATTGATGCTGACATTCCCATACAAACAGTAGAAACATCTGGTTTAACATGATTCATCGTATCCACGATTGCCAAACCTGCTTGGATTTGTCCTCCGGGAGTATTTACATAAATAGTGATGTCTTTTTTAGGATCTTCTGATTCAAGGAAAAGTAGTTGGGCAATAATAATATTTGCCATGTGATCATCTATTGCTCCTCCAATAAAAATAATTCTTTCTCGAAGAAGACGAGAATAGATGTCGTAGGCTCTTTCGCCAAATTGTGATTTTTCTATAACGGTGGGAATAAGCATGGTAGTTAAAAGTTTATAAAGTTTGTAAAGTAAACGATGTTAAAAATATAACAGTTTTGGGGGGAAGTATAAAGTCTTGACTTGCTGTGGTTGTTGTATTATTGTTTTGGGAGGAAATAATTGTTTTTACTCAATCTTTGAAAAGGAGAGAATAGTGGATAATAACAAAATGTATGCACATCATTTGTTGTACGAACAAGCGCACGGAAAAGCTTTGGTTGAGCGAGCTAAAGAAACTGATGTCATTGTTCATTTGCCGTGGGATAAGGTTGTTTTGCCGATAGACTATCGTGAAACAAGAACCCTTGTCGTGTTTGACGGATTTGTTCTTTTTGGCGGATTGCCGAGAAACTCTGAAATTCTTCAGGTAACAAAATTAGATGATTTGGTTTCAAACGCGGATAATTGTCCCAAAAACCTATGGAATGATTTTGTCGATTCCTGTTATTTTTTTCCTGACGAACTTTACAGCACAAGTGATTTAAGGAGTGGAAATGAAAAAGGCTTATTGCAGGTGATTGCCGAACATTATCGTTATTTTGTTCTTCTCCCCACTTGTCGCGCCGTCGTTTTTCGGTATCGTCCGAAATCACTTTCCCCGCAGGGTGTGGTGATAGAGGTCTCAAAAGGCCGAGTAGAATTTAAGACGACGAGTTACTAATCTATTCTGAGTTACGAAACTCGCTATTATTTTATGGATCACTTCGCTTCGCTCGTGAAGACGGACGAAAAAGCTTTGCTTTTTCGTCCGTCGACGACAGCAAAGCTGTCGTCTTTGCGAGCCTTGGCACTTCAAATCTTTTGAGAAAAAATTTGAAGCAGTATTACAATCCATGAGTTTCGTAATTCAGAGTAATCTATATAATTTTTTTCTGACGGAGGAAATAATGCTTGCAAGAACCCGAGAATTTTTGAAAGAAGATGTCGAAATAATAATTTTCATTTTCAAATTTATATTCGTTTTCATTTATCTAAAAGAAACATTTGATTCAGGATTGAATCAGGTTGAGATTTTGGAAAAGCTTGGGATTTTTTATCCCCTTTATCCCATGATACTTGCGATTTCTTTAACAATACTCGCTGCTATCTGTGTTGTTGCTGCTCACATTATTTTGAGGATGTCGGGTATCGGCGATAAACCCGAACAATAACAATAGCAGTCCGGCAACCCGCAAAAACCCGCAAGTTTTTTGCGGGTTTTCTTTTTTGCTATCGGCTATCAGCTTTTTTAAATTTTTATTTTCTTACTCCTTACCCCTCTCTCCTTTCTCCGTGTTTAAACTTTTTGAGATTCAAGAAGTTTAAACACCTCGTCATTCGTAATCATCATACTTACATAAACTTCCACATTTTCTCTTTTTGCATTTTTATATTGAGACATCAGCATATCTACATTTTTCTTTACTTGTGTTTCGTCTGGCAGAATTTTTTCATCCAATGAAATTTGGTTTAGAACCAATTGGCCCTTTACTCTGTTTTCTGCGTCAGCTCGCCATTCTTTTCTCAAATCATCCTCTGTCTTTTTTATTTGTTCCAAATATTTTTCAAAATTGAGTCCCATTCTGCCGATGCTGTCTCTCATTTCTGCAATCATTTTTCGCAACTCTGAATCAACCAATATTTCTGGCAAGTCTATCTCGGTTTCTTTTATAATATTTTCCAAAATAGCCAATCTTCTACTTTCTTTTTGTTTGTGTTCTTTTTCGTGCTTAATATTTTCTTTGAGTTTGTTTTTGAAATCCTCCACGTCTTTAAAATCGCCAAGTTTTTTTACAAATTCGTCATTTAATTCAGGCAAATCTTTTTCCAAATCTTTCTCGGTTACTTCTGCTCCGTCTTCTTTGATATGTTTTTGAGATTTTTGAATTTGCTCGATAGTTTTATCCAGCTCTTCTTCTGTCGCGTCGGTTGAATCGGTCTTTTTTTCCATTTCTTTTTTGGCGATTTTTTTGTAATCTGCCAATTCAAATTTTGGCATTACGGCTACTTTTACTTTAAATTCAAAAGGATTATCTTTTGCCAATTTTGTTATTGTTACCTGAGGGGATGTGATTGCATCAATTTTGTTCATCAATAAAATATCCACATAAGCATAACCAAATGTTATTTCTGCCATTTCATTTAAGATTGCCATTTCACCAATTTTTTCAATCAAAATTTTCTCAGGGATTTTTCCTTCTCTAAAGCCGTCTATCTTTATTCCTGCTCCTGCCTTTTCTACCGCTTCTTTTCTAAATTTTTCCAATTCTTCAAAAGGAATAGATCCTGTTATTTCAACCTCGGAATTTTTTAGTTTTTCAACTTTTACATCAAATTTAATCATCTTTTTGTAGGGTATAGGGTATAGGGTGTAGGGTGTAGATATGCGACAAACGAATTTTGGCAGAGCCAAAATTCGTTCATAACCTATCCCCTAAACGCTAATCGCTATACGCTTTGTTATTTTTTTAATTAGATTCTAATACTATAAAAAATATGAGGAAAAGTCCAACACACGAGTAACTAGTAGTAAGGAGTAAGGAGTAAGTCGTGTTTTAGCATACTTGCTTGACGGAATGTATTTTGTTTTGTTATATTCAATTTAGATTTTTACTTGAAATAAACCATTGACTAAAAAGGAGAATTTGATGAAGAGAACAATTGAGCAGAAAAGTTTTTTTGAAGCGGGGTCTTCTCTGTGGATGGGTATGATGTTTGCACTGGTTCTTTTTGTCAGTGTCAGTAACACCTGGTGTGGATTCCAAATGATAGGAGAAGGATTTTTAATTAATTCACTTGCTTCTGTCGTTATAATATCTTCGGTTTTTGTTTCTGTTTTTCTCTTCTTTCTGGTTTCCGTCTCGGATTGGAAATTCTGGAAATTGGGTTTTTTAGAACCAGCTTATACTCTGTTTTTTCTCTTGGCTGTTTCGGGGATCTTGTATGGATTTGATCAGCTTTTTATTTTTGCAAGTTCTTTTATTATTGTTTTTGCAGGATTTCATATCAGTATTAATCAGCGGTTTCGTTATTTTGCTGGTGAATACGACATCAACATCGCCGGCTTGGCGACTGTCCTTTGGGTTCAGGACCACAAGCCTGCTGTTTGAAAATGTTAAAAGCCGTCTACCCCTCGCGGGAAACAGACGGCTTTTTTAAAACAAAAAAATTGCCCGAACGGGCAATTTTTTGTTTATTGATTTCTCAAAATTATTATTGAGTCAATGCGTCTGCAACACCTTCTAGATCAGCATCTAGATTTGTATCTACTGCGCCTAGATCAGCTTCTATATCAGCTGTTTCTTCTGTTGTTGTAGCTGTTTCTTCTGTGTTTGTTGTGTCGTCTCCGTTTTTATCCAACTTTTCTCCCCAGAAGTAAAAACCTCCTAACACAAGAATAATAACAACGATTATTATCCCTACGATTGAACCTGTTGACTTTTGGTTGTCACCCATATTTGATTCAGGATTTGATCCTTGATTCATTGTATCTTCCATACTATTTTAAATTAAATTGTTAATTAATAATGCATTTTATACTACTATTTGATTTTATTCAAATATTTAGTTTTAAATGGTCTTTCTTACTGAGTGTCTGTTGTTGTTGCTGTTGGGGTCGTTGTCGCCGTTTCTGCTGAAGGAACTATCTTAACAGACGCTTTTATTGATGTAATAACATCAACCAAACTCTTGTGTGCTTCTTGAATTGCTGTCTTTGCTGAATTTGCTAATTCTCTTGCTTTTTCATAAGATTCTTTCGGATTTTCAGAATTCAAGATTGTTGTTAGTTCGGTTGTCATATTTTGAATGGCTGTTTTAGCTGCATCGATCTTTGGTTGAACTAAATTCAAAAGCTCTTTTGAATTTGTCATATCGATTCCTCTTGCTTCCATTGCTGTAATTCTTTCAGCAATTTTTGTTTTTATTTCACCAAGTTTTTCAATAACATTTTCAAAACGAGCCACTATTTTTTCGTTTTGAGCTTGCACTCTTTCTTTTATTTGGGCAGTCAGTCTTTGTTGAATAAGATTTCTCTTTTCTTCTTGTTTTTGTTTGTTAAGATCTCTTGCTGTTGTTGAGGCGTTTGTTGTTGTAGATTTCAGTTGATCTTTGTTTTCTTTATACCTGTCTTTCAGTTCGTTTAATTTTTGTTGATAAGTTTCTCTGATTGTATTTCTTTTTTCAACCTCTTTTCTTACTTGGTTTTTGATAGTTGAGGTTGCTGTTGATGTTGCATTTTCATCTGCTGAGGCTGTAATCCCTAGTGACATAACAAATGCCATAACCAATAGGGAAGTAATAATTTTTTTCATAATATTTTTATATAAGTTAAATAAATTAACACGAAAAGATAACGATTTTTTCGCATTACTTTAATTATACAAGGAAACAGGAATATTGTACAAAGTATTATTTGTTGATAAAAATATAAATACAAGCAATTTATCCACACACCTTGATTTTTTTAAGAATTTGTGACACTATTATTTATAGGTTTGTAAGGACTTATAGGTTTAAGTCTTTCTACACGAAATATACACAAAAAACAAAAAGAAAGGGAGGTGTCTCGTGAAAAAAATAGGATTGTTGTTTTTCATTTTTCTGACCCTCTCTTATGGGGTCGCAGTGTCTGGGGAAGTAGTTGGAAACAGCTATATCATATCTGCAGTTGCTCTTGATCCCAACACATCCGAATGTTCGGAGTTGTGGTGGCCTTTCAAACAGGAAGCGGAACTTTTTGCAGACAAAATTGGTTCGCCCAAGACGGTCCTTGTCGGTCCGGATGAGCAGACCATTTTGTCTTCCGTCCCTGAGGGCGGTGCGTCGTTTGTTTTTAACGCTGGGCATAGTGCTGGGCCTGATGATTTCAAGACGACCTGCGATACGACATGGATTCCGGCAACGGCTCTTCCTCCGTCTGACCTTCTTATTGCTTATGGTTGTACTACCATGAACGCCGAAGGTCCGGGGACATTTGCTTCTACAGCAAAGGCGATAGTCGGTTTTGTCGATTTGGCATCTCCGACATGTCTTGATTGTTTGAATCACTCACTTCCTTTTATAACCGAGATTCTTAACGGACTTGGTAATGGGAATATGGTGGGGGATGCATTCAACAATGCTGGGCTGATGTTTCCCGAGTGTGTTGACACGGGATGTGCACAGCTTGGAGGAGATCCGACTGTTAAAATTTACACTCCACCCGCTGAATGTGGGGATCGGGCGACTTCCTATGCCACACACGAGACGGAGTGGTCGTCGGACAGTGTTTGGTGCAAATTCGGTTCGTCCGAAGAAACACCACCGTTTCCCGAACCAGGGAAAAGTGTCTCCTGGGTTTGCATTCAAAGCGACGGAACAACAGCCCAGTGTGCAGCCACCAAGGATGCACGAAAAAACATAAGTTACTATATGCCGGTGATACTCTCGGCTGGCAAAAATAGAAAATAATACGAGAGAAAAAGGCGGAACTGCGGTTCCGCCTTTTTTAAATGGAGTTTTAAGGCTTGACAGGAGTGTTATATTATGGTATCCTTGTAAAAGGATAGAAATTGAAACGGCCCCTATCTGATCGAACATTGGAACACTCGTTCCGCCCTCGTTTGGTCAACTGCCCCCTGTCTCAACGGCAGATGGTCGTGAAGAAATTTCAAAAAATAAAAAATTTGTTCGGTTGGTAAATGGAAACCAACCGAACTTCTTCCGAGATTATTTAAAAAAGTAGTTTCAGAAGAGGTAGATAAACAAAAACCACGCAAGTTTGAGGCTTGCGTGGTTTTTGTTTATTCTTCAGTTTTTTCTATTTCTTGTGTTGTTTCCGCAACTTTTTCTGTGTTTGTTGTTTCGATGTCTTCTGATTTTGGAGTTTCTTCAACCTTTTTTGTTTCTTCTGGTTGTTTTCTTTCTCTTTTTTCCAAATCTACTCCACCAACACCTTTGATGTCAATTTTCCAACCAGTCAATTTGGCAGCCAATCTTACATTTTGTCCACCTTTTCCGATTGCCAATGATTGTTGATCTTCGGATACTTCAACTGTCGCAGTTTTTTCGTCTTCGTTTAGTATGATACTCATTATTTTTGCAGGAGACAAAGCGTCTTCTATGTATTTTTGAGGATCTTCTGACCACTCTATGATATCTATTTTTTCTCCTCCTAGTTCGCTCATAATCGTAGAAACTCTGACACCTCTTTGTCCTACAAGAGAACCAATTGGATCAATGTGTTCATCGTTTGAATAAGCAGCCACTTTTGAACGAGATCCCGATTCTCTTACAATTCCTTTGATTTCTACAATTCCGCTAGCAATTTCTGGAGCTTCTACTTCAAACAATTTGTAAAGAAATTGAGGATGAGTACGAGACAGTTTCAAGAATACGCCTTTTGGACTTTCTTCTACTGAATATAGGTAAGCACGAACTCTTTCACCTTGTTTGTATCTTTCGCTTCTGATTTGTTCTTCATAAGGCAATATGCCTGTTGCTCTACCCAAATCAACGAAAATATTACCTCTTTCAATTCTTTGTACTGTTCCGCTGATGATATCACCTTCTTTTGAACCAAATTCTTTGAAAACAGAAGATTTTTCAGCTTCTCTGATCTTTTGGATGATTGTTTGCTTTGCTGTTTGAGCGGCAATTCTTCCAAAATCATCTTTTTCTTCCAATGGGAAAATGATTTCGTCATTCAAAGCAACACCTTTTTTGATTCTTTGGGCATCTTCTATCATTATGTGCTGTTCAGGATTAAATCTTACTTTTGTGTCTTCTCCTTCTGTTTCTTCTACTATTTCCTCTTCTTCGCCTTCTTCAATTTCTGGTTTAAGCATTGATTCGTCCACAACGATTTTTACTTGTGAAAATTCTGTCTTTCCAGAGTTTAGATCAGATTTTGCGCGGATTATTTGGCCTTTTTTGCCATATTCTTTTTTGTAGGCGCTCGCCAAAGCCATCTCGATTGCTTCGATGATTTTTTCTCTAGGAATTCCTTTTTCTTGTTCCAGTTCGTCTAGAACAGCGTTTATTGTTTTTAGGTCTAACATATGTTTAGGGTATAGGGTATAGGGTACAGCGTATAGGAGAACAAATTTTGCCTTCGGCAAAATTTGTCTTTACTAAACCCTAAACGCTAAACCCTATACGCTATTATTAATTTTTTAAAAAAACGAGTCCGCCTATTCGGCGAACTTATCTCTAACATAAAAAATAATATCACGGTATTTATTTTAAAGCAAGGTATAGGTCTATTTGATTATTTCTTGAAACGACAAGTCTTTTTTGATAGCGATATCCACATTGTACCTTTATTTATGTGGTCAGTGGTATACAATTAAAGATATATTATTAGGTTTATTTTATTTATAAGTAAAAATTATGAAATCAACATTTGTTAAGTTTTTGATGTTGGCCATTTTCCTTTCAGGAATGGTCAGTTTTGGGACACAGCTTTTTGCTGTGGAAGGAGATTCTCCCGTTGTGGATGCAGTCGCCGAAGAAAATAGTTTTGGCGATGATGTAGAAGGTATTACTGTAAACTATGCAGGGGAAACAGTTCCTTATATTCCCGAAGTAGAATTGAAAATAAAAGATATTTCTTTTGATCAAGCGAACAGAAAATTGAGTGTTCAAACAGATATCAAAAATAATACAGCCAATTTTTTGGATGATCTGGAATATGTAGTTGAAATAAGAAGAGGAGAAGCATTGGCTACAGAAGGATATATTTTTTCAACGACAGAACACACATATCAAGAAGTAAAAAACTTGGGAAAACTTGCTCCTAATGCCGTTCAAACAAAAATCTTGTCTATTGATGTTCCTAAAAATATTGAGACAGGAAATTATTTTGTTCAAGTTTTTGTTAATGACAAAAATTTAAAATTTCAAAATGTTGATTTCATAGAAGAACCTATTCTACTAGACGGAACAGGAGGAAGACTTTCCGGAATAAAAATGTATTTCTATACAACCACTTATGGAAAAACAGCACCTATGGTGGGACTTTCTACTACACCAGAAGACAAACCTCTTATTTTGATTCCATTAGGTGAAAATGCTGGAGTGGATGCTTATGTAAAATCTTCAAAGGTGATGAAATACGAAATGGATATATATGACACTTTGGGGGAAAAGAAACTGATTGTTTCTTCAAAAGGTGATCTTTCAAGAAAGGTTGTTGATGGGCAAGATTCTCTTTTTGTAGAAATTGATACTGCTGGCAATGAGGTTTTGAAAAAAGGAGGTCCTTTTGAAATAAAATTTTCTTTGATTAATGATGAAGATGAATATTTGTTTACAAGAAATTTGAGATGGTTGGTTGAATATGGTCAGTTGATTGCTCGTATTATGAGTGTTGATTCAGGAAGAAATTATTACAAGAATGGTGAAAAGCTAGAAATTTCTGCTGAGGTTGTTTCAATCAACGGAAAGGGAAATTCTGTTACGGCAGAATTGCATTTGACTGGAAGTTGGGGATTTGATCAAACTTTTTCAAAAGAAGTTTCTTTGGATGAATATGGAGGAAAAATTATTTTTGATGACGCTGTTTCTCAAAGAACAAAATTAAAAGAAATGAATCTGGTGATCAAAGATACAAAGACAGGGGATGTTTTGGATAGTTACAGTATGGATATCAAATATTTCAAAAAGTATGGAGTAAAAAGTTATGACATGTATATATTGATTGGATTGTTAATTGTCTTGATAGGAATTTTTGTTTATTTAAAAAGAAAAGGGAAAATTGATTTAGCAGTGATGATTATGATCGTATTTCTTCCTGGAATTTTGTTCTTTGGTGATTATCAAAAGACAGAAGCTCTTTGTATGTGTGGAGGAGGTATTCCCACAACAACATTTTGGGTGTCTAGAGAACCTGTTACTCCGACTTGTGGAGGAACTGCAATAATGGATGTTACGCTAAGAGTGGTTTGTGGGGCTTGTGTAAATGGTTTGCAAGCAAAGATAACTGACAATGCTGGTGGTATCAGTATTATTGATTATGGACATGAAGCAAATCCAACCAGAGTACACAGAGTTGTAAAAACAATCTCAACTAGTCCGACTGTTATTTCTGCAACAGCAAAATTTACCCAAAACGGATGTCACTGTTGTCCAAGACCTGGAATCGGAGATATGTGTCAGGGATTACCTGTCGCAAATGGATCGATGTGTCTAATAGACGTTTTGATAGGAACACTTAGTCGTTCAGTAAGTTGTAACTTGCCCGGGGATTGCGGAGCAAGAAATGCTCAGAGAGAAGGAAATTATTTGGCAACAGAAACCGCTTGGCCATCTGGCAGTGCTTGGTGTAAATTGGGGACTCCTTCAGGAACTCCGACAAGTTTCCCAAACCCAGGACAGACAGTTTGGTGGAGTTGTTTGCCAATTCCTCAGGGAACCGGATTGGGAGATACTTGTTCTGCAACTAGAGCTAATGTACCTAGTGTACCTATCGTAACCAACGGCGACTGTGGAATAAGAAATGCTCAGAGAAAAGGAACTTATTTGGCAACAGAAACTACTTGGCCTTCAGGCAGTGCGTGGTGTAAGGTTGGAACTCCTATAAATTCAACAGGATCTAATTCTTTGGAAACGGTATTTACAGCACCAGCCTTTCCTTTGCCCGGCCAAACAGCAAATTGGAGATGTGCGGGAAATGGGGGAACAATCGCGAGTTGTTCGGCAATTAGGACAAATGTCAGCGTAAATTGTGGAAACGGAACATTAAATACAGGTGAAGAATGTGATGATGGAAACACAAATAGTGGGGACGGATGTAGCAGTGTTTGTGCTATTGAAGGAGGAGCAGGAAATGCTGTCTGTGGAAATGGGGTAAAGGAAGGACAAGAACAGTGTGATGACGGAAACACAAACAGTGGAGATGGATGTAGTAATAATTGTATGACTGAAAATGCTGGAGATTGTGGAACAGATTGTCGTCTTGGATGTTCTGAAAATTGTCCAGAAGGATGTGGAACAGATTATATTTGTGGATCTGGGGAAAATGCTAATAATTGTCCGCAAGATTGTGAGCCAGAATGTGAAAACAATGTTTGTGAACAAGGAGAGGGTAGTCTTTGTCCTCAAGATTGTGGAGAACCAATAGATAATGAAAATTCTTTCTGTGGAGACAATGCATGTAATTCAAACGAGAATTTCTTGAATTGTCCTTTGGATTGTGGATCAAAAATTATTGAATTTTAACAAGTTTTAAAAAAGAGCGGGTTTCCGTAAGGAAACCCGCTCTTTTTAGTTGTTCACAGTGCTTATATTTTTTTTATTTACGAGGTGTTAGTATTAATTATTATAAAGATAAACTGAATATTAATAATATTATGAAAAAAATAGTCTCTTTTTGTTTGTTCGTGTTAATGTTTTTTTCCTCTGTTTTCGTCACTAACGCAGAAGAATTACCAGTAGAAATTCCGGACTTTGTTCTTGACCAGATGATAGAGAGTGGAATAGATGTTTCAAGTGGACAATTTGTCATTTTGGCTGACATTAGTTTGTATGATGGAAAAATTTTAAGACAAGACAAAAATGATTTTGGCCTGTCTTTTAATATTGTAAATCATGGTGATGTTCAGCCTCAGATAAAATATGTTGTTGAATTGGTTGATAAAAATGGATTTCCAGTTCATAAACAATATTATGAGGATGTATTTAGCCTAAATACGGGGGAAGATATTGTAAAAGAGATTAAATATACAGCACCTTCAAATTTGAAAGGAGAGTTTGAAATAATTGTATCCTCTGGAAACGAAAAAGGTCTTGATTATGGATTTGTTTCTTTTGGCATGGTAAATATTGATGGAGATGGAGGACTTTTGATTAATCCTTTTAGTTGTAAATTGAAGATCGGAGAAGAATTGTTCGCTGTAAATCAGGGAATTGATATAGATAGATCGACAGAAAGTCCTGTTATGGAATGTGATATTGTTAATAGTTCTCAAAATAAAATTTCTTTTATTCCTGTTATAAATATTAGAGAAAGGAGTTCTTTTGGACAGTCAGTTGAAGAAAAAAAGTTTCCAGAAGTTGAATTACTTGCAGGAGAAACAAAAACATTGGAATTGGATGTTCCTTTGCCCGAAAAACCTCAGGCATACGACGGTGATTTAATTTTGCAAAATAAATTAGGTAATAATTTATCTAATATGATTCCGCTGCACTTTGTTATAAGAGGAGAATCAGCAACTGTTCAGAATGTAAGTTTGGACAAGGATTCATACAAAGAAGACGAAAAAATAAATATTACTTTTGTTCTGTCAGGAAGTGCCCAAAACTTTTTGGATGCCAGAGTCCGAGATCAACAACAACAAGAGTTGTTTGCTTTTGTTTCTATCACAACAGGTGTTTTTGATAGATTGTGTGGAGAAAAAGAAATCAAAGCCGATAGTGGTGTGTTAAATATGGAAATTGTTTCTTTGAGGGATTGTAAAAATCCTGTAATCAAGGCTCAGGTTAAGAATGCAGAAGGAAATGTTTTGGATGAAAATATTTTTTATGTTGAGACAAAAGAAGACAAATCTTTTGGCTGGGCAATCTATGTTTTAATTGGTGTTATTGTCCTTGCTGGAATTGCTATTTATTTAAAAAAAATTGGCGTAAAATTTTTTATGGCAGTTTTTTTATTAGGGTTCGGAATCTTTTTTGGCGGAAATAGCGTAGAAGCAACTACAGTTTCGTGGAATCCTGGGGGTTCTTTTCTTACTGATACAGTTACGATTGTCTATGATATGACAGGATATCGTTCTTATGATAGTGCTGACAGTCGTTATGTTTATTATTCTATAGATGATGTACAAGCCTCTATGAAACTGACATGGAATGTCTGTAATAACAGCATCAGTTATATGCAGGGTGCGGTAAAGATAGATGCAAATAATTGGCAATATATTATTATAAATACCCAAAACCCAAATGCCGCTGTTGCTATTCACTTGTGGGTTTTGAGGTCAACCGCTTATACAACTAAAAATTTCGGACCAAGGACTGTCGGAAATCATACTGTGACTTATTCTGGTTTGTTTGCAAGGTATTACGGCGACAGCTATGATTTTCAGACACTCTCTTCTGGATCATATGTTTGTCTGGCGTGTACTCATACCACTTCTTTTGTAGCAATACCTAATGATTTTGCAAAACAAGTAGCTGCTTCAAACGGAACTCTTTGTCCTTGTTATCAAATGGCAGCTACAAATAGTTCTCTGGTCAAATATTTAAAAGTATTACAAACAACAAATGCTACTTGCGGAAACAGATCAGACAATTATTCGACGACTGTTGCTCCCCCTTATCCTGCGACGACAACCGCTTGGCCAGCATCTACTGCATATTGTTCACTTGGAACAAACAGCACTAGCCCCGCTTTTCCAGGTTTGGGGGCCAGTGTTTCCTGGACATGTGTTGGAATAAACGGCGGAACAAATGCAAGTTGTTCTGCTTCCAGACTTCCTTTAAATGGATCTTGCGGAAATAGATCAGACAATTATTCGACGACTGTTGCTCCTCCTTATCCTATAACGACAACAGCATGGCCAGCAGGATCTGCTTATTGTACGACGGGAACAAATTCTGCTTCTCCGTTATTTCCTAATTATGGACAAACTGTTTCTTGGAGTTGTAATGGTTCTGGTACCGGAGCAACGAACGCAAGTTGTTCGGCTTCTCGTGCGGCACTTCCTGTTGGAGAAGGTGAGTGTGGAACTAAAGACGGAACATATACTTATTCAACAACAGATTATCCCGTTGGAAGCACATGGTGTGACAACGGAACGGAAGAAACTTTTTCTCCATCAGCGAAATTCCCCGATCAGGGAGAGATGGTAACGTGGAAATGTAATTTTTATGAATCAATAGCAAATTGTTCTGCTTATAGAGATACTCCTCCAACTGTTGGTTGCGGAACTAGAGACACTTATCGAGCAGGAACTTATCTTTCAACAGAAACCGCATGGCCAACAGGAAGCACTTGGTGTCAGTTTGGAACCGGAAGTGGTACGCCGACAAGTTTCCCTGTAATGAATTCTACAGCTTCGTGGTCTTGTGTGAACGGAGGAGACTCTGTTACTTGTACAGCTAACCGCCAAGGTCCGGGCGGATGTATGCCAGGAACCTGTGATGTTGACTGTGGAACTTTGGCAAGAGCATTTTCTTACGAGACTTTGTCATGGCCTGCTGGAAATTGGTGTTTAATAGAGACTACAGCATTTAATCCAAATCCAAACCCCGTGTCTTTCCCAGCTAGAGGTGGTGTTTCAAATTGGGCGTGTCAAATGGGCCTAGGATCTGCAAGTTGTTCAGCAACTCGTTCAGCTATTCCAACCGGAGACGGGGATTGCGGAGTAAATGAAAGAGATTA
The DNA here is from genome assembly GCA_001029775.1 of Candidatus Campbellbacteria bacterium GW2011_OD1_34_28. Classification (GTDB taxonomy): domain Bacteria; phylum Patescibacteriota; class Minisyncoccia; order Phycocordibacterales; family UBA12079; genus UBA12079. The sequence goes on along the minus strand of CP011215.1, from coordinate 158,988 downwards.
TTTGTTGGAAGAAACAAATTGGCAAGACCCATCCAATGGTTGGTGTTTGGGAGGAATAAAAAATCTTACTCCCGCTTTCCCTACTGCCGGAAATAGTGCTACTTGGAATTGTCAGGGGACTTTGTCTACTGACACTTGTACGGCCGAACATTTGACTAGTGGTTGTGGAGACGATATTTGTTCTCCAGGTGAGATAGGAAGTTGTTTTGCGGATTGTTGTGGAAACACAACTTGCGATGCAAACGAAAACTTTTTGAGCTGTCCGGCAGATTGTGATTCACGGGTAATAGAGTTTTAGAAAAGTTAAGATAAAAGAGCCAAATTTCTTTTTAAAGAAATTTGGCTCTTTTTGTGTATATGTTCATAAACTTTTTTTTCTGTGTGATAAAATAGAGGTAATGAGAATTGATTCAAAACAATTAGGTGAATTTATAAAAGACTCCGGACTTATTTCTAAAACAGATTTGGAAAAGGCTTTGTCAAAAGCAGAAAAAGAAAATGTCAGTCTTGGTGAAATTTTGCTTAACGAAGGAAAATTGACAGAGGATGAAATGCGCAGAATTCAGGCCCATATTATTGGTATTCCTTTTGTTGATTTGTCAGATCAAAAAATTGATTTTGATGTTTTGTCTATTATACCGGAACCGATTGCCAGAAAGCACAATATTATTGCTTTCAAAAAAAGTGATAAAGATTTGGAGGTTGCGATGCTTGATGTTGACGATCTTGAAGCTATCAACTTTATAAAAAAGAAAGTAAATTTAAAAATTTCTCCTCGTTTGACCGGTACGGCATCAATAAAAAGTGCTCTGTTACAATATCAAAAATCTTTAAAAGCAGAATTTGGAGATTTGATCCAAAAACAATCTCAGTCTCTGAAACAAATTTCAGAAGTTGAAACAGAAAATATTTCAAAAGAAGATTTGAAAAAGATCGCCGAAGATTTGCCAGTTATTCGTATCGTCGATACTCTTTTGAAACACGCGATTATTCAAGACGCATCAGATATTCATATAGAACCGATGGAAGACAAATTACTTATTCGTTACAGAATAGATGGTATTTTGCATGACGCAATGATTTTGCCAAAAAACGCAACAGCCAGTATCACCGCTAGAATAAAAGTGCTTTCCAATTTAAAACTGGATGAAAAAAGATTGCCACAAGATGGTAGATTTAAAGTAGAAGTTGACGAGCAAAAAGTTTCTTTTAGAGTTTCCGTTTTACCTGTTTATTACGGAGAAAAAACAGTTATGAGGTTGCTGAAAGAAGGAGCTTCGGGCTTTACCTTGGAAAGTCTTGGCTTCCACGGAGAAGGGTTGGAAAGAATATACAATGCCATGAAACGTAAAACAGGAATGCTTCTTACAACAGGTCCGACAGGTTCTGGAAAAACCACAACTCTTTATACATTGTTGGACAATTTAAATGTACCTGGTGTTAATATTTCTACGATTGAAGATCCAATAGAATATCAAATGCCGAGAGTTAACCAAACACAAGTAAAGCCTGATATTGGTTTTACATTTTCAAATGGACTTCGTGCTCTTGTTCGTCAGGACCCAGATATTATAATGGTGGGGGAAATTAGAGATACCGAAACTGCGTCTCTTGCGGTGAATGCTTCTTTGACGGGTCACTTGGTGCTTTCTACTTTGCACACCAATTCGGCAGCTGGCGCAATTCCCAGATTGGTTGATATGAAAATTGACCCGTTTCTTTTAGTTTCTACAATTGATGTTATTATTGCACAAAGACTTGTGCGTCGTCTGTCACAAGATAGTCAAAAATATTACCTATCAAAATCAGAGATTGTCTCTTTAAATAAAGTTGTTGATTTGGATAGAGTACTTTATTTTTTGAAAAAAGAAAGTATCGTCGATGCAAAAGATGATTGGGCAAAAATTGCTTTTTATAAAAACAATAAAAATGCTGACTCTGACGGATATAGTGGAAGAATTGGTATCCATGAGATTTTGAATATGAGTACCCCTCTGAAAGATTTGATTATGAAAAATGCAACATCTGACCAGATTGAAGAACAAGCAAAAAACGAGGGAATGATGACAATGATTGAAGATGGAATTTTTAAAGCGGTTCAGGGGGTAACGACGATTGAAGAGGTGTTGAGGGTGGTTTCAGAGTAAATTCAAAAGTTAAAAATCAAAAGTCAAAAATACAATTTATAATTTAAAATTTATAATTTCCCACCGTGCCTGATTATAATTACAAAGCAATAAGAGAAACAGGAGAAACCTATAAGGGGGTTGTTTTTGCAAAGGATGAACAGGATTTGGCAAAAAAAGTTCGCTCTCAAGGGGGTGTTGTTGTCGATTTTGAACAACAAGGAAAATCAATAATGTTTTTGCTTAGAAAAATGTCCCTTATTAGCACAGTAAAAGCTGAAGATAAAATAATGTTTGCGAAAAACTTGGGTGCGATGATAGGTGCAGGACTTTCTATCTCAAAAGCATTGAGTACTTTGGAAAAGCAGTTTAAAAATCGAAAATTTAAAAATGCAATCATAGATATCAATGAAGAGATAAAAAAAGGAAATGCGATCAATGAATCATTAAAAAAATATCCAAATATTTTTTCACCGTTGTTTATCGCTATGGTTAGGGCAGGGGAAGAAAGTGGAAGGATTTCTGATTCTTTGCATATTGTTTCGAAACAGATGGAAAACAGTAATAAACTGGCAAAGAAAGTGAGAGGGGCATTGATTTACCCCGCAATAATTACATTTGTTATGATTTCTGTCGGAGTACTGATGTTGGTATTTATTGTTCCGGGGCTACAAGAGACATTCGCGGATTTAAATACTGAACTTCCAATGAGTACGAGAATTATTATTGGCGCCAGTGATTTTATAAGAGGCAACCCATTACTGTTTGTCTTAATGGGCATAATCGCTATTGTCGGAATAGTTTTAGGTTTTAAAACAGAAAGGGGAAGAAAACTTATTGACACTCTTGTTTTGAAAATACCTTTTGTGTCGACAATCGCAGTCGAGGTTAACTCTGCCAGAACAGCGAGAACTCTTTCTTCGCTTCTTTCTTCTGGAGTAGATGTTCTTTCATCTTTTGATATTACAAAAGATGTTTTGCAAAATAGTCATTATAAAAAAATTATGGATCAAGCAAAAATAAATATTCAAAAAGGAGATCCTTTGGCTGAATTGTTTACAAAAAATGAAAAACTTTATCCGCCCGTAGTTAGTGCCATGATTGAAGTGGGGGAAGAAACAGGAAAGTTGCCAGATATGTTATCAAGCCTTGCCGATTTTTATGAAGAAGAAGTAGATCAAAAAACAAAAAATCTTTCTACAATCATTGAGCCAATACTGATGGTATTTATTGGAGCGGCTGTTGGATTTTTTGCGGTATCAATGATTACTCCGATGTATTCTATAATGGGAAATATATAGGATTAAGGGATAAGGTGTAAGTAGTAAGAGGTGATAAGGAATATATTATGTTTAAAAAAGATAAAAGAGGAATAACTTTATTAGAAACCCTTTTTGCTATCGGTATAATTTTATTGCTTTTTATTTTCGGAATAAAGCCTTTTGAAGCAGTTAGAGACAGACAAGCCCTTAATCGTGTCGTTGAAGATGTAGAAAAGATGCTTCAGTTAGCAAGAACAAATTCACAAGCTTCCACTGATGCTTCTAATTATGGTGTTCATTTTGAGACAGATAGTGCAACTTTTTTTGTGGGAAGTTTTTATTCTGAATCAGATCCCGATAATAAAACAATTGTGTTTGGTGACGGTGTTAGAATAACAGAATTATTTTTAGTAGGAGGTGGAAATGATGTTGTTTTTAACAGAATTACAGGCGATACTGTTACAAGCGGAACATTAAAATTTTCTTTGGTTGATAATCCTGTTAGATTCAAAATAATAACAGTTTTTCCTATTGGAACAATTTTTTCTAACTATTAATTAGATGATAAATTTTAAAAACAAAAAAGGGGCTGGTCTTATAGAAATTGTGGTTGGCTTGTCAATTATTTCTGTTTCTTTTTTTTCTGTTGTTACTGCCTATAATTTTTTCATTAGAGTGGCAGTTAAAAATATGGATGTTACAAAAATAAATTATTTACTAGAAGAAGAGGTAGAGGTTGTCAGATCTCTGAGGGATGCCAGTTGGACAAATTTTTATGATTTAGCAACCAGTACTAATTACTCAATAATTTTTGAGGGGGGTATTTGGAAAGCCACTACAACAAATATTTATATTGATAATAGATTTGAAAGGTATTTTATTTTGGATGATGTCTATCGTGATGCGGGAGGAGATATTGCCGTCTCTGGAACTTTGGATGATGGGACAAGAAAAGTGAGTGCTTTTGTCTCTACATTTGTAGCAGGAGCGACAACCACACAGACCGTTGATTTTTATTTGACGAATTTGTTTGAGTAAATTTATGTTTAAGAGAAATTTGATCAAGAACAATAAATTAATGAAAGGCTTCTCTCTTTTAGAGACTCTTATTTACATTGGTGTTTTAGTTTTGGTTTTGTTCATTGTGATAAACACAACTCTGATGATGTTTGATTCTTATTCCAACATAAAAATGTCGCAGAGAATTAATCAGACTGCTTCTGGTATTTTAGAAAGAGTTGTTGTTGAAACAAAATGGTCCAGAGGGTTGGCTGTTTCTGGAAATGTTTTTAATAGCGACTTAGGGGCATTGGTTTTGAGTGTTGTTGATGACGCAGGTAATTTTTCTGAGAAAAAATTTTTCTTGGAAGATGGCAATTTAAAAATGATGGAAGGTGCTGATATAGTCACTCTCAATTTGCCAGGTGTTTCTGTAGACAAATTTTATTTAAATCTTGTTGATACGGGTGTTTCAAAATTGATTAAAATAGAAATAGATTTATCCTCTCAAAGAAAGGACGTCGTAAGAAATGAGACTTTTTATAATTCAGTTGTAATGAGAGAAATATATTAGAAACGAATTTTAAATTTTAAATAATGACTACTAAAATCTTGAAGAGAAAAAAGAATGAGGGGCAAGTTGTTATACTAGTGGCTTTATTTGCTATCTTTGTTTCCTCTTCTTTAATTATGATCATTTCTTCTCCTGTTGTTAGTCAACTTAAAACAAACAGAATTCTTTTTGAGGCAAAAAAAAGTTATTATCTTTCTGAAAGTGGAAATGAAGATATCGTCTATAGAACAAAAAACGGAGAAAATATTGTTGGGCAAAAAAATATATTACTGAATGATGGTTCTGCAGGAACAATCGTGACGGATTTGGGAAATGGTGTTAAAGAAGTTGTTACGACCGCAAATGTAAATAATAAAATTAGAAAAATAAAAAGCAGGATTCAGGTGACAAGTGGGGTAAGCTTTAATTACGGTTTGTTTACAGGACAAGGAGGTATCGAAATGGAAAACAATACCAGAATTAATGGATCAGTTTACTCAAATGGATCAATTGAAGGAGCTGGCAATGTGATGATCGCAGGAGATGTCTATGTGGCACCTCGTTCTGCAACGACGACAAATTTGAAATGGATTGTTCAAAATAACGATTTTGCTTTTGGTAGATATGTGGGAGGTCAGCAACGAGTAGACGCCGTACAAAGTTTTGCAACATCCACAAGTGAATTGCAAGTGTCAAAGATTTCTTTGTATGTAAAAAAGGTTGGCTCGCCTGCAAATTTAAATATTAAAATAGTAAAAGATAAAAGTGGAAATCCCGACAAAAACAATATTTTAGCAACAGGAGAAATCCTCTCAAGTTTTATTAGTGAAAATTATGCGTATGTTGATGTTGGTTTTAATAACAATCCAGAAATTAACGCAAATCAGTTGTATTGGATTGTTGCTGATATGGCAAGAGACGACGCAAATTACTATGTGTGGGGGATAGATACTTCTGCGGGATATTCTTTGGGTTCAGCAAAGTATAGTAGCGATTGGACAAAGAGTGCTTTTGTGAATGTCGCAGGCGATCTTGATTTCAAAGTGTGGACGACTGACGAAGAAGGTCTTGGCACATTAGATACCGTTATTGTCGGAGATGGTGTGGGCGGAGTATTTAATGCTTATGCACACAACATAATAGATTCTCAAATTAGCGGAGATGCTTTTACTTACTCTCTTTCTGGGGGGACAGTGGGTGGAAATATAATCGCAAACAGTATCTCAAATTGTACTATAAATGGAGATGCGGATTATAATGTTGAAACAAATTGTAATGTTGGTGGTTCGAGCCACTCTCCGACCACTCCTCCTGTTGATCCTCCATATTTGCCAACTCCTATTTCAGAAGCAAATATAGAAGCGTGGAAAAATGAGGCGATTAGTTTTGGAACAATTACAGCTGGTGATTTAACCGCGGACGATGGTGATACAATCGGTCCTGGAGTAATTGGAGGGGATTTGATAATAGAATCAAACACAACAGTAAGTTTAGGAGGGACATTGTATGTGCTGGGAAATATAATAATAAATGGAGACGCGAACATTGAATTGGGTGCTGGATATGGAGCAAACGGTTCGGGTTTAATTTTGTCTGATGGTTGGATTGATTTGTATAACAATGTTGATTTGAATTATCCCAGATCAGGATCGGGGCATTTGATGTTGATGTCCTTGGCAAGGTGCGACAAGTATTACGGATTTACTACCTGCAATAGTGATGTGTCGGCAATTAATGTAAGTAATAATGTTCATGCAGATATTCTCGTTGCTCCTTACGGAATTATTGAAATGACAAACAATGTTTCAATTACGGCTTTGGTTGGAGATCAATTGAATTTGAAAAACAATATTATTTTAAATTACGAACAGGGACTAACTAATATGAATTTTTCTTCGGGACCGAGTGGTAGTTGGGGGATAGAATCATGGCGAGAAATTGAATAAAACAAAAAAGGGCTTTTAAAAAGCCCTTTTTTGTTTTATTCAATTTCTCAAGGGGTAAGGAGTAAGGGATAAGTAGAGACCGTAATTTATCCTTGTTTTTTCAACATCGCACACTTACTCCTTATTCCTTAATCCTATATACTTATAGTATGTCAAAAATAAAAAAAATTATTATTGCCAATTGGAAAATGAATCCAACAAATTTGAAAGAGGCAAAAAAAGTTTTTACTGGAATAAAAAGAACCGCGATAAAACTTTCCAATGTAAAAACAGTTGTGTGCCCTCCTTTTATTTATTTGGACGACTTTGCACCCCTGTGTAAAGAAAATAAAATCTCAGTCGGTGCACAAGATGCTTTCAGCAAAAACAAAGGGTCTTTCACAGGAATGATTTCACCAGAAATGTTAAAGAAAAACGGAGTGACGTTTGTTATTTTAGGACACTCGGAAAGACGCGCTCTTGGAGAAACAGATGAATTTATCAATAACAAAGTTAGGATGTCTTTGAAGACAGGATTAAATGTTGTTTTGTGTGTAGGAGAAAAAGAAAGAGATGAACACGGTTGGTATTTTCCTTTTATCAAAGATCAATTGTTGAGTGGTTTAGAAAAGGTAGGTAAAAGTGATTTAAAAAATATTTTGATTGTTTATGAACCTGTTTGGGCAATTAGTGGAAATAGCGGAGGGCAGTCAATGTCTTCGGCAGAGGTGCATGAGATGACAATTTTTATAAAAAAAGTTTTGTCTGACAAATATGGAATAAATACAAGTTTGCCAAAAATTTTGTACGGAGGATCGGTTAATCCAAAAAATGCAGAAGATATTTTTGTGAATGGACAGATTGACGGACTGCTTGTCGGAAAGGCAAGTTTGGATATAGAAGACTTTGGTCTGATACTAAAAATCGCTAACAAGATATAATAACTTGTCCCGTTAGAAATTTTTAATTACTCGGGATTTTATCTAATATCAAATATTTGTTTTGAAGAAGTTATTTAATTATTAATATTAAAATTTCTAACGGGATAAAAAATATAAAGACCGCACTGATGTGCGGTCTTTTGAAATTGAAAAGCCCTATAATTTTTTGATGACGACACTCACGACCTGCGTGTTGCCGACCTCACTGGTTTTAGTTTGAATTGCTCCGACATATACTTTGTCGCCAGCTTTTAAATCTTCTATGAAAGAGAGTGGCGATATCATAAATCCATCGCTTACCCTTCTCGCTATTACCTTTGAGATAAATTCTTTTTTTACAATTTCCAAGACGATATATTTTTCTTTTGGATAATACGGATCCTCATCAACTTGACGAAGAATACTCAGTTTTTCTTCTTCACTTTTTTGATTAGGGATATTATTCGGAGTAAGAAATAATACAAATGCTATCAATCCTGATACAAGTCCAATAACACAAAGAAATTGGATTAGTAATAGTCTATCCTCTGGGTGCCTGATCATACTGTCTCCTTATAATGAAATAGTTGAAAACAAAAAATTCTAAATTATTTATATACTTTTTGATATATTTGTCAACAGTTTAGCTCTTTTGCATAAGAGGTTATAATTAATCCAATGAATCCCGTTAGAGATGTTAAATTGATTCTTTCGGGTATGTGATATATTGGAACAGTAAATTGTTTAGACAAATTTATAAGAAATATACGGAAGTCACGGAGATATATAACAATACGAATTTATTAGTAATTATTTAAAAAATAGAGAAGTCACTTTTTGTTAAAGATGACTTCCTATCTCTAACGGGATGAAAAATATTAGAGAAGTAAAAGATTTGAGGGGAAAGAGAGTTTTGTTGAGGCTTGATCTAAATATCCCGATTAAAGGCGGGGTTGTTTTTAACGATTTTCGTATAAAGAAAATTTTGCCGACGATTAATTTCTTGAAAGAAGAAGGGGCAAAAATAATTATCATTAGTCACATTGGAAGAGAAACAACAGAAACACTTTTACCTGTTTTAAATTATTTCCAAAAAACAATGGAGATTGGATTTATAAAAGATGTTTTGAGTAATGATGCAGATTCTTTTGTAAACAATATGAAAGAAGGAGATGTTGTTTTGGTGGAAAATCTACGACAGCACCCCCAAGAAAAAAATAACGATGAGAGTTTTTCAAAACAGATTGCTCGATTGGGAGATATTTATGTAAACGAAGCTTTCGCAAATTCTCACAGAGAACATGCCTCCATTGTTGGTGTCCCAAAGTTTTTACCAAGTTATTCAGGCATTTTGTTTCAAGAAGAAATAAAAATGTTATCAGAAAGTTTTCAGCCAGAAAATCCATTCTTGTTTATTATTGGCGGTAACAAATTAAAAACAAAGTTGTCTTTGATAGAAAAGATGTTAAAGATTGCCGACAATGTTTTTGTTGGAGGTGCTTTGGCAAATGATTTCTTCAAAGAAAAAGGAATGAATGTTGGGAAATCCTTCATATCGGAAGAAAAGATAAATTTGAGTAGTTTGGTTAATAATAAAAAAATAATTTTGCCAACAGATGTTGTGGTAAGAAATGACGGGGGATGTATAAAGATGAAAAAACCAAACGAAGTTTTAAATGATGAAAAAATATTGGATGCTGGAGATGAAACGGTTTCACACTTGATAAAGTATGTGAACGATGCAAAATTTGTTTTGTTAAATGGACCGCTCGGTGATTATGAAAAAGGTTTTGGAAAACCAACTGCCGATTTGATAAGAGCGATTGCAAATTCAGACGCAAAATCTATTGTGGGTGGAGGGGATACGACTGCTGTTATCTCAGAATTGGGAATAGAAAATAAATTTACCTTTGTTTCTACTGGAGGGGGTGCAATGTTGGCTTTTTTGTTGAATGAAACACTTCCGGGTATAGAAGCACTGAAATAGAACAAATTTAAAAAAATCCACTCAATGTGGATTTTTTTAAATTTGTTCTCTAATTTTTTTAAAAATTTTTTCTCGCTCTCCCTCTTTGTATTCATTAGATTTCCACATTTTTAAACCATCTTCTTTGAAACGAGGAATTATATGGATATGGGTGTGATGAATAACTTGGCCCGCCGCAGCTCCGTTATTTATATGTATGTTTACTCCATCTGCTTTTGTCGCTTTTTTAACAATCTTTGATATTTTTCTGACGATTTCCATTGTTGTGTTAAGGTCTTCTTGTTCTATGTCAAAAATATTCTCTGAATGTTTTTTGGGTATTACCAAACTGTGACCTTTGTTTACATATGAAATATCCATGAAGGCAACCGCTCTATCATTTTCACAAATTTTTAGTGATGGGATTTCTCCATTTATTATTTTGCAGAACAAACAGTTTTCCATATCTTTATATTTTACCATAAAATTCGTACTCATTTTTCTGTCTACTGTAAACTGTCTACTGTAAACTTGTTTATGTTAAAATACTCAAATGAAAGAATACTCCATTAGAAACATTGAGTTACCAGAAAAGGTTAAAAAGGAATTTGCCGTATATCCAGAGCTATTGGGGCTTCTTCTTTTTTATAGAGGAATAGAAGCTAGGGAAGTTGCGGAAAAATTTTTAAAGCCAGATTATTATCGTGATATTCACGATCCCTTTTTAATGAAAGATATGGGCAAGGCAGTAGATAGAATTTTGAATGCAATAGAAAAAAATCAAAAAATTTTAATTTACAGTGATTATGATGCAGACGGTATTCCTGGGGCTGTCGTGCTATTTGATTTTTTTAAAAAGATTGGTTTTCAAAATTTTAAAAATTATATTCCGCACAGACACGATGAAGGATACAGCTTAAATCTGGAAGCTGTGGAAAAATTTGCTTCGCAAAAATTTGATTTGATTATTACTATTGATTGTGGAATCAAAGACATTGAAGAAACAAAAAAAGCCAAAGATTTTGGAATAGATGTGATCATTACCGATCATCATATTGTTGGTGAAAAATTGCCAGAAGCACATGCCATTTTAAATCCAAAGCAAATTGATTGTGATTATCCCGATAAAAATTTGGCTGGTAGCGGGGTGGTTTTTAAACTTGTTCAAGCACTGATAAAAAAAGGAGAATTTGAAATCAAAGAGGGTTGGGAAAAGTGGCTCGTTGATATGGTTGGTCTTGCAACAATTTCTGACATGGTTTCTCTAAAAGGAGAAAACAGAGTTTATTCTTATTTTGGTATGCAAGTTTTGAGAAAGTCTCCTCGCCACGGATTGATTCATCTGCTCCGAGAAACAAAAGTTGACCAAAAAAATCTGAATGAAGATGATTTGGTTTTTATGGTTACTCCGAGAATTAATGCAGCGTCCAGAATGGGAGATCCAATAAAAGCATTTGAACTTTTGTCAGCCGATAATGAAATCACTGCCGGCAGTTTGGCAAAACATTTGGATGAAATAAACAAGGAGAGAAAGACACTAGTAGCGTCTATGGTTAGAGAGGCAAATAAAAAATTGAAAGAAAGAGATATCAAAGATGTTATTGTCATCGGTAGTCCAAAATGGAATCCGGGGGTTTCTGGTTTGGTTGCCAGCTCTTTGGTAGAAAAACATCGAAGAACTTGTTTTGTTTGGGGTAGAGGTGGCGACGGTGAAATAAAAGGCTCGTGTCGTTCTTGTGGAACTGTTGATGTGGTTGAATTGATGAATCTTGTGGAGAATAATATTTTTGTTAATGTGGGGGGCCACAAAATGGCAGGAGGGTTTTCTGTTTTAAATGATAATATTCATTTGTTAGAAGAAAAATTAAACGAAGCTCATAAAAATGTTTCAAAAACAACAGAGAAGATAGAATTTTTTATTGATAAAAAAATATCACTGGACGATGTAAATTGGGATACTTATAAAATAATTGAACAGCTGGCTCCTTTTGGTGTAGACAATCCAAAACCAACATTTTTGATTGAAAATATTGAAATCTTTAATGTAAAAATTTTTGGAAAACAAAAAAATCATTTAGGGTTGGATTTTAAAAATAGTCGGGGGCAAAATATTTCTGCAATACAATTTTTTGCTGATGAAAATGGCGAGGGTAAAATAGATTTCAAAAGGGGAAACAAAATCAGTTTGGTTGTTAATTTGGAGAAAAGCACTTTTAGGAATGTAAATGAATTAAGATTGAGAATTGTTGACTTTGTTTAACCATTTTGCTCTAATTGGAAATAGAAAAGAATCCTTTAATATTTGAGAGGTATATATGAATTATGCAAAACCAACTGACGCAAGGTTTATCCACAAAGTATTTTTGACGGTGCAAAAATTTAGCCCCCTGTGTGATTTTTTTAGGGATGAACTTGGTTTGAGTGAACTGGTTTTTTCAAGGAATGGTAACGCAAGAACTGTAAGTATATCCAACGCCTCCAATATGGAATTGCTGGCTTTTGCAAAAATCGCTCATCTGGAGATTCCTCTTAGCTTGGAAGCACGAGAGAAACTTTTGGAGATTCTCTCTCAAATTGAAGATTAAAATTTGCCCGACACTGTGCCAGCACAGTGTCGGGCAATATTATTATAAGCAAAAACCTTGCAAACCACTTATTTTTTTGATTAACTTAATTTAGAAAAATAAACCTTAACAAGAATTAAAGGAGATTATTGTGCAAAAATTAGAAATAGTAGGAAAACCAATATCTAATATTTTTATAGCTTTAAGTCATCTTCTTGTTGACAATATTCACAATACCGAAAACCCTGAAGATATTTTTGGGGCAATAATATTACTTCATCAACAAGTAAAAAAAGATATTTTATTGGACGGACACTATCGACATTTTAAGGGGGGTGAGTACGAAACAGTTGGTTTGGGTTTTAGAGAAAAAACCCAAGAGTGGATCGTTGTTTATAGGTCTTTGTATGATTCTAGAGATTATCCAAAAGGTACTCTTTGGGGTAGATTGGAGGATGATTTTATCGGACTTCATAAAAGCGGTGTAAGAAGATTCGTTTATATTGGAAAATAATTTTTAGAGACTTTAAATCCTCTGTGTTTTTGATAGCACAGAGGATTTTTGTAATTAATAGTATGATATAATTTTTTTATGAAAATAATTATTTATACAGACGGAGGCTCTCGAAATAATCCAGGCATTGCTGGGGCGGGTGTTTATATTACCGATGCAGAAGGAAACGAAATTAAAAAAATTAAAAAATTTTTAGGGATCCAAACAAATAATTGGGCGGAGTATGAAGCACTTATTTTAGGGTTGGAGGGTGTAAAAAAAATATTGGGTAAAAATTCTAAAAGTACCGAAATTGAAGTTAGGATGGATAGTGAATTGATAGTGAAACAAATGAAAGGCGAGTATCGTGTAAAGCAACCGGCTCTTTTTGAGCAATTCGTAAGGGTAAACAATTTGAAAGTAGATTTTTCAAATATTAAATTTGTTCACATTCCTCGTGCAAAAAATGGCGAAGCCGACAAATTGGCAAATGAGGCAATGGACGAAAAAAATTAGAATTTAGGAATAGTATTAGAATTAGGATTTATTATTTTAAATAAATGACAAATAAAATTAAAGATTTTACAGATTTAATAGTTTGGAAAAAAGCTCACGAAATTACTTTAAATATTTATAAATTGACTAAAAAATTTCCTGATGACGAAAAATTTTGTCTAACAAACCAGATGAGAAGATGCTCTGTCTCCATAGTCTCAAATATAGCAGAAGGTTTTGGTAGAAGCACAGCAAAAGATAAGGCTCATTTTTATGCTATATCAAAAGGGTCGGTTTTAGAATTAAAAACTCAACTTATTTTATCTAGAGACCTAGATTATATAAACAAAGAAGATTTTTATAGATTAGAAAAAGACATAATGGATGTGACTAGATTGTTGTCTGGGATAGTTAGATCGTCTCGTAATATTACCTAATACTCCTTCCTAATTCTTAAGATTTAATTCTGATTTATGAATGATAATTATTTATATTCAGTGTTAGTTGGTTTCATCTCTGGTGTAGCATTTTGTTCCTTTTTTAATTTGGGGCAAACATTTTATTTATTTTTGATTTTGATAAGTTGGGCGATTTTTATGTTTTTTCTTTTGGGCAATCCGAAAGAAAAAGAAAAAATAATTTTTGTAAGTCTTTTATTTTTGTCAGCAGGAATAGGCGTCTGGAGGTTTGATCTGACAGATTTTAAAAAAACAGAACCTTTCTTAAACAATTTTTTAAATCAAAGTGTTTCTATTGATGCATTTGTCATAGATGAACCAGACACAAGAGAAAGCAATACACAATTAAAGTTGAAAATACATAAATTAAATGGAGAGGAAATAGAAACAAAAAGTAATATTCTTGCGATTGTTGATCAGTACCCGCAATACAATTATGGCGACTTGATTCAAGTTGGTGGAATTTTAAATAAACCAAAAAATTTTAATGCTGATGGAGAGCGTCAATTTGATTATGTTTCTTATCTGGCGAAAGACAATATAAATTATCAAATTTTTTATCCAAAAACAAAATTTGTTTCTTCGGGTAATGGAAACTTTATAAAAGAAAAATTGTTTCGAGTTAAAAATATTTTTATAGAACAATCAAGAGAGATATTTCCCGAACCGCACTCATCTTTGTTGAGTGGTCTGATTATTGGAGCGAAAGAATCTTTGGGAAAAGATCTGCAAGATGATTTCCGTAAAGTTGGTTTGATACATATCGTGGTTTTATCTGGCTACAATATTACTATTATCGCCGATTTCATAATGGGATTATTTTCTTTTTTGCCTGGGCTACTTTCTGTTTTTGTCGGAGCCATAAGTATTATATTTTTTGCAATAATGACAGGAGCGTCCGCCACAATAGTCAGAGCGTCTGTTATGGCTTTGTTGGTTTTGTTGGCGAGAGCAACTGGTAGGGTAAATGAAATAACAAGAACACTTTTCTTGGCGGGTTTTTTGATGGTTTTGCATAACCCGACAATACTTGTTTTTGATGCTTCGTTTCAGCTGTCTTTTATGGCGACATTTGGTTTGATTTTTTTGTCACCTAAAATAGAAAATTATTTTAGTCTTGTTCCTGAAAAATTTAAAATAAAGGAATCCCTTGTTTCCGTCATTTCTACTCAGATTTTTGTTTTACCGCTTCTTTTGTATATGATGGGAGATTTTTCTGTTGTGTCTGTTCCTGTCAATTTGCTTGTTTTAACTTTTATTCCTTTTACAATGTTATTTGGTTTTTTGAGTATTGTAGTGGGATTATTTTCTTCTGTTCTCGCTGCGCCTTTTTCTTATATTGCTTATGTTTTATTGTCTTATGAATTAAAAATTGTAGATTTTTTCTCTTCTTTGCCTTTTGCCTCAATTCACATACCAACATTCTCTGTTTGGTTTATGGTGGTTGCGTATTTATTTGTTTTTCTGTTTTTTTCCAAAATAAAAACCCCCGAAGGGGTTAGGTAAGTAAAAGTGTCTCGCACTCTTTAATATCCTGGGGAATTTTTCTAGAAGAGATGGCCAAAGTATAACAGTCTGTCTCTCGGGAGGGATAGATGCTAAACCACCCGTCGGTTGTCAGCCTTGTTAAAGGGCGTCGTCTGTTTAAATTACCTGATTCAATATCATATTCAAGTCGGCCAATGTGATCAACAAGAATGTTGTAAAAAAAATCATACTTGATTTTGTCGAGAAAAATCTTTTCTCCAGAAGAATTTTTAATTTCTATCGACATACAAAGGAGTCTGTTGTCTATATTGAGATTATTTTTTAATTTTACCGAGCAGTCTCTGATGTCTTGTGTTGTTAATACATCAAAATGGAAAATAATTTTTTCTCCAAGAACAATCATACCTTTGTAATTTCTTATAAAAGAATCTGTTCTTTCAATTTGTACCAAAACAGGGACAAGTCCAAACTCTCTTTTTGGTTTCACAAGAACCTCCTTTCAAAATTGATAAGATATTTTCTATTAAACAATATATCAATTTTTCTTTTTTTGTGCCACCTTTTCTCCAACATCTGTTCCTGCTGTCCACCCAGTCGTCCAGCACAGTTGAAGAGAAAATCCTCCTGAGGGACGATTGATGTTTAAGACATCTCCTAGTAAATATAGATTTGAATAAATTTTTGAACTCATGTTTTTAAAATTTACTTCTTCCAAAACAATCCCGCCATCGCTGATGATTGCTTTATCAAGTCCCAGCGTACCAGTGATTTCAAAGCTCAGATTTTTAAGTTTCCTTACCAGATTTTTTCTCTCAAGTTTGGTAATAGAGTTTGCCTCTCTTTCTGACAGGTTGATGTCTGGTAAATTCAATATTTCAATCGCTAGATTTTTTTGAACAAGTTCTGGAAAAATATTTTTTAGAACTTTGTTTTTATTTTTTTCAAATAGTTTCAATACTCTTTTATCTAGATCGTTTTCTTCTGTGTCAGGAAACATATCTATAGAGGCAGTCACAGGGCCTTTTTCTAAAAGTTTTTTTACTTCGTATGCCGAATTCAAAATCAAAGGTCCCGAGATACCAAAATGAGTAAAAAGAATTTTTCCTGTCTTTTTTAGTTTTGTTTTGTTGTTCTGGATAAAACGAATTGTCATAAAAGAAAGGGTTAGTCCAGAAATTCGGTGAATCCATTTGTCGTTTGTCGTAAGAGGAACCAAGTTTGCATTTGGTTCTTTAATTGCGTGTCCCAGTTTTTTTAACCATCTAAATCCGTCTCCTGTTGAACCTGTCCACGAAGCAGAAGCTCCGCCCGTGGCGATTGCAAAATTCTTTGCAAAATATTTTTCTCCCGATTTTGTTTCAACGGAAATTATTTTATCTCCTTCTTTACTCATTTTTACTACTTGGACGTCTGTCTTTATTTCTCCTTCTCCTTTTTTTATATATTTTTCTAACACCTTAAAAACGTCATCTGCTTTTTGTGATTGGGGGAATGCTCTTTTTCTTGCCTCTATAACAAGGGGAAGTTTTTTCTTTTCAAAAAAAGTAAAAGTGTCTTTTGCGGAGAATTTTGAAAACGGAGAAAAAAGAAATTCTTTTGATTCAGGAAAGTTGCTTAAAAATTTTCTCACATCAAATTCGGCGTTGGTGATGTTGCAACGACCTCCGCCGGTTATCTGTAGTTTTTTTCCGAGGTGCTTATTTTTTTCCAAGATTAAAACCCTTGCACCCAATTCGCAAGCTCTACCAGCCATCATCATACCGCTCGGACCACCACCGATTACGATTAGGTCGTATTTGGGATTATCTTGTAGTTTTTTCATCAAAATCATTGTGTCATTGAAATAAGCAAAAAGCAAATATACACAAGCTAATAGCTGATAGTAAAAAAAAGAAAACCCCGCAGAGTTTTCTTTGGGGTTTAGGCAATCTTTTCAAGGATAATTGTTGATGTCAGGGTCTTGTTTGAAAAAAATGGAATATTTGGTTTGGCGATCCATTTTTCTTTATCAATTATTAAATTTGTCGCAAGAAATTCTATGACATCTAACACATGAAATTCAAAGAAAAATATTCCAGTTATTTTTACTTCGAGGGTCTTTTCCTCATTTAAAAAATTGTAAATGGTTTCTGCTTCAATTATTTTTTTTTCGACTGTTACGGGAAAGACGAGGACATTGTTCATCGCAACACACTCCTTTTTAAAAAAATAGGATTATTTAAAATAGGAACAGATTTCTAAATTTTAATTTAACACGATAGAGGTAAATGGTCAATTAGGGGTGAGTTACATTAATATCAAAACAGGAATATAAAAAGGGGATAGAGTTTGTGGTTTAATTCAGTAATATTGGTTATTATATATTTATTACATATTGTTAACTAAAGTATATGAATAAAGAAGGTTTTGGTTTAATAAGTGTGTTGATAGCTGTTGGTGTACTGGCTGTTTTGGTTGGGGGTGGTTATTATTATTATTCAAATTTGGATAATGCGGAGATTATTGAAGAAAACACAAATGTTGAAGGCGTGTTGAATGGTGAAATTAAGGCTGAAGAAGCGAGAGAGCCTTTTTTAAATATCTCCGAGGCTAATTTTAGTTTAAGTAAGTGTCAAAGTTTGGATAACTACAAAAAGTTTTCTTGGTATAAAAATCTTTCTGACAGGATTTCTGACTTGAATGTTTTGGAGGTTGAAGAAGCAAAAGATTTGTATTTAAAAAATTCATCTCGATATAATTCTTACCAAGATCTTATTGTTGAGTTTGGTAAGGTCGATGTTGAGGATGTCAGCACTATATGTGAATCTGATAATTATATAATTGTTGTTATTGGTGGAGTATATATGGGTTATCAGCATAAATTGTTAAGATACGATGTATATAATGATGTTTTAGAATTTGTTGTAAGAGAAGATGTAAATGGAGGTAAAAATACACCGTGGTATTTAGTTACGAACGAATCTTATCTTAAAAATGCCCCTGAACAAGCAAAAGAAATTTATTTGTGGAGTACCCCGCCTCGCAATGTTGTTGGAGTTTCAGAGGGTTTAATGAAAATGGAAGGAAAAATAAGTGATGGTGGATGTAGAGGAACTTCTTATTATAATTACAATCTAGAGGACAATTATGTCAGAATCAAAAGAAATTGTTCATTTTGTGAAGGAGAAAAAAAAGAAACATGTATTGAATATTAGTTAAAAAACCGCTCTGTTGACTGTACCTCAAAAAGTGGGCACGAAAGTGCCCACTTTTTGGGGTACAGTTCAGACGGTTTTAATTTGCTTTATGTTCTGGCGGAGGTGGTCTGTATCGGCCACAAGTCACTAAGTCTTTTGGGCGAGAATCGGTCTCCAGTTCTAAGTTCAGACTTCGTCCCTCGACAAGCTCGGAACTCGTCTTCACTAAGAACTCTGTTCCTCCTATTTTCTATTTCGTTTCACTCAATTAAGAAAATTTTTTGCTTCGCAAAAAACAGATAAAAAACTTAAACGTTTTTTATCCCCGCTCGCCTGCCTGCCGGCAGGCAGGCTCGTGTTCGTCGTTTCGCTCCTCCATACTTCGCTCGTTTCGATTCTCGCCACTTCTTACAAAATCAAAAGCCCCAAAGCTAGGTGCTTTGGGACTTAAGAGAGTAGGCGAGAATCGGTCACAAGTCACTAAGTCTTTTGTTCGTTCTCCGCTTCGCTGCGAACTCCAAAAGCCTAAGTGCTCGCGACCCCGTCTCACTGTTTCACTTCGCTCAACATGTTCCGACTTTCGATTCTCGCACGCAAGGCAAGCAGTTGCCTTGCTCACTTCCACAATTTAAAAACACTGCCTTTAAAGGCAGTGTTTTTAAATTGTGGAAGTGGCGAGAATCGAACTCGCGTGCAAATAGCGTTCTTATATGAGTCTACAAAGTGTAGGATATTTTTTGGTTTTTAAAGAAGTTAAGTAATAAATAAACAAAACCTTAAAATCTCGATCTTCTTGATTTTGAAAATAAAGCGAAGCGGATTTATTTTCTAGTTTGGTGATATGACAATCATTCTGTTTACCAAACAATCAACAGATTGACCGCCAGCCTAGACTTAAGCTAATGCTGGAGCAAAAGCGAAATATGGTGAAACCATAGCTTTTGCTTTTTGTGACAAGTTTGCACTTATCTTTACAAGCCTTTTTACGAATTACTCATTTCGACTTTGCACATATAAGAGTAGACTAAATGTCTATGCCGATCACCCCCTTGCCATATCCATTCCATTCAGGATGAACCGAAGCTCAAACGAAATGTTTGTCCCGAATTGCAAGCAATACGAGTGTGATTGGATACGGCAAGCGAATGACCGATTTCTCTTTTTTATTTTTCAATGAACTTTAATTTATAATTTAAAATCTAAAATTTATAATCGTGATTTGATTTCTCGTCTTAAATCACGCTCCGTATCTTTCTTTTTTATCGATTCTCTCTTATCAAATTTCTTTTTTCCACGAACAACCGCAATTTCTATCTTTATTTTCTTCCCCTTATTATACATCGAAATAGGCACTATCGTCAATCCTTTCTTTTCTTCCAATCCAGACAATTCAGACAACTCTTTTTTGGTTAAGAGAAGTCTGCGATTTCTTTCAGGATTATAGTCTTTTGGGGTATTGGCTGTTTGATAAGGGGGAATGTTTGCATTTAAAAGAAATGCTTCTCCGCCTCTGACCGTTATATGTGATCCTTCTATATTTCCGTGATTGCTTTTTATAGATTTTACTTCAAAACCAAAAAGCTCAATGCCAGCATCGAATTTCTCCAAGATTTCATAATCAAATGAAACTTTTTTGTTTCTAATAAAAGTAGCCATAGAAAAAGTATATAGTATTTAGTATTTAGTATCTAGTATTATAAAAATTTTTTGCTTGATACTAGCTATCCAATATTCTATACTTATCTCTATGAAAATCATAAAAACCCCAAATAAAACCAAAAAGACAAAGGATAAAAAATCGGAAAAAAAGATAACCGGAAAGATGATTTCTTTTCAATTTTTTAACAATATTTTAACAGGTCTTATTATTTTATTTTTAATCTTGTCTATTTATTCATATTTTTCAGAAAAAAATAAAAATATTGATGAAGTGACGATTTCAAACTTGGTTGAGAGTATCAAGACAGAAAAAGTTGAAACAATAGAAATAAAAGGAGAACAGCTAAGTATTATATTGAAAGATGGTAAAGAGCAGATTTCTAAAAAAGAAGAAGGGTCTTCTTTGACCGAAACACTAAACAATTACGGTGTTACTCCAGAACAATTGACCAAAGTGAATATAGAGGTAAGCAATCCAACAGGACTTGGATTTTGGGCTGTTGCGCTTGCTCCATTTTTGATTCCGATATTTTTCATTGTTTTTTTTATTTGGTTTATGACAAGACAGGTAAAAGGAGCAGGGATGCAAGCATTTTCTTTTGGTCAGTCAAAAGCAAGAATTATTGATCCAAAAGACAAAAAACAAAGAATTACTTTTGATGATGTTGCTGGTGTGAAAGAAGCCAAAGAAGAATTGGTGGAAATA
Source organism: Candidatus Campbellbacteria bacterium GW2011_OD1_34_28 (assembly GCA_001029775.1). Classification (GTDB taxonomy): domain Bacteria; phylum Patescibacteriota; class Minisyncoccia; order Phycocordibacterales; family UBA12079; genus UBA12079. The sequence goes on along the minus strand of CP011215.1, from coordinate 138,198 downwards.
GTAGATTTTTTGAAAAATCCTAAAAAGTTTTTGGATATTGGAGCACAGATTCCAAAAGGACTTATTTTGATGGGAGCCCCAGGAACAGGAAAAACATTGCTTGCAAAAGCAGTCGCAGGAGAAGCAGGCGTGCCATTTTTTTCAATTTCTGGTTCTGAATTCGTAGAGATGTTTGTCGGAGTAGGAGCAAGTCGTGTAAGAGACCTTTTTAAATTGGCAAAACAGGCTGCTCCTTCTATTATTTTCATAGACGAAATAGACGCTGTGGGTAGAGTGAGAGGATCGGGTGTGGGTGGAGGAAACGATGAAAGAGAACAAACACTTAATCAAATTTTGGTAGAGATGGATGGTTTTGAACCAAACGAAAAAGTGATTGTTATTGCGGCGACAAATAGACCAGATGTTTTGGACCCTGCTCTTTTGAGGACAGGTCGTTTTGACAGACGAGTAGTGGTTGATTTGCCAGATAGAAAAGACAGAGAGGAAATTTTGAAAATTCACTCACGAAAAAAACCTTTTGCCGAAGATGTAAATCTGATAGTGATTGCAGAGAGAACTCCTGGATTTTCTGGAGCAGATTTGTATTCTTTGATGAACGAAGGAGCGATTTTAGCTGCGAGAGAAGAGAGAAACAAAGTATCTCAATACGATTTAATCAGAGCAATTGAAAAAGTAATGTTGGGCCCAGAAAGGAAAAGTCATATTCTTTCTGTAAAAGAAAAAGAAATAACCGCTTATCACGAAGTGGGTCACGCTTTGGTTTCTTCTGTTCTCGAACATTCCGATCCTGTTCATAAAATATCTATTATCTCTCGTGGAAGAGCTGCTGGATATACTTTGAAATTGCCGTTAATAGAGAAAAAACTTCACAACAGTAAAGAATTTTTGGACGACATAGCAATGACATTGGGAGGATATGCGGCGGAAAAAATTGTTTTTGGTGATATTACAACTGGGCCATCAAACGATTTGCAGGTGGCAACAGCAATGGCGAGAAATATGGTTACAAAATATGGAATGTCAGATTTGATTGGACCTGTCGCACTAGATGATGGCGGAAAAGTAATGATTGGTGGTGCAGATTTGTCTAACAAAGAACATTCAGAAAAGACAGCTTTTGCTGTTGATGGGGAAGTATCAAGAATTGTTCAACAAGGTTTGGAGAGAGCTGTCGTTGTTATCAACGAACACAGAAAAGCACTAGACAATATCACTGCTAAATTGGTAGAAGTAGAGACTCTTGAAAGAGCAGAGTTTGAAAATCTTTTAATCGCTAACGGCATTACTCCTAAAAAATAGTTTATGGTTCTTTTCTCGATACTTTTAACAGTCGCAGGACTTTGTTTGTTTGAAATTATCAGTAGTGTTGATAATGCTATTGTTAATGCTGAGGTTCTTTCTACGATGTCACAAAGAGCCCGCAAATGGTTTTTGTTGTGGGGGCTTTTGTTTGCTGTTGTTGTTGTGAGAGGCTTGTTGCCGTGGCTTATTGTTTGGGCGGTGATGCCAGAGTTGGGACCGATTGGTGCATTGATGGCAACATTTAGTAGCGACCCTGCTGTTTTGGAAGCGGTAGAAAAATCTGCACCGATTTTACTTATCGGTGGCGGAATATTTCTTATCTTTTTGTTTTTTCACTGGTTGTTTTTGGAACCAAAAGAATATGGCTTGAAAGGAGAAAAGTTTTTCCATGCTCAGGGAGTTTGGTTTTTTGCTGTCGTCTCTATTATTTTGTCTGTGGTGGTTTGGTTTGCTTTGCAAATTAGTCCGATGCTCGCATTTGGAGCAGTCATCGGTTCAACCGCGTTTTTTATCACTCATGGATTTAAACAAAATGCAGAATTGGAAGAAAAAAGATTGGTGGCAGGAAAAGGAAATATGTCTGATTTGAGCAAGATTTTTTATCTTGAAGTTTTGGATACAACATTTTCTGTGGATGGCGTTTTAGGAGCGTTTGCCTTTACGCTTTCTGTGCCTTTGATTGTTTTAGGAAACGGAATTGGCGCTTTGGTTTTGCGTCAGATGACAGTAAGCAATATGGATAGAATTAAAAAATATATCTATTTGAAAAATGGGGCAATGTATTCTATTTTGTTTTTGGGTACTATTATGCTTTTGGATAGTTTTGGTTTTCATATTCCTGCTTGGGTATCTCCGATTGTAACTTTTGGAGTAGTAGGATATTTCTTTTGGAAATCTAAAAAACAGATAGTCTAAAAAACATGATGAATCCCGTTAGAGATAGCGGACACGGAATGAGATATTTAACAAAAACAATTTATTAAATTTAATTTAAAGATATAATGTGCGAGATTTAACAAAGTCCGCGTCCTATCTCTAACGGGATGAAAATAAAAAAATTTAAAAAAGAAATTTTTCAAATAACCTTTCTTATTTTTTTTGCTTTTATGATTTTTTTGGACAGAACATATTCCCCTGAAAATTTGAATCAATATAACGATTACATTAAAGGAGTGGCAGGAGAGAGGTCTGTCCCGATCAGTGATTTTCGAAGTGACGGATGTTCTTTGTGGCCAGAAGGATTTCTAGGTGTTTCCTGGGAAGGATATTGTGTTGAACACGATATAAAATATTGGCTGGGAGGAACGGATGAAGAGCGACAAAAAGCAGATGAGGAATTGCGTGACAATATAAACAAGGTTTTTCCAGGAATGGGTGATATTGTTTATTTGGGAGTTCGTCTGGGCGGAAAAAGTTTGATACCTTTTTCGTGGGGTTGGGAAAACAAAAAATAGCAAAACTATTTTTTGTTTTCCCAACTAGGTATAAGTAGTAAGTATTAAGTAGTAAGGACGAAAACGAAGCCGACAGCTCGCCCATCCTTGCGAGTGAAACGAAGTAATCCATGTCGGTAATCAAAAGTAAGAAAGGTAAAAATATTCGAGTTGATTAAATAGACGTTTTGAGATAAAGTTTTGTGTATGCACATGTAGCTCAGTTGGATAAAAAGCGTTTAAGTTTTTTATCCGGTTCTTGCAAACCTGCCTGCCGGCAGGCAGGGCGATTGAATTTTTAATTATGAAAACATTAAAATTTAGAAAAAAATTAGCCGATATGATTTTGTCGAACACGAAAGATACTACTTGGCGTTTATTTGACGACAAAGATTTATCAGCGGGGGACGAAATTTCTTTTTTGGTTTGGGAGACCGGAGAAGAATTCAAAAGAGCAAAGATACTAGATGTAAATGAAACTACTTTTGGAAAATTAACTGATGAAGATTGGAACGGTCATGAAAAATTTGAATCGGAAAAGGAAATGTATGAAACATACTCTGGTTATTATCACAGGCCAGTTGATGAAAATAGCCCTGTAAAAGTTATTAAATTCGAGTTGATTAAATAAAATACTTTTGGTTTTTAGCAAAAGTATTTTTAATTTTGTGCGCACGCCAGGACTCGAACCTGGGACCACCGAGGTATAAGCTCGGCGCTCTACCAACTGAGCTACGTGCGCATATTCAAACTCAATTTATACACAAACTTTATATCAAAAATGATCTTTTCGCAAATTTGAATTTTTGTTGTTTTGTTTATGTATTTGTGATTTACTGATATTAGAAATTGATACTTTAATATATGTGAGAGGAGGTAAATGTGCCAGATTTCGTTTTAATTGACTTTAATGACGGTTCAAGGGTTATCGGCAAACATTTCTCTATTGGAGAAAAATTAGAAAATAGAGTTTCTGTATTTCACGATGTAATGAACGGAACATTTATTCATGTTAGTCCTACTTTGTCTGTGACAGCTCATCGTCTGATCCAAGCTATTTTAAACTCGAACAGTTTTGATGAAAAGAGTACTTCCGCTTTGTTTAATATTTTAAATTCCATAGAGGCAGATTGTGCTGCTCAAATCAACAAACAATGAGGTGTCGTATGATGCCGAAAAAACCTTTGAGACGTTTAAAAAGTATTAACTTTATCACCCTCGTGTGTGGTCCGAGAGGCAGAACTTTTTCTTTTACGGTGCCTATCTTTGGGGACCCAACTCTTACTGTGTACGAGAAAGCATCTCGTGTTTTTGAAAAAATGACGAACGGAGATGATGATGTTATTATACTTTCCGACCTTAATGATTTTCTCGCTTTTGTAGAGGAGACCGATTTTCAATCATCAGAAGAAAGTCTCTCTGACTGGAATTAACAGCAGATACCCTAGGGTATCTGCTGTTTTTGTTTTATTCAAAATAAATAATTATCAAAACCTATACCAGTATTTTGCAAAATACTGGTATAGGTTTTGGTTACAAGTTAAATCATAAATATTGTATACTGTCTTTATGAATATTAATGAAGATTTTTATTGTAATTTTGTTTTAAACAATAAAATAAAAATAGAAAAAGTTAGAGAAACAAACAATGTTTTAGCTTTTTATCATACAAAACCAAATTGGACACTTCATATTGTTATTATTCCAAAACAACACATAACTAGACTTACAGATTTAGAAAATACAAATTTAATTAAAGAAATTTTTGAGGTGGTAATAGATATTATTAAAGAAAAGAATCTTTCTGAGAGTAACTATAAAATAATAACTAACGGTGGAAGTTTTCAAGAATCACAGCATCTACACTTTCATCTTGTATCAGGAGAGCCAAAGCAGTTTTTTAATGAATAAAAAATAACAAATGAATCTAAACTCAAAAATTGAAGATATTTTTCCTCGTTTGCCAGACAGTAGAAAAAAAGCGTTGAAAAAAATCGGTCTAAACACGGTAGAGGATTTACTCTATTATTTTCCTGCTCGTTATGGTGATACCGAAGAGATAAAAAATACAAAAAATGTTCAAAAAGGCGACAAAATAATTATCTATGCCAGAGTAAAAAAAATAAAACCAACCAAAGCATATTACAAAAAGATTACAATGACAGAAGCTGTGTTGGAAGACAGTGAAGGATCTATTCAAGCAGTTTGGTTTCGCCAACCATACATTGCAAAGATGTTGCCCGAGGGGACATACGCAAAATTTTCAGGAACCATTAGTGAAAGAAAAGGAAAACCTTATTTGGCTAATCCAGAATATGAGATAACCGAAAGTATAACATCGGGAATTTTTAACAAAGAAACAGACAATCATTTTTTTATTCCCGTCTATCCCGAAAGCAAAGGGGTCACATCGCAATGGATCTATCACAGTATTCAAAAGGTTTTTACATCTGGCCTTTTGGATAATATTGAAGATGCTATTCCGGAAGATATTTTAAAAAAATATAGTTTACCAAAATTAAAAACCTCTCTCATCTGGATTCACTCTCCGAAGAAACAATCCGATGCCTTGTCGGCGAGAAAAAGATTTGCTTTTGAGGAAATTTTCTTTATTCAGCTACTTCGTCAAAAACAAAAAAGAGAATCTTTAGAAAAACCGTCTTTTAAAATAGAAAATAAAAAAGATTCTGCAAAAAAATTTACAGAAAAGTTTCCTTTCAAACTTACAAAATCTCAAGAAAAATCTATTGATCAAATATTGTCTGATTTTGAAAAAGGCAACGCCATGTCTAGATTGCTGGAGGGGGATGTCGGGTCGGGAAAAACAGCTGTTGCTGCCACGACCGTCTATGCAGTAACCACAACAAAACCAAACGGATCAAATGCTGGAGCTTTGCAAACAGCGTATATGGCGCCAACAGAAATTTTGGCGAAACAACTTTTTGAATCTTTTATTCAATATTTTTATCATTTGAATGTTCAGATTGGTTTGATCACTTCTAGTGGCTGTAAAAAATTTCCTTCAAAAACAAATCCTGAGACATGGACAGATATTTCTCGTTCCCAACTTTTGAAATGGACGGCAAACGGAGAAATTCCTATTTTAATAGGAACGCACTCGCTTATTCAAAAAAGTGTTGAGTTTAAAAATTTGGCGTATGTGATTATTGACGAACAGCATAGATTTGGCACAAAGCAAAGAAGAGACATAACAAAAAAGGACGAAAGAATCCCACACTTGTTGAGCATGACTGCGACACCTATTCCCCGCACGCTCGCCTTAACAATTTATGGCGATCTAGATTTAACTTTGTTGGACGAAATGCCAAAAGGGAGAAAGCCTGTGATAACAGAAATAGTTACACCAGAGAGAAGAAAAACTGCCTATGAAGAAATGCGAAAAGAACTGCAAGCAGGTAGACAATTGTATGTAATTTGTCCCCGTATAGACGAACCAGATCCAGACAAAGCAAACACTCTCAATGTTAAGTCTGTCAAAACAGAAGCAAAAAGATTGAAAGAAGAAATTTTCCCAGAATATGAAATTGATATTTTGCACAGCAAGATGAAGCCAAAAGAAAAAGAAGAGACAATGCGACAATTTGAAGAAAAGGAGATAGATATTCTCGTCTCTACTTCTGTTGTTGAAGTGGGAGTAAATGTTCCAAATGCAACAATGATAGTGATTGAAGGAGCAGAAAGATTTGGATTGGCACAACTACATCAACTAAGAGGAAGAGTATTGCGAAGTAACACCCAAGCCTATTGTTTTATTTTTAGTGATACAAAATCGGAACAAACATTGAACAGATTAAATGCTTTGAAAACAGCAGAAAACGGTTTTAAATTGGCCGAAGCTGATTTGGAATTGAGAGGATCGGGAGAATTGTCGGGCAAAAAACAATGGGGTATTTCTGATATAGGAATGGAGGCAATAAAAAATATTAAAATGGTAGAATCGGCTCGCAATGAAGCAAAAGAAATAATTGAGAAAGATCCAGAATTGAAAAAGTATCTTTTGATAAAAGAAAGGTTAAAGAAAATAGAGGTGCATTTTGAATAAAGTATTTTGAATTACGAAATGGGGACTGCTTCGTTATGGAATCTTCGTCTTCGCGAGTGAAACGACGCGACCTGCCTGCCGTGTCGTTGCTTTTCTTCCAGAAAAGAGGCAGGTCCACGTCATTCGTCGTTGTCGCTATCGGTCATAAGCTTCTTTGATGTTAGTAGCTTTATTTGTGTTGCAGGCTGTTGTCGTGTTAATCTATAAGTATATTATTAAAGAAAAAGTATTCGTGGTGGAAGTTCTTCCATGATTTAATTAATATTTTAAATATGCAACAAAAAACATTAATCGCAATAGTTATAGGAGTTCTAGTTGTTCTTGCTGGAGCTTACTTTTATTTTATTAAAGATACAAACTTACCTAAAGATGATTCAGATTCTTCAGCAGTGGTTGCTCGTGTAAATGGTATAGAGATTACCCAAAACGATCTTGACGCTTATGAATTGAAAATGCTTGCTGAACAACAGATAGATAAAGCTTCTCTTGATGAAGAAGCTCTTGGACAACTGAAAGCACAAGCGCTTGATAGTCTAATTTCTCAATCTTTGTTGGAACAAGCAGTTAAAAAAGATGGTACAAAAGTTTCAAAGAGTGATATCGATGAACAGATTGAAACAATAAAGGGACAATTTGAAGATGAAGCAGCTTATCAAAGTGCTCTTTCTACACAAGGGACAACAGAAGATATTTTGCGTACAGAAATAGAAAGAGACCTTGTTACTCAAAAATATCTAGAAAAAGTTCTTGATCTTGAATCAATCACAGTAACTGAAGAAGAAATTCAGACAGCATATGATCAGGAATCTGCTGTTAACGAAAACCTTGCAGAGCTTTCAGAAATTTCTGAACAAATTAAAGCTTTTATAACACAACAGAAACAACAAGAATTATTTGCAACATACCTCCAAGAGTTAAAAGCAGATGCTGAAATAGAAATCTTGAACCAAGAGTAATTAACAAGAAAGATATAGAAAACAAAAAAGAGCGATATAATCGCTCTTTTTGATTGGGGCAATTTAAGCAATTTTAAAAAAGATAGATTTTGAAGTTAAAATATGATATCTTCTTGTATGTGTACTCTTGTACACTTTATTACGGTTTTTGTTTTCTATAGACTAAAACCTAATAACTAAAAACTGAATTTTGGAGACCTGCCTGCCGGCAGGCAGGGGTGGGTGAGAGGACTAAAAACAAACTGCTTTGTTTTTAATCCGATTCTGAGCGAAGCGAAGAAATTTCCGTTATGAGCCGATAGGCGAATAGGAAATAGGTGGGTGAAACCACCACACTGCTAACGTGGCAAGGCTTGATTTAAGTTCTGCTAAATATCTTTTATCTTTTATAAAAAATATTTAGCAGAAAGGAAAGCAAATTTCTTTGCTTTCTGTCTGAAATCAAGAGACGGAGACATGTCGAGCAAAGCGAGACAGTCGAGTCGGGGTCGAGAGTACTTATATTTTTGGAGTTTGTAGCGTAGCGAAGAACGAACAAAAAGATTAGTAACTCGTGACTAAAATCCTTCGACAAAAATTGAATAAAAAACATGGAGAGGTGGGTGAGAGGCTGAAACCACCACACTGCTAACGTGGCAAGGAGTAATATCCTTCGAGGGTTCGAATCCCTCCCTCTCCGCCAGTAGTTTTGAAAAATGAGATAATTTAACCCTTATTTTTCAATAGATTTTGAAACCGAATTTTGATAAAATGAATAAACCCACAAGGGATTCGAACTTATGGAAAATATAAAACCAAAGATAGAACAGCCGACACAGACTCCCGAAAATATCGAGGTGCAAAAATTAATGGAGGGCTTCTATAAAAAGTATTTTGAAACGCAAACAGAGGGCGTCAGAAAAATTTCACTTGATAATTTAAAGGAGCTGAAAGAAGAAGGTATTACTACAGAACATTTTCTGGATTATCTTTGCCAAAATCACGGCTTCTTACTCCATGGCTCAATTCATGAAATACAGGATGACAAATTAAAATCTCATCACAAGAAAATTTTTGCGGCGAATAAATCAGCAATTGCAATAATGCGGTCAATTTATTCTAATATTAATGTTAATCTAGGGTACCCATATTTTATTCGTGAAGATAGTCCTCTTGAATTAGAAATTCACACTCTACCCGATGGTAAATTTGTTAGTGTCGAAAAGGGTTTTATTTATATTGTAGATGCGGCTGGTTTCAAAAACGATCCGGAAGGCTCCTGGCAGTTTGTTAAAGAAGACGGGGAAGTTGGCTTTCATACTGTTATCGAGACAGAAAAAGATGATTTCAAATATCCTGTTAAAGTTTCTAGTGATTTTGAGCGGGATTAATAATGTTAACTATATAGCCGATTGTAGCGGATTATAGCGATAAATAGATATATACATTATCCTTATCAAAACAGTATAGGATACTGCATACATCAATAAACTTTAACTGCAAAACTTGGCACCTCGAAATATTCTGGTTTTTCTTTGTAAATTAGTCTCAATTTTCGTATAATCAAGTCAAGATTCCTGATATTTAAGCGTTTTAATGGTTCAAACTTCCGGACATCGCCACCGCACGACCAAAAGAAAAACACCGCCCAAGCGGTGTTTTTCTTTTGTGTCGCTAACTGCGATGGAGGGATTCGAAAGACGGAAGAAAGGAAAAATTTATTAAATTTTTCAACTTTCTGAGTCGGGGTCGCGAACACTTTGGCTTTTGGAGCCCGTAGCGATAGCGAAGGGCGAACAAAAGACTTAGTGACTTGTGACCGAATCCCTCCCTCTCCGCAGGAGATACTTGTTATCGGTAGACCCATAGTCCTAAAATAATAAATAAAGAAAAACCCTTGGTTTGTTAACAATACAAGGTTTTTTATTTACTTTATAAGTGTTGCATCTGTAACTATTATTTGTTACAATAATTACATGATTAATAAATTCAAAAATAAAATAAAATCTTTGAGGGAAGCTCGCTTCCCCGGAAAAAGTATCCGAAGTCTTAGTAAAGAACTTGAGCCATATTTTGGCGAGCATTATTATGCGTATATTAGTAAATTTGAATCTGGAGTTCTTCCTCCTATAGATTCTATAAAAAAAATTAAGAATGCATATAATCTTTCCGAAAATGAGTATGATGATCTTGTCCAAGCATATTTAATAGAGAAGTTTGAGGACCATGTTGCTGATGTTCAGAGAACAGGATCTTCTATTGAGTTGCAACCAGAACCACTACTTTTTAGAAAAGTTAATAAAAAGAAAAAATAATGAAAATACGAGTAACTAAAAAATGGAATCCGTTAGCTGATACATATCAACTAACAAAACAAGAGATTGAATCTCAAGTTTTAAGTGATCTCGCAAAATATCGCCAAAAATATCAAGAAAAATATAATAAATCCGTTCCAACTCCAATTGATGTAGATAATTTTGTTAAGGAACTTTGGGATTTTGATGTTAGCTTTGAAATTATTCAGCAAGAACTAGAAACAGAAGAAACTCTTGGATATCTACGTCCAGAATCACGCCAAATTATTGTCGGTGAGGGTTGTACTAATCAAAAACGTATCTCATTTACTATTGCTCATGAATCTGGTCACATATCTTTGCACGGTCCACTTTTTTCTACTGAAGACGGACTAATCACTGGATGGGAAGATTCTAGTCCTTGTAAAAATAAAAAGAAGCTTGATACAGCAAATATTAGAAGAGAGTGGCAGGCTAATGTATACGCAGGAACTTTATTAGCACCAAAAATTGAGGTCGAATCTTTTCTACAAGAAATTGGTCTAGTTGATGGAATTATACTTATTGAATTTAATTTGGATGATTACTTTTCAAAATTTGAAGAAAGATTTGGTCTTTCGAGACAGGCCCTTGAAATCAGACTTGAACATTTAAAGATACCTTTCAAGGGTTCCAAATATAAGATAGTTTAAAAATCAAGAAAAGCCACCAATTTTTGGTAGCTTTTCTGGGCGTTTAAACGAATAGGGATTTCTTTCCTATAACGTCCCGTGTCGGTTATTCGATAGTTGCGAGTTCATGTAAAACCTTAACACTTTTACTCTATCACAACTGACGCCCTTTTATCAACCCTAGATAAATTCATTTTATGAGTAAATCTAAAACATTCACTCTTGGTAGAGATTCTAAAACAGGTCAATTCATACCTGTTAAAGATGCTAAAAGGAGACCTAACACAACAGTAGTTGAAAGGGTTCCTAAACCAGGATATGGTGATACGAAGAAATAATTCAGAAATAATTTACTAACTTATAGTTAATTATTATTTTGAAGCCTATCTTAAATAATTTTTAAGATAACTAAAAGCATCCGCAGGAAAGACGGGTGTTTTTAGTTTTAAACCAAACTCAAAAAGTGTAAAATATAAGTATGACAAAAAAGAAAAAAGAGGAAGTATTTTTTATTGTTTCTAAAACAGAAGGGGAAAAGACCCGGGTTAATTTTTATGATAAAAAAGGTAAATCAGTATCAAAAGATGAACTTAATATTAAATATAGAAACCCAAACACTGGACGTTTTGTTACCGAACATTACTCTAGCAAGGATAATCGTACAAGAAACTATACTGTCGGCAGAGATTCTAAAACAGGGCAGTTTATATCTGTTAGGGATGCCAAAAAAAGACCTAAAACAACAGTTGTTGAAAATTCTCCTATTTATTTTGAAAAAAAGAAAAAGAAATGAAAAATTATCATGAATTTGTTATTAATGGGATTATTCCAGCTACACAGGAAGCTTATAAAAAATCTGGTGTTGATATATATGTTAGAAAAAAAGAATCCAGTAGCCTTAAAACATTTAAAAAAGTAGTAACCGCTGGTTTATCAGAAAATAAACCCCCTTCATTATTTCCTACAACAAAAGTAGTTTTTGTAGCAATAATTCAATTTTTTACTTCTACAAAAAAAGATTATAAGACCCGTGATGTTGATAATATGGCAAAAACTATATTAGATATATTGCAACAAAATAAATTTTACGAAAATGATAGTCAGGTGAGAACATTACTTGTGACTAAAATGGTAAATATAGATGAGGTACCACAAAACTTAGGGTTTGTTTACATAAAAATTTTGGAAGATGGTGAGGACATACCTGCTATAGAGGGTTTAAAGAAAGGAGCTCTCAAATTATACGAAGACCTTAAAGAGAACCTCGAACCAGAAGCTATCAATTAATCGTCACAACCTTTTTGCTTATTCTAATCTTAGATTTAAAGCACCCCCATCAATTCTCTTTTTCACCAACTGTACCTTATTTTGCTTAATCCTACCATTACTTAGCCCGAGGTAGCCCACACGACCAAAACAAAAATACCGCCCAAGCGGTATTTTTGTTTTCTTATCATTTTCAATTTATTCTTATATACTATCTTATAATATCAGATAATATGAAATTTTTAACAAAGATAAAAAATGAGATCCAAAATATGCAACTTGCTATTAGTGTGTTGTTCTTTAAACAAAAAGAATTTGTTGAAAATAAAATTCCGTATGTAAGTCAGTTTGCACACTCAGAATACGCAGAAAAAATTCTTAAAGATGGGGTTGAAAAAACAAATGATCCAAATTGGAAAAATACAGGAGCACAATCTCCGGAAGAATATGCGGAATGGGTGCTAATTATATGTGGTATGGCTTGTACTTCAATGGCTTTGCAACATTTTAAAAAACAACAAATAGGAATTGTAACTCTTGCAAAAGATGCAAAAAATCATGGAGTATATAAAAAAGAGGGTCAAGAGATTTCCGGCATGCATTATAAGGAGTTTGTTGATTGGATAGAAAATTATGGTTTGTCGGCAAAGATTTATACTAGACTTGGAATTAGAGGATTACAAAAATTATTATCAAATGGTGATATTGTAATTGTTTCTGTAAGCCCAAATATAAGAGGGTATAAGACTGCTGATGCTACACAGCGAGGTGGACATCTTGTTTTAGTTACTGGCTATGATAAAAAAACTAATACTATAACATTACATAATCCGTCGGGGTTTGCGAGTCAAAATACTCAAAAAGACCATTGTGTTTTAGTGTCAGAATTTATAAAGTACTACGCAGGAAGGGGCATTGATTTGAATAATAAAAAATCAAAGAATTAAAAGAAAGAATTAGGTCCTTATGATAATTAACTGCTTAAGATGAATTGGTAAGTGAAAATATCAAACAGTGCACAAAGAACCTTTGATTTCTATTTTTAAAAAAGCAAAAACAAACTTACAAGGCGGGGTCAATTACAATTCCAGCCTGAAAAACTCCACTAACCCCATCTCCTAAAAACTAAAAACTATCAACTACCAACTAATCTAATGCGCCACCGTCACACAAATAATCTTTTTTGCACCATGTCGGTGTAAAATTCTTCTTGCTTCTTTTAGTGTTGTTCCTGTCGTGGTGACATCGTCCAACAAAATAATATTTCTACCCCTTATCTTTTCTTTGTAATTTACAGAGAAACACCCTTTCAAATTTTCCAGTCTTTCTTTTTTGTTTTTTGTGCGTGATTGGGAAATGGTGTCTTTGATTTTTATCAAAACTTTTCTTTCTAATGTAAAGATATCACCCCCGATATTTAAAAGTTCGTTTGCGATCAATTCGCATTGATTAAAACCACGCTCCCTTTTTCTCTTTGAAGAAATAGGAATGGGTATAATTATCGGGTTTTTAAAATTTTGGAATACAGCGAGCTCGGAAAGATCTTCTAATATTTCGTCATAAATAATTTGAGCAAAGATTTTTGCTAAACGAGTGTTTCTTCTAAATTTCAAAGACCAAATTGCCTCTTTCATAAATTTGTTACGATAATCAAATATTGTAATGATGTTTTTATCGTCGTGTCTGGTACGAGGAATATTGTTTAAAAAATCTTCTGCGGTCATCGTGGCTAGTTTCTTTTGGATTTCATTTCTGGGGAATAGAATGTCTAAAAAATATTCAACTATTTTTTTGAGAGATTTGTTCATTGTTGATAATTTTATCAATTAAATTTTAAATCGCTATAAGCTGTTGGCTGTTAGCTTTAAAAAATATGTTATAATTTAATCAATAAATTTTTATTTTCTACAATAATGCTCAATCCTTTTAGCAAATTATCCAATATCGGTTTTTTAAAGCACAAAAGCGACAGCTTTTTGGGTCTTGATATTGGCTCTTCGTCTATCAAAGTTGTTCAGTTAAAAAAGAAAAATGGTGTTGTAATTCTCGAAACTTATGGCGAACTGTCACTAGGCCCCTATGCAAATATTGAGGCAGGTAGGGCAACCAATCTTTCTTCTGCTCAGTTGAGCGAAGCAATAACAAATTTGTTAAAAGAAGCAAATGTTACAACAAAAGAATGTGGCGTTTCAATACCATTAAAATCCTCCCTTGTTTTCAATATACAACTACCAACAATGGACAAAAAACAATTGGAACAAATGATTCCGATTGAAGCGAGAAAATATATTCCGGTACCTATTTCCGAAGTGGATTTGGATTGGAAGGTTATCCCGAAAGAAGAGATGGCAGTTACAAGCTTTATGGGAGAAGAGAATAGTAATAAAAGGGAAGAAGTGCCCAAGACAGAAGTTTTGGTCGCTGCAATTCACCGAGACACTGTTTTAAAACAAAAAGAAATTGTCTCTGGAGCGGGATTAAGTTTAAATTTTCTTGAAATAGAAATTTTTAGTACGATCAGAACGGCTGTTTCTCATAATATTCTAAATTTTGCTGTTCTTGATATGGGGTCTGGATCTACAAAACTATATATTATTGAAAAAGGAATGATCAAGGATTCTCACTCTATCAGCAGGGGATCACAAGATATAACATTGAATATTGCGAGAGCAACAGGAATCAGCGCGACCGATGCCGAACAACAAAAAATAAAAGTAGGTGTTTCTGGGAATACTCCTACAGAAAAAGAAGTTTCTGACATTGTTTATTCAAGTATGGAATATATTTTTGGCGAGGTAAATAAAACTTTTTTAGCGTATCAGAAAAAATATAACAAAAATGTAGATAAATTGGTTATCACAGGAGGAGGATCTATAATCAACGGCATGACAGAATTTGCAAAATCCCATACAGAAGTAGAAGTAGAGATCTCCGACCCTTTTTCAAAGGTAGAAGCTCCTGCATTTTTGGCACCTTTGTTAAAACAAGTGGGTCCTGGATTTGCCGTTGCTCTGGGGTTGGCGTTGAGGGGATTGCAACAGATGGAATAGGAGGAAAATACTTTTTTGTTTTGTAATTTTTTTTGTTTGTAATTTATGTAATCTTTCGGTGTTTTTAAATTTCTAATATCCAATTTCTAATTTCTAATAAAATGGAAAATAACAAAAAAGAAAAAGTTTACGATTTGGAAGAAAGAACGGCTGTATTTGGAGAGAATGTAATAGAGTTTTGTAAAAAAGTTCATAAAAATGAAATAACTAGACCTGTAATTACTCAGTTGATAAAATCTGGCACGAGTGTTGGTGCAAATTATTGCGAGGCTGATTGTGCTGAATCCAGAAAGGATTTTGAACACAAGATTGGTATTTGTAAAAAAGAAGCGAAAGAGTCAAAACATTGGTTAAGAATGATGGCAAAAGCAACTCCTGAATCAAGACCCGAAGCTAAATTGCTCTGGAAAGAATCAAACGAATTACAATTAATATTTATTGCGATTGTTAAAAAGTCACGAAATAATATCCAGAAAGACAATTAGGTTTTTTGGCATTAAGTATTTCATTAGAAATTAGAAATTGGATATTAGATATTTTCTAATCTTATCCACAAGTAAAGATTAATTATTTTACTGTATAATATTAGTATGGTTATCGGATCAGACAATTCATCTTTCATTCCTAAAAAAACTCCTCTTGTTGAAGAGAGAGTTCAAAAGAGAAAGAGCATAGATCTATTCTTTTTGATTTCAATGGTTATATTTTTGATAACCCTGACTTTTGCTGTCGGAGCATTTTTGTATAAGAATTTTTTGGAGGGAAGTATTGAAGAAAGCAAAATAATGCTTGAAAAAGAAAAGGAAAATTTTGACATAGAAACGATTAAACAATTAATCCGACTTGATAGCAGATTAATGGTAGCAGAGATGCTTTTGGGCGGACACTCCGACTTAACTGGTTTATTTGATGCCTTGGAAGAAAGCACCTTACAAGCTGTTCAGTTTGTTGATTTTGAATTTAAAATAACAAACGAAGGAATCGAGATAAAAATGGATGGTATAACAAAAGACTATGCCACGGTTGCTTTGCAAGCAGAAAAATTTGGCAGTAATCCTTTCATAAAAAATACGATCTTTTCTGATCTAGATGTAAACAACGATGGAAAGGTTGTATTTAGTTTTACCGCCAATGTAGATCCAGAGTTAATTTCTTTTAAAAAGAGAGTTCAATAATTTACTATGAGTAGAATAATCTTACCAATAATATTAATAATCATCTCTGCGGGAACATTCGTTATTTTCATCGATCCTACCTACAAGAATATTGGAGAGTTGAAAGCAGAAAAAGTGCAGTATGATGAAGCAAGAAATAAATCAAAAGAATTGAGGACTATTAGAGATGGTTTGTTAGAAAAATACAGTTCTTTTTCTGATAATGATTTAGAGAGGGTAAAGAAAATGATTCCTGACAATGTAGACAATATCAAGTTGGTTATGGATATAAACGCCATTGCTGCAAAATATGGCGCCATCATTCGTGATATCAAACTAAATGCACCAATAGACAATCCTGATATAAGAGCAGGCGCACAAGATTCAAAATATGGATTTGTAACGCTAAGTTTTTCGATGACATCCAGTTACGAAGATTTTGTTACATTTATTACAGATCTTAAGGACAGTTTGAGATTGGTAGATATAACAGATTTGAGTTTTAAAGTTTCTCCCGA
Source organism: Candidatus Campbellbacteria bacterium GW2011_OD1_34_28 (assembly GCA_001029775.1). Classification (GTDB taxonomy): domain Bacteria; phylum Patescibacteriota; class Minisyncoccia; order Phycocordibacterales; family UBA12079; genus UBA12079. The sequence continues at coordinate 121,512 of CP011215.1, read as the reverse complement.
AGAAGTAAATAGCTATAAATTTAATTTTACAATTAAAACTTATTGGTTAAAGTAATATGAAAAAATTCATTACAAAAACAATAATTATTTTGGGGCTAATTTTAACAATCAGCGGTTTTGTGTGGGCTGAAGAAGCTTTGATTGTTGCTGAAGGAAAACTTAATTCAAAAATAGGAAGCGAGTTGTTCACTCTTCTCTTAGAAATTAAATCAATTGAACTGAGGGGTGATGTTTTTAGTGATCCAGCATTCTCAAAGTTAAAAGATTTTGGTGTTGAGCTTCAGGATCAACCAACAGGAAGAGAGAATCCTTTCTTAAAGATTTAGTTTTTGGAAAATGATTTTGTAAGGGTTAAATATAGTATAAACTATGGGATTTTTAGATGTTTTAGTAAAAAATGAAATCTTGGATGGAAACAAGATAATTGGAATAGAGGAGGAAGCTTCTTCCAAGGGTGTTTTGGTTGATAATATTTTGGCTGGTATGGGTATCACAAACGAAGATATTTTGTCTGCAAAATCGGAATATTTTAACTTGCCTCCAAAAAAAATTCCGGAGGGAGAAATACCTCTTAGTGTCTTGGAAAAAATTCCCGAAAATTCTGCCCAACATTACAAATTTGTTCCTGTTGGTCTTGATGAGGACGGCTATTTGGAGGTAGGAATGTTGGATCCAGACAATATGGAAGCGAGAGACGCTCTACAGTTTATTTCATCAAAAAATGGTTTACCATTTAAAATTTTTGTTATTACAATAGATGATTATGAAAATGTATTAAAGAGTTATAGCGGTCTGCACGGTGAAGTAACAAAAGCTTTGACAGAGTTGGAATCTGAAATTTCATCAGAAATTGCAAAAGACACAGAGCCAGAAGATATTTCTGTTAAAAAAACAAAACTAGAAACAAAGATAATAGAAGATGCTCCTGTTACAAAGATTGTAGCGACAATTTTACGATATGCTGCCGAAGGAAATGCTTCGGATATTCACATTGAACACATGGGAGCAAAAATAAGAGTGCGTTTTAGGGTAGACGGAATATTGCATACTTCTTTGGTTCTGCCTGCGAATGTTCACAGCGCTGTTATCGCTAGAATAAAAGTTTTGTCTAATATGAAATTGGATGAAAAGAGAAAACCACAAGATGGTAGATTTTCTGCGAGAATTGAAAATAGAAAAGTAGACTTTAGAGTCTCGACATTCCCCGCTTATTTTGGAGAAAAAATCGTTATGAGAATTCTTGAACCAGAAAAAGGTGTAAAAGGTCTTGAACAAACAGGACTTACGGAGAAAGATTTGAAGGCAATGAGAAATGCGATTGAAAGACCTTATGGAATGATTTTGATTTCGGGCCCTACTGGTTCGGGAAAATCCACCACTCTTTATTCTTTGTTAAACGAGCTGGACAGAGAAACAAAAAATGTTTTGTCTTTGGAAGATCCTGTTGAATTTAACATTGATGGTGTTAGTCAGTCTCAGGTAAGACCGGAAATCGGCTATACTTTTGCCAACGGTTTGAGGACTGCTTTGCGACAAGACCCCGATATCATAATGGTGGGGGAGATTCGTGATAAAGAAACAGCCAATCTTGCTATTCAAGCTGCTTTGACTGGTCACTTGGTGCTTTCTACTATTCACACCAACAGTGCTGTCGGTGTCGTTCCTCGTTTGATTGAAATGGGAGTAGACCCGTATTTGATTGCACCTACATTGATATTGGCGATTGCACAAAGATTGGCAAGGACATTATGTCCTGATGCAGGAGAACCAATTCCTGTTGAAGGCAGTTTAAAATTGATGATAGAAAAAGAGTTTTCAACTTTGCCAGATGAATTTAGAAATAAAATAAAAATTCCCGCACAAGTTTACAAAGCGGCACCTTCGCCTACTTGTGCAACTGGTTTGAGAGGAAGAATAGGAGTCTTTGAAGTGATTGAAATAGATAACGAGTTGGAAGAAATTATTTTGAAAGACGCTTCTTCTACTGCGATTGAAGAAAATATCAGGAGAAAGGGAGTGTTTACAATGAGACAAGATGCACTTATCAAGGTTTTTGATAAGAAAATTCCTTTTGAAGAAGTCGCAAATCTGTAATATAATATAAAACATGAAAACAGAGTCTGTAAAAAAATATAAAATTCTTTTGGTTGATGATGACAAATTTTTGATTGATATGTATTCTTTGAAATTTCAAGAAAACGGTTTTACTGTTGAAACGGTTTTTGGAGGGGAAGAAGCAGTGAACAAATTAAAAGAAAAAAAAGATTTTGATGTTGTGTTGTTGGATTTGATAATGCCTGGAATGGACGGATTTGAGTTGTTAGAAAATATTAGAAGTCAAAAATTGGCAGAAAATTCGGCTGTGATAGTTCTTTCAAATCAAGGACAGAAAGAAGACGTAGATAGAGCAAATCAATTTGGTGTGGATGGATATATTATCAAGGCCAGTACGATTCCTTCCGAAGTTTTGCACGCTGTAGTAAAAATTGCAGATAAAAAATTTGGAAAATAAATATCTGTCGACAGACAAATGTCCAAATCAAAAAATTAATTTATATTCAGCGAATTGTGGAGAGGTGTTAATTCGAGAAATTCGGATTATGATATAATAAAAATAATATGAATCACAAAAATAATCTACTAGATGAATTAATTGCACACGTTGTAAAAGAAAGCGGTTCAGATCTGCATTTGTCAGAAGGAAGAAAACCCTTCATAAGAGTGACAGGTAGTTTGATTCCACTTGTTAAATACGAAGCTTTAACAAAAGGAGACATAATGGGTTTCTTAGATGTTTTTTTGACTCCTGAAAACAAAGAAAAATTTTTGATAACAAAAGAAGCCGATTTTTCTTACGGCGAACATGATATTCGTTTTAGAGGAAATTGTTTTTTTCATCAAGAGACTATTTCAATTGCTTTGAGATTGATACCAAAACAAATTAGAACGCTGGTTGAACTAAATCTGCCACCTATCTTGGAACAATTTGCTCAAAAACAGCAAGGCTTCTTTTTGGTAGTAGGACCTGTCGGACAAGGAAAATCAACCACTTTGGCTTCTATGATAGAACTTATCAATCAAACCAGAGCAGAACATATTGTTACTATTGAGGATCCGATAGAATATGTCTATGAACCAAAAAAATCCATTATTGATCAAAGAGAAATCGGTGTGGATACCGAAAATTTCAAAATCGCTTTGCGATCTATGTTTAGACAAGATATAGATGTCGCTTTGATCGGAGAAATGCGAGGTCCAGAAACGATTGCAACGGCGGTAACTGCCGCTGAAACAGGTCACTTGGTGTTTTCAACTTTGCATACAAATACAGCTGCTCAGACAATAGACAGAATCATCGACTCGTTCCCTGCGGAGCAACAAGATCAGATTCGAACACAATTGGCAGGAAGCTTGATGGGTATTTTATCTCAGAGACTGGTACCTCGTATTTCAGGTGGAATGATTCCTGCTTTTGAATTGTTGATAAACAATAGTGCAGTTTCCAATCTTATCCGAGAAAAGAGAACCTATGAAATAAATTCTGTTATTGAGACAGGTTCGCAACACGGAATGATCAGCTTGAACAAATCTTTGGCAGAATTGGTAAGAAGGGGAGAAATTACTGTGGAAAATGCGAGAAAGTTTTCGTTGAATGAGAGCGCGTTGGAAAAATTAATATAAAAAAATCTTAAAAATCGGCAAATTTCTTCGTCAGTTCTGAAAAAATAATTTTCACCGTATCACCAATACGCCTCAAATTATTTTTCCAGAACTTCCTCGAACTTTATCCAATTTTTAAAATTTTTTGATTTTTATAAATAATTTATCGTTGTGTTTTTCTAAAGACTAAAAACTATCAACTAAAAACTATAAAATGTTATACAAATACAAAGTTTTAGACAAAGACGGTTCGGTAAAAGAAGGCCAAATAGATGCTATCAATACCGATGTCGTGATTACTTCTCTGCAAAACAGAGGGTTTACTATTGTTTCTGTTGATCAAGCAGATAAAAATATTTTCGGAGGAGATATTTCTTTTTTTGAAAGAGTTTCTAACAAAGATGTGGTGATTCTTTCAAGACAGATTTCTACTTTGTTTGAAGCACAAGTTTCTGTTTTGCGTGTTTTTAGATTGCTTGCTTCCGAATCGGAAAATCCTGTTTTGAGAAAAAAATTGGCTATTATCGCCGATGATTTGCAGGCGGGTAGTTCTATTTCTCAAGCTTTGTCAAAACACCCAAAAGTTTTCTCTAATTTTTATGTAAATATGGTAAGGGCAGGAGAAGAATCTGGAAAATTGAACGAGACATTTATGTATTTGGCGAATCACTTGGACAGAAGTTACGAGCTGACATCAAAAGCAAAAAGCGCTTTGGTGTATCCAGCTTTCGTTATGGTTGTCTTTGTAGTAGTTATGATTTTGATGTTTACGATGGTTATTCCAAAACTAAGTTCCATCTTGGTTGAATCTGGTGCAGAAATTCCATTTTTCACAAAGATTGTTATGGGAATCAGCGATTTTCTTGTTAATTATGGATTATTTTTGTTTGTTGGTTTAGTAATCGGAGGATATTTCTTGATTAGATATGGACAAACAGGATCAGGAAAAGCTTCTTTTTCAAGGTTTAAAATCAATTTGCCTTATTTGGGACAACTTTATAGAAAGTTATATTTGACCAGAATCGCAAGTAATATGAATACAATGCTTTTGTCGGGTGTACCGATTATAAAGGTAATAGAAAACACTGCCGATGTTGTGGACAATGTGATCTACCGTGATATTTTGATGACAGCTGCTCAAGAAGTACGAGCAGGAAAGGCAGTTTCAGAAGCACTGACTGGGTATGAAGAAATTCCAAACATTATGATCCAGATGATTAAAATCGGTGAAGAAACAGGAGAGATGGGAATGATTTTGGAAACGCTATCAAAGTTTTATGAAAGAGAAGTAAATAACGCTGTAGATGCATTGGTTTCTTTGATCGAACCTGCGATGATTGTTATGTTGGCTTTGGGAGTAGGAGTTTTGTTGACTTCGGTTTTGATGCCGATCTACAACGTTTCCTCAACTATTTAGGAGTAAGGAGTAAGGGTTAAGGTATAAGAAGGCGGGAAATTTGCGAAGCAAATTTCCCGTCTTTGTCGTCTTTGCGAGCCGAAGGCGAAGCAATCCACGTCGTCCGTGCTATAAGCTATTAGCTATCGGCTATCAGCTTCTACCCATTTATCCACAACCCCCCTAAAAAAACGATTTTTTGTGTTATATAATATAAGGCATAGATATATAAGCTTTTAAAAAAGAAGCGGTCGATTATTTATCAAAATTAATTAATTACATGTAATTAAGTAAAAAATAAAAATATATGAAAAAAGGTTTTACATTGATTGAATTGTTGGTGGTTATTGCCATCATTGGTATTCTTTCATCAGTAGTTCTTGCATCATTGAACAGCGCAAGAGAAAAAGCAAGAGACGCAAGAAGAGTTTCAGATATGGGTCAATTATCTTTGGCTTTGGAAATGTATTACAACGACAACACTGCTTACCCAGTTTCTGCTACATACGCGGGTCTTGCTGCATCGTTGGCTCCAACATACCTTCCTGTTATGCCAACTGATCCGGGATCTAATAATTATGGTTATATCGGAACAGCAACAGATTATTGTTTGAGTACTGCTATTGAAAACGCAGCGAGTGTTCCTGATAATAATGCTGGTTGTACAGCACAAGTTACAGTACCGGTTGCTAACTATACAGTTGCCCCTTAATAACCTAGTTATTAAAGCAAACAAAAAATGCCCTTATGGGCATTTTTTGTTTTCCCTCAAAAACTTTACGGACTTTCAGCTTTATAAACTTTTAACTTGTCATTATAACTTCTAAATTTTTAGTTTAGAAGTTATAATGACTGTATGTATATCAGCATTTTTATATTTTTACTGGGTCTTGTGGTTGGAAGTTTTCTCAATGTTGTTATTTTGCGATTGGACGAAAATTACCCAATCAAAGGAATAATGGGTCGCTCTCATTGCCCAAACTGCAAGAAAAAATTGAATTGGTACGAATTGATTCCCGTTTTTTCTTTTTTAATCCAAAGAGGAAAGTGCAGAGGATGTGGTAAAAAAATATCTTGGCAATACCCGATAATAGAAACAGCAACCGGGTTGCTGTTTCTATTAATTTTCAATTTTCAATTTTTAATTTTCAATAATGAAATTTTAAATTTTGAAACGCTATTAGCTATTAGCTATAAGCTATTAGCTAATATATTATATTTGTGGATTATCTTTTCCATCTTTATTGTTATAACTATCTACGATATTCGCCACAAAATAATCCCCGATAGTATGGCATTTTTATTCGCTGGTTTGTCGCTGTTGTTTATGCTGGTTACTCAATGGGGAAATCTGGCATGGCTGGAAGTTTTGGCTGGCCCGATACTCGCAACCCCTTTTGCTGTTTTGTGGTTTGTTTCGGAGGGTAGATGGATTGGTTTTGGCGATGCAAAATTGGCTTTGGGTATGGGATGGTTTTTGGGACTTGTTGACGGCCTCTCTGCAATAATTCTTTCGTTTTGGATTGGATCTGTTTTTGGTATATTTTTGATTTTGTTATCCAAGTTACAGTCGTTGTCATTTATAAATAAAAATTTTACAATTAAGAGTGAAATACCTTTTGCGCCATTTCTTATCTTGGGGACAATACTGATCTTCTTTTTCCACTGGGATGTTTTGGGTCTAAAAGTTTTCTTCATTTAATAAAATGTTTTTTCTAAAAACTAAAAACTTAAAACTACTAACTAAACGAGCTTTTTCTCTGATAGAATTGCTCGTTGTTTTGGCAATTATTACTTTGATAACAAGTATAGTTTTGATAAACCACTCTGTTTTCAATGGCGGTGTGGTTTTGGAAAGTTTGGCTTATGAAATTGCTCTTATTACAAGGCAGGCTCAATTTTTTAGTATCAATGTATTGGGGTCAAATAGTGGAGGAACAACAACCTTTGATACTGGTTATGGAATGTATTTCACAACAGATCCTTTGAATAGTAATAACAAACAATTTATTCTTTTTGCTGATATAGATGATAATAGTTTTTATGATGACGAGTCGGAATTGGTTGAGGTCTATAATATAACCAGAGGAAACATAATAAAGGATATTTGTATCAACGGAAATAGTATTTGCGATAGAGGGCAAGCCCATGTTACTTTCAAAAGACCAGATCCCGATGCTATTATAAAAACAGATTCACCAGCAGATTGTGGCGATGGTTGTAGTTATGTTGATATATATGTTGGATCCTCAAATCCGAGGATCAAGGACAAAATAATCAGAATCAGTATTACAGGACAGATTTCTATCAGCACTAGTCAAATAGAATAAAAATGTTTAATTTAGGATTTTTAAAAAATAAAATGTCTTTGCTAAAAACTAAAAACTCAAAACTAAAAACTGATAAAGGTTTTTTGCTCGTAGAAGTTATTGTGGCAGTAGCTCTTTTTAGTGTTGTTATGACTGTCGGCATTGTTGCTCTTTTAAGTTTGGTTCAAGCAAACGAAAGATCACAAAGGTTTAAGATCGTTTCAAACAATTTAAATTTGGCGCTTGAAAGCATATCAAAAGAGATTAGAGTAGGGACGGGATTTACTTGTGATGCTGATTGTTCAGGGGATACTGCATTTTCTTTTACATCTAAAGATAATGAAGTGATAATTTATCGTCTGAGTACGAATGATAGAATTGAAAGAAGTGTTGATGGAGGTCCTTTTATAGATATAACAGCAGAAGATATTGTAATAGATAAAATGGAATTTTATGTGAGAGGAAATAATGGCACAGATGGTTTTCAGCCAAAAGTTGAAATTTATGTAAGTGGATATTCAGGAGAAAGAGATCTGGACAGAATGAGATTTGATTTGCAAACAATCGTTTCGCAGAGAACAATAATGGATTAATTTAAAATAAAATGTTTTTTCTAAAAACTAAAAACTCAAAACTAAAAACTAATACCGGTTTCACTTTGATCGAAACCCTAGTTGCTATCAGCATCTTGTTGATTGCAATTATCTCGCCTCTCATTTTAGCAAAAGAGGGAATGGTGTCTGCTCGTTTGGCAAAGAATCAATTGGTTGCTTTTTATCTGGCACAAGAGGCAGTGGAGTATGTTAGAAATGTGAGAGACACAAACTTGTTAGGTGAAGTAAACTGGCTATCTTCTTTGGGGGATTGTCAAACTGGACTTTGTTATATTGATGCGCAGGATCCATTTTTTTCTTCAGCAATAAATTCTTGCGGAACTGAATGTCCAGAATTGAAAAAATATTATCCAGATGTAAATCAAGAAAGTTTTCTTTATAGTTATGAAAGTGGAGATCCCTCTGGTTTTGTGAGAAATATTAGAATTGAAAATGTTAACGGAAATTCAGAAGAGGTGTCGGTAGAAGTAGAGATATCGTGGGACAGAGGACAAAGAAGTTTCTCCGTAAGAGAAAGTTTGTATAATTTAAGATAATTATGTTTTTGAAAAAAAGAAAAGAAAAAAAGAAAGGATTCGTGATTTTGATTGCTGTATTGCTTGCGGGTATTTTCGTTGTAATTGGTGCATCCATTTTGCTTATTTCTATCAAAGAGCTAGAGTTGGCTTCGGGAGGAACACAATCACAATATGCCTTTTATGCATCTGATACGGGGTTGGACTGTGCTTTTTATTGGGATTTGAAGCATCATATTTTTGCTACCTCGACCAGTGACAATATAGAACCTACCGCTGCTTCTAATATATATTGTGCAGGGGTCAATATTGTTGAAGGGGATAGTTGGGAATGGTTAGCTGGCGATCTCGGACAAGGTCCTTCAAATGATTTTACAGGGAACACAATTTTCAGCATAGATGATTTGTATCCAAATGATCCTAGCCGTGATGATTGTGTTTTGATTTATGTAATTAAAAAAAATCAGAACACTTATATTGAATCCCGAGGATATAACACCTGTGATGAAAATAACCCAAGAAGAGTAGAAAGAGCTTTGAGAGCGACATATTAAAATTGGTATGAAAGTATCAAAGGATGTGGAAACAAGAATAAAAAAATTGAGAGAAGCGATAGATTACTATCGCTATCTTTATCATATTGAAAACAGACAAGAGATTTCCGACGAGGCATTGGATTCTTTGAAAAATGAATTATACAAACTGGAACAGGAATATCCCGAATTGATTACTCCCGATTCTCCAACACAGAGAGTAGAAGGAAAACCGCTAAAAGAATTTAAAAAAGTCACTCACAAAGTTCAGCAGTGGTCTTTTAACGATGCTTTTACCGAAGAAGACATGGAGGATTTTGATACACGAGTAAAAAGATTTTTGGGGGGAAACAAAAAACCGACTTATACTTGTGAATTAAAAATAGACGGACTTAAAATTGTTTTGGAATACGAAAAAGGATTGTTGAAAACCGCAGTAACCAGAGGAGATGGAAAGGTGGGCGAAGATGTGACCCTTAATGTAAAGACGATAGAGTCTGTTCCTTTAAGATTGAAAAAAGACATAGATATTATTGTAGAAGGCGAGATTTGGATGAGTAAGAAAAATTTTGAGAAATTGAACAAGACCCAAGAAAAAAGGGGAGAGAAAATTTTTGCAAATCCCCGAAATGTTTCGGCAGGGACAATTCGTCAGCTGGATCCAAAAATTGTCGCAGAGAGAAAGTTGGATTGTTTTATCTACGACATTGCTTCTCTAGAAGACGAGGTTCCAAGTAGACAATTTGATGAACTGAAACTATTGGGGGATCTGGGTTTCAAGGTAAATAAGAATTTTAAACATTGTAAAAATATTAACGAAGCGATTTCTTTTTGGAAAGAATGGCAAGGGAAAAAAGAGATTCAAGATTATTGGATAGACGGAGTAGTAATAAAAGTAGACGAGAAAAAATATCAAGACTCTTTAGGTTATACGGGCAAAGCACCCCGTTTTGGAATTGCTTTCAAGTTTCCTGCTGAACAGGTGACTACTGTTGTAGAAGATATTGTTTTACAAGTAGGAAGAACTGGTGTTTTGACACCTGTTGCTCATTTGAAACCTGTTTCTGTGGCAGGGTCTGTTGTGTCGCGTGCAACTTTGCACAACGAAGACGAAATAAAAAGATTGGATGTGAGAATTGGTGATACTGTTATTTTGCAAAAAGCGGGGGATGTTATTCCACAGGTTGTTTCTGTCTTGAAAGAAATGAGGACGGGTAAAGAAAAAATATATCACTATCCAGAATATGTAGAAGCGTGTGGAGGAGATGGAAAAATTGAAAAAATCATCGGACAAGTGGCTTATCGCTGTGTAAATAAAAATTCTTTTGAGCAACAAAAGAGAAAGTTTTATCACTTTGTTTCTAAAAAAGCGTACGACATAGACGGTATGGGCCCAAGTATTATAGATGTTTTGTTGGAAGAAAACCTGATTTCCTCATACGATGATATTTTTTCTTTGAAGAAAGGAGATTTGTTGGCGTTGCCAAGGTTTGCAGAAAAGTCTGTGAACAATTTGTTATCTGCGATTGAAAAGGCGAGAGAGGTTGAATTGTCTAGGTTTTTGATGGGGCTTTCTATTGATCAGGTGGGTGAAGAAACAACAATTGATTTAGCAAAGCATTTTGGATCATTGGAAAAAATACAAAATGCCAGTTTGGAAGATTTGGAAAGTGTATATGGAATAGGGGATGTGGTCGCAAAATCTATTTATGATTGGTTTCGTGATAAAAAGAATTTACACTTGTTGGAAAAACTTTTCAAACAAGTAAAAATTAAAACTGGACTGGGTCCGACCCAGTCCAAAGGGAAATTAGAGGGAAAGAAATTTGTTTTGACAGGGACGATGGAAAATATGGGGAGGGACGAAGCAAAGACAAAAATCCGTGCACTGGGCGGGGATATTTCTAGTAGTGTGTCCAAAGCGGTTGATTATGTTGTGGCAGGGGAAAATCCGGGATCAAAATATGACAAAGCAGTGGAGTTGGGAGTGAAGGTTTTGAGTGAAGAAGAATTTTTGAGATTGATAAAATAAAACACAAATTACAATATCGCAATTTAAGTTTAATTAAATAATATTTGTATTGCATTCGTATAATTCGTATCATTCGTACATCTGATGTTAATATGGTTTACATTGTTTTTCAATTAATTTATACTCATATTTAGAAATTTGATTTTTTAGGAATATCAATATCAAGGAGGAGTAGTGAATATAATTAAAATCTTTGATCATAATCCTGATGAGTTTTTAAAAATGAGAAAGGGAAAATTTTTTGTCTTTGATGGATATATAGTTTTCAGACACGGTGACGGAATCTACGCTTGTGCTTATTTTCGAAAAAACAATTTGAGTGTCGTGGATTCTTTTGAACAAGAATATAGCCACCTTGATTTAAGATATGAATTTATAGGCGAGCTCGGTAGTGCGGATATCAAAAAAATAAATGACAGACTTGATATTTTGCAGAGCGATATCGTGAGATAAAATAAAATAGAAAAAGCCGACACCCTCGGCTTTTTATTATTTAAAACAATTTTTGTTATTAAAAAGTAAAATGTGTATAGAAAGTACGGTCGTACTTTTTATACACATTTTATCTACCGTATTTATTTTTTGTAAAATAAAAAACCCCGCGAAGTGCGGGGTTTAGGGGTTTGTTGCCGAATGTTATTGTTTGTCCGGCAGTGATGATTGGGCTGGGGATTGGAGAAGTTTGTTGATGTTCTCTTTGCCCCATACAAGCTCTGTGTTACCATCGGCGTTTCTGACGACGGCGACAAAAGGTTGTTCAGGAATACAGATTCCACCGTTGGAAAATTGCTTCGGGTCGGAACATTCAGTGTGAATCGTGTTGCGAATTGATTCGATTTTCGCGTCTAATCTACACTCTACCCAAATATTCCACACAAAAATCCCCAGAAGAATTAATATCATACATAACAGTGTTGTTAAAAACCAGTAATTCTTCAAGAATTCTTTTACCATCTTTTCACCTTTTGTTGAATTTATCTCAGTGTTTCTGATAAAAAATTACTATATATATTATCGTCTGTCAATACTTTATACTTATTCCTTAATCCTTTATACTAAAACAATTATGAATATTAAAGACATAGAAAAATTGGCTTTGCTTGCGAGGATTGAATTGTCGGAAGAAGAAAAGCAAAAAATGGTAAAAGAGATGGATTCAATCTTGGTTTTTATTGATCAAATTCAAAAAGCCGATGTTGATATCACCGAAAGAGAAGCAGGAGATGTGCGAAACATTATGAGAGAAGACGGAGAGCCACATGAGAGTGGAATTTATACAGAAGATATTTTGAAAGAAGCACCGAAAACTAGAGATAATTATGTAGAGGTGAAGAAGATATTATAAAAAATTTCCAAAATCGTCGCATAACTTTGTCGGTTTCGGGAAAAATATTTTCACCGTATTTCAAATACGGCTCAAATATTTTTCCCTCACCTCCTCGTTCTGCATCCAATTTTGAAAATTTTTCCTGTATCGAATCATAATATTTGTATTGCATTTGTATAATTCGCATCATTAGTATATTGGTATATTTATTTATGAAAATTGACTTAAAAAACTTGAACATAAGAAAGGCGCACGATTCTATGAAATCGGGAGATTTTTCTGCTCGCGAATTGACCGAGGCCTATCTTGGTGTAATAAAAGAAAAAAATTCCAACATCAATGCTTACCTACATATCTTTGAAGAAAATGCTTTGAAACAGGCAGATGAAGCAGACAAGAGATTTAGGGATGGCACTGCTGTATTGCTAACAGGTATTCCAATGGCAATCAAAAATAATATTTTAGTAAAAGGAGAGATAACGACTGCCAGTTCAAAGATTTTGGAAAATTATCATGCGATTTATGACGCGACTGTTATAGAAAAATTGAAAAGAGCAGGGGCGGTGTTTTTGGGCGGAGTAAACCTTGATGAATTTGCGATGGGAGGTTCAACAGAAAACTCGGCATACGGCGTAACAAAAAACCCTTATGACGATACTCGTGTGTCAGGTGGCTCATCAGGTGGTTCTGCATCTGCTGTCGCTATGGACGGGGCACTTTCTGCACTGGGAACAGATACGGGGGGTTCTATTCGTCAGCCGTCGTCATTTTGTGGAACAGTGGGACTAAAAACCACCTATGGCAGGGTTTCTAGATATGGTGCAATTGCGATGGGTTCGTCTCTTGATCAGATTGGCCCAATTGCAAAGACTGTTGATGATGCAGAAATTATATATGATTGTATAAAAGGAGAAGACAAGATGGACAGTCAGACTATTCCGGAAAATTTGATCAAAGAACCAAAAATAAAAGAAAAAATGACAATCGGTGTACCAAGACATTTTATGAAAGACGGAGTGGATCTTGATGTAATGAAAAATTTTGAAGAGTCTTTGGAAAAATTGAAATCTTTGGGACACGAAATAAAAGAAATTGAATTACCAAATATTGATTATTCACTGGCCACTTATTATATTATTATGCCAGCAGAAGTTTCTACAAACTTGGCTCGTTTTGATGGGGTGAGATTTGGATTACTTAAAGAGGGGGAAAATGGTATACAAGACTATATGAAGACAAGAGCTGTTGGTTTTGGCCCAGAAGCAAGAAGAAGAATAATTTTGGGTACCTATGTTTTGTCTGCGGGTTATTACGATGCTTATTACAACAAAGCAACTGCCTTGCGAGAAATAATGAAAAAAGATTTTGTTAAAGCGTTTGAAAACGTGGATGTTATTTTAACACCGACTTCTCCGATCCCTGCTTTTAAAATTGGTGAAAAGGCGAATGACCCTGTGCAGATGTATTTGGCGGATATCTTTACTGTTTCTGCAAACATGGTGGGAGTGCCTGCAATATCTGTTCCATCTGGATTTACAGAAAGAGAAGGAAAACAATTGCCGTTAGGAATTCAGTTTATGGCGCCGTGGATGGGAGAGAATGTTTTATTTAAAATCGGAAAAGATTTTCTTAACGAAAAATAATTTTCAACATCTACTACTTACTACTTATTACTTAATACTTTATACTATAAGGTATGAACGGTGTTGATTTTATAAATATTCAATATATTTTTTACAAAATTTATGAATTTTCTGTAAATTTTGGCGATGTTGAATTTAGAACCGATATAATGAGACAGTGGCCTCTTTGGGCAATGTTTTCTTTGCTTATCAGTCTTGTGATTGGTTATTTTGTTTTGTATTACAATAAAAAAATAAAAGAAGTTGCAAAGATGGAGGATAAAATTTTTGGTGCTGTTATTGCTAAAACGGAAGGAACAGAGGGAGAAGTGAGAAACGAAAGATGGGAGAGAGTTTTGGTTCATTTGGATACAGATTCACAATCTGAATGGAGGACAGCGATTTTGGAAGCGGATATTATTTTGGACGAGATGACTAGAAAAATGGGTTATCATGGAGAGACCTTGGGAGAGCGATTGAAGAGTGTAGAAAGAAGTGATTTCCTTACAATCAATCAGGCGTGGGAAGCGCACAAGATTAGAAATGCAATCGCTCATGAAGGTTCAAATTATATTTTGACAAAGAGAGAGGCAAAGAGAGTGATAGATATGTACAGACAAGTTTTTGAAGAATTTGAATTTATTTAAAATAATTCCAAATTTAGCGCCTAACTTTGTCGCAATTCGCAAAATTTTGTTCACCGTATTTAAAATACGCCTCACAAAATTTTGCTCTTGCTTCTCGTTATGCATCTAAATTTGGAATTATTAAATTATTTATTTTTTTAATATTTAATTTTTATGGAAAAACAAATTACACCAGTAAGATATTTTAATTTAAAATCAGTATCCTCTGTGATTCGATATTTAACATTAGCCGATCTTTTTGTTGCTGGAGGTTTTGGATTGATCGGGCCTATTTTTGCAGTTTATATTGTTGAAACAATACCCAATGCAGGCGTTGATATTGTTGGTATTGCGACAATGATTTATTTAGTCACAAAAAGTCTGGGGCAAATTCCAATGGGTAATCTTATAGACAAAATAAAAGGTGAAAGAGATGATTTTTGGTTTCTTTTTTTTGGATATGCTCTTTATAGCATCATTCCACTACTTTATCTTTTTATAAAAACACCATATCAGCTTTATCTTGTTGAATTTTTGTTGGGAATTTTCGCAGCGGTTGTTTTCCCTTCTTGGTATGCTATTTTTACAAGACATATAGATAAAGGGAAAGAAGGTATAGAGTGGGGAGCTTATAATACATTGGTTGATTTAGGAGGAGCGTTTGCAGCAGGAATAGGAGGTTTGATTGCAGTATCTTTTGGTTTTAAGATTTTGTTTATATCTGCTAGTATTTGTGCTCTTCTAGGGGCTCTAGGTTTAATCCCTATTTATAAAGAAATGAGGATATCAAAAAAGGATTGATTTTAGTTTACTTTTATTGTAGTATTATTTTTGTTATTGCATTATAGCGGGATGGAGGAGTAGTACCTCGTCAGGCTCATAACCTGAAGGCGTTTGTGCAATTCAAACTCCCGCTACAAAATAAGAAAACCACCGATTAAAAAATCGGTGGTTTTCTTTATGCGCGATCGACCGGACTTGAACCGGCAACCTTCCGCGTGACAGGCGGATGCTCTAACCAGTTGAGCTACGACCGCAACAAGTTACTGCAATACTCTATCAAATAAAAGCATTTTATTCAACAAAATGTGTCGATGGGAGGGAATGATCCTCCGACCTCGGCTTTATGAGTGCCGCGCTCTAACCAACTGAGCTACATCGACATTTGCAATTAAGATAACATTTTTAAGGTTTATTCTCAACTATTTTTTTGCAAAATTTCTTTGCAAACTGTAAACTGTAAACTGTTAACTTATAATTAAGCCATTGTAGCTCAGTTGGATAGAGCACGTCATTGGTAATGACGAGGTCCGCAGTTCAATCCTGCGCAATGGCTCACGGAACGAAGTGGAGTGAGGCGTTGCAGTGAGCAAACTGCTTTGCTCACGGCAGGATTGAAAGGCGGAGCCATGTTTTGAGCCTTGCGAAAAACAGGCGAGCCCGGGTAGGAAGTTCTTAATATTTTGAAGTCACGAGCTTGCCGAGTGGCGAACAAAATATTTAGAAACTTGACGCCAATCCTGCGCAATGGCTCAAAAGAAGTAGAGAGGAGTAAGGTATAAGGAGTAAGTATGACGAATTTTGGCTAAAGCAAAAATCCGTCTTTGCGAGCGAAGCGAAACAATCCAAAAAATAGAGCGTATTTTGTAATTTAAAGTAGATGAGTTATAAAGCCACCTTACCTGCCTGTCGGCAGGCAGGGCTCAGTTGGATTAAAAGGAAACTGCTTTGCTTTTAATCCGGTCTTTGTCTCACAAAGAATTCCCGTTATTGAGAGAAGCGAAATAGGGAATATGTGGAAGAGCAATGGTATTTGATGTATTATCTGTCGTGAAGAAAACACTTAAATATAAAGCCACCTTAGCTCAGTTGGCAGAGCAATGGTATCGTAAACCATAGGTCCGCAGTTCGATTCTGCGAGGTGGCTCAGTAATAGAAAATAGAATTTAGTCAAAACGATATGAAATTTTACGTAATAGCAACACCAATAGGAAATCTGGAAGACATTACTTTCAGGGCAATTAAAACTTTGAAAGAGGTAGATTTGATATTGTGCGAAGATACTCGTGTGACAAAAAAACTTCTTCAAAAATATGAAATAAATACTCCGACAATGTCTTACCACCAACATAGCAAGATTTCAAAAATTGATAAGATTTTTGAAATGATTGAAGCCGGCAAAAATATTGCTTTGGTTTCCGATGCGGGTACACCGACAATTTCTGACCCTGGTTCTTTTTTGGTTTCGGAGATGAAAGGGAAGTTTGAAAAAGAAATAGAAATAATAGCAATCCCAGGAGCAAGCGCTTTAGTTTCGGCACTCTCCATAAGTGGTTTGCCTGTGGATCAATTTTTGTTCTTGGGATTTTTGCCACACAAAAAAGGGAGAGAAACTTTATTTAAAGAAATAGCAGAAACAAAGAGGACTATCGCTTTTTATGAATCACCTCACAGAATTCTGAAAACTTTGGAATCATTGAAAAAACATATTGGAAAAAGAAAAGTAGTAATTGCCAGAGAACTTACAAAAATTTATGAAGAAACTGTTAGCGGAAGCGCAGAAGAAATAATTGAATATTTTGAAAAAAATCCTGACAAGATAAGAGGTGAATTTGTGGTTATGATAGAGGCTTTCTAATTTGTTACTTTTCTAATATAATTATTGTTAATTATGGATTTAGTATTGTTATTAATAGGAATAGGGTTGGTGTTGATGCCGTCTATTAAAATTCCGGGATCTTGGAAATCTTTTCTTTTAATAGTTGCAGGAATCGTTATTATATTAAAGTCTCTTTATATTATATGAAACTAATTTCTATTTTATCGGCGATTATAATTGTTATGCCCTTCTTGGGATTCCCTGGATCTTGGGAAACTTTTGTTGTTACTATTCTTGCAATTTTAATTTTTTTAAAATCTTTTTATACTTACAGAATTGGAAAAGCCACATCCGCTGAAAAAAATGGAACATTTAGACAAAACGGCGCAGGAGATCCTCAAAAGAATTTGTTTTTTGAAAATAAACCAGTGGAGACATCCGAAACAACAGAAGAATCAAATTAATTAAATAATGGAGAAAGAAAAGAGTATCAAAAAAATTAAAGCATTACCAAAGAAACCGATTTTCGTAGGTTTCTTTTTTGTTGCAGTAATTTTTTTGTCTTATACTGGTTTTCCAAAATTGGTAGCAACAAACTATCAGGTAGGTAAAAGCGATTCAAAAAAAGAAGATGTTGCAAAAGAAGAAGTTTGGAAAGCAACACATGTTGAAACACCCGAAGCAGTAAAGGGAATCTATATGACAGCCTGTGCTGCTAGCACACCAAGTTTTAGAGAAAATTTGGTTAACTTGATTGATACGACAGAATTAAATTCTTTGGTGTTGAATATAAAAGACGAGACAGGAAAAATTGCTTTTGATATGGAAAATCCAATATTGCAGGGGGCAATTGCAGATATGGGTAAAGGTGAATGTAAAATAACAGATATAAAAGAATTTATAGAACTTTTGCATCAAAAAAATATTTATGTAATCGGAAGATTGCCTGTCTTTCAAGATTTATATCTAACAAAAACTCGTCCGGAATTGGCAGTAAAGAGAGCGAGTGATGGCGGTGTTTGGCAGGACAGAAAGGGGATAAGATGGTTGGACGCAGGATCAAAAGAAGTTTGGGATTATGCTTTCGTTATCGGAGAAGAATCTTACAATTTGGGATTTGATGAGATAAATTTTGATTATATTCGTTTTCCGTCAGATGGAAATATGAAAGATATTTATTATCCGTTTAGTGAAGAAAAAATTGCTTTGGATCCAGAACACGGAAAGGCAAAAGTTATGAGAGATTTCTTTAGATATATCGGTGGAAAATTTAAAACTCTGGGTGTGCCGACTTCTGCTGATTTGTTTGGTATGGTTACTACCAATACAGATGATTTAAACATTGGGCAAGTTTTGGAATATGCGGCGCCTTTCTTTGATTACATCGCACCGATGGTTTATCCGTCTCACTATCCGCCAAATTTTAATGGTTGGAAAAACCCAAATGATTATCCATATGAAGTAATCCATTTTACGATGGGTAGCGCTGTTACTCGTTTGAATACTGCCAGTACTTCTCCTTTAAAATTGCGTCCGTGGCTTCAAGATTTTGATTATGGTGGGGATTACGACGCGAGTGATGTCAGAGCACAAATTCAAGCTACTTATGATGTGGGATTGACCAGTTGGATGTTGTGGAGCGCTTCTAATAAATATACAAGAGAAGCATTAAAATCAGCCAATAGCCAATAGCTGACAGAAAATAGAATTTAGAATTTAGAATTCAAGACGGAAAATTTGCGAAGCAAATTTTCCGTCTTGTTCGTTTGCGTAATTTATAATTTAAAATTTATCATTTATAATTTTTAAATTATCTTGTATAATTTAAAGCATGGAAGATCCTAATCAAATTACATATTTTGCGGAAACTGATTTCCGCAATAAAAAAACTAAATTTGGTATAAAAGCAGACGACAGAACTCGTCATATTTATGTTATTGGAAAGACCGGTATGGGAAAATCTACAATGATTGAAAATATGGCCGCTCAAGATATTCAAAACGGAAACGGTGTTTGTTTTATAGACCCGCACGGATCCGCAGTAGATACTCTTTTGGATTATGTTCCTGAAAATAGAATTGATGATGTCGTTTATTTTTCTCCTGCCGATACAAAGTTTCCTGTTGCTTTCAATGTAATGGAAGACATTGGCCCAGAAAGAAGATACCTTGTCGCGCAAGGTCTTTTGTCAGCATTCAAGAAAATTTGGGGGGAAGAATCATTTTCAGACAGAATGGAACACATCACCAGCAACACTCTTTTGGCTTTGTTGGAATATCCTGGATCCACAATGCTTTCAATCCCGAGAATGTTCGTGGACAAAATTTTTCAAAAAAAAGTTGTCTCTAACATTACCGACCCAATAGTAAAAGCTTTTTGGGAACAAGAATATGCATCTTGGGATGATAGATATAGGAAAGAAGCTTATTCAGCTGTCTTGAACAAGGTGGGGCAGTTCACCTCAAACCCAATTATTAGAAATATTGTGGGACAACCAAAGTCATCTTTTGATTTTCGTGATATTTTGGATAATAAAAAAATTCTTTTGGTAAATTTGTCTATTGGTCAGATTGGAGAATCAAATGCTGATTTGCTTGGTTCTATGATGACAACAAAAATTTATCTCTCAGCCATGAGCCGTTCTGATTTATCAAAAGAAGAAATAGGCAAGTTACCTCCTTTCTATTTGTATATTGACGAATTTCAAAATCTTGCCAACGATTCTTTTGCAGACATTCTTTCACAAGCGAGAAAATATAAACTGGCTTTGACTATGGCCCATCAGTATGTAGAGCAAATGCCAGATACTGTGAAAGCAGCGGTTTTTGGAAACGTCGGTTCTATGATTGTATTTAGAATTGGTCCTACAGATGCCGAATTGTTGGAGAGAGAATTTTCTCCGACTTTTACAGCGGATGATATTGTGAATCTTGGGTTTACTCAGATTTATTTAAGACTGATGATAAACGGAGTTGGCTCTACTCCTTTTTCTGCAACCACTCTTGCGCCTTTGCACAAACCAAATATTTCTTTTAGAAATGAAGTAATAGAAGCGTCCAGAAAAACTTTTTCAAAAGACAAAGAGTCTGTTGAAAAAGCGATTTTAGAGGATTTGGAATCTAGTCATCCAAAAAAGGATGAGAAAAAACCTGAAAAAAATATCGAGAAAAGGTCTGATGATGGTCCTAAAAAAGTTGCACATAATGAAAGGGAGAAAAAAGAAAATTTTCAAAGAGAAAAGCCTAGAGATATAGCAAGAAAAAATAACTACGAGAGAAAACCCAATGTTTATCAGCCTCCACAACCGCCAGTACTTGAGGGAAAAAATTCTCTTAAAGAAGCATTGGAAAGCTTGAGAAGCGAAAACAAAGCAATTTCTTTTGAAAAAGAAAAAGGTTTTGATATTAAGAAAAAAGGAGCAAGTATAAACCAAGATATTCAAACAGAAAACAAAAATAAATTGAGACAGGCTTTGTCAGGAGTAATGGAAGATGTCGAAAAGGAAAAAGAAGAAGTCTTGTCAGAAAATAAACCAAAAGAAGTACCAGAAAATGTTTTAAGAAGTATTTTTGAAGAAGGTAAATAGAAATTAATCCCGTTAGAGATGTTGTGGTGTTTCTTTTGGGCAATATAATTTTTTGAAGCTATCGGTTGTTAAGGTAACGTTAAAAGAATATACGGAAACCTCGAAAATGTTTTATATAGTAAATTTACTAGTTAATAAATTTAAAAAAAGGAAATAGTTTTTGTTAAAAATGGTTTCCTATCTCTAACGGGATGAAAAAGATTTTTGTTCTAATATTGTTTTTTATTTTGAGCCCTGTTTTTACAGAGGCTCAAGTTGTTATTAGCGAAATAATGTACAACCTAGAGGGAATAGATACTGGTTTTGAGTGGATTGAAATTTGTAATGATGGAGAAGACATAGATTTGGTAAACTGGAAATTGTTTGAAGCCGAAACAAATCATAAAATTTTCTCTTATCCCGAGGGTAACAGTCTTGTTTTGCTGGGTGGCAAATGTGCGGTAATTGCAAATAATCCAGACAAATTTAAACAATCAAATTCTCATTTTTCTGGGCTTGTTTTTGATAGTGCATTTTCTCTCTCTAATTCAGGAGAGAAAATTATTTTGAGAAATGCTGATTTAAATGATGTGGACAGTGTTTCCTATAATCCTGAAATGGGTGCAAATGGCGACGGCAATTCTTTACAATTAAAGAACGGAAGTTGGATAGCTTCTTTTCCGACTATCGGAACATCAAATAATTCTTCTTACGATAATTCCAACCCAGATTTAGATACTGAAGAAACGGCGATTTCTCAAAAAATATCTTTGTCTCAGGAATTGAATTTGATGGAGGAAAATATTCTGGTGGATGCAGGAAAGGACAAAAAAGTTGTTGTTGGTGCGGATACTTTGTTTAAAGCTTTTGCTGTTGGTAAACAAAATGTTCCACTAAAAAATGTTCGTTATATTTGGTCTTTGGGTGATGGAAGTGTCAAAGAAGGAGAGTCTGTTTTGCACACATATCAATACCCGGGGGATTATGTCGTTTTTCTCAATATCACAGCAGGAGAATACAGTGCGAGTGATAGACTGACTGTTTCCGCATTGCCTGCAAATATTGTTATTTCAAAAGTAGACAATATCAAAGGTTTTATAGAATTATTTAATCAATCCAGTTACGAGTTAAATCTTTCTTGGTGGCATTTGGAATCAGATGGAAAGAAATTTGATTTTCCAAAAGACACTATCATTTTGCCAAATAAAAAATTGATGATTTCTTCAAAGGTAACAAACCTTTCTCTTAATGATTTAAATAAAATTTTTTTACTTTACCCCAACGGAGAAATCGTAGATAAATATATTGAAAATAGAATAATACAAAATATTTCTGCAGACAGTTCTCAACAAAAAAATAGTAGTGTTACGAAATCACCGAAAGCTGTAAATCAAAATTTGGTGGCTAGTGAACAGACAAGTATTAAAGATGAAACAAAAAACATCAATAACAATCTAGAAAAAGAAAACCTGATCAATGTAGAGGAAGAACAAAATCAGATGGCTTTCGTTGGTGGTGTAGACAAGAAAAACAAGAATTCTTTTAATAAATGGCTATTTTTATTGATTGCCATAATGATAATTTCTATTGGGGGAGCAGTTTTTTCTAAAAAATCTGATAAAAAAAGCGAAGACAATACAGAAGATGGAGAATTAAAAGCAGAAGATTTTAAAATTATTGAATGAGAATATTTTTATAGCTTATAGCCAATAGTTGATAGCTTGGCAAAGCAAAACTTCGTCATTGCGAGTGCAAGCGAAGCAATCCACGTCGTCTTCTGGATTGCTTCGTCCTTACTACTCACTTCTTAATCCTTACACCTTACACCTTACTCCTTACCAATCCTTTATTTTCGGCAATTTTTCCCTTATACTTTAATTTAATGATAAATAATAAAAGAGAGCCAATAATCTTGTTTCTGGGGGATGTTTTTTTCTTGTGTTTGGCTCTTTGGTTTACTTTGTTGCTTAGATATGCGGAGATCCCTAACCAAGAGGTTTTTCAGGGGCACTTGGCGCCTTTTTCTCTTTTGTTTGTTGTTTGGATACTCAACTTCTTTGTTGCGGGACTTTATGAAAAACATACACTAATTTTAAAGAAAAAAATTCCAGCGGTTATTTTTAATACTCAAGTAATCAACAGCATCGTTGCGATAATATTCTTTTATTTTGTTCCTTTCTTTGGTATTGCTCCAAAAACAAACTTGTTTATTTATTTGGTTGTTTCTTCGGTTTTGATTTTTGTTTGGAGATTTAATTCAGATTTTATTTTGGGATCTCGTAAAAAACAAAACGCTATTTTAATTGGAAGTGGGGCAGAGATGGCAGAGCTTCTTAATGAGATAAAAAATAATAATCGTTATGACATAGAGCTGGTATCTTTTGTTAATTTGGAAGATGTAGGCGGTATAGATTTTCAGACGGAAATTATTAATAAAATTTATAGTGAAAATATTCATTCTGTTATTGTTGATTTGAATAATGAAAAAGTGTTAGAGATTTTACCTCATTTGTATAATCTTATTTTCTCTGGTGTGAGATTTATTGATATGTACAAGGTGTACGAAGATATTTTTGACAGAACCCCACTTTCTTTGGTTGGATATAATTGGTTTCTAGAAAATATTTCTTCTCGCCGCCATCTGGCATATGATTTTTTGAAAAGGACAATGGATATAATCATTGCTTTTGTTTTGGGAATAGTTTCTCTCGTTTTCTATCCGTTTGTTTATCTGGCAATAAAAATGGATGACGGAGGCCCTGTATTTTTTGTTGGAGAAAGAATCGGGCAAAACGGAAGAGTAATAAATTTGTTAAAGTTTAGAAGTATGAGTGTCTCAAGTGCTGGTGGGGGTATTGAAGAAAAACCAAAAGTTACGAAAGTTGGAAATTTTTTGAGAAAAACAAGAATTGATGAATTGCCACAATTGATAAATGTCCTGAAGGGAGAAATGTCTTTGATTGGTCCAAGACCAGAGACACCAAGTTTGGTTAAAAGATACAGTGAAACTATCCCATATTACAATATTCGTCATTTGATAAAACCAGGTCTTTCTGGTTGGGCACAAATGTATCAAAAAAACCATCCACATCATGGAGTTAATATAGATGAAACAAAAAACAAGCTCTCTTATGATTTGTATTATATTAAAAACAGCTCGTTTGTTTTGGATTTGAAAATCGCTTTGAAGACAATTAGGACACTTTTGTCGCGAGCGGGAATATAATTAAAAAAATTTAGAATTTAGAATTTATTATGAAAAAAACAATTTTGGTAACTGGTGGTGCAGGATTTATTGGTTCACATCTAATAGAAGAATTGGTTAAAGATAAAAATAACAAAGTGATTTCTCTAGACAATTATTTTACTGGAAAAAAAGAAAATCATATAGAAGGGGCGGAATATATAGAAGGTGAAACAAAGGATGTAGAAACTTTGATTACAGAAATACCCGATATTGTTTATCATCTGGGTGAATATTCACGCGTACTGACCTCTTTTGATGATGTTGATCTTGTTTGGAGATTGAACAAAGAGGGAACATTTAAAGTTTTAGAATTTTGTCGTAAAAATAATGTTCGTTTGGTTTATGCCGGTTCAAGTACAAAATTTGGTGAATTTGATGATGCCGAAGATGGTGAAAATCAATCACCGTATGCTTATTTTAAAGCGACAAATACTAATTTGGTAAATAACTATGGTAATTGGTTTGGTTTGGATTATGCGATTACTTATTTTTACAATGTATATGGCGAAAGGGAGATAAAAGAAGGAAAATATGCAACTTTGATAGGAATCTTTGGCAGAAAATTTAAAAATAATGAAAAATTGACAGTCGTTTCTCCTGGAACACAAAAGAGGGCTTTCACTTATGTGGGAGATATTGTTAATGGGTTGATTTTAGTTGGAGAAAAAGGAAAAGGAGACGGACACTGTATTGGTTCCGAAGAAAATTATTCTATATTGGAAATTGCTAATATATTTGGTGGAGAAATTGAAATGTTGCCAGCGAAAAAAGGGGACAGAAATTTTTCGAAAATAGATTTGACCAAGATGAGAGAGTTGGGGTGGTCTGCTGAATCAAGCATTAAAAATTATATTGAAAAAATAAAAAATCAGTAATGGTTTTACCCATTATGATATTATTGATAATGTCATAATGATTTTTGTTTAATATGAATCAAAATAATAAAAAAAAGATTTTAATATTTTCAACTACTTATTATCCGTATGTGGGTGGGGCAGAAGTAGCGATTAAAGAAATCACAGACAGGATTGATGATTATGAATTTGATATGGTTGCTTTAAAATTTGATAGTGCTTTGCCTGATTATGAAATGATTGGAAATGTTGGTGTGTATCGTTTGGGTTTCTCAAAAAATAATCCGACCGCAAATGATTTGATGAGTTTCCCCTTAAAGATAAACAAAATTATTTTTCCATTTTTAGCGTGGTGGAAAGCTGGCGATCTATATGCAGAAAAACAGTATGATGCTGTGTGGGCGATGATGGCCTCTTACGCTGGCTTTGGTGCGGTGTTTTTTAAGTTTTCTCATCCGGAGGTTCCATACCTACTAACACTTCAAGAAGGCGACCCAATTGATTATATAAAAAGAAAGGTTAGGTTTGTGTATCCTTTGTTTGTAAAAATCTTTACAAAAGCCGATGTTATTCAGGCGATTTCAAACTATTTAGGATTTTGGGCAAAAGATATGGGTTTTGAGGGAAAAGTAGAAATTGTTCCCAATGCGGTTGATACAAAACATTTTTCACAAATTTATTCTGAAAGTGATTTGGGTGAATTGAAGAAAAAATTGGATAAAAAAGAAGGTGACAAATTTATGATCACAACATCCAGACTTGTTTTGAAAAATGCCGTTGACGATGTTATTAAATCATTAAAATATTTACCAGAAAATATAAAATTTGTTGTATTGGGTGAAGGTCCGGACAAAGAAGATTTGATGAGTCTTGCAAAAACAGAAGGTGTTGAAAATCGCGTAAAATTTTTAGGGCTTGTTAGTCACAAAGAAATGCCAAAATATTTGAGAATATCAGATATTTTTATTCGCCCTGCTCTTTCCGAAGGATTTGGTAATTCTTTTGTTGAAGCAATGGCTTGTGAAATTCCTGTAATCGCTACACAAGAGGGTGGTATAGCTGATTTTTTGTTTGACGCAAAGAGAAATCCTGACAAGCAGGCGACGGGTTGGGCAGTAGACAAGAGAAGCCCCGAGCAAATTGCAGAGACGATAAAAGATATTTTAAATAGTCCTGAAAATGTAAAGATTGTTGTTGCTACTGCCAAAAAAATGGTATTTGAAAAATATGATTGGAATATTATTGCTAATGATATGAAGCAAAAAGTCTTTAACAATCTACTTGGAAACCCTGTTTCCAAGTGATGTTGACTAATGACCAGATTTTTTATATTCTCTCATTTAGGATTTGTTCAAATTAATTTTTTGATGAGGGAAGTCATGGATATTTTTTCGTGCTCAAAAGATTTTTTGTTTGGAGAAGAAATTACTTTCCGCAGGGATTTGGGAGAAATCGACGGTATTGAGTGTATCGGATTGGTTTTGGATCTGAATCGTATTGCAATTCTTTTTTATTTTTATGATATGGTTTCTGGAGAGAGAAAGTGCTCGTTTGAGGGTATTTCTCAAGACAAAAATTGGAAACCTAAATTTTGTGAGAAAGTTATTGTTAATAAAAATGTTCTTGTTTCTCCTTCTATTCCAGAGATAACCTATGTCTCAGATTTTTGTATTAGAAGGTTCAACATCTCTGCTAATTGTGATATCTTTGAGATGGTCAGAAACGAGCTTTATTCGTCGCAGATTACATTCTGATCTCTTACCGCGTCCATTTGGGCGCGGTATTTTATTTTTCTCTTTAAAATTGCTATTCTATATATAATAATGAAATTATTGGTATGCACAGGAATATACCCTCCTGATATGGGAGGCCCGGCAACTTATTCAAAGTTGCTTTTTGACAGGCTTCCAGAAAAAGAAATCAGTGTAAAAATTTTAAGTTTCAGTGAGGTGCGACATCTGCCAAAAATAATTAGACATTTTGTTTATTATCAAAAAGTAAAGAAATTGGGGAGAGATGCCGATCTAATCTATGTTCAAGATCCTGTTTCTGTCGGCTTTCCAACTGCTTGTGCTTGTAAAAAGATAAATAAGAAATTTGTTTTGAAGGTGGTGGGTGATTACGCTTGGGAACAATTTCAACAAAGCAAAAGCGCACAAGAGATGGATTTTGTTTACCCAGAAAATTTTTGGAAAAGAAAATTTGATTTCAAAACAGAGCTTTTGAAAAAAATAGAAAAGTTTACGGCCGATAGAGCAGAAAAAATAATCACTCCAAGCAATTATTTAAAAGATATAGTGTCTGGTTGGGGAATCGATGAAAAAAAAATAACCGTTATTTACAACGCTTTTGCCCCTGTTGATATTATTGAAGAAAAATATAGTTTGCGAATTCGTTACAAAATAAGTGGTACGGCTATTTTTTCTGCGGGTAGACTTGTTCCTTGGAAAGGGTATGACACTTTGATAGATGTCGTAAATGAATTGCCCGAGACAAGATTGATTATTGCAGGAGAGGGTCCTGATTATGATAAATTGCAAGAAAAAATAAAAAAAATGGGCTTGGAAAATAGAGTGGTTTTGTCTGGTCGTTTGGGTAAGGATGATTTGTTAAAACAAATAAAAGCATCAGACATTTTTGTTTTAAATACTGGCTATGAAGGGCTTTCTCATCAGTTGTTAGAAGTGATGAGTGTTGGAACCGCGATAATCACGACCAATGTAGGCGGAAATCCAGAATTGATAAAAGATGAAAGAGAAGGTCTTTTGATTGATTACAACAATAAAGAACAATTGAAAGAGGCAATTTTGAAGTTGTCAAAAAAGAGGGTTTTTGCTGACAAGCTTGTCGCAAATGCCAAAGAAAAACTGAAACATTTTGATGAAGAAAAGATGCTGGATGAGTTGGTGGATGTTTTGTTGCAAAAATAGAGTAATTACTATATATTCAGACAAGATTTAACCTATCTTTGTAAAAAAGAGGAGATTTGTATGAGCAATGATTTTTTTGACAAATTAAAACAAAAAGTTTTTGAAGCTATTCCAGATTGGGAAGAAAAAGAGAGTGGTGTGACAATTGATGAAATCTCTAATAAAATCGGATCTGACAAAAATATTGTTCGTGGTTTTTTGAATAATCTTCGAGGCCGTGTTGAGACGATATCTTGCGGGGATAACCCTGTTCGATATCGTAAATGTAAACAATTCTAAGGGAATATTTATGTCACAACAAAATAAAATTACTTTTGCAAAAAAGTATGGACTGGAGGGAAAGGGGTATCCTGTAAGGATTGACCCACAAACAGCTTCTTTCGTGAAAAGAATTTTTAAAAAAGGTGACGATGTTCTTGAAAGTGGTCGCGAATGGGCAAGGACCACCAACTGGAGATTTCGTAGGTAAACAATAAGACCGAGCAGATGCTCGGTCTTAATTTTTGTCTGTTTGGGTGCTACTATGAATACAAATGAAAATTTTAATGATTTCAACAGATAGAAAGATTCTTGAGAGGGATTCTGCCGTTCGACAGAGGGTTGTTCAGTATGGCAAACTTGTCGACGAACTAAATATTGTGATATTCAATTCGTCGACAAGAGTAGCAAGTAGTAAGTATCAAGTAGAAAGGATTTTAGGGACCAATGTTACTTTATATCCAACAAATTCCAGAAATCGTTGGTTTTATATTTTTGATGCAATAAAAATTTCTAAAGAAATTTTTGAAAGTAGAGAGTGGAAAGTAGAAGGTAATCTGGTTACGACTCAGGACGTTTTTGAAACTGGTTTTGTAGGTTGGTGGATTGCGAAAAAA
Organism: Candidatus Campbellbacteria bacterium GW2011_OD1_34_28; assembly: GCA_001029775.1. Classification (GTDB taxonomy): domain Bacteria; phylum Patescibacteriota; class Minisyncoccia; order Phycocordibacterales; family UBA12079; genus UBA12079. The sequence goes on along the minus strand of CP011215.1, from coordinate 92,808 downwards.
ACAGGTGCAAAATTGCACTTACAAATACACACTGATTTTTTGAGTAAATATTTTATAAAAGAATCTTTCTTAAATCGTGTCAGAGTTTGTTTGGCAAAATTTTTATTACCAAAAGCCGATGGGGTGAGGGTAGTTAGCGAGCGAATAAGTCAGTCTCTAAAAACTAAAAACTATAAACTAAAAACTGAACCAATTGTTTTGCCAATTTTTGTTGATATTAAAAATTACGAAAATAAAATACCCGCCTTTGATTTGCACAAAAAATATCCTCAATTTGATTTTATTATTTTGATGACTTGTCGTTTAGAAAAAGAGAAGAATATTTCTATGGCTATAAAAGTAATGAAGAAAATTATTAAGAAACATCCCAAAGCAGGACTTGTTATTGTAGGCGACGGATCTTTGAAAAGAAAACTAGAGCTATCAGCTATCGGCTATAAGCTATCAGCTAGTATAATCTTCGAAGGATGGCAAAAAGATTTGTTTTCTTATTACAAAACAGCCGATTTGTTTTTGTTCACTTCTAACTACGAGGGTTACGGGATGTCTTTGATAGAAGCCTCTGCATCGGGATGTCCTATTCTGACAACTGATGTTGGTTTGGTAGGCGGTGTGTTAAAAGAAGGGGATATAAAAGTATGTAAGACAGGTGATAAAGATTGTTTTGTCGCAGAAATTAAAAAACTTTTGAAGGATAAATTGCTTTTGTGTGATATGTCCATTAAAGCCAGAAAAAGAATTGAAGAAAATGTTATAAAAGACAAACAAGAGTATTTGAATAAAATGAAAGAAGATTGGGAGAGTTGTTTAAAGTAAAAATATGAATTTGCTTATAATTACGCAGAAAATAGATAAACATGATGATGTTCTCGGTTTTTTTCACCAGTGGGTTATTGAATTTGCCAAGAATTATGAAAAGGTAACAGTGATCTGTCTTTACGAGGGGGAACACAATTTACCTAACAATGTAAAAGTATTGTCTTTAGGCAAAGACGAGCTATCAGCTATAAGCTATAAGCTAAGAGCTTTTTTTCGTTTCTATAAATATATTTGGAAAAATCGCAATGAATATGACCGTGTATTTGTCCACATGAATCCTATTTATGTTGTTTTAGGCGGTTTGTTTTGGAGGTTGAGAGGAAACAGACTTGCTTTGTGGTACACCCATAAAAATATTGATCTTAAATTAAGAATCGCTGAAAAAATCACGAATGTAATTTTTTCTGCATCAAAAGAAAGCTTTCTGCTAAGAAGCAAAAAGTTGAAAATAGTAGGTCATGGTATAGATGTAGATAAATATCAATATAAAAATGTAGAACAAAGAAAATATACAGCTGTTTGTGTTGGTAGAATATCTCCAATAAAAAATCAAAAACTTTTGGTTGAAGCAGTTGATGTCTTGGTTAACGAAAAAGGTGTACGCGATTTAAAAGTTGCATTGGTAGGAGGTTTTTCCGATTTTGATAATGGTTATTATAAGAGTGTTAAAGATTTTGTTGACAATAAGGGTTTGGAAAACAATATAATTTTTATTGGGAGTGTTCCAAACAATTTTATACATCTATATTATTATGAGTCAGGATTTAGTATAAATCTTGCCCCGACGGGGGGATTAGACAAGGTAGTGTTGGAATCATTGCTTTGCGGAACGCCGGCAATTGCTCTCAATAAAACATTTGTGAATATTTTGAGAGATGACAAACTTATCTTAAAAAATGATGATAAGAACGAGTTGGCAGATAAGATCTTTTCAATTTTGAAAGAGGGGTATAATAATAAAAAGGAATTAAGTGATTTTGTAAGAGAAAATTATTCTGTTGTTAATTTGATAAAGAAAATAAAAACTCATTTTTAAATATGAAAATCTGCTTTTTTGGTATTTATAATCCTGAATATTCTAGAAATAGAGTATTGATTTCTGGTTTCAAGCAAAACGGTTTTGATGTTTTTGAATGCAAAGTAGATCCAAAATCTGGAAAAATAAAAAAATACATTGCTTTGTTGGAGGAATATAAAAAAATTAAAGATATAAAATTTGATTATATAATAGTTGCTTTCCCGGGTCATTCTGTCGTGTGGCTTGCATATCTTTTGTTTGGTAAAGATATTATTTTTGATGCTTTTGTTTCTCTTTACGATTCAAATGTCTGGGATAGAAAGTTGTACAAACCTTTTAGTCCGAGAGGCTTTAGAGATTGGTTTTTAGATTGGTATAGTTGTATGTTCGCTGAAAAAATTCTCTTGGATACAAACAGACATATAGATTATTTTTCTAAAAATTTTAAAATAGATAAAGATAAATTTATTCGTGTCTTTGTTGGAAGTGACAACTCTATTTTTTATCCGAAAGATAGTGAAAGAAAGGACAAAAATTTTGTAGTTCATTTTCACGGGAGTTTTATTCCATTGCAGGGGGTTGAATACATAATAGAATCGGCAAAGATTTTGGAAAAAGAAAAAGATATCCAATTTAATATAATAGGAACAAATATCAAAAAAAAGTATTTGGGTAAAAAGTTTGATAATATCAATTTTATTGAAAATATTTCTTATGAAAAATTATCCGAATATATGAACAAAGCTGATCTTTGTTTGGGGATTTTTGGAAATACCGAAAAAGCTGACAATGTCATTCCAAACAAAGTTTATGAAGCAATTGCTATAAGGAAACCTGTAATAACAGCTAGTACTCTTGCTATTAAAGAATTATTTGAGGATAATGAAAGCATTATTTTGTGTAACAGAGCCGATGGAAGAGACTTGGCTCAAAAGATAATCAAAATAAAAAAAGACGATTTTTTGAGAGAAAAAATATCAAACAATGCATTTGATATCTTCAATAAAAGATTAACTCCCAAGATATTAGTGAGAGATTTGTTAAATGATTTAAAGAAATAAGATGTTTAAATTTGAAGGCACAAGAAAACCAAATTTTTCAGAGATAAAGAAAATCGATTATAACCGATATTGGTCTGAAAGAGGTTTTGAAATAAATAAAAAAATGAAGGAGAGAGAATTGATTATCTTGAACAATATTGCTATTGATAAAAAAGTTTTGGATATTGGATGTGGAAATTCTCGTCTCCCTGTTGAATTGAAAGAGAAGGGGATCGACATAAAAGTTGCGGATATTTCAGAAGAAGTTTTGAGGGGTTTTCAAAAATATAACATTTCAAGTTTGCAGATTGATTTGGAAAAAATAGATAGTTTAAAATTGGATGGGAAATTTGATGTTATTATTTTGAGTGAAGTTTTGGAACATACAAAAAATCCAGAAGAAATTATTGGAGAATTGAAGAAATACACAAAAAGTTTTATTATTACCGTACCGAATAGTGCTTTTTATAGATATAGAATAGGGCTATTTTTTGGAGGAAGATTTTTTACTCAATGGGTTTATCATCCGTCAGAGCATATTAGATTTTGGTCGCATATAGATTTTTTGGATTGGCTGAATGCAATGGGGTTAGATATTGAAAAATCTGTTTCATCAAATGGTTTTTCTTTGTTTGGTTTGGTGCCTCCTTTAAAAAATATTTGGAAAAATATGCTTGGACACCAAATCGTTTATTTTTGTAAGGTAAAATAATAGTGGAATGAAAATAATTTATATTGCTAACATAAGAATACCAACAGAAAAAGCACACGGAGTCCAGATAATGGAGATGTGCTCTGCTTTTGCTAATGCAGGAAACGATGTAACTCTTGTTGTTCCAAAAAGATTGAATAATACAAACGAGACACCTTTTGATTTTTACGGTATAAAAGAAAATTTTAAAATTGTTAAATTGCCGGTTTTAGATTTAGTCAGGTTTGGTAAAATAGGATTTTGGATTCAATCAACAAATTTTGCAAAATTTGCAACAATTTATTCTCTGTTTAAAAAATCAGATCTAATCTATTCTAGAGACGAATTACCTTTGTGGTTTCTCAGTTTCTTTAAAAATAATCTGGTTCTCGAAATTCACATCGCTAAAAACAACTTTATTTCTAAAAGAGTTTTTAGAAAAGTAAAAAATATTATTGCTATTACACAAAAATTGAAAGATTTTTATGTAAAAGAATATGGTGTTGATGAGAAAAAGATATTTTGGTCTCCGGATGCTGTTGATTTAAAGAATTTTTTAAATTTGCCTGACGAAAATATTTTGCGTAAAGAATTTGACATACCCTCTGATAAAAAGGTTGTTACTTATATTGGAAAATTAAAGACAATGGGAAAAAGTAAGGGGGTGGAAGATATTATAGAGGTTTTTCCTAGAATATTAGAAAAAAATAAACAAGCATTTTTTTTGTTGGTTGGTATAAATAAATCCGAGATTGAAGATATCGTAAAAATTTTTGAAAAATTTAATATAAATCAAGAATCTTATAAATTGGTGACTCACATTCCAAAGAAAAAGATTCCAGAATATTTGAAAATTTCAAATGTTTTGATTATGAGTTATCCAAATATTGAACATTATGCTTTGTATATGTCGCCAATGAAATTGTTCGAATATATGGCAAGTGGTAATCCGATTGTGGCTTCTGGTTTACCTTCAATAAGGGAAATTTTAAATGAAGAAAATTCTGTCTTGGTTGAGCCAGACAATCTTGATTCCTTGGCAAGTGGAATAAATATTGTTTTGAGTGATGATCTTTTCGCTAAAAAAATAGGGAATCAGGCATTTATAGATGTTCAAAACTATACTTGGGATAAAAGAGTAGAAAATATAATTAATTTTATAAAAGAATGAAAGCTTTAATTATTACTAATAGTTTAGGAGAAAGATCTGGATGGGAGAGGTATTCTTTGGATATGGTTAACGGTTTAATCCAAAACGGTTTTGATGTTTTGGTTATTTGTCATAAAAAAAATGATTCCTATAAAAACATAAAACAAATAGAATTGTTGCCTGATCCTTTGCGACTGCGTAAAAATCAATTCACAGCTCTTTGGGATGCTATCAGGTTTTTTTTAAAAAATGATTTTGGAAAACCAAATCTAATTCATTGTTTTGTTGAACCATATCTATTTTTTACTTTTATTTTATCTCTGTTTTTTAAAGTCCCTTATTTTTTGACTATTCACGGATCGTACGGTGTAAAAGGTTTTGACTGTATTATCTATAAAACTATTCAGATATTTTCTTATATTAAAGCCAAAAAAATTATTTGTATTAGCAATTACACAAAGAATAGAATTTTGGAATATGGAAATTTTGAAAATATTGTCATTATTCCAAATGGTGTTAGTGATAAAATATCCTCTTTTACGACTTCTGTTGAAAAAGAGAATTCTATCATCGGTATCGGTGTGTTGAAAAATAGAAAAGGTTTTCATATCACACTAAATGCCTTGGCTTTGGTTAGAGAAAACATTCCAGACATTAAATATTACATTGTTGGAATTCAAAGAGATAAAAAATATTTTGAGTTGCTAGAAAAAATAGTAAAAGAAAAAAGATTGGAAGAAAATGTCTTTTTTTATGGAAATGCGGATGATTCAAAAAAGTTTGAATTACTTAATAAATCAAAGATTTTTGTTTTAAACCCAGTAAGCAACGAATTTAATTTTGAGGGTTTTGGTTTGGTTTATTTGGAAGCGAATGCTCTGGGTTTGCCCGTGATAGGATCATATGGCAATGGTGGAGAAGATGCCATAAAAGATGGTTATAATGGCTTTTTAGTTCATAATGAAAATCCCGAGGAATCGGCAGAAAAGATAAAGATTTTGTTAGAAGACGATGCTTTGTATGTTAAAATGTCTGATAACGCAAGAGAATGGGTTAAAGATTTTTCTTGGGATAAAATATCTCAAAAATATATAAGTGTTTATGAAATACAAGAGTAAAAAAAGAATTGTAATATCGGCGGCTTATGGGATGGGCAATCTTGGAGATGAAGCTATTTGTGACACAATTATTAAAGACATTTTATCAATAAATAAGAATGTTGTTTTAACAGTTATTGTTATTGATATAAGTAAATTTTTTAAATCACATCCAAATTTATTCAGTATTAAAAATATAAAGATTTTAGAGATTGTAAAAAACAATAGAGATTACCTTTCTTTTGAGAAGATTTGGGGGACAATGAGTGTCATCATCGATATATTTTATTGTGATTTGTTTGTGTGGGGTGGTGGTGGAATCATTAGAAATAGACCTGATTGGTTGAGTCTTTATATAATTCCACTAAGAATCGCTAAATTTTTCAAGAAGAGAATTTTTGTTTGGTCTATTGGTGTAAACAAAATAAGTAATAAAAAAGTGATTAATTTAGTAAATCACATAAAAGATGTCGATTTTATATCTGTTAGAGATAAAGAAAGTAAAAAATCACTAGAGGAAATCTTATTTAATTTGAGAAATAATATTTATGTTATCAATGATCCAGTTTTTCACTTTGATAGTATTGATAGAAAAAAAAATAATCATAATGAATTAATCATTGGTTTAAATTTGGCTTTTTGGAAAGCAGATTTGTCTGACCAGAAATCTGTCAATGATTTTATAAATTCACTTGCATATTCCTTAAATAAACTTTCCGAAATTAAACAATATACATTGTATTATTTGCCGACAGCACAAAAGAAAGATGATGTCTTATTTGAGTATTTATATCAGAAATTATCAAAAAATATAAATATAGAGAAACACATAGTAGACACTCCGCAAGAATTTCTTGATTTGTCGTCAAAATTGGATCTATTTGTGTGCTCAAGATTGCATGCTATCATTTTGGCATCTAATGTAAAAGATTTGCCAATCATACCTATTATTTATGACGAAAAAGTGTTAAATTTGAGTATGTTTTTCAAGGAGGATTGTTTTTTCTCAATTAACGACATCATTCAAAAGCCGGAGATATTTTTAAATACAATATTGGATGCAATGGATGGTTCAAAGAAAAATGTTTTAGATTTCTCAGAATTTAGGAGTTGTTCAATTTCTATTAAAGAGTATCTAACCCCGTATATTATATAGTTTATTTGTTAGCAGTATGAGTGAACGAATCATTAATAAAATAAAAAAAATATTTATCTCGCTGAGAGTTATTTTTATAAAAAATGACCTAGAAAGATGGAAGAATGTTTCTGAAAAGTCTCCAACAGCTTGGTATGAAAGAAATAGATTGATTGCCAAAATTATTCCTGATAAAAGCAGGGTTCTTGACATTGGTTGTGGCGATCAAAATTTAAGATCTTTTTTAAAAAAAGATTGTGAATATCAACCTTGTGATTTGATAGCTAATCGTACGGGCGTTTTGTTTTGTGATTTTAATTCAAATATTTATCCAAGCGTGAATTATCAATACGATTATGTAATTTTGAGTGGTGTTTTGGAATACGCAAGAAACCCAAAAGATGCAATAGAACAATTATCAAGATATGGTGAACATATGATTATTTCGTATTCCCATTTTGACAAAGAAAAATCTAAGTTAGAGAGGTTAAATAAAGGATGGGTTAATAATTTGACCGAAGATAATCTGAATGAATTATTTGTTCGAGATAATTTGAAATTAATTGAAAAGTATAAATGGAATGATCAAATTATTTATTTGGTAAAGAAAAATTATGGAAAATAAAAACACAATACAAGATAAATGTCCTTTGTGTCATAATAAAGATATATACGATCTTAGAAAAAGATTTGAATATACATTGTCTGTGTGTAGAGGGTGTGATTTTATGTTTGTGAAAGAAGATTTTAATTACTCCGATTACTATAATAGGTATTATTTTGATAATTATGATAATCCAGAGGCTTTTTGTAGTAACATAAAAAATGACGGTACGGAAGTTAGCTATGCAGATAATAGAAATGAACACAAAAAAGTGTATACGAATATTCTTTTGTTATTGAATCGATTTAAAAAACTTAAAAATAGTAATTTGTTAGATGTTGGTTGCGCAGAGGGTTATGGGTTGTTAGTTGCCAAAGATATGGGCTCTAATGTTTTTGGTGTTGATGTATCTGTTGATGCTATTAACAGATGTAAAGAGAAAAAAATAAGAGATGTCTATTCGGGGGAATTATCCGAACTACCTGTAAGAAATATCGATGTGGTTATTATGAATGATGTTTTAGAACACATGAGAGATCCTAATAAAAATTTGCAGGCCCTGAATAAGATTATGAATGAATCAGGAGTTGTGTTTGTAAAAAATAATTTGTTTTCACTTAATTCTTTTAAAAATGATCAAAATTATTTTGAAAGACAGTTTGAACCACCATATCATTGTAGTTATTTTTCAAAAAAAAGAATGATCGAAGTATTTAATAAACATGGATTTAAATTGGTTTACCAGAAGCCAAAATTTGTTTATTATATGTTTGAGTTGTATTCATTCATGAAAAGATTGTTATCTAAAAAACAAAGACAAATGCATTGTAATAATAAAAAAACCAGATTATCAAAAAAAGAGAGAAATATTTATTCCACAGGTTCTTTTTTGGGAAGATTTGTTAATGAGTTTTTCCCGTCAGGTTTTGTTTTTAAGAAAGTGAGAAATATTTAAATTATGTCAGTAAAAAATAAGAAAGTTTTATTTATCACAAGTTTCCATGGGATTATATCGAAGAATATATTAAATTCGGATGTCTTTAAAGTACTAAAAAGTGATAATAATTTAGAAATCGTTGTTTTCGTTCCAGAGCATAAGAAAAAATTATTCGAAAAATATTATTCTAGTGAGAAGGTTGTTTTTGAAGGAGTAAATCCTAGAAAAATTTCTCAAAATAGAATTAATGTTTTTTTCTCACGTATTTCTCTGCTTTTAATTAATTCTCATTATCTTTGGTATAAAAAAAGAGAAAAAATAAATCGATCGAAGTCGTTAATTATTTTTTTAAAATATTTTTATAAAATAACTTTTACTAAATTTTTTGCATCTTCAAAAATAGCAAAAAAAATCTTTCGTTTTTTTGATTATCTTTTTGTTCCTAAAAATTTTTTAGCAGAATATTTCGATAAATATAATCCTGATTGTGTTTTTGTTACAGATGTTTTTGATAGCACAGATTCCTTTTTTTTGAGAGATGCAAAATATAGAAAAATTCATTCAGTTGGAATGGTTAGATCTTGGGATAATTGCAATAGTAAAGGACTCCTTAGGGTTTTGCCTGATAAATTGATAGTTAATAATGAGACGATTAAAGCTGATGCGGAATTTATTCATCTTGTCCCACAAAATGATATTTATGTTGGAGGATTGCCGCAGTTTGATAAATTATTAAATGAGAAAAGGATTTCTCGAGAATTATTTTGCAATAAAATAGGGGCTGATATAAAAAAGAAAATAATAATGTTTTCTCCTGTAGGGGATCCTCTTTCTGATACTGATTGGCAAATTTGTCAGATTTTGAAAGACGCCTTAAACAGTAATGAAATTCCTGCGGATGTACAATTTTTAGTGAGGTTGCATCCTGGTAGAGATTTGCCCATTGGTGATTTTGTAAAAGATAATAATTTTATATTTGATAAGCCTGGCATAGGTGAAGGTAAGGACGTCGAGTTTAGACCAGACGACACAAATCATTTAGCTGATTCATTATTTCACTCAAACTTAATTATTTGGATTGCTACTACTCTTGGTATAGATGCTTTGGTTTACGATAAACCACAGATTGTTGTCAATTTTGATGGTTTTGAAAATAAAAAATATATAGAAAGTGTGAAAAGATATCATGATGAGGATCATATGAAAAAGATGCTTGATCTTGGCGGAATGAGTGTTGTAAACTCAAAAGAAGAATTAATTGATATCATTAATAAATATATAAATGATCCATCTTTGAATAGAGATAAGAGAAAAATGGTGATTGATCAACAATTTTGGAAATTAGATGGTAGGTCTGGAGAAAGGATTGGTCAATACATATTGAATGAAATTAATAATTATTTTTTATGATGTTAAATTGAGATTGTCTATATGGATATGAGGATTTATACAAATATTTCTACACAAATTACAATACTGGTTGTGATTTTTGTTGGCATTGTAGGTTATATTATGATCGAAAAAGAAATAGACGATAAAAGAATGGTAGGTATGTGTAAAGAATCAGCGATTGTTATTAAGGATATAAGATATGCAGATAAAAAATCACTAACACTTGATTTGTATATACCAGACGAACCATCAGCATTACTTGTTTGGATACATGGGGGAGGTTGGACAAATGGTGATAAAAAAGATGCAAATCAAATATTTAAGAAATTTATAAAGAGCGGATATGCTGTTGCTTATATAAATTATAGTCTGACTAACATCGATTCCCACCCACGACAAATTCAAGAAATAAAAGGGGCCATTCGATGGTTGAGGGCTAACGCTGATAACTATGGCTACAATACATCTAGTATAATAGTTGGAGGTGGGTCTTCCGGAGCACACCTAGCCTTGTTACTGGGATTAAGTGGGGATGTTGCCGAACTCGAGGGTACTGTTGGGGGAAACCTAGAATATTCATCAAAAGTGGATGCTATTGTTGATTTTTATGGTATTAGCGATCTTAGTCTGTTTGATATAGAATCACCTTCTTTTAATAGGCTTGGTAATATATCTAGTAGGTTACTAGAATCTGCCAGTCCAGTGTATTATTTAACTTCTGATGACCCCCCTGTAATTATATTTCATGGAGATAAGGATGTTACTGTTTCTATAAGTCAAAGTTCACATCTTAATTATCTTTATAACAAGATGGGGCTGAGGTCATATTTTTACCCCATAGAAGGAGCTACTCATGGAGGAGATGAATTCGGGAGTGAAAAAATAATTAATTTAATTAAAGAGTTTCTACTTGAAGAAATAAAAAACGCGTAGGTTGCCCTACGCGTTTTGTTTATCGGAAATATCCTTTTTTCCGAAGTTGCTTCATTTTGAATTGACAGAGCAACCAGTCTTGTTCGTTGTTGATGTCAATATCAAACTCTGGTTCTGTCTGTAAAAGTTCTACTTTTTTTCCATAAAGATTTGGTTTTTCCTCGTAAAGATTTTCATTTTTAAGGATATATACCAAATCGTTTCTAATGAAATAAGGAGGAAGCTCTTGTCTGCGGTCTTTGATTTCGGTCAAAGGTTTTCCGTTTGCAAGAATTACCCTGCCATTTTGATCTCTTTGAAGCATCCAATATGGATTGTTGTTGGCAATTGCTTCAGATACAGACACTATCGAATCGGCACCTGTTTCTATAAAATGATCAATAATTTTGTCTATATGCCGTGGTTGGCGAAGAGGGGAGGTCGGTAAAAGTAATACAACAATATCCGCGTGATAATGTTCGTTTTTAAATAGCCATTCAACAGTGTGTTTCAACACCGGTTCTATTCCACCTTTGTCGCCGGCTAATTTTGCAGGTCTCAAGAATGGTGCCTCTGCGCCATATCTTTTTGCAATCTTCTTTATTTTTGGATCATCGGTGCTAACAATCACCCTGTCTAAACTGCTTTTTAGCGCGGTCAATATCGTCCACGCTATCAAAGGTTTCCCATACAATCTCCTCGTGTTTTTCGAGGGGATCCCTTTTGACCCGCCTCGGGCAGGTATTATTCCTACAATATTCATTATTTTATCCTCATGATTTGGGTTTATAGAACATTTTTTCTTTTTTCAATATAAACAAATTAGCTAGGGTAGTCAATGCTTTTGGGGTATTATGTAATTTATGCAGATATTAAATTGGAAGATTCAACCAGAGTTAAAAAAAGAAATTGATAGTCATTATCGGACAGATTTTGCAATTTCTTTAAAAGATTCTAACCCTGTTGAAATAATTAAAAAAATTACATTTGATAATGTTGCTCCCAATATTACTATTATTGATGTAAAAAAATTTTTTAAATACATAAATAAAAATTTTTTAAATAAAAAAATAAAAGGCGTTGGTTTGGAAGTAGGGGCGGGACCGGGATTTTTTAGTGCTGTTTTGGCAGATAACAAAAAAGTGGAAAAGATTTATGCTGTTGAAGTTTGCGAAAATATTGTGACTGAATTGATGCCTGTTATTGCCGACTTTGTTTTAGGAAAAAAGAAAAGCGAAAAAGTTGTTGGTGTCGTGGGTGAGTTTAATAATTTGGAGCTGAAAGACAATTCTGTTGATTTTGTTTTTGATTTTTTTTCCTTGCATCACTCCAATGATTTACAAAAGACATTATCTGAAATCCACAGAGTGTTGAAGCCAGGAGGTGTAATTTTTTGTTTTGATAAAGCTCGGGCGGATTATTTGAAAGAAGATGATTTGAAGAATATGCTGGATAAGGAATATTCTGAAGAGGCAAAGAAGAACATGGGGGTTGATGTAAAGGAGAGATTAACGAGAAGAATGAACGGCGAACAAGAATTTAGATTGAAGGATTGGAAAAAATATTTTATGCTGACAAATTTTTCAAATTTTGAACATTATAATATTGCTCGTTCCGATAGTAATAATTTTTTTGTAAGAATTTTAAAGAATATTTTTTCAAAATTACCACCAAAAATTCAGATATTTTTTACATCAAAATTTATAGATCCTGACAAGGAAACATATAATGATCTTTCCAGCGAAAATAGGGTATATACCAAACTGGTAAACAATTTTCCAAAAGAGATTTCTTTGATTATTGGTACTAAATAAAAATAAAAAAGCCACGCGAAGCGTGGCTTTTGTTCAGGGGCTGGTCGGAACGCCCCAATATTCACAGGTTGAGCAGAGAGTGACCATATCCCTCCGTCCGGCAATATGAAGGTTTATAATTTCTTGTCGCATTTCGCCGTTCCAAATTTCCGAAAGTGTTTGTTCTTTAATGTTCCCAAGCACTCCGATTTTGTTGGGATCAAAGCGAACACAGAAAGAAACCTCACCAGTATTGCTAATCACGAGATGATTCATCAAATCAAGACAAAAACCGATTTCGGGGATAGTCGTCTTTTTTTGATATTTGAAACTACCCATCGGAGAATGAAGAATTCTGCGGACAATAATGCCAGGGAGATTTTCATATCTGTCCGAGGAAACATCTCCAAGTAGACGGTAAATCACGAAGGGCTTTTGAGAGCCTTTCATTTCCAGAAATTTTTTGATGACCTCGTATTGCTCGTCGGCTTCGGGGTCGTCTTGAATTATAGAAAGAGAAATTGTATCCAGATTACCGATTATTTCAGCGGCCTTTTCAGCTAACAATTTTCCGTTGGTCGTGAGACATTTGATTGTTTGATTTTTAAAAAGCCTGACAGCTTCTCCAAATCGGGGATAGAGCAATCCTTCGCCGTCTTTGTGAAATTGGATCACAGTCCTCGGGGGAATCTGTGGTGCGATAATTTTGAGTAGATTGAAATCCATATCACCATATTGCAGAGCAAGTTTGGGATAATCCTTTTCCACCTTTCTTCGCCCACACATCCAACAGGCTTTGTTGCACCTGTTTGTCAGCTCAATGTTTATAGCCGACAAGCCATAGATCTTTTTTTTCATTTTTTACTCCTTTCACTTTGTGAATATTTAGTATGTTTTAGAGCTGATTTCTGTGTGAATTAAAACATAAGAGTTTATTTTTAGCAATACTTTAAATTTTCTATTGATTTTATATTTTTGTTGTGTTTTAATTGGCGCAGACAAATTGTATGGTGAACTATTCACATTAACATCAGAGAACGGAGAAAAAATTGAAATCAGTCAAAATCGGAGGGAAAGAAGTCGGTAATGGTGCGCCGTGTTTTATCATTGGCGAAGTCGGTATCAATCATAACGGCAGTTTGGAGACTGCCAAAAAACTCATTGATATGGCTGTTTCGGCGGGTGCTGACGCGGTTAAATTTCAGAAGAGGACGATTGATATCGTCTACACACAGGAAGAGTTGGCAATGCCGAGGGAAAATCCTTTTGGTACGACCAATGGTGACCTGAAATACGGCCTCGAGTTTGACCTTGCCGGATATAAAGAAATTGATGCTTACTGCAAAGAGAAAGGCATCTTGTGGTTTGCGTCTCCGTGGGACGAGGCCAGCGTTGATTTTCTGGATGAGTTTGATCCGCCTTGTCACAAAATCGCTTCCGCGAGCTTGACCGATATCGGTCTTTTGAATCACGTTGCTTCTAAAAACCGTCCGGTGATTATTTCTACGGGCATGAGCACGGTTGAAGAGATTGATCGGGCCGTGGCAATTTTTTTTGAACACCAGATTCCTTTGGTGATACTGCATGCGGTATCCACATATCCATCGGAAAATGAGGAGGCCAACTTGGCCGTCATTAACACGCTCAAAAAGCGTTACCCGAATTACCCCATCGGATATAGTGGACACGAGAGAGGCATCAGTCTTTCTTTGTGCGCAGTCGCCATGGGTGCATGCGTCGTTGAACGACACATTACTCTGGATCGGACGATGTGGGGGTCTGATCAGGCAGCGTCACTCGAGCCGAAAGGTTTCGAGTTGATGATCCGCGACATTCGTGTTTTTGAAGAAGGGTTTGGGAACGGCGAAAAGGTCGTTCTCGACCGCGAAGTTCCCATCAAGAAAAAATTGCGTAGGAAGTAAAATGTCCTGCGGGAAAAAGGGCGAACACTTGTTCGCCCTTTTATAATTTACATTCTATTAAACAAGAAGAGAGAGATTATAAAATTTGAAAGTCTTAGTATAAGAGTTGAAAAGACAGCTCCCCAAATTCCGTAAATAGGGAGAAGAATAAGAAGAGATATTATTTGGATTATGGGTAGCGTAACTCCCGTTACATAAAGGTAGCTTTTTTTTGCATGAGCAACCAAAGCCTGTGTGTAAAAAAGACTAGGGAAGAGAAGTATATATAGAGACAAAACCTGAGAATAAATTACAGAATCAAGATATTGGGGAAAAAATATTTTATATATATAAGGCGCTGACAATATAAACGCACCAACAATAGGAATAAGAGCAAAGAAAAGCATTGTTACTTTTGTAGGAAGAATTTTTTTCAGTTCAGGAATTGATTTTTGGCTGAGTTTTGGTAGGGCCATTGTTTGGATCGCTTTTTTTAAAAAATTAAATTGTTTTGGAAGAGCGGTAGCAAAAGTATAAACTGCCAACTGAGCGCCTCCAAAAAAATGGAAAATTAAAATGCTTTCCAGGTTGTCGGCGACTGTACCAAGCGAACCCATTAAACTTAAATGTTTTCCAAAATTTATATTTTTTTCATCTATTTTGTTGTTTGGCTTAAATTTTTTAATAGTGTAAAAATAAAAAAACAAAGCTGTTATGGCGTGGGATAAAGAATAGACTGTAATAATAGCAAGTAGATTTTGAGTAAAAACAATTGTTAGAAAAATTAGAAACGCTGGAATGATACTTCTAAATATTCCTATTATTGTTGAAGCTTTGAATTCTCTTTTCCCTCCCAAAAATGATCCATAAAAAGAAGCACTTTGTAATATAGGGTATGTTGTTCCTGCTATTAATAGAGAATAGGCGATAGTATAATTTTCATTTAAAAAATAATAAATGAAACCACCTAACGATGCTAATATCACTAATATTCCCCAACGAAGATTTTCCCAAAAACCTTGTTCCAGAGATCCTTCAAAACCACGAGCAACATTTTGTGTTATAGATACACCAATTCCTGAAAGAGATAGGGCACTTAAAATTCCGACAAGAGATAATATATATTTGTAATTTCCGTAAATTTCTTGGGGGATGAAGTGGGCAAATGCAATCGCTAAAAGCAATCCTGATATAGAAGAAAAAATTTGTCCTAGTGTAAGCCAAAAACCGCCTTTGGTGAGGTATATCATGTCTGTTTTGGTCCATTTTTCGCTCCAGCGGAGGAATTTGTAGGTTTTATTTCTGTAATTTTCTATAATTTTTTTCATGGATGTAAAGATGTCTTAATCTTATCATTATGCTATCATTTATGAAAATACATATTTATTAATAATTTTAATCATTTTAACGGTATGAATTTGGCAAAAATAGATAATATACTTAAATACATTTTATTCACGGCGATATTTTTAGTTCCTTTTATTCCTTTCGTTGTTTATGGAAATTTGTTTTTTCCTTTTATAACAGGAAAAGCTTTTGTTTTTAGAATTTTGGTAGAGATAATGATCGGGTTATGGCTGATTCTTTCACTTCGCAATCCTGAGTACAGATTAAAGAATTCTCTGATATTGGTTTTTTCGGCAATTTTTGTTGCTTTGATTGGACTTTCAGATTTTATGGGAGTAAATCCTTTGAAAAGTATTTGGAGTAATTTTGAAAGAATGGAGGGTTGGGTAACTTTGGTTCACCTTTTTGGATATTTGGTTGTTGTCGGAAGCGTTTTGACATCTTCAAAACTTTGGGCAAGATTTTTGAATACATCTATTGTTGCCAGTGTTGGTCTTTCTCTTTACGGGGTTATGCAGTTGCTGGGAGTATTAGAAGTTCACCAAGGAGGTGTTCGTCTTGATGCAACATTTGGAAACTCGGCTTACTTTGCCGTTTATTTGCTCGTGCATATTTTCTTGACGATCTTTATGTTGGCAAAAAGAAAAGGTTTGAATATGATTTCTTATCTGTACGGTTTGGTAATTGTTTTGGAAACAGTGATTTTGTATTACACCGCTACTAGAGGAGCAATTTTGGGATTGCTTGTGGGATTGATGATATCGGCGATTATAATTTCTTTGTTTGAAAAAGAAAATTTAAAATTGAAGAAAATAGCTATGGGAGTATTAGTTGCTTTGGTTTTGTTTGTTGGAGGTTTTATTTTGGTGAAAGATAGTAGTTTTGTTCAGAATAGTCCTGTGTTGAATAGATTTGCCAATATCTCTTTGCAAGAAACAACAACCAAATCTCGTTTTTTGGTTTGGGATATGGCATTTCAAGGTTTTAAAGAAAGACCTATATTGGGTTGGGGACAGGAAAACTTTAACTATGTATTCAACAAGTATTATGACCCCGGAATGTATGATCAAGAGCAATGGTTTGATAGAACTCACAATGTTTTCTTTGATTGGTTGATTGCGGGTGGTATTTTGGGATTGATTGGATATCTGTCTTTGTTTTTTGCAATTTTGTATTATTTGATTAGAGATAAAAATTCTCATTTCTCTCTGATAGAAAAAGCAATTTTGATTGGATTGCTTGCAGGATATTTTATTCACAATTTCTTTGTGTTTGATAACCTGATCAGTTATATTTTGTTTTTCTCGTTACTTGCTTATTTGCACAATTTAAATTCTGGAAGGATTTTGTTTAATTATGAGAAAGTGATTGGTGACAAAAAATATTTTGTTGCAATGCCTGTAATTGTTGTTGTTATGTTTGGTTCAATTTATTTTGTAAATACAAAAGGATTTTTTACGGCTTATCATCTATTGGAAGCATTGCGACCACAAGGAAATATAAATGTTAACTTGGAGAATTATCAAAAATCTTTGTCTTATGAATCTTTTGGAAATCAAGAGGTTCGTGAACAGTTAGCACAATTTGCAATTCAAGTTGCATCTGCCGACACTACTACAGAAATCAAACAAGGAGTTGCCGATTTTGCTTTTGCAGAAATGTTAAAAGAAATTGAAAGAGATCCAAACAATGCAAGAACAGAAGTTATTGCGGGAACATTGCTATCTAGCTTTGGTGCATATGATGATTCCTTGCCCCATTTTATGAGAGCGAGTGAGTTGTCCCCAAACAAACAATCAATTTTGTTTATGACGGGAACTGTTTTGCAGTTGCAAGAAAAGAGCGAAGAGGCTTTGGTTTATTACAAACAAGCTTATGAATTGGACAAGAGCTTTAAGGATGCAGCCGCTTATTATGCTGCAAATGCTATTCGTCTAGGAGACCAAGAATTGGCAGATGGAATTTTGATGGAAACTTTTGGAACCGTTCTAGTAGACAACCCAAGAATAATTCAAGCTTATTATGATACAAAACAATATTCAAAACTGATAAAGATTTTGGAATTTGCCGTTGAAAATAGACCTAACGAGTTACAAAATTATTTGTCTTTGGCTGCCAGCTATCTTGATATTGGCAATCGAGAAAAGTCTATAGAGGTTTTGCAAAAAGCAATTGAGATAAATCCAGAGTTTAAAGAACAAGGAGAATTTTATATAAGTGAAATTAGGGCAGGGAGAAGACCGTAAGAAGTTTATAAAGTTTGTAAAGTTATAAAGTTCATAAAGTAAAAAAACACCAGATTTTATAAAATCTGGTGTTTTTTGTTATAATGTTTTTATATGAATATTGAAGAAAATGTTTTGCTTGCGGATTATACTACTTTTAAAATTGGCGGATGCGCTAGATATTTTGCTGTTATAAAAAATGAAGAGGACTTGAAAGGCGCAGTGATTTTTGCGAAGCAAAATCAACTGCCTCTCTATATATTGGGCGGAGGATCCAATCTTTTGATTTCTGATGAAGGCGTAGACGGTTTGGTTTTGAAAATTGAAATAAAAGGAGTCACTTGGGATTCGGAGTCCCAAGTGATTGTGGGAGCAGGAGAGGTTTGGGATGATTTGGTCCAACAAACTGTAGACAAAAATCTATATGGTTTAGAAAATCTCTCTTATATTCCTGGAACGGTCGGAGCGAGTGTTGTTCAAAATATTGAATGTTATGGTGCAGAGGTTAAGGATTCTGTGGAGAGTGTCGAAGTGTTTAATATAGAAACTTTGGAAATTGAGATTTTAACTAACAAACAGTGTGATTTTATTTATAGACACAGTATTTTTAAAACAGAGGAGGGGAAGAAATATATTATTCTGAGAGTAAATTTTGTTTTAAAAAAAGAAGGCACATTAAATTTGGACTACAAAGATGTAAAAAATTATTTGAAAGAAAATAATTTGGAAGAGAAAAATGTTAGCCTTGGAAAGATGAGAGAGATATTACTTTTCATTAGAAAAAATAAACTTCCTGATTTAAAACAATTTGGAACAGCCGGATCTTTCTTTAAACTTCCTGTCGTCAATAGTGAGACATTGTTCGCCCTTAAAAAAATCTCTCCTGATATGCCACATTATAAAATTGATATAGGATGTAATACTTCTCTGCAAGGAGAACATAAAATTCCACTTGGCCATCTTTTGGAACAGTTTGGTTGGAAGGGTTACAAAGATGGGGAAGCGGGGATTTTTGAAAAACATTCTTTGATTGTGATTAATCACGGGAATGCCACAGCAAAAGATGTAAAAAATCTTGTAGAAAAAATAGCCAAAGATGTAAAAGAGAAAACAGGGATAAACATAGAAACAGAAGTCGTTATGTGGTAAAGTATATGCTGTAATAAAAGAACTTTGAATTACGAAACTGGATTGCTTCGCCAAGGCTCGCAAAGACGAACGACGACGTGGATTGCTTCGCCAAGGCTCGCAAAGACAAAGTTGGGCAAAGCCCAACTTCGTCAACGAATTTTCTTTCAGAAAATTCGTCTTCGCGAGCGAAGCGACGCGATCCACGATGTCCTCGTTTCTCTTCGCGAGCGATAGCACTTTTAATTTTTTGAGAGAAAATTTAAGCAATATTGCTACCCAGAGTATTTCGTAATTTAAAGCTAAAAAAATAAATGATGAATATTAAGAACATTTTTGGTGACGAAAATAAAAAGTATTTGAAAAAAATACAACCAATCGTAGAAAAAATAAATTCTCTTGAAAGCGAGGTTTCTTCTTTGTCCGATGATGATTTGAAAGCAAAAACACAAGAATTTAAGAATAGATTAAAAGAGGGAGAAGCGTTGGATAATTTACTTCCCGAAGCTTTTGCTGTTGTTCGAGAAACATCAAAAAGAAATTTGAATGAAAGGCATTATGATGTTCAGTTGATCGGAGGTGTTATTTTGCATCAAGGAAGAATCGCCGAGATGAGAACAGGAGAAGGAAAAACTTTGGTAGCGACCTTGCCAGTTTATTTAAATGCACTTTCAGGAAAAGGAGTTCACGTTGTTACGGTAAACGATTATCTTTCACGAAGAGATGCCGTTTGGATGGGACAGATTTATTCATTTTTGGGATTGAGCGTTGGAATAATAAACAGTGAAGCTTCTTATATTTATGACCCCAACCACAAAGAGTTGGATGAAGAAAGAGACGAAGAGGGATCATACAAAGTTGTAAATGAATTTTTGCGTCCCTGTACAAGACAACAGGCATACGATGCTGATATCACTTATGGAACAAACAATGAATTTGGTTTTGATTATTTGAGAGACAATATTGAATATAGAAAAGAAGAAATCCGTCAACGTGGTTACAATTTTGCGATTGTAGACGAGATAGATTCTATTTTGATTGATGAGGCGAGAACTCCGTTGATTATTTCTGCTCCGACAACAGAGTCAGAAGATCTTTACGCAAAATTTGCAAAGATTGCGCAGACAATGATAAAAGACCAAGATTTTACCGTTGAAGAAAAATACAAAGCAATAAAGATGACAGATTTGGGAATTGAGAAAGCGGAGAAGTTTTTGGGAATAGAAAATATTTATACAGAGAGAGGAATTAAATTTGTTCACCATTTGGAAACAGCGGTCAGAGCAAAGGCTTTGTTCAGTGCAAACAAAGAATATGTTGTAAGAGAAGGCGAGGTTGTTATCGTGGATGAATTTACTGGTCGTATGCAACCAGGAAGAAGATGGTCTGATGGTTTACACCAAGCGATTGAAGCAAAGGAAGGGCTGAAAGTTCAAAAAGAATCTCGTACCTTCGCTTCTATTACTTTCCAAAATTATTTCCGCCTATACAAAAAATTGTCGGGTATGACAGGTACAGCCAAAACATCGGCAGAAGAATTTTATAAAGTTTATGGTTTGGAAACAACTGTTGCTCCAACACATAGGGAAATAAAGAGAATAGACAGAGATGATTTGATTTTTCAAACAGAGACAGGAAAATTTAAAGCGCTTGCTAAAAAGATAAAAGAATTAAATAAAAACGGCCAACCTGTTTTGATTGGTACTGTTTCTATTGAAAAAAATGAATTGCTTTCACAATATTTGAAAGCAGAAGGAGTAAAACACGAATTGTTGAATGCAAAAAATCACGAGAGAGAAGGAGAGATCGTCGCTCGTGCTGGAGAAAAGGGCAGAGTAACTATTGCAACCAATATGGCAGGTCGTGGAGTAGATATCAAACTAGGAGGTGTACCTTTTGATAAGACAAAATATGAAGAAGTAAAATCTTTGGGTGGTTTGTTTGTTATCGGTACTGAAAGACATGATTCAAGGAGAATTGATAATCAGTTGCGAGGTCGTTCGGGAAGACAGGGCGATCCAGGAGAAACACAATTTTTTGTTTCTTTGGAGGACTCTCTAATGAGGATATTCGCATCTGACATGGTAAAAAACATGATGGGCAGATTGGGTATTCCAGAAGACGAACCGATACAAAACAAAATGATTACTCGTTCTTTGGAATCGGCTCAGACAAAAATAGAAGGATTCAACTTTGATTCAAGAAAACATGTTTTACAATATGACGATGTTTTAAATTTCCAAAGAAAAATTGTTTATGAAAAGAGAAGAAGAATTTTGTTTGGAGCAAATGAAGAGATCTCCGATTTTTTGAATGAAATAATTGAGGATGTTTATTCTCCTAGAACAATTGCTTTGGCAAACGAGGTTTTTGGCACAAAAGAAGAAATGGAAAAACTTGTTCAAGACAAAAAAGATACTTTGGGGGAAGCAGAATTTTTTACGGTAATGAGAAGATTGCTTTTGCAGACAACTGACATGCTTTGGGTGGAACATCTAGAAGTAATGGATTATTTGAGATCGTCTGTTAACTTGCGTGCTTATGGCCAAAGAGACCCTCTTGTAGAATACAAGAGAGAGGGACTGACTATGTTTAAAGAAATGCAGTGGGTGATCAACGAAAAGATTTTGCACTTTTTGCCAAGTATGGGAGAGGGGGCTTTTGTTAGAGAACAACAACAATTGAAAGCGACTCATGAGAGTGCAAAAAATATTGCAGAACAAGAAGGATCTGGTACAGAAAAAAATCAACAACCTATTGTAAAAGGGGAAGAAGAAAAGATTGGAAGAAATGATTTGTGTCCTTGTGGGTCGGGCAAAAAATATAAAAAGTGCCACGGGAAATAAGTAAAAAGTAGTAGGTAGCAAGAACGAATGTAGAAAACAAAAATCGCCTTTGGCGATTTTTGTTTAATTTAAATAACTTTATAGACTTTATAAACTTTTAACTTTATACTTACTTTTATGAAACAAAAAGAGGCACTAGAAATCTTAAAAATGGGTCACAATGTTTATTTAACGGGTGCTGCTGGTAGTGGAAAAACATATCTCCTTAATGAATATATAAATTTTTTGAAAGAAAATGATGTTAGTGTAGCGGTAACGGCATCAACTGGGATTGCTTCTACTCATCTGGGCGGGATGACAATTCATTCTTGGGCAGGGATAGGAATAAACGATGATTTAAATGAATGGGAGATGGATTCTCTTTTACAAAAAAGTCATCTAGCAAAAAGATTTCAAAATACAAAAGTTTTGATAATAGACGAGGTGTCTATGTTGCATCATTATCGTTTGGATTTGATAGACAAAGTTTGCAGAGCTTTTAGACAAAAAGATTTTCCTTTTGGTGGAATGCAAGTTATTTTGTCTGGAGATTTTTTTCAACTGCCTCCGATAAGTAAAAACAATGAAGGATTTTGTTTTATAAATAAGGCAAATGTTTGGAATGATATGGATTTGAAGGTTTGTTATCTTGATGAACAATATCGTCAAGATTGTGATACTCTGACAAATATTTTGAATAATATCAGGCAAGATAATGCAGGAGAAAATGTGTTGGCTCCTTTGAGACTTCGGTATAAAAAACAAATTAATTCGGAAATAGTTCCTACAAAACTTTACACACATAATGCTGATATTGATATCATAAACAATCAACAGCTGGATTTGATAGAAGGTTCCCTAAAGATTTTTGAAATGCATACCAAAGGTAATAGAAAATTGGTAGAGACATTGAAAAAGAGCTGTTTGGCACAAGAAGAATTGAGGTTGAAAAAAGGTGCTGTTGTTATGTTTTTAAAAAATAATCCCATCAAGAAGTATGTAAATGGAACACTCGGCAAAGTCATAGATTTTAGCGCCGGAGGATTGCCGATTGTTAAAACATACGACGGAAGGATAATCGAGGTAGAAGAAGAATCTTGGGTAATTGATGAAGATGGAAAAATAAAAGCAGAATTAAAACAAATTCCTTTGCGTTTGGCGTGGGCAATTACGATTCATAAAAGTCAGGGAATGAGTTTGGACTGTGCAGAAATTGATTTATCAAAATCTTTTGTTGAGGGAATGGGGTATGTGGCTCTTTCTCGTGTAAAAAAAATAGAAGGTTTGAGACTGATGGGTTTGAATGATATTGCCCTAAGGATCAACAAAGAAGTTTCTGAATTAGATAAAAAATTATTATTGTTTTCTGAAAAGGCTGTTGACGAGTTGAGCAGTTTTTCTGAAAATGAAGTCAAAAAAATTCAAGAAACTTTTTTGGATCTTGTTAGTCCAACAAAAGAAGAAAAACAAGAGAGTCTTTCAACCTACGAAAAAACAAAACTGTTGATAGATGAAAAAAATTCTTTACAAGAAATAGCAGATAAAAGAGAGGTAACCAAAGAAACAATTGTCGGCCATATTGAAAAGCTACTTGAATCTGGTGAAAAGATTGATATTGATTATATTAAAAAAGGTTTTGAAAAAAATAGATTAGAAAAGATATTAAAAGCATTCAAAAAAACAAAGGACAAAAAATTGACCCCAGTTAAAGAAATTTTGGGTGATGATTTTGGTTTTGACGAGATAAGAGTCGCGAGATTGTTTTTGGAATAATATTAAAATTGTAATTTATTAAATTTTCACGAGCATGTTTTTTGTATGTTATAATTTATTTTATTAAATTAATTTTTAACTATTATGAAAGGATTTGTAGAAAATATTGAAAATCTAACAAAAGAAAATTCTAATTTTAGAAAGGTTCTTTATACAAGCAAATATAGTCAATTAGTTTTGATGAGTTTGAAACCGATGGAAGAAATTGGAATGGAGGTTCATGAGGATAATGACCAATTTTTTAGAGTAGATGCTGGAAAAGGAAAGGTTGTGTTGGATGGAGTGGAAACAGAGATAAGTGATGGTTTTGCGATCGTTATACCAGCTGGTGCTCGACATAATATTATAAATACTTCTGAAACAGAAGATATGAAGCTTTACACAATTTATTCTCCTGCGCATCATAGAGACGGGGTTGTTCATGCGACAAAAGAACAGGCCGAAGCCGACGATGAGCACTTTGAAGGGGTAACAACAGAATAGATGAAAAAATAAAAACTGTCCGCTAAATCGCGGATAGTTTTTATTTTTTTATGTTAAAATTTAATCTATGATAATCAAAAATATTGATGAATTAGGAACATCTAAATTGAAAAGAGATGCTTTGGAAATATTGGAAACAGGATACGAAGCCATCATGGTAGAGCGTCTTTTCAAATCAAAAATAGAAGTAAGAGACGGACATATTTGTTTTGCTGATCAAAAAATTTGTCTCAATGATTATGAAAGGATTTTTGTTATTGCTATTGGAAAATGTGCGGTTAGTTCGGCAAAAGCATTGGAAGATATTTTGGGAGATAAAATAACGAGTGGTATTGTTTTGGATGTAAAAAAAGACGAATTTAAAAATTTGCTTTCAGAAGAAGGGACACACCCATTTCCTTCCGCAAAAAATGTTTTTGTCACAGAACAAATTATTGAGATGTTGAAACAAGCTACGAAAAAAGATCTTGTTTTGACCGTTATTTCTGGCGGTGGATCTGCGTTGTTGTGTTTGCCATATAAAACAGATTTTCAAAATCAAAAAGAATTTATTGAAGAGTTGATGAAAAAAGGAGCAAATATAACAGAGATAAACACGGTAAGAAAACACACTTCTTCTATAAAGGGCGGACAATTTGCCGAGTTTGCATATCCTGCAAAATTGGTTTCTTTTATTCTTTCTGATGTACCAGGGGACGATCTGAGTGTGATTGCTTCTGGTCCAACTGTTATGGACAAAACAACAATCAAAGATGCAGAGGATGTTTTAAAAAAATACGATATGCAAAATTCAATGCGTCATTTAAATATCTCTTTAACGGAAACCCCAAAGAAAGAAAAATTTTTTGAAAATGTCACTAATATTCTTTTGGGTTCAAACATGGTTGGTCTTGAGGCAATGAAAAGAAAGGCAGAAGATTTAGGATATGATGCGTATATAGAAGACAACAAATTAGAAGGAGAAGTAGTTTCTGTGTCTGAAAAAATTGTTACAAAAAATTATTTGCCAAAAAGTTGTCATATTTGGGGAGGGGAAACAACGGTTAAGGTAAAAGGAAATGGAATAGGCGGAAGAAATCAAGAATTTGTTTTGGCGAGTTTGCCGTATATTGTCCCGAATATGGTGGTTGTTGCTTCGGCATCCGATGGGTGGGACAATAGCGATACAGCGGGTGCTATCGGAGACAAAGATTTGTTCAAACGAGCATCTGACGAGGGGCTTGAGACAGAAGACTTTTTAAAAGAAAACAATTCTTATGAATTTTTCAAAAAAGTTGGTGGACATATCAATACAGGAAGGACAGGGGCAAATGTTGCAGATTGGTATTTTGTCCTCACGGGTGAGGATAGCGAATAATTTCTTTGTGCTAGAATAAAGAAACATTAAAAACATTAAAAATTTAGAGAAATATGGAGACAGAAAAAAGTGTAATTTGGTTTAAAAATTTGACCAATAAAGATGTTCCTTTGGTTGGGGGAAAAAATGCGTCTCTTGGAGAGATGTATCAAAAGCTTACTAGTAAAGGAGTAAATATCCCAAATGGTTTTGCTACGACTGCGGAAGCTTATGTAAAATTTATGAAAGAAAGCGGAACGATGGATGAGATAAAAAAGATTTTGAAAGATTTGAATACTCACGATATAAGAAATCTTATGACCAGAGGAGAAAAGGTGAGAAAAGTAATTTTAAAAGCAGAATTCCCAGAAGATTTGAAAAGAGATGTTGTTTCGGCTTATAAAGAATTGTCCAAGCTGTATGGTACAGCCAATGTGGATGTGGCTGTTCGTTCTTCTGCCACAGCAGAAGATTTGCCAGACGCTTCTTTTGCAGGACAACAAGAAACATATTTAAATATTAAGGGAGAAAAAGAATTGTTGATTGCAGTTAAAAAATGTATCGCGTCATTGTTTACAAACAGAGCAATTTCTTACAGGGCCGATAAAGGCTTTGACCACTTCAGTATTTCTCTTTCCGTGGGTATCCAAAAAATGGTTCGTTCTGATTTGGCGAGCTCGGGTGTTATGTTTTCTATTGATACAGAATCAGGTTTTGAAAACACTGTCTTGATAAGTTCTATTTACGGTTTGGGAGAAAATATTGTGCAGGGTAGAGTAACTCCAGACGAGTTTTATTATTTCAAACCAACAAAATCCATAATCTCAAAAACAATAAACAAAAAAGATGTAAAAATGGTTTATACATCTGACCTAAAAAACCCAGTTAAAAATATCGCTGTCAGTTCTGCTGATCAAGCAAAACAATCTATTACTGACGAACAAGTAAAGCAGTTGGCTGAATGGGCAATCACTATTGAAAAGCACTACAATCGTCCGATGGATATGGAATGGGCATTGGATGGTAGAGACAAAAAACTTTACATCGTACAAGCTCGTCCTGAGACTGTTCAGAGTCAGAAAAATAAAAATACTATTGAAGAATATAAATTGAGAGAAAAAGGCGATGTAATAATCACAGGACAAAGTATTGGACAAAAGATAGGTGCC
Organism: Candidatus Campbellbacteria bacterium GW2011_OD1_34_28; assembly: GCA_001029775.1. Classification (GTDB taxonomy): domain Bacteria; phylum Patescibacteriota; class Minisyncoccia; order Phycocordibacterales; family UBA12079; genus UBA12079. Next base: position 66,033 of record CP011215.1, on the reverse strand, counting down.
GGTGTCGTTAACAAGATTATGAATGTCAAAGATATTACCAAATTCAAAAAAGGACAGGTTTTGGTAACTACCATGACTGATCCAGATTGGGAACCAATCATGAAGATTGCTTCTGCAATTATTACGGACAAAGGAGGGCGTACTTGTCACGCAGCGATTGTTTCAAGAGAGTTGGGCATTCCTTGTGTTGTTGGAACAGAAACAGGGTCAGGCCTTTTGAAATCGGGACAAAAAGTGACTGTGAATTGCTCGGACGGAGAAACAGGAAAAGTTCACAAAGGAGAATTGAAATACGAAGTTATAAAAACTGATATTGGAAATCTTGAAAGACCAAAGACAAAAATAATGTTGAATCTTGGGGAACCAGAGTTGGCTTTTTCAAGTTCATTTATTCCAAATGACGGAGTAGGATTGGCTAGACTTGAATTTATTATCAACAATACTATCAAAGCTCACCCTTTGGCATTGATAAATTTCAGCAAACAAGATGCCAAAACTAAAAAAGAAATTGAAGCTTTCACTATTGGTTATAAAGACAAAAAACAATTTTTTGTTGATAAGCTTGCCGAAGGTGTTGCCCGAATTTCTGCTGCTTTTTATCCAAAACCAGTGATTGTCAGACTTTCTGATTTCAAGAGCAACGAATATGCAAACTTGATTGGAGGACACTCTTACGAGCCTGTGGAATCAAATCCGATGATTGGGTACAGAGGAGCATCTCGTTATTATTCTCCAGAATTTTTGCCAGCTTTTGAATTGGAATGTATGGCTCTTGTAAAAGTTCGTAATGAAATGGGATTAACTAATACAAAAATTATGGTGCCTTTCTGTAGAACAGTTGAAGAAGGTAAAAAAGTTCAAGAAATTATGGCAAAGTATGGATTGAAACGAGGAACAAACGGATTAGAAATTTATGTTATGGCAGAGATTCCTTCAAATATTATTTTGGCAGAACAATTTGCAAAGATTTTTGACGGATTTTCAATTGGCTCAAACGATTTGACTCAGCTGACTTTGGGAATTGACAGAGACTCGACAGGAACATTGGATGTGGCCGGAGTTTCAAATGAAAACAACGAAGCTGTTAAAATTTTGATTAAAGATTTGATTGAGAAAGCAAAGAAAACAAAAACCAAAGTTGGAATTTGTGGACAGGCGCCAAGCGATTTTCCAGAGTTCGTAAAATTCTTGGTGGATTGTGAAATCGATTCTATCTCGGTAATTCCAGATACTGTGATTAAAACAACTATCAATGTAAACAAAACAGAAAAGAATAAAAAATAAACAAAAAGTAGGACGTCGGACGTCCTACTTTTTGTTTAATTCTTTGTGATATAATTTTATTTACATATGAAAATAACATCAATAAAATCAAAAGAAATAAAAGATTCTCGTGGAGAACCCACCATTGAAGTAGAGGTTTGTTCTGAAAATATTTGTGTCACAGCGTCTGTTCCTTCTGGAAAAAGTGCTGGTTCTCGTGAAGCAAAAAATGTTCCTATTGAAACAGTTATAAAAAATATTGAAGAAATTATTGCTCCTGCTATTTTAAACTTGGAAATAGACCCACAAGGAGTTGATAAAATTTTGATTGAATTAGACGGAACAGAAGACAAATCAAAATTGGGTGGGAATACAACTCTCGGAGTAAGTTTGGCTGTTACCAGATTGGCATCAAAATTAGAAAACAAACCTCTTTGGAAATATATAAATGAAATTTCTGGTGTAGATACGAATCCCGCTTTGCCAAAATTGTTTATGAATGTGATAAATGGCGGAGCTCACGCCGATTTCAGGATTCCTTTTCAAGAATCTATGATTGTCACAGATTGTAACTCGTATGACAACGCCGTTACTTTTTTGGATAAATTGGGCGAGGTGGTAAAAGAAAAATATGGCGAAGTAAAAATAGGGGATGAAGGAGGTTTTTCTCCACAGATGAGTCGTGTGGAAGAACCTTTTGAGTTGATTTATAGTTTGATGGATTCAGATATGAAAATCGCTATTGATGTTGCTGGTTCAGAGCTTTACAAAGATGGACGGTATAAACTTTTTGAAAAAGAATATACATCAAATGAATTACAAAAAATTTATAAAGATTTAGTTGAGAATTTTCCACTTTTCAGCATAGAGGATCCCTTTGAAGAATCAGATTTTTCTGCTTTTTCAGATATGGTAAAAGAATCTCGTGATTGGAAATTGAAATCGGGAGACGAAGATTTGATAATTGTGGGGGACGATTTGACGACGACGAACGCAAAACAGATTTTGGATTCTGCCAGAAATAGACGAGCGAATGCTGTGATAATAAAACCGAATCAAATTGGAACATTAAGCGAGGTTTATAGTGCAGTGAAAATTGCACGCGGAGCGGGATGGAAAATAATTTGTTCACACCGTTCAGGAGAAACAATGGACGATTTTATTGCTGATTTAGCAGTAGGTATTGGAGCCTATGGAATAAAAGCAGGGTCTCCTAGACAGCAAGAAAGATTGGTAAAATATCAAAGACTGCAACAAATCTCAAAAGAGATTTAATTGACGTTTTTGTTTTTGTGGTGTACCTTTTGAGATGGATGTTTTTCGGTATCGTTGGATACTAAACTACTTTTAAAAGGGGAGAAAGAGAAATATGGCAACAAAAGAAATGAATTGCTGGGAACACGGGAAAGGGTGCCAGGCCAAAGACAAGTGCCCCGCATATCCCAATAATGGAAGGATTTGTTTTTCCGTCAGAGGAACCTTGTGTCATGGAGATGTTCAGGGAAGTTATAACGAAAAAAAGGCCGGTTGTCGTAAATGTGATTTCTACAAAAACGAGATCCACGGCTTGGTCGATCGTCAGCGCCCTACTACATCAAAGACTGCGGTCGGAAGATTTGGCCGTCGTTAGGTTTTAAATTGCCGTACAGGTGTGCACACCTGTACGGCAATTTTTTATAAAAATGTTATACTAAAAACATAGTAGTTAAATTTAAAAGATAAATTATGAAAATCGTATATTTTTACGAAGAGGGAAAAGAAAAAGATTATTTTTCAGAAAGATTGTCAGGAAATGAGATAGTTTTTTTGAAAGGAACAACTCAAGACAATGTCGCATATAAAGACGATCAAGCAGAAATGTTGGTTGTTTTCGTAAATTCTCCTGTGGGAATTGATGAAATGAATCGTTTTCCAAATTTAAAATCTATTGTTACTCGTTCAACCGGATATGACCATATCGATTTGGAAGAAGCAAAGAAAAGAAATATAAAAGTTTCAAATGTGCCAACATACGGAGAAAATACTGTTGCAGAATTTTCTTTTGCATTACTTTTGTCGCTAACAAGAAAAATATATCCCGCTTATAATAGAATAGTTGAGCAAGGAAGTTTCTCTCAAGAAGGCTTAAGAGGTTCTGATTTGGCGGGCAAGACAATGGGTATCGTTGGTGTTGGAAATATTGGAAAGCACTCTATCAGAATGGCAAATGGATTTGGAATGAAAGTAATCGCTTTTGATATTAAAAGAGACGAGGATTTTGCAAAAGAATTAAATTTTGAATATGCAGATTTTGACGATTTGTTGTCCGAATCAGATATTATTTCTTTGCATGTTCCTCTGAATCCTCACACAAGACATTTGATCAATAAAGAAAATATTTCGAAAATAAAGAAAGGCGCAATTTTGATAAACACATCTAGAGGGGAAGTGGTTGAGACAGACGCGGTAGTTGAGGCACTTGAAAAGGGTATTTTGTCTGGCGCAGGATTGGATGTATTAGAAGAAGAAAGTTTGATGAATGATGAAGTTAGTTTACTCACTCAAGAACACCCTAATCCCGATACTTTGAAAACTGTTTTGGAAAATCAATATTTGATCGATCACCCACAGGTTATTATTACTCCACATAATGCTTTCAACACACAAGAAGCCATAGAAAGAATTTTTTCAGTAACTGTTGAAAATATAAAAGCATTTGAAAAAAACGATCCTATAAATTTGGTAACAGTTTAAATTTGTTACATACAAATGATAAAATTATTAAAAAACATTTTTATTGTCTTGTTTGTTGTTCTTACAATAGTGTTTTTTTTCTGGCAGGCTCCTATGGATTATTTTAGTAAATTTGTAGTAGACAATTCAATCTTAAGTATTTTTGTTTTTATTTTTTTGATGGTGCTTTCTACTGTATTTGAACCGTTGGTTATCTTGCCGATTGTTCCAGCCGTGGGTGTTTTGTTGGGTCAATTTGAAACAGCTATTTACTCTATCATTGGATGGTTTATTGGTTCAGCAATTGCTTTTTGGATTGCACGAGGTTTTGGGAGACCAATTTTGATGAAATTTATTTCAGAAAAAGATGTTGTTAAATATCACAAGTATTTGCCAGAGGATATCGGTTTTTGGTGGGTTGTTTTCTTGAGAATGGTTATCCCTGTGGATGTAATAAGTTATTTAATTGGTCTTTTGACAAATATGAAGATGGGAAAATATTTACTGGCTTCTTTTATAGGAATTATCCCTTTTTCATTTATTTTTGCTTATGGTTACAAAATTGTCTTGTTTGACAATGTATTTTTGACTAGTTTTGTCTCTATTTTTCTTATTACGGCTATTATTTTGATTTGGTATTTTAAAAAGATAAAAAAATTTTAGAATGCAAAAATTTCTATAATTTTTTAGATTTTTTGTTTAATTTTCCACAGTGTTTTTGACAAATCCATGTTATCATTTAGTGTGATGAAGCATAAAGAAATTGTATCAAAAGTACAAAAGTATATTTCTCTGGAAAGGGCTTCAGATTTAACAGGCTATAAAAAAGAATACATAGTCAGTTTTTGTTATGACAAAGAAATAAATACAAAAACTGTAAAAGGAAAAATGTATGTTGAAAAATCTTTTTTAGAACTTGTAAAAGAAGAAGCTAGCAGAGCTGTATATATAAAAGATGAGAGTCCTCGCATGAGAGATGTTGTTTTTTTGTTTTTGAAAGATATTTTTAGTATCAAAAAAATTAAAAAAACTATTCCTCAAATTTTATCTTCTACTTTGGTTCTATTGTTAATGGTTTCTGTACTAAATTTATCTTTAGGACCTGCTCCAAGAGCGTATGCCGCCACTTATTCATGGACACAAACTGATTGGGATGCTTCTGCTAGTCCCGGAACTTATGTTACACACTCTTCTCCGACTCCAACGGTTACAAGTTTTGATTCATCAACTGGTGTTGTTACTTCTTCTGACGGTGTTACTCTTGCAACTGCTGCAGCTTCATGGACACAAACAACCGACACAGATTTTGACGCAGGAACAAATTCTCAAACAGGAACAAGTGGAAGTGGTACTTCTGGTTCTGTTCAACTAAGTTTGAATGGCGGAAGTTATTACAGCACCGGAACTTATACTTCTCCTGTTTATGATACTTTAGGAAACGCAAATTTTGGAACACTAGTTTTCAGTTCTTCTGTTCCTTCCAACTCGACTCTTACTGTGAAAGTGAGAACAGGAACTAGTACAGATATGGCTGGTGCTAATAATTGGACAAGCTGTTCAAATATTACAAGTGGAAATGATATATCTAGCGATCCTTGTGTTACAGATGGAAATAGATATGTTCAATACAAAGTGACTTTTGGTGCATCGTCGGATTTATCGCAGACATCTGCGCTATCTTCTGCAACAATTAATTTTAATAGAATAGACAAAGCAGAAGACACTCATACTGATACCGATTTTTCTGGTGGGACAGATAGCAGTACAAGCAGAACTCAAACCGCAGGAAGCATTGAGTTGGAAGAAATTCCCGAAGGAACTTACGCAGACGGTAGCGTTACTATTTCTAGCGGAACTGTAAATATAAATACTGATACTCTTGCAAGTGGAAGAAGTTGTGCCGATGGAGGAGACGGAGTTTCTTATAGTGCTACAGCACTTTCTTCAAACACGGCTACTTTGTCAACATCTCCTTCCGCTGGCTGTTTATCCGCAGGAGATTCTGTTTTATTAATAAATTTGCAAGGAACAGCCTCAAACTATGGAAATGTTGGAAATTATGAAATCTTTGAAGTACTGTCTGTTTCTTCAAATACAGTTACTTTCGCTAGCAACAAAACAAAATATTATGGAGACGGTACTGATTCCGACGATACCAACATAGGAACAGCAACAACAAACCAAAGAGTGATGTTGCAAAGAGTTCCTCGTTATACCGACCTAACAATTTCGGGAGGTGTTTTGACAGCCAGCGATTGGAATGGATCCAAAGGTGGAGTATTGGCGTTTTTGGCGAGTGGTGCTGTAACAGTTGGAAGTGGCGGAAGTATTAATATGACAGGAAAAGGATTTAGGGGATCTGCTGTTACTGCTGTGCAAGGAGAATCATATAGTAAACTAGGTGCAGTTTCTACGAGTGCTAATCTTGGAGGAGGTGGGGCATATTATTTAGATGATCCTTTTTGTTTTATTGCAACTGGTGCAGGTGGAGGATATGGAGCTGTAGGACAAGGGATGGCTCCTGCTGTTGGAGGATCTATTTATGGAATTGCAGATTTAAGCAAATTTTATCTTGGAAGCGCAGGAGGTACGGCTGCCAATTTTGGAGATACTGGTGGAGATGGTGGTGGTATAGTGTATATTGGTGCAGGTTCTATAAATTCCTCCGTTGGAAACATTGTCAGCAATGGAACAAGTCCGACTTTGCACACCTCTCCTAACGGGGGCGGATCGGGAGGATCTATTTATCTGACAGGTAATTCCGTAGTTCTTGGCACGGCTTCACATGTTACGGCTTCTGGTGGAGCGGGTGATGGTACAAGTGATGATTGTGGAAGTGTTGATGGTGGGGATGGAGGTGTAGGACGCATCCATGTGAAATCTAGTAATATTTCTGGAACTACTGCTCCGACGGCAAACACTTCTTCACTGAACATCGTGGTTGAGTATGAATCTTCGGGTGTATATACATCAGATATTCAAAATTTGGGAGCTAACACAGGTTTAACAACAATCGATTGGACAGAAAATGAATCTGGCTCTATTTTGACTGATACAGATTTACAAATAAAAGTTAGAACTTGCGACGATGCTTCTTGTTCGGGGGAAACCGCCATTTCTAGTTGTCCCGCTTTCAGTCGAAGTGATAAAGGCATCACGGATATTGCGTCTGCTTCTAGTTGTGTTAACAACACCGATCAATATATTCAATATCAGGTTGTTTTTTCAACCACAGATATTTCTGTAACGCCTCAACTACAAGATATTTCTTTTAATTATATAAATTACACAACTACAACAGGGACACTTCTTTCAAGCTGGTATAACAGTAATGATATCGTAAATATTGTTTCAAAAATAAATTGGTCCGAGAACGAATCTTTGCCTGCTGGAACTGCAGTCAAGTTTCAGTTGAGAACTGCTACCTCTACAGACGGACCTGCCCCTGACACAGACACAGCGTCGAACTTTTTAGGAGATGATGATGTAGATGGAGGTTTTTTTCAAAGTGATGTGGGAAGTTGTGTAAAAACAGGAACAGACATTGTCTGCAGTATTACGGATGTTTCAACAGAATTTACCGATATGACGGCCGATCAATGGATGCAATACAAAATAACATTGGAATCTGATAACGGTGCTGTGCCGATGGTAACTAGCGCGGGTCTTGAATATGTAGTGAACGAAACTCCTGATTTCCAAAGTGAAGCCACTGCAGTACAAAGAACAGATGGAATTGTTGAAATTGTTTATTCTGTTAGAGACATAGACTCAACCACAGGAACAAATAGTCCAAATGAATTAACACCTTCATTTGAATATTCTCTTGATGGTGGTTCGACATGGGGTAACATAACAGCCGGAATGAATGCTACATCTACTGACAACAAAGCAGTAGATGAGGCCAGCTATTCAACTTATACGATGACATGGGATCCTCAGTTACAGATAGGTTTGGATACTTCAACAACTACAGCAAAAATTAGAGTGACCGTAAACGACAACGAAGCTGCCAATAATATAGCGAGCTCTATGACAGCCGATTTTAATCTGACGACTGTTGCAATTTCAAATTTGACATCTTCTCAATCAACAGATTCGGGAACTTTAGGAAAAGTAATCGTTGGTTATGATTATTCTATTTATGAAGGATGCTCTGCTGTATCAAGTGTTTCGTTAAAATATTGGGATGGTGCAAGTTGGCTGGATGCAACCAGTTTGTCTGGTGATTATGGAACTGGTGTTTCTTCTAGCACCGCTAAACAAATTATTTGGGATGCAAAAATTGACTACGACGGAACATATAATGAAACGATGCAGATAAGATTGGTTTCTTCCTGTTCATCAAATAGTCAGACCGTGACATCTTCATCGTTTAGTTTGGATACAAAAGATCCTGCAACATCTTCTACTTATGTTACTGTAACAGCAACAACATCTCCTGCTACATTAAATTTTGATGTGTCAGACGATAATTCTATTGAAATGAAGATCGGATTGGCGTCGGACTATAGCGATGGTGCTTGGGAAGCTTACCAAAGTTCTTCCACAATTACTCTCGAGACTGACCCTGACATTGCCTATGTTCAATTTAGAGATGCTTTGGGAAATACTGTTAGTGCATCTGTTGAGACAATGGAAACAGCTTTGAATTTACAAGCGTATGATGTCGCAAACTATGTAACAGGAAGTTACTATATGTTTTTGGCATGGAAACCTGCGACGACAAATATCACAAATTTCAGAAGATACAATATTTGGTCTTCTACAAACGGAACCGACTATTCTTTGTTAGATAGAGTAAATGTTCGTACAACAAACTATTATGTACATAGCGGAATTGCAACATCCACAACTTATTATTACAAGATTTCAACAGAAGACACTTACGGTACATCATCATATTATTCAAGTGAAGTGAGCGAACTCGCTGATGGACAGGGAGGTGGAGACAATGTTCCTCCGACCATTTCTAATGTTTCTGTTGGATCAGTTACAACACAGAGTGCAGTGGTAACTTGGGATACTGACGAGGTATCTCGTTCAACTGTGGGTTATTCAACAATCCCATATCAATTTTCTGGCGAAGTCGGTGTTTCAACCATGGCAGATTCAGAAAGCGGTATCGGACAGCACCAAATTTTTCTTACTGGGTTAACACCAGATACAACATATTATTTCCAAGCAATGTCTTCCGACTTGTCAGGAAATTCAGATACTGACGATAACGATGGTCCAGGATATACATTTACAACAAATCCAGGAGCGGTGATTTCTGATGTTCTTGTTTCTCATGTAGATAATAATATGGTAACAATAGTTTGGAATACTGACATTCTTGCTGATACTGCTGTTGTTTATTCTCTTAACCCCGATCTTAGTGTTTCCTCAGAATTTCAAGGTTCAGTTAATCTTACAACTGCGCACTCTGCAGATATTACAGGGTTGGATCAGGCAACAACCTATTATTTCTATGTTAAGTCTGTTGATGCTGAAGGTAATATTGCATTAGACAATTTTTCTGGAGATTATTATAGTTTTACAACAAACAATGATACAACCTCTCCGACTATAACAACAGGTCCGGATAGTTCTTCTATTTCAGATACGACTGCTATTATTCAGTGGACGACTGACGAAGATGCAAATGCGAGAGTTTATTTTGGTCCAGAAAGTGGTAATGACATAAGCGATTATGCGACAAGTACTTCTTTGGCGGTCAATTATAACCGTGATCACACAGTTGCCCTTATCAACTTAGCAACCAGCACAAAATATTATTACAGGGTTTATTCCTCAGATGCTAATGGAAACAGTGTTGTTTCTGATGAAGCAGATTTTACAACCCTAGAAGAACTTTCTTTAGAGTCGGAAGTTTTGGCAAGAGAATTGGCAGCTAGACAGGGCGCCGCTGTAAGTAGAAGACAAAGTGATGCAGATGTTACGGCTCCAGGATTTTCAGATATAGAAATTTTGAATATAACAGATACTTCGGCAAAAATTAGATGGAAAACTGATGAAAGCGCTAATGGTTTTGTCGAGTACGGTTTGACAAATAGTTATGGAACGACGATAGGAAGTCTCAGCATGGGTAATATTCACGAAGTAAATTTGAATTATCTTCTTCCAGAAAAAACATATTTCTTTAAGGTTGCAGGAAATGATTCTTTCGGAAATGTTTATCGTTCTCCAGAGAAGAGTTTTGAGACAATATCGTTTGTTGATCAGTTGGAAAAAAATAATGAAGGCGATGACTCTTTGTCAAAGACAATGACAGCAGAAGAATTGGATGAATTGTTTGTTTCTACTGTGCGACAGGCAATGGGATTGGCTCTCAAGATTTCTTCTCAAGTTTCTCTTGGAACTTTGGAGACAACAGTTTCAGAACAGTTTACTAATTTGGAATATTTGTCTACAAGAATCTCTGCACCTCTTATGAGCGGAGAACCAAAGGTTGTGACAACAGCCAAGACAGCAACCATCTCTTGGAGAACTGACAAGCCAGCGGGTTCTTTTGTTGCGATTGCTCAGGAAAAAGATTTCAAAGGAACAAATTCTGATGAGATGGGATATGTACAGGTAATAGGTGGAAATTCTACAAGCACAACAGATCACACAGTAATGATTTATGATTTGGAACCAGAGACGAATTATCATTATCAAGTAAGAAGCAAAGCCTCTGTAGGAACAATCGGGTACTCTCCTGACTTTACTTTCAAAACAAGATCTGAAGAATTGGAAATTTCTTCTTATACAATAAAGAAAAATTCAAACGAATCAGTTGTCTTTCAGTGGGTTACAAACGTAGAGGCAGATGGAACTGTTCGATATACACCGTACAGAAATAATACTCTTTCTATCGAGGAAACAACAACAATTTCGGATAAAAGAAATAGTTTTATTCACGAAATTGAATTGGACAATTTGGAAGCAGGAGTATTTTATGATGTTGAATTGACCAGCAAGGGTGTAGACGGTTCTATCACAAGCAAAAAGATTCCTACTTTTTCTACATCAGAAGATGACCTCCCTCCTTTGATTTATTCCGTAAAGACAGATTCAGCTATTTCTACAGGTAAAGAAAGTAAAATTCAAAGCATCATCACTTGGTTAACTAACGAACCTTCAACAAGTCAAGTTTATTACCAAAAAGGAATTATTGGTATGGACAAACCACTAGCCAATATGACAAAATTAGACAGCACATATACGAAGAAACACGTGGTTGTAATTACTTCGTTTGATCTAGGAACAGTTTACAGCTTTAGGGTAGAAAGCACCGACTCTGGAGGAAATGTAAGTTTGTCAAAAGTTTATACAATCCTTACTCCTAGACACAGAGAGTCTGTATTCCAGGTAATTATGTCAAATGTTGAAGATATATTTGGTTGGGTTGGAGATATTCGCGGTAGATAAAAGCTAAATAAAATAATTTTAATTATGTCCATTGACCCTATTGTAAAAGTAGAAAATTTAAATGTTACCTATAATTTGGGTAAAACTAATGAAGCAAAAGTACTGAAAAATATTTCACTCGAAATTTTTCCAGGAGAATTTATAATTTTCTTTGGTCCGTCTGGTTGTGGAAAATCAACATTGCTTTATTCTATCTCTGGTTTGGAAACAGACATCGAGGGAAATGTTTATATTGATAATAAAAAACTGAACGGACTTAAACAATCAGAGATAGAAACTCTCCACCAAAAGAAAATAGGAATGATTTTTCAGGCATATTATCTGATTGCTTCTCTTAGTGTTATTAAAAATGTTGTGTTACCACAGATTGCCATTGGTGCAAAGATTAAAGAGAGAGAAGAAAAGGCTCAAAACTTGTTAGACAAATTTGGGGTTGGCTTGCAGTCTCACAAATTGCCAAACGAGCTTTCTGGAGGACAACAACAAAGAGTCGCTGTTTGTAGATCTCTAATAAATGATCCAGATATTTTGATGGCGGATGAACCCGTAGGTAACCTCGATTCAAAATCGGCAGCGGACGTTATGTCTCTTTTGAGACAACTTAATGATGAACAAAAGAAGACAATTATTCTGGTTACTCACGACGCTTCTTATTTGGATTATGCCCACAGAGTTTTTCACATTAAAGACGGGGTGTTAATTCAGACAAAAGTAAACCGAGCAATAAACGACAAGGTTGTCTCAACAATTGAACAAAAACCTCAGATTTCAGTTTCTAGAGAATTAGAATTGTTGTCCAGATCGTTCCCTTCGATTTTAGATTCAATCAACAGTATTATTCCTTTCAAATCAAAAGAGATTGTTACAGAAGCTCTCATCGGTATGACAGCAGACGATGTTTCAAAAATAGAAGCCAAGGTCAGAGAGTTGTTAGAATATGGTATAAGAGAAGGCGAGATGAACTTTTATGACTATTTGGATAAAGAAGTTGAAGATGGAGGACTTGGAATGGATAAGAGAAATGCAAGAAAAATAGCAGACAAGATTTTTGATTTAATCAATGAAATAAAAAATATTAGAGATCTTGAAGATCAAAAAAATAAAGATAAAAACTTTGATGAATTGGAAGAGGTGGTTCAAATTAGACAATATTTGTTGGAGACATTTAGCGTTGATTTGCAAATATCACAACAATTGACAATATTAGACAATGCTATAAAAGACAGACTTGATAACAAGATCGACTCTAAAATGTTTAAGAAAATATTAGACTTGCCTATTAAAGAATCAGGACTTGGTTTGGATAGTAGAACTGCTAAAAAAATGACTAGAGGATTTGAATTATTAATTTTGGGTAAATACAAGAATTAACAAATTATGAGAATTATTGATACATTTTCACTATCAACAAGAATGTTCAAGACTAGACCTCTTAGAACATTTCTTACCATACTCGGAGTAAGCGTCGGTATTGGAGCCGTGTTGTTTCTTGTGTCCTTGGGTTATGGTATTCAAAATGTAATTTTGGGTCAAATTACGACAGTAGATTCTCTTTTGAGCTTGGATGTTTCTGCGGGATCAACTGATCTGATAACAATAACACAAAGAGATCTGGAAGAGATCAGATCTATTACAGGAGTAGTAGAAGTAAGTCCTGTTGTAAATCTATCTGCACACATCACAATAGGTGAATTCACAGGAGACGGACTTGTATATTCTGTTACGCCATCTTTTTTTCGTCTGGACGGAATCCTTCCTATGAAAGGGAAATTTTTTGAAGATGAAAATGAGCACAGTGTCGTAATTTCTTCGGCAGGCGCACAGCTTTTTGATATGACACCGCAAGAAATCATAGGAAGAGAAGTATTTTTAACAATCTTCGTCTCAAAAGAAACAGAAGATGGTTCTTTTGAAGATCAAATATTCAAGAGGGAAGATTCATACAAAGTGGTTGGTGTCGTAGAGAGTCAGGATACAAATTTTATTTATATTCCTGAAAAAACAATAAGTGATCTTGGTTTGACTGAATATGATTTTTTGAAGGTCAAGTCTATAAATAACGAAAGCATAGAGAGTATCAGGAGTAGTATTATAGAAAGAGGATTTTTGGTTTCATCTTTGTCAGATACTATTGATCAGGCAAATAAAATATTTAAAATAGTCCAAATTATCTTGGCCTTGTTTGGTTTGATCGCTTTGCTTGTTTCTGCTATTGGAATGTTTAACACAATGACAATCGCTTTGTTGGAGCGTATTAATGAAATCGGTATTATGAGAGCTATTGGAATAACAAGAAAAGATATTGTTCAACTCTTTTTGTTTGAATCTATTTTGATGGGTTTTTTGGGAGGTTTGGGAGGTCTTATTGTCGGATATTTGGGAGGAGAAATTGCAAACTTGGGTGTCAATATTTTGGCTAAAACTTTTGGTGGAAGGGCATTGGACCTGTTTTATCAACCAGTTTGGTTTGTTGTCTTCATTATTGTCTTTTCAACAATAATCGGATTGCTCACAGGAGTTTACCCTTCTATAAAAGCATCAAGGCTTAATCCTTTGACTGCTCTTAAATATAAATAAAATAAAAGTTGCTCTTTATTTTTGCTACATATATACTGTCTCTTATGTTAATAGATGAACTAAAAATTTATGCCAGAGCCGGAAAAGGGGGAGACGGTGTTGTTAGATGGAGAAGAGAAAAATACAAACCTCTTATGGGTCCTGCTGGGGGCAATGGCGGAAAAGGTGCCGATGTCTATATTCGTGCAATTAGAGATATAGAGGTTCTTTCTCGTTACACAAAAAATAAAAAGTTTACTGCGGAAAACGGAGGAAATGGAGAGAAAAATAGTATGCATGGAAAAAATGGTGATGATTTGTTTATTGATTTGCCTATTGGTTCTATTGTAAAAAATTTGATAACTGATGAAAAATTTGAATTGATTAAGGAGGGAGAGAATATTTTGGTTTTGAAAGGAGGTCACGGCGGTTTGGGAAATGAAAATTTTAAGGGTTCAAAAAATACTAGCCCAGTAGAATCTACGGAGGGGAAAAAAGGCGAAGACGCAGAATTTTTTATTGAGCTAGAATTGATTGCGGACGCTGGTCTTATCGGTTTGCCAAGTGCTGGAAAATCTTCTTTGCTTAACGAATTAACTCGTGCAAATGCAAAAGTGGGAGCTTATCCTTTTACAACATTGGAACCAAATTTGGGAGAATTGTACAAATATATTTTGGCGGATATTCCGGGGCTTATAGAAGGGGCATCAGAGGGAAAAGGTTTGGGACACAAGTTTTTAAGACATATAAAAAGGACAAAACTTCTTTTGCACTGTATTTCTCTTGAAAATGAAGATGTTGTAAAAGCATATAAAACAATTAAAAATGAATTGAAAAAATTTGATCCAGAATTGGCTGAAAAATCCGAGATTATTATTTTGACAAAGACTGATTTGGTTGACAGCAAGACAACAAAAAAGGCGGAAGAAAAATTGAGAAAATATTGTGAAGATGTTGTCTCTGTTTCTGTTTATGACGATGAATCTTTAAAGTCTTTGTCAGATTTTTTGGTTAAAAAATTGACAGAGCTATATAAATAAAGACGAGAATTTAGAAATTAGAAATTAGAATTTAGGCGGGAAATTTGCGAAGCAAATTTCCCGCCTTTGTCCGTCTTTGCGAACCGAAGGTGAAACGACCTGCCTGTCGGCGAGGCAGGTCGCTTCACTCCTCGCGAAGACGGAATTTCGCAAAACGAAATTCCGTCACCTTCGTCGTCATTGCGAGCGTAGCGAAGCAATCCACATCATCCGTGCTGTTAGCTATTGACTGTCCGCTGTCAGCTTCGTTTTCGTCTGTGCTATAGAGCTATAAGCTTCAATTTATTTATCAACACTTACGCACCCTTTTTTGTTTAAATTAGCCTTAATTATTGGTATAATTTGGCTAAAGATAAATATGCAAAGTGAGATATTTTTAAATGGCAAAAGGTATCTTTCAACAAAAAAAGCGACAAAAATCATAGAATTGGATGAAGAACATATTAAAGACCTGTGCCGTGAAGAAAAGATAGATTTTACAAAGGTAGAAGGGGAATATTTTGTTGAATTAGAAAAACTTTTTGAATATAAAAACAAAACAAACAAGCCGATGATTTTGCCAGTGAGAGCATTGTCAACGGCTGTTTTAGCGATTCTCTTAATCGGAGCAGGTTACTTTTCAGGAGACATATTAAACCAACTCAACAAAACAGGGGAGGCTGTTTTTTCTGCGGTAAAAAACACAAAAGAAATAACATACAAAGTTGGTGCAGAAAAAAGAGATTTGTTCAAAACACAAATTCTTGATAGCAATGACAATTCTCCCATCAAAGAAATAAAAGACAGTAAAAATGTAAAAACAGTAGATACATATACACAAGACTTTTTAGATTATTTAGATGGATTAAAAAACAAAATTGTCTCTGGTTCGTCGTCTTTGCGAGGAGTTTATGACGAAGCAATCCAGAAAACGGACGACATGGACCTGCCTGCCGGCGAGGCAGGTCGCTTCACTTCGTTCGCGAAGACGGGTGTAAACAACCTAGCTTTAGCAGTCTACGAAACAGCAAGTCCTGTGGAACAGTTTGCGATTGTTTGGTATAAGTTTGTTAATAATTTGTTTAGTAACGAAGCTGATAGCTTACAGCCAACAGCTGATAGCGTTGACGAAGCTGACAGCGGACAGCTAACAACCAATAGCACAAACGAAGACGAAATTTCTCGAGGTCTTTCCTCGGAGAGCGAAGCGGACAGAGGCGAGATCTCGGAAAATGTTCCTTCAGTTCCCGCAACTCCAAAGACCACCACCATCGTTACAAACCCAATCAGAGAAATAATCAAAGAAGTTGTTGTAGAAAGAGTAATCCAAACATCCGGCATCACACTGGAAGATCTTCAAAAACTAAACAACGAACTGAGAAGTGAAATCTACAAACTCTCTTCAAATACAAATGCTCAAATCACCAACACCTACCAAGTAATCTCTGCTACTAACAACATCGACAATCTGGGTAGTGTCACAATCACCGACTCAAACATCAGTTCCTCAAATGTCTCAGGAACAGAACTAAGCTTTACCAACGGAACAATTCAAAACCTAACTGTCACAGGCACAGCTACCTCTACATACGGTGGCCCTATTTCTGCAACCAGTGGAACATACTCTGGCAATCTAACTGTAACAGGCAACACCACTCTAAACACTCTTACCGTATCAGGAGACACAATCTTTGACACAGACACTCTTTACATCGATTCAATCAACAACCGTGTAGGCATCGGATCAACAACACCTTCAGATACTCTTTCAGTAAACGGAGCAACATACCTTGCACCAATATCAGCTCCATCAATCACAACCGACAGACTTTACAACATCTCCAATGATTTATACTGGGGTGGTAATCTTTTATCAGGTTCAGCCGTTGGTAATTGGACATCCAACGGAACAGATGTTTGGAGAGCAAGTGGAAATGTTGGGATTGGGACGACTTCACCTTTCAGAAAGTTGAGTGTAGAAGGTAATGCGTGGATCAGTGGTGATTTAACCGCTAATTCAATTACTGCCACAAGTTCAATTTCTGCCCCTTACTTTACAGCAACATCAGCCACAGCAACTTCTACATTTGCAGGAGGTTTGGCTGTTGGAACAAACAAATTTGTTGTTGATTATTCTACAGGGAATGTGGGGGTGGGGACGGAGAGTCCGGGAGCGAAGTTTGATGTAAACGGAGATATTTCTCTGAATAAAGTGAACATTCTTCAAACTCATCAAGTATATGCTATAGGTGATAGCTTAACAAACTATGGAAGTGCATTGGCTGATTTACTGGGGGCATTATGGAATGTGAATAGCAAAGGCGTTGGAGGCAATACTACTACACAAATGGCAGCGCGTTTTTCTGGTGATGTAGTAGTTGACGATGCTGAATATGTAATTATCCTGGGAGGTATAAATGATATAGCAGCAAACGCATCTGCCGCCACTATTGAAAGTAATTTACAAGCTATGTACACTGCGGCTAACGCCAACGGATCTAAGGTTGTGGCTGTTACGATTACTCCGTTTAAAACTAGCACTTCATGGACGGAAGCTCGTCAGGTAGTTTTAGAAGATGTTAATAATTGGATACTTAACATGGCATCCGATGTTGACTATAGGATAGATGCTTATTCTGCGCTCGAAGATCCAACCAATCCTGACACCCTTCTTGCCTCGTATGCTCTCGCTGATTATTTGCATCTAACTCCGACCGGGTATATTGCTTTAGCAAATTCAATATATATAGGGACCACTTGGATTAAAAATGAAACTGTCAGAAATCTCTCAATTAGTGGTGGCAATGTCTCATTGAGCCAGAGTCTGCGAACGACTGATTCTCCTCAGTTTTCAGGATTGGTTGTTAATGGCTTGACTTCAAATATTAACCTCGCGACACCTGTTGTGGGCCTTGGTACGATAAACCCACAGCGTACGCTTGATATACGTGGAAGCGATTTAGTATTGGGTAGCAATGACCAATATGCCGGTAATATGCTTGTAATGTCTACTGATACAAACGCGATTAATAAAGGGGGAAGCATCGGATTGGGTGGTGTATACTCCGGTTCAACTGGTTTTTGGACTTTTGGTTCAATAAAAGGAGCAAAGGAAAATTCGACCGGTGGAAATGCACAGGGATACCTTAGTTTTTGGACAACAAGTAGTTCAGCTAATACATTTGAAAGAGCAAGAATAAATTCATCTGGATATTTAGGAATCAATACTACCGCCCCTGCATCATTTCTTGATATTAATCCCGTCACCACATTGACATCTTCGGGCGTTACGGGAATAACATTGCGTGATCATCTTGTAACTCTATCTGGTTCTGATCCAACGACTTACGATACAATATACGGAACTAAATTGGGTAATATGCAACTGTATAGCACTACTGCAAATCAAGTGGTTACAGAAGCAGCAAGTTTAGTCACCGCATGGCCTTGGAAAAGCACAAGTGCAAATGTTTCTATTACAAATGCTTATAGTATTCTTGTGCCAACTAAACCAGTGAGCACAAGCCAAGCCGTAGTAACAAATGCCTACGGGTTATTGGTGAATGCTTCTACAGGAGCAATCAACAATTATGCAGGGGTGTTTTTAGGAGGAAATGTCGGCATCGGCACCACCTCACCTTTCGCAAAACTTTCCGTTGTCGGAGATGTCGTTGCCGACTATTTCAACGCAACTTCAACAACAGCAACTTCTACTTTTGCTGGTGGTTTTGCTGTGGGAACAAACAAATTGGTGGTGGATAGGAGTACGGGGAATGTGGGCATTGGGACGGCGAGTCCGACAGCCAAACTAGAAGTGTCTAATGGATTTAAGGTTAACTCTTCTGGTGGCGTTAATGTTTCCATGATTAATGGTTCTGCAAGTGGATGGAAATCCATAGCATTAGGAGAAAGTAGTAGTGCAACAGGTGAAGGGTCTATTGTTGTTGGTTCAGGTATTGCTAGTGGGCAGTATTCTTCTGTTTTTGGAAAAGGAGGGGCAACAGCTGCCGGTCAGTATTCAGTTGTTTTAGGAGGCACAGCGAAGGCTTCGGCGACGAAATCAATTACTATAGGTTTTGGCTATAGTGGATCAGGAGGAGGTTCTTTAAATAATAATATTGCCAATAGTGTTTTAATAGGAACAAACGATGGAGTTCAAGATTTCATTTCTTTTTTTGCTGGCCCTTCTGGGTATACAGGAATAGGAACAATGACTCCTTCTGCAAAACTCGATATCTATCAAGGTAATTTGAATTTGGACAACACCACTAATACAAATCAATACGGGGTAATCTCAAAAAACGGAACAAGTTTCATTCATAATTTCAATTATGGAAACAACGGAACTGTGACGACAACAGGACAGAATACTTTTGTGGGAGAAGAAGCGGGAAATCTTACGATGGGTAGCACGGCGACAAGCGCAAGTCATGGCAGTTATAACACCGCAACAGGTTACCGTGCTCTTTATGCAAATACTCTAGGTTACTTTAACACTGCAAATGGTGTTAATGCTCTTTTCACCAATAATACTGGTTATGGTAACACCGCAAGTGGAATTTTTACTTTATACCTTAATACCACAGGTTACCGTAATACTGCTTATGGTGGTAGCTCTATGTATAACAACAACACCGGTTATCACAACACCGCGATTGGATATTCTTCTCTTCAGTCCAACACCTCCGGTTATCACAACACTGCAAGTGGTTATGAATCTCTCTTTTCAAACACTTCAGGCAGATACAACACTGCAAGTGGGTACACTTCTCTTTATGCCAACTCTACGGGTATGTATAACACTGCAGTTGGTTATTCTTCTCTCTATGCTAACTCCACAGGTCATTATAATATAGCCTTTGGATACAATGCAGGTCGCTACATTGCCAACGGCTCAACAGGTAACACAACAGGAGACTACAATACATTCTTAGGCTACAACACCAAAGCCCTTGCTGACAATGACCAAAACGAAATTGTAATCGGTTACGATGCCACAGGAGTAGGAAGCAACTCTGTTGTTCTTGGAAATGACAGTATCACAACTACGGCTTTGAAGGGGAATGTGGGCATCGGCACCACCTCACCTTTCAGAAAGTTGAGTGTAGAAGGTAGTGCGTGGATATCTGGTGATTTAACCGTCAATAGTTTAACAGCAACCTCATCGATTTCTGCAACAGCATTTAATTCTACAGATACAACAAATGGAGGATATTCTATTGGGGGAAGCAAAATACTTTTTGCCTCTTCAACCAGTCGTTCTGTTTCTGTCGGTATTGGAGCAGGAAACGCTTTGTTGAGTGGTGCTCTAAATAACACCGCTTTGGGTTACGAAGCACTTTATTTAGCAACAACAAGTAGTAGTAATACTGCTGTAGGCTATCAAGCATTGAAAGCCAATACTACAGGTTATTATAATACCGCGGTTGGAGCTGGTGCCTTGGATGTCAATACAACAGGAATTTATAATACAGCCGTTGGAGGTTTAAGCATGGGTGCAAATACAACAGGTTCTTATAATATGGCCGCCGGTTTTTCTTTAACTAATAACACCACAGGAAATTATAATAGCGCTCTCGGATATGATTCGCTGTCTTTAAATACTACAGGAACTTACAATACTTCAATTGGGTCTGAATCTCTTCGTAGTAATCGAACAGGTTCTTCAAATGTGGCAATAGGTACTCAGGCAAATCGATATAATGGATCAGCTACTTCTACTGTTGCGATCGGTTATCAAGCCGGTCAAGGTGTTAGCACAGTATCCTACAATCAGGGGGGTGTTATTATTGGGTATCGATCTGGGGTTAATTTAACGACAGGAGATAATAATATATTACTTGGCTATCAGGCTGGAGAGACCTTAACAACGGGAGACAACAACATAGTTATTGGTTACAACATTGATTCACCAACGGCAACAAGTAATAACACAATGACAATTGGAAATCTAATCTTTGGGACAGGTATAGATGGAAACGGCACAACCATCTCAACCGGCAACATCGGAATCGGTTCAACTACTCCAAATTACAAACTAACCGTAGATGGAACAGTAGCGTTTCAAAGTCTTGCTAACAACGGCACTGGCTATTATGTCTGTGCCAACGCTGGAACAGGAGAACTAGCCACATCAACAACCGCTTGTGGAGCATCGTCAGAAAGATTTAAAACAAACATCAACGATCTAACATACGGTCTAGACACAGTCCTTCAACTACGCCCTGTATCTTTCAACTGGAAATCAGACTTTATTAATTCATCATCTACTCAAATCGGATTCATCGCAGAAGAAGTTGACTTGTTAATTCCCGAAGTTATCGGACACGACGACAAAGGTACTATCATGAACCTTGATTATCCAAAGCTGACTTCGGTTTTGGTAAATGCGATTAAGGAAATTTGGAACAAGACACAAGAATTGATCGCAAAAGTTTCTGGTCTTGAAAATAGATTGAATGAATTGGAAGCTAGATTGAATGCTTTAGAGGGTGTTGATAACACTAATACAGCCAACAGCCAACAGCCAACAGCAGAACCTTCAAACACCACTCCTCCCACAATAACAATCACAGGCAACAACCCAGCCGTAGTAGAAATAAACAGCAACTATATTGATCTAGGCGCTACAGCAGTAGACTATCAAGGAAACTCTCTAATAGTAGATACAATAGACGCAGATACAGTAGACACAACAACAGCAGGAGAATACACAGTTACTTACACAGCGTTTGATGGAACACTGACTTCAACAAGTACGAGAATAGTACTTGTTGAAGAGGCAATAGTCGATAGTCTAGATTCTGTAGCTACAACGACGGAACCGGTAGTTGATAGTCAATAGGGAATAATGCAGACGAAAATCCTCTTTTTCTGTGAGAATGTTGTCTTTGTTTATGACGATGAATATTTAAAGTCTTTGTCAGATTTTTTGGTTAAAAAATTGACAGGTCTATATAAATAGAAAGAAATCCACAGTCTTTATAATATTTTTCATTATCTATTGTGTTATTATTACTATAATAATATTAAATAATAACTTTAAATATTAATGAATCTTATTGATAAATTTATAAAACAGTTTTTTATCGTATTTGCCGTTATGTTGATGTTGGGAGGTGGTTTTCTAGCAAATGATGATAATTTACTTTTTCTACAAAAAGTTGAAGCGAGTGAAGTTCAAAATATTTCCAATTTGAACACCGTTGAAAAGACGGCTGTTTATGTATACAGAACAATCTCGGGTTTTTTCAGCTCCGCTGAAGAAACAGCTGACAGTGGACAGCTAACAACCAATAGCACAAACGAAGACGAAATTTCCCGAGGTCTTTCCTCGGAGAGCGAAGCGGACAGAGGTGAGATCTCGGAAAATGTTCCTTCAGTTCCCGCAACCCCAAAGACCACCACCATCGTTACAAACCCAATCAGAGAAATAATAAAAGAAACCGTAGTAGAAAGAGTAATCCAAACACCAGGCGTCACACTGGAAGATCTTCAAAAACTAAACAACGAATTAAGAAGTGAAATCTACAAACTCTCATCAAATACAAATGCTCAAATCACCAACACATATCAAGTGATCTCTGCTACCAACGATATAGATAATTTGGGTGGGGTTGAAATTTATGATTCAAACATTAGCACCTCAAATGTTTCAGGAACAGAATTAAACTTTACTAACGGAAATATTTCAAATTTGACAATAGACAGTGCTGTTTTTGATACAGATACTCTGGTTATTGATTCAGTAAATAATAGAGTTAGTATTGGAACAACAACCTCAGAAAACGCAGGAGCAAAGTTATCCGTGTATGGAAGGGTTTCTCAAACCGGTTTGGGTGGTTCTACTTATTTTGGATATGAGGCTGGAAGAAGTGATGATCTAACAGATAATTATAATGTTGGTATTGGTTATCAGTCATTGCGTTCAAATACTTCTGGTTATAGAAACGCAGCGGTAGGATATCAGTCGCTATATTCAAATACGACAGGCTATCTCAATGCTTCTTTTGGGTACAAGTCTTTGCATTTCAATACCGAAGGATACAACAATGTTGCCAGCGGATACACATCCCTTTATTCAAATACGACTGGAAATAATAATATAGCCTCAGGATCTTATGCTTTATTTTCAAATATTGGTGGTTCTCGTAACATAGCAAGCGGATCAATGTCTTTGTATGCAAATATTTCCGGAGGTTATAATATTGCTCTCGGAACAGAATCTTTGGTTTCAAATACAACAGGCGGATTGAACAGCGCTGTGGGAGATATGTCACTTTATTCAAATACTACAGGAGCTTCTAACGTTGGAATAGGAGATTCAGTATTATATAACAACAGTACAGGAAGTTATAATGTCGCTATTGGCATAAATTCCTTGGCTTATGGGGGATCACCTTCTAGGAGTGTTGGTATTGGATACAATGCAGGTTCATTGGTTTCTGGTTCAAATAATATTTTTCTTGGATACCAAGCAGGTAATAATTTAACAACAGGATCAAACAACCTTGTTATAGGTTACGATGTTGATGCTCCTTCTGCCACCGCCTCAAATCAATTAAACATTGGAAACTTAATTTTTGGAACAGGAATAAATGGAACGGGAACGACTCTATCAAGTGGCAAAATAGGCATCGGCACCACCTCACCTTTTGCAAAACTATCAATCCACGCAAACAACGGAGAAACAAACACAACTTTGTTCAATATCGCCAGCTCTACAGCGAGTGCAACCACTTCTTTGTTTGCTGTGTTGAATAATGGGAATGTGGGTGTGGGGACGATGAGTCCGTTGGGGAAGCTGAGCATTGAAAAAGAAGGACAAGGTATTGGTATTAATAATGCTATTTCAACACCTTTTGGAGATAATACGAATTTTTCTAGTTCAGGAATGCAAGGAATTAGAACAACAGCATATCATGATGGAAATGGTAATATTAATTGGGTTTATGGAGCATTTTCTGATGCCAGAGTTTATGGTTCCGGCGATACCCAAGAAATTAAGGGATCCGTTAACAAGGGAACTTTCTATGGAAATGGAGATGTGACAACTATAATTGGAACAGAATCAAGTGGTTTTGCCGCTTCAGGATTGGAAAATGCAGGAGTATCAAATATATCAAATATATACGGTATGAAAGTAGCAGCTTATGGCGGAGCTATGTCCGGATCCACCGCTAACATTGGCAATATCTATGGAATATATTCTGAAGCCGGTTCTGGCGTTTGGGGATCGTCTGGTAATGTGACGAATGCTTACAATATCTATCTTAATAATTATGAAAATGGAGGCGCCAGTGTCCTTGCCAATCAATATCAGCTATACATAGAAACTCCAAATAAAGGATCTTCAAATAATTATTCTATATATTCGCAAGGTGGCACGAACTATTTCGGTGGCAACGTCGGCATCGGCACCACCACCCCATGGAGAACTCTTTCCGTAAACGGAACAGCTGCTTTCACCGGTCTAACCAACGACGGAACAGGTTATTACGCTTGTATATCAACCAGCGGAGAACTAGCCACATCAACAACCGCCTGTGGAGCATCATCAGAGAGATTCAAAACAAACATAAACGATCTAACATACGGTCTAGACACAGTACTCCAATTACGCCCTGTATCATTCAATTGGAAATCAGACTTTATTAATTCATCATCTACTCAAATCGGATTCATCGCAGAAGAAGTTGACTTGTTAATTCCCGAAGTCATCGGACACGACGACAAAGGTACTATCATGAACCTTGATTATCCAAAATTGACTTCGGTGATTGTAAAAGCAATGCAAGAATTGATAAACACATTGGATGAAAGAATTTCAAATGTTTTGGCTTCGGTTACAGAATTGGTTGCGGATAAAATAAAAGCGAGACAAGAAATTTGTATCGATGATGTGTGTATAAACAAAGATCAGTTGAGAAGTTTGTTGGAAAACACAGATACTTCTTCTAACACATCTTCCGTCTCTGCGAACGATAGCGAAGCAATCCAGAATGCTATCGCACCAGTTATAACAATCACAGGCAACAACCCAGCCGTAGTAGAAATAAACAGCAACTATATTGATCTAGGCGCTACAGCAGTAGACTACCAAGGAAACTCTCTAATAGTAGATACTCACGACCTAGATATAGTAGACACAACAATCGCCGGAGAATACACAGTTACTTACACAGCGTTTGATGGAACAAATACTTCAACAAGTACAAGAACAGTACTTGTTGAAGATTCAACAGCTGTAACAACAGAACCAGCAACGACAACAGATCCTGTGGTAGAACCGACAGCTACGACGACAGTCGATAGTTTATAGTCGATAGTAACGAAGACAAATGAACGACGTGGATTGCTTCGCTTCGCTCGCAAAGACGAATTTCCTGCGGAAATTCGTCACGAAGTTTTGTGGAGCAAAACTTCGTCTTCGCGAGCGGTAGCGAAGCGATCCAGAACGACGAACGGACGGCGTGGATTGCTTCGTCGCAAGCTCCTCACAAAGACGACAACTTCGTCGTCTTTGTGAGGAGTGGAGTGAAACGAAACGACAAAGCAATCCAAAATAACTTCGTGAATCCCTGCCTCTTTCCTGGAAGAGAAGAGGCAGGGCTTCAGAAAATCAAGTATAATTCAGAGTATTATTCGTATAATTTGTATATTAGTATGTCTGCACAAAAAACCTACATTTTTATCGGTCGGTCTGGTTGTGGAAAAGGAACACAGATTGATTTGTTATCAAAAAAATTACAAGAAAAAAATCCTGAAATCGGGATCAATTATATTAGTACAGGTAATGTTTTAAGAAAATTTTGGGAAAATGATAGTTATTCAAATAGACTTTCAAGAGAAATTGTTGAAAAAGGAGAATTACAGCCAGAATTTTTGGTTGTGTATCTTTGGGGAAAAGATCTGATTGAGGAAATGAAAGGCAGTGAACATCTTATTCTGGACGGGACACCTCGTCGTTTGAACGAAGCTGAAGTACTCGATTCTGCAATCAGATTTTATAAAAGAGAAGATCCAACTGTTGTATATATGAATGTTTCTCGTGAATGGTCAACAGCAAGATTGTTGGGCAGGGGAAGACATGATGACGATGAGGAACAGGTAAAGAAAAGATTGGATTGGTTTGATAGAGATGTTTTGCCAGCAATTGAATATTTAAAAAATAATTCAACATATAAATTTGTCGAGGTAAATGGGGAACAAACGATAGAGCAAGTTTATCAAGAAATGATTGAAAAAATCGGATTGTAAAATCAGATTTTTTAAACTTTAAATTCTAAACAAATTACAAATTTTAATTTCAAAATAATAAACACTTGTCTCGGATTTCGTATTTGTTATTTTGAATTTGTTTGTGATTTGGTGATTGTAGTTTGTTGTTTAAAAAAGTCTTGTTTCAAGACTTTTTTACTTGTATACTCAAAATAATGATATATACAGAAAGTGAAATAAATATATTACGAGAAGGAGGCAAGAGACTTGCCTTTATTTTGAATGAAACAGCAAAAAAGGTTATTCCGGGGGCGGTAATTAATGATTTAAACGATTATGCCGAACAGTTGATTAGAGAAGGCGGTGACAAGCCTGCTTTTTTGCATTACAAACCGGAAGGGGCCAGATTTCCATATCCTGCTACTTTGTGTGTGTCAGTAAACGATGAAGTCGTGCACGGCATTTCATCGGGTAATGAAAAGGTGTTACAAGAAGGTGATATTGTGGGAATTGATTTAGGGCTTGTTCACAACGGATTAGTTACCGATATGGCAATGACGGTTGGAGTGGGAGAAATAGATAAAGAAGCAAAAAAATTGATTGAGGTAACAAAACAGTCTTTGTATGAAGGAATTAAACAGGCTAGGGCAGGAAACAAGACAGGCGATATTGGATATGCTATTGAAAATTTTGTTAAACCTTTTAAATTTGGTGTAATAGATGAGTTGGGTGGACACGGCGTTGGAAAAAATGTCCATGAAGAGCCATACATAGCAAATGTTGGCAAGAAAGGACAAGGGACAAAATTGCAAAAGGGAATGGTTCTCGCTCTTGAACCGATGTTGAATGAAGGAAAGAAACATGTTGTTTTAGATAAAGATGGATATACTTTTAGAACTGCGGATGGCAGTAGAAGTGCACATTTTGAGCACACTATTTTAATCACAGATGGTGACCCCGAAATTCTGACAAAAATTTAAGATAAACATACTAATATACGAATGATACGAATTATACAAATCGTTACAAATAACGATTCCTAATATTTGTATTTATTCGTTTTATTCGCATAATTCGTATATTGGTATATTTATTTTATGCAAAAAGATATTTGGGAAAAAGAATACAGAAATCCAAAATTGGTAACAGGACACGACAAACCGCAGTCTGTTTTTTTGAAATTTTTAAAATGGTATAAAACATACCTCAAAACTTACAGGGACCGAGTCCCTGTAAGTTTTGAGGGGTTAAGGGTTTTGGATTTAGGATCGGGGACTGGGAGAAATGCAAATTATTTAGCCGAAAAACAGGCGGATGTTTTTGGTATGGAAATCTCTCAAACTGCGATTGATACAGCAAAAACAAGAGCTGGAAATCTTGGTGCTAAATATATAAAGCAAAGTATTGGAGAAAAATATTCGTTTGAAAATGAATATTTTGATCTGGTTATTGATATCACAAGTTCTAACTCTTTGGATGAAGCAGAAAGAGAAATTTATCTGTCAGAAGTAAATCGTGTTTTGAGAAAAGACGGAATATTTTTTGTGAGAGCTTTGTGTAAAGATGGAGATAAAAATGCTCAATTTCTTTTGAAAAACAACTCAGCTAGAGAAAAAGATACTTATATAATGCCAGAAACAGGTTTGATAGAAAGAGTTTTTTCAAAAGATAATTTTATAGAAATATATTCAAAATATTTTAAAATATTGGATATGAAAAAAACAGAGAGTTATTCTACTGTGAACGGAAGGGTTTTCAAAAGAAAATTTTGGGTGGTTACGATGCAGAAATAATTAAGAGGGTTTAGGATTTAGGCGGGAAATTTGCCCCGCCTCTTTTCTGAAAGAAAAGCAACAACACGACAGGCAGGAATCCAAAAAAAAACGACGTGGATCGCTTCGGCTTCGCCTCGCGAAGACGACGAGGGTGACGGATTTTGCTTCGCAAAATCCGTCTTTGCGAACGAAGTGAAGCAACCCACAATTTTTTGAAAAATGGACCTATTGTGGTAAGATTGGGGGTATTAAATTTTATTTATTAGTTAAATTAAAACAAAAATGAAACACTTAACAAAAGAAAAGACTTTGGTTTTATTAAAACCAGATGTTATCGCCAGAGGTATTGTTGGAGAAATTATTCAAAGATTTGAAAGGGTTGGTTTGAAAATCTCTGCAATTAAAATGATTCAGGCTTCTAGAGAGGTTCTTGAAAAACATTACGAAAAAGATGAAAAATGGTTTAGAGAAAAGGGAGAGCTTTATAAGAAAAAATTGGGAATGCCAGAAGATGCAGACCCTATTCCCGTAGGAAAAAATATTGTTGAAGGTTTGATTCACGATATGCAAATTTCACCGATTATCGCTGTAGTTCTTGAAGGACATAACGCTGTTATGACAGTAAAAAGATTAACAGGTCCTACAAATATTGACGAAGCGGCTCCTGGAACAATCAGAGGGGACTATTCACATGACACATTTGAACTTGCGAATAAATCAAATAGACCAAATCTAACAATAATTCATGCAACTGATAACCCGACTGAAGCACAAAAAGAAATTGATTTTTGGTTTAGTCCAGATGAAATTCATTCTTATGAAAGACCTGAAGAAAAAATACATTATAGAACAAGAATTTAATTTCAAGAACAAATTCTTTACGATGTAAACATAGACGGAACCCTTGAATAATAAAGCTTTTTTAAGGAGTAATAAAAAAATAAAAAAACTTGCAATATTGTTATTGCAAGTTTTTTTTAAGATGTAATAATATTAGAAGGTCACCTGCAGAGTATTTTTCCTACTAAAGCATTATGAGGGGGCTCGTGTGGATATTGCACCTTGGTGCAGTACCCAGAGCATACCCACTCTAGTTATATACTAGGGATAATGCCTCAGGTGGCCCAGGCGAAAACCAGCTCTCTCAAATCGAGGAGCGGGTTTTCTTATTTAGAGACAATGAGAAAAGAACTTTTTATTTTTACATTTATATTGATTTTGTTTATTGCCGCACTAAATGAGTTGGCGGTGAACTATTATTTTTATTGGAGGATTTGGTGGTTTGATATAATGATGCATTTTCTTGGCGGTCTTTGGGTAGGACTTTCAGCTTTGTGGTTTTATTACTCTTCTGGTTTTTCAAAAAAAGGTGGTAAAAGTATTTTTACAAAAGAAGGTACTGTTAATAAAAGAAAAATGTTTTTTATTTCTTTATTTTCCGGTATTTTAATCGGTCTTGGTTGGGAGATTTTTGAATTTATAATAGAGGTTGATTTTTCTAACAATTATATAGACGACACATTGTTGGATTTGTTGATGGATATGATAGGAGCTATTATGGCTTTTGTTGTTGTTTCAAAATTTTATAGAAAAGACTTGGAAAAAATTAATAAAAATAGTTTGTAAACATTTTTGTATAATTTTTTCTAAAAAATTTGTTATTATATAAGTAATAGTAATTTTAAATTAATTTATGAATATAAAAGAAGACGGAAATTTTAAACCAAAGTTGTGCGTATCAGGAGCGGCTGAAACAAGTCATTGTGGAGCAGCATCTTTTGATTTAGCAGAAGAACTTGGGAGAGAGATTGCCAAACAAGGCGCAATTCTTGTGACCGGTGCGACAACAGGATTTCCTTTGCAAGCAGCGAAAGGATGTAAAGAAGAAGGGGGAATCTCTATAGGATTTTCTCCTGCATCTAGTGAGTATGAGCACAGAAATATTTACAGATTACCTGTTGATTATATGGATTTGATGGTTTACACCGGTTTTGGATACCCAGGAAGAGATTTGTTTTTGACCAGAGCATCTGACGCGGTTTTTATTGGTTGCGGAAGAATTGGCACAATTCACGAATTCACTGTGGCCTATGAAGATGGAAAGCCAATTGGCATTTTAGAAGGAGATTGGCTGATGGACGAAACAATTAAAACAATTATTGAGAGAAGCAATAGAAAAAATGATCAAATTGTTTTTGATTCTGATCCAAAAAAATTGGTTGAAAGAGTTTTGGAATTGGTAAAGAAAGACAAAGAGGGAATTGTGAGAGCTTATAAAAATTCTGATGGATTTAATGGGACATATTGTCAGGATAGAATTTTGTAGTTAATAAAGTTTATAAAGTAGAAAGTTTATAAAGAAAAAATTTATAAATTCTAAATCTTAAATCATAAAACTTATAAACAAAAAAATCTCCGCAAGGAGATTTTTTGTTTTTGGTTATTATTCTGTAACAGTAGCTTTTGTTGTAGGTGTTGCGGATGTAACTTGTTTTACAATTCTTTCCAATGTTTCTGGATGTTTTTCTGCAATTTCTGCCAACATTTTTCTGTTCAAAGCGATTCCTTTTTTATTTAGTTCGCCTGTGAATTTGCTGTATGTAAATCCGATTGCTCTTAGTCCTGCGTTCATCTTTGTTTGCCACAATCTTCTAAAGTCATTTTTCTTGTCTCTTCTGTGAGCAAAGGCGTGAACTCCTGCATGCATCAAAGCCTCGTGAGCCTGTCTCTCTTTTGTTGATCTAGCATTTCTGAATCCTTTTGCTAGTTTCAAAACTTTCTTTCTTCTTTTTAGCGAGGTTGTTCCTCTTTTTACTCTTGTCATATTCTAGTTGTTAGTTTTTAGTAAATTAGTTTTTAGCTTAAAAATCTTGCTTTTGATTTGTTTGTCATTGTGATTGATGACGTGCGTCTCTTTTTAAGATTTTTTGTTCCAGATGCTTTCGCGTTGAAGTGACCTTGTCCTATCTTTCTTGTAACAAGTTTTCCGTTTTTACTTACTTTTATTCTTTTTTTGTATGATTTGTTTGTTTTCATAGCTTTATTTAAAAAATAAAGCGTAAATCGATGCGAATGTTACGCAGATCAACGCAGATATTTTAGACCTCACTATATTACATTAATATCTATATTTTTTCAAGTCCACTTAAATCTAAGTTTATTTATTTTCTTTCCAGGGTCATGGTTAATCCCTTTGGCCCTTTTTTTGGCTCATCTGCTACCTTGTATTCCTCGGTTATCAGATTTAAAATTCTTTCCAATCTTCCTTTTAGAAACTGCATATCCATATATTTTGTTCTTCCCATCAAGAATAGATCCAATTTTATTCTATTTCCTTCTTTCAGCCATTTGGATATGTTTTTTGCTTTCAAATTTAAATCGTGTTCGCTTGTTCCTATCTTTATTTGAATTACTTTTGTTTCTGTTACATGAGCTTTCGCTTTTGCAACTTTAGCTTTCTTGTTTTGTTCGTATTGAAATTTACCATAATCCATTATCTTTGCAATGGGAGGATTGCTGTTTGGTGAAATCTCGATCAAGTCTAATCCAACCTCCTGAGCTTTTTGAATAGCTTCTTTTGTTGTAATGACACCCAAATTATCACCGTTCTCGGCAATAACCCTAACCTCGCGGGCCCTGATAGCTTCATTTATTCTTGTGTGAGTTTTTTGTGACATCTATTAAACTTAGGTACTATTTATAACATAGAAACAATAAAAACTCAAATAAAATAAGCCGGAAAAACTTTGTGTACAAAGTTTTTCCGGCTTAAATAAAATTACTTTCTCAGATTTCTTCTTTTCAACTCCTCTCCAACAGCATTCATAATCACTATATGTCTGCCGGAGAGCTCTATTACTTTGAGAATAGTTTCTAGAGACATTCTTGTGAGATCTATGTGATCTCTGACTGATTCGGCGATTTTTCTGTTTCCTCCACTTAATGTTATCGCCATACAGCAATCAATCACACTCATTTCCCCCCAGTGGTTCATCCGAATAACTGTATCAGCAATGCGTGGGCGATCTTTGCCATTACCAGAGACTTTTTTAATCGCCTCAAATTTTGTCTGATTTGTAAGATTGCCCGTTTCTATTGCGGCAATTAGGACGAAGTGGTTGTATTCAGATAGTCTGACGGCTTTCTCCAAATTTTTTTGACTAAGGTTTTTCCAAAAAATTGATTTAACTATTCTGCAGGTGAGTGGAATGTTGTGTTTATGTTCAGGTATCATTCCGATTTTTTTCTCCCACGAAAGTCCCTTAAAACTGATTTTTTCCACAATTTTTGAGGAAACATCATCTTTCCCCTGAAAGACTCGTTCTTCGACCCCTTTCAAAATTTTTAGCATTTGTCTGGTTGATAGTTTGTTTGTTTTCAGTCCAGCAGTGATTGCTTCTCTGTCGTAATTGCTTAACTCAATTGCTTTTGTGATATCAGAGCTACAGAGTTCGCCAGAGAGAATCATACAAGTTAGGACGGACATAAAATCTCCTTGTTAAGGTTTTTTAAAAGATTCATTTCTGATAAATTTATATCACAAATCAAAACAGGAAGCTACAAAAATATGATAAAATTCTTTTTATGCAAGACAAGGCAAAATTGATGAAAAAAATTGAAAAGGAATTAAGCGATTTCAAGCAATCTCCTTTGTATAAATATCGCACTGAAAACAAGTTTTTTCCGGTTGTTGGGGAAGGGAGTTTAAATTCAAAAATTATGTTTATCGGAGAAGCTCCTGGAAAAAAAGAAGCTCAGACAGGCAAACCTTTTTGTGGTGCATCAGGAAAATTTCTAGACAGTATGTTTGTTTCTGTGAATCTAAAAAGAGAAAATGTTTATATAACCAATATTGTGAAAGATAGACCCGAGGACAACCGTGATCCATCTCGAGAAGAAATAAAATTGTACGGTCCTTTTTTAGATAGACAAATTGAGATAATCCAGCCAAAAATAATTGCAACACTCGGCAGGTTTTCTTTTGAATATGTGATGCGACATTTTGGTTTGGAAAATCAGATTGAACCGATTAGCAAAGCACACGGAAAATCTTATGAAATAGATTTTTCATACGGCAAAGTGAAAATAATACCTTTATATCATCCGGCCGTAGCTTTATATAACGGAGGAATGAGAGAAACATTGTTAAAAGATTTCAAAATCTTGAATAAGTGGTAAAATGGCATTATGAATAAAATACAAAAAATATTACAAAGCACAACTCTTAAAGCTGTTTTTGTTGCAATTCTTGCTCTTTTATTACTTATCCCTGTCGGAATGATTAAATCTGTTATATATGACAGAGAAAATAACCGTCAATTTGCTATTCAGGATATAACATCAAAATGGGGAAACGAGCAAATTATAGCCGGACCTATTTTGACGGTCCCTTATGATTCATACAAAACAGTCGATGGAAAACAAATTAAAGAAACAGCCTATGCGCATTTTCTCCCAGAGCATTTAAATATTGAAACAACTATTTCTCCCGAATTAAGATCTCGTGGAATTTATGATGCGGTTGTTTATTCTTCAAACATTTCTTTTTCTGGTGATTTTGAAAAACCAGATTTTATTTCTTTGGGTATCGGTTTGCAATCTATACATTGGAATAATGCTTTTATCTCTATTGGTATTCCAGACATCAGAGGGTTGGAAGAGAGAACCGATTTCAATCTAAATAATCAAAAGCTTCAATTTATTTCTGGAATAAAAACAGATGATGTTATTAGAGATATTGGCGGAAGCATATATCCTAACGGAGAAATTGAGGCAAAGAGAGTTACGATGGAAGGTCTTGGTAAAAGTTCCTCTGGTCTTAGTGTCAATGTTCCCTCTGGTGCCCTTTCTTCAAAGAACACATTTTCTTTTGATTTGAAGTTGAAGGGAAGTGAAAGAATTGCTTTTGTTCCTGTTGGAAAAACTACTGATGTAAAAATATCTTCAACATGGATAGCTCCAAGTTTTGACGGTTCTTTTTTGCCAGATAATAGAGAGATCGACGAAAAAGGATTTAAGAGTGATTGGCACATCTTGGATTTAAACAGAAATTACCCACAATCATGGATAGGTAGTACCTATGGTATTTATGATTCTGTATTTGGTGTGAGTTTGATAAAACCGGTTGACGATTATCAGAAATCAAATCGTTCTGCTAAATACGCACTCTTGATAATAGCGCTTACATTTTTAGTATTTTTATCTTTTGAAATATTTAATAGAAGAAGAGTCCACCCAATTCAATATATTCTTGTCGGCCTCGCTTTGGTACTTTTCTATTCTTTGTTGGTATCAATTTCAGAAATATTGGGATTTAATATTGCTTATGGAATAGCGGGGGTTTCTACTGTGGGACTTATCTTGTTATATTCATATACAATTTTAAACGAAAAGAAACTCGTTCTTATAGAAGGAGGCATTTTGATATTTTTGTATTTGTTTATTTACATCTTGCTTCAACTAGAAGATTACGCGTTGTTTATAGGTAGCGTTGGTTTGTTCTTTATCCTTTCAACAATAATGTATCTTTCACGAAAAGTTGATTGGTATTCTATTGATGACAGAGATGGTAATGATCAAGCAAGAATATTTTAAGGTTTTGAAGAATATTTGATTTAAGTTTGATCCAGAGTATACTTTCTTGAGAAATATAATTTTATTGTGGAGGTTCTCGATGTCATACAGAAAGTATAAAATAAAATTTCGTTGGTATGGCGGATGGTTTGTCCCAAACAAAAAACAGGAAAAGTTAATAGGCGAAAGTTTTGAGAGTTTGGTTAGAAATGATGTTTGTGAGTTACTCGAGCAAGGTAAGCCTGTCGCGATGTTTGAAAAAGTTCTTGGTTTTGATTGTTGGGTAAAAATTGCAAATTAAGCAAATCATTAACAGTCTTGTGTTCACACAGGGCTGTTTTTATTTGTTAAAATATTCTTGATGCAAAATTTTAAAGAAAACTTTAAATTATATGTTTTGAGTGTTTTGTTGATTCTCAATTTATTTATTTGGTCAGCCGTCTTTGACGAGCAGGATAATACTTTGAAAGTTGCTTTTTTTGACGTGGGACAAGGAGACGCAATCTTTATTAAATCTCCTAATGGAAAGCAAGTATTGATTGATGGCGGGAGCAATAGGGCTGTAATGAGAAATTTGGGACGAGTAATGCCTTTTTACGATCGTTCCATTGATATTGTCATCATGACTCATCCAGATGCTGATCACCTCGGAGGATTGTTGCCGGTTCTAAAAGATTACGATGTTGATCTCGTAATGGAGTCTGGAGTAGAGACCGACAGTGAAATTTATTTAGAGTATAAAAGAATCGTGGAAGAAAAGGGAATTAAAAGTATTTTGGCTCGACAAGGGCAAACGATAAATTTGGGTAATGATGCTTATCTCTCTGTTTTATTTCCTGTTAGTGACACAAGCGACTTTGAAACAAATACCGCCTCTGTTATTTTGAAATTGGTTTATGGGGAAAGTTCTTTTCTTTTCACAGGAGATTCTCCTCAGGTAATAGAGAAATATTTGGCAGGATTTTTTGGAAACGAATTAGACATAGATGTTTTAAAATTGGGACATCACGGGTCAAAGACATCCAATTCAGAATTGTTTCTTGGAATCACCAGTCCCGAATATGTTGTGGCTTCGGTAGAGAAAGATAATCGCTATGGTCATCCACACAAAGAAGTTTTGGATTTGTTGGAAAAATTAAATTTGGATTTGTTGAGGACGGATGAAAGTGGAATGATTGTTTTTGAGAGTGATGGGGGAACGGAGTACCAAGTATCGAGTAGCAAGTAGCAAGTAACAAGTAGCGAGTATAAAGCAGTAAGTAAAAGGCGTACTTGGAAACTGAGGTTTCCAAGTACGCCTTTGTTCAATTGCGTGATTTTACTTGAAGGGCTGCTTTTCTGACAGGACATTCGTCCAGTAGTGTGCAGTTTTTGCACAGGTCAAGCCGAGGCTCGTTTTCTGCACATGAATTGAAATAATTTTTGTCTCGCTTTTTCCCCACAGCAATTCTTGATGTTGTAACTCCTTCTTTCATCCCGCTTCCTCCGTCTGAGGTTTATATGAACTTCTTTTTTAATTATATAAATACATTTAAAGAAATAGCAAGTAAAATAAAATGCGCCGAACAAAAGCTCGGCGCGTTTCTTTCACTGTGTGTAACACCCGTTGGGTGTCACAAATAGCTTTTTCTTTCGAGGGAAGATCGTTGTTTCTGCCGTCAAATCAATCCGTATTTTTTTGCGGGCAGTTACGAGACCTCGCTCTTGCAAATATTCGGAGATGAACTTTTCCGCTGTTTTTACTGCGGTGTTGACGGTCATCTCCTCCTTGATGGCGACCGCAATACGGAAGAATGTTCCGCACCCGGGTTTTTTTACCAGCCACGCTCTTAGAGTGAGATGACAGAACCCGTCTTCTCTTGATGTGTTCAACCACTTTTTGGTCATGGGATCCTCCTTTATGATGAAAGATATTTATGTTAATTTCTGTGCAAAATAATAATAATATTTTTCTATTTTGTCAATAGATGTCGGAAATAAAAAATCTCGATGTACATCGAGATTTTTTGTTTTATTTGATTATTCCTGCTTTCTTTAGTGTGTCGTATGCTCCGTTTTTATTGATTGTTTTGATACCTTTTGTAGAAAGTGTCAGCTTCATGCTTTTTCCTAATTCTGGAATGAATACTTTTTTCTTTTGCAAATTTGCTTTCTTTCTTTTGTTTCCTGTTGGGTTAAATTTTGTAGCACGAACACGGTTGCTGTATCCGCCAGCAACTTTGGAACTCTTTTTTGTGATTGGACATTCTTTTGCCATAATTGTGGGTTATGTTATCATTAGTTTTAATATTTAGCAAGTAAGTATTTTAATAAATTAAACTTTTTTATGGAATTAGATTTTATTTTCTCAATAATAATACTAATAATGTCTGTTGTGATACACGAAGTATCACACGGATATATGGCTTATGCTTTTGGTGACTCTACAGCAAAGCTTGCCAGAAGACTTACATTAAACCCCCTTAAACATCTAGATATGATGGGTTCTATTGTTGTTCCTACTATTGCTTTTATAACAACAGGGTTTATTTTTGGTTGGGCAAAACCAGTCCCTTATAATCCTTACAACCTTAAAAATGCTCGTTATGCCGAACCGCTAGTTGCTTTTGCTGGTCCGCTGTCCAACTTTTTCGTTGCAACAGTATTCGGTCTTTTGATCAGATTTGATGTTTTTTCAGATAGTCTTATTCCAGCGGCAGGATTGATTGTTTTGATCAACATAATTTTGGGTGTTTTCAATATGATACCTATTCCTCCGTTAGACGGTTCAAAAGTTCTTTTTGGAATTTTGCCATATCAGTTGAGAGGGGTTAAATATTTTCTAGAAACTCATTGGTTTTGGATTTTGCTAGTATTTATATTCTTTTTATGGAAATTTGTTACTCCAATAGTTGGGGCAATTTTCTATTTACTAACTGGTTTAAACTTTTAGTAAGTATAAATTTGCATTTTATTCAATAATATAGTAGATTTATATCCACTTGAAATAATTTTAATTTAAAATATGTCAACAGTTAATCAGCTTGTTAAGAAAAACAGAAAAAAAGTTGTAAAGAAGCCAAAAGCTATCGCTCTTCGTCGTGGTTTTAATAATGAAAAAAACAAGCCAAACTATTACCCAGCTCCTTTTAAAAGAGGTGTTTGTACAAAAGTTACAACAAAGACTCCTAAAAAGCCAAACTCTGCTATTAGAAAGATTGCCAGAGTGCGTCTAACAAACGGATTGGAAGTAACTGCTTACATCCCAGGTATGGGACACAATTTGCAAGAACACTCAGTTGTTTTGCTTAGAGGAGGTAGAGTAAAAGACGTTGGTATTAGATATACAATCGTTAGAGGAAAGATTGATACCTCGGGAGTAGACAAGAGAAGAAAGGGAAGAAGTCGTTATGGAACAAAGAGACCAAAAGCTTAATTCTAAAAACTAGTTGCTAAAAACTAAAAACTAAAAATGAGAAGACCAATTAAAGACAAAAGAAATATTCAACCAGATAGAGTTTATAATTCAATCGTTTTGGAGAGATTTATAAATTATATTATGCACGACGGCAAAAAGAGTACTGCCAGAAAGGTTGTTTATGATGC
Organism: Candidatus Campbellbacteria bacterium GW2011_OD1_34_28; assembly: GCA_001029775.1. Lineage (GTDB taxonomy): Bacteria > Patescibacteriota > Minisyncoccia > Phycocordibacterales > UBA12079 > UBA12079. The sequence goes on along the minus strand of CP011215.1, from coordinate 27,914 downwards.
TTTGGAAAATATAAAAGAAAAAACAAAAGGTGATCCAATGGAAGTTTTCAACGGAGCAATAAAAAACTCAGGACCTTTGATGGAAGTTAAATCAAGAAGAATCGGAGGTGCTAACTATCAGGTTCCTATCGAAGTGCCAGCTAATAGAAGAATGGCTCTTGCAATGAGATGGTTGATTGACGCATCAAGATCAAAGAAAGGTTCTCCAATGAGTGAAAGACTTGCAAAAGAATTGTTGGACGCAAGTAAAAATGAAGGTGAGGTCATCAAGAAGAAAGAGAATGTTCATAAGATGGCGGATGCTAATAAAGCTTTTGCACACTTCGCATGGTAAAAATAAAAAAAACGCCGAAAGGCGTTTTTTTATTTTTACCATGCGAGTAATAAGGTGTAAGTAATAAGTGATGAAGTTTTGCTAAAGCAAAACTTCATCTTGACGGAGGTCTTTCCTTGGGGAGCAAAGCGCTCGGAAAATAATTTTCGAAGCAATCCAGAATTTATTATTAAAAGAATTTTAAGATTATTTTTTTTATCTAATTATTTAATTATTCAATTAGTTTGACTTCTTTCATTTAGTTTTGTTATATTCAATCACGGAATAGGTGTCTTTGATCTTTCAAATTCAACTAAGGGGTGAAATAGTGAAAGAAGATATTAAACCAGGCAAGCTTGTCACGGTAAAAACTTCTAACAGAATGGGTATAATTTTGGCGAAAGAGAATATCCCGAATAACTTTCTGTTGGGATACACTGGTGAAGAAATTTTTACAGATAGTCTTTTCTTCATCTTGTTGTTGGGACAAAAATATGAAAACGAGGGATATATAATTAGACTTCTGAATGAAGATGAATTTAAAATTTATTCTTCTGACGACTTGCTGAATTCTGTTTGGCAAGCATTATCCAAATTTCAAATTTTTATAAATCATTTTGGGGGAAGGTGTTTTAATCAGTTTGGGATAATTCTTCATGATGATTTGCGCTGTCTTCGTAATTATCTTTCGGGAGGTGATTTTCATAGGTCCCCCAGAAACATCGTCTTGATGGAACTTTTTCGTGCGGGTATCCCGCTTGAATTGAATGAAGATAAAAAAGAGATAGTTGTTAAAAAAGATAATGGTTTTCAACATCCTTATGCTAAACACGATGACCCCTATGTCTCCTGCTCTGATGAGGGAGCGTAAGTTAATAAGAAGCGCAAATTTCCGAAGAAATTTGCGCTTCTTTTTGTTTATGTTAATTGTGCCAATTTACTTACATCTTACCCCTTAATCCTTAAACCTAGAAATTTTGCCTTGCAAAATTTCTTGACTTTGTTTGACGAGATGTGTATATTAATTGTGTAATTTGTACCTTTCAACAGAGCAATTTAAATTGCTCAAAACAAAAAATGCGCCGTGAAAACGACCGCAAAAGGAGGACTTGCTATGGCAACCCCGAAACAGATGAGAAAACTGATACAACTTTTCGAAGAAACCCCAACCGAGCAGATGCAAAGCATTCTCGGTTCTGGGTTCCTCACCGATTTGCGAGATGCAAATATCTCGCAGATTAAGCGCGATAAATTTCGAGAGGTTTGTGGCTTAACGCTTCGTCGTCCTTTTGACACTATTTTGTTCACGGTCGACGAGACCAAGACGGTAGAAGAGCTGGTGACGGAAGGAAAATATGATTGGAGTAATAGCAATGTTACTTCCAGTAATTTCCCTCAGCCCGCTAACCCGAAAACGAAAGAGCGAGTAATCGTCCTGTTCCATTTCGGAAAAGAGATGACTTCGGAACAGGTCATTGCCGAGATGGACAAAGCTGGATACCGTCCGGGGATTATCCATGAACTTCTTGCTCTGGGTATTGTCCAGCCAGATCTGCAGAGGGAATTCCCAATTATCGCCCTCGGTTCTGTCTGCCTGCTGGACGGTGACAGTGATGTGGCGGTTCTGCGCGAGGGTGCTGGTGGGCGTAGTCTGAGTCTGGTTTGGTTTGGCTATGTTTGGGGTGATGGGTGCCGTTTCCTCGGTGTCCGTAAATCCTAAGCTTTGTTTTCAATCTTATCAACCGATTTTTTCCTTGCGGAAAAAATCGGTTGTTTTTTGTTTAGGGAAATTTTGCTAGGAAAAATTTCTTGACTTTGTTTGACGAGATGTGTATATTAATTGTGTAATTTGTACCTTAACAGGACGGCAAAAAGTCGTTCAAATACGAAAACCTTATTTTTTAAGGGGGACCACGCTATGGAAAAATTCAGTTTGCAAGAACTGGAAGCACGGTCGGCTATTTGTGGGCATTATCCCGCATTGTTAGAAATAGCCAGAAGTTCAAAGAGTCCGACGACGGCCTATGAGCTGTCTATGGCTAAGTGTAATGGCAGAGAGGATCTCGCCAAAGCCTGCCGATATCTGTCCATGATCAAACGGGACTTCGGCGAAATGTTGTTTGATAATTTTGTCCAGGAGATTGAAGGAAAATCTCGCAAAGAAGGGGTACTTCTTAACTTAAAGCCTTTCGAGCAGACAATTCAGAGATTCCATTATCTTCTGGAGCTGGGTAATAGCCTCGGAAAGGAATTCAGTGAGAGGTTTTCTTTCTCGGAAATGGATGAACCTTATCTTCTCGTCGTCGAACAGCTTGTTGCCGGCATCGACGGACTTCAAGGTGACCATGCAAGGATTTTTCACGACAATATGGTGGCCAATTCACAGCCTTGTTACATTGATGAAGCACGACGATTTGCTACGGATGCGAGGAACCGTAAGTGTGTTGATCGCTATGGTCTTGAAAAGACCATGGTAGTTCTCGGAATGTTTATTTCGTTTGTCGCAGATTTGAATGGCATTCCACGTTCGGACCTGTGCTTGAGGGACCACATAAACCAGAATTATTGGAGTCGTCCCAAAAAAACAAACTAAAAACTGAATCCCCACAAACTTTCGCTTCGGCAAGGTTTGTGGGGATTTTTTGTTTAGAAATTAAAAACTCAAAAATTTAAAATTTAAGTCCCACAAAATCAATTATGAATTGCTTTTGCGGGACTTTTGGTATATTATAATGCCTATTAAAAAGTCATTAATGACTTTATTTTATTTTTCTGGATTGCTTCGTGATTTTTTTAGTGGAATTTTTAAAAACTTTGTTTTTAAAAATTCCACTAAAAAAACCACTCGCAAAGACGGAGATGTTTAATTTAAAATTTATCATTTAAAATTTACAATTTTATGCGCGATTACCCACTAGAAAAAGTTAGAAATATCGGAATTATTGCCCACATTGATGCGGGTAAAACAACTGTATCAGAAAGAGTTTTGTTTTATACAGGAGTGTCACACAAAATTGGTGAAGTACACGAAGGTGCTGCTGTGATGGACTGGATGGAACAAGAAAGAGAAAGAGGTATTACAATTACTTCTGCTGCTACTACATGTTTTTGGACTCCTACTTATGCAAAAACTGATGCTTCAAAAAAGCACAGATTTAATATTATTGATACACCAGGTCACGTGGACTTTACTGCCGAAGTAGAAAGATCTTTGAAAGTTCTTGACGGAGGAGTGGTTGTTTTTGACGGTGTTGCTGGAGTGGAATCTCAATCAGAAACAGTTTGGAGACAAGCTGACAAATACAAAGTACCAAGAGTTTGTTTCATCAACAAATTGGATAGAACAGGAGCATCTTTTGAAAGATCATACCAAAGTATTTTGAGGAGACTTACAAAAAAGGCTATTAGAATGCAATTGCCAATTGGCGAAGAGTCTAATCACCAAGGAGTGGTAGATCTTTTGACAATGAAAGCATATTACTTTGAGGGAGAAATGGGTACCGATGTGAGAGAAGACGAGATCCCTGAAAATATGAAAGCCGATGCAGAAAAATACAGAGGAGAATTGATTGAAAGAATTGTTGAAAACGACGAAGTATTGATGAACGAATATTTGGAAGGAAAAGAAATCTCATTGGATATTTTGAAAGCTACTTTGAGAAAGGGAGTTATTGCTTTGAACGTAATTCCTGTCTTCACAGGTTCTGCTTTGAAGAACAAAGGTGTACAAAAAGTTTTGGACGCCGTTGTAGATTATCTTCCGTCTCCTTTGGACATCCCCCCAATCAAGGGAATAGATCCTAAAACTGATGCAGAAATTGAAAGAAAAGCATCAGACGAAGAACCTTTTTCAGCATTGGCTTTCAAATTGCAAACAGACCCGTTCGTAGGACAACTTACATTCTTTCGTGTTTATTCTGGAACAGTAGAATCTGGTTCATATATTTACAATTCTACAACAGAAAAGAAAGAAAGACTGGGAAGAATCTTGAGAATGCATGCTAACGAGAGAGAAGAAGTGAAAAAAGTTTATGCTGGTGAAATTGCTGCCGCTGTTGGATTGAAGGAAACAAGAACATCAGATACTTTGTGTGACGAAAGCAAACCTATTATTTTGGAAAAAATTGAATTTATGAAACCGGTGGTTTCTGTAAGAATTGAACCAAAGACAAAAGCCGATCAAGAAAAAATGGGTATTGCTTTGAAAAAATTGTCAGACGAAGATCCTACTTTTGTTGTCAGTTCAGATGAAGAAACAATGGAAACAATTATCTCAGGAATGGGAGAGCTTCACCTAGAAATTTTGGTGGATAGAATGAAAAGAGAATTCGGAGTAGAAGCAAATATTGGAAAACCACAAGTAGCATATAGAGAAACTGTTACAAAACCATCTGATGCAGAAGTAAAATATGTAAAACAATCAGGAGGTAAAGGTCAGTATGGACACGTAAAGATCAAAATCAAACCAATGGATGTTTTGACAGAAGAAGAAATAAAAGGTCTTCCAAAAAATGTTAAGAGAGCCGAAGGTTTTGAATTCGTAAACAGTATTAAAGGAGGTGTTATTCCACAAGAATTTATTCCCGCTGTTGAAAAAGGTGTCAAAGAGGGTATGAGCAGAGGAGTAGTAGCTGGATTCAAGATGGTAGATGTTTCTACAGATTTGTATGACGGTACTTATCACGATGTGGACTCGTCAGAAATTGCCTTCAAGATCGCCGCTTCACAGGCTTTCCAAGAAGCAGCTAGAAAAGCTACACCTGTTTTGTTGGAACCGATAATGAAAGTAGAAGTAGTTACTCCAGAACAATTTATGGGAGATATTACTGGAAATCTAAGTTCAAAGAGAGGTCAAATTGAAAGTATGGATGACAGAGGAGAAGGAATGAAAGTTGTTAACGCAAAGGTTCCTTTGTCAGAAATGTTTGGATATACAACGGCTTTGAGATCTATGACAGAAGGTAGAGCATCATCAACAATGGAATTTAGCAACTACGCTATCGTTCCTCAAAATGTTGCAAAAGAAATTATTGACGCAAGAAAATAATTAAAATAAAAAATTAAAAATCCACGCAACTTGCGTGGATTTTTGTTTTTTAATAATTAGTAGCAAGTTTCCTAAAAACTATCGACTACTTACTACTTACTATCTCTGTGGATTGTTTTTATTTTTTTAATGGTAAAATTATTGGTAATGGATTTAAATATTTTTCAAAATTTTAATTTGGTTACATTTATTGATATGTCATTTCTTGTTGCCATATTTTTTTCTGTTATTTGGATTTTTTCTATTGTCTCTGGGTACGGGGGAGAGATCGGAAAATCTTTAAAGATGATTGGTTGGGGAGTAGTTTTGATGGGTATTTCATATTTTGTAGAAATTTGGTCTTTAACCTTGCCAGATCACCACGAAGCGTACTTGATTGTTTTCTTTCATCACCTATTATCAACCATTGGTTTCTTGATAATTGCCTTTGGTTTCAAAAAATTTATTAAAAAGTAGAGAGACTGTCTCTGCTCGTCCAATTTTTCACAAAAGACGATTTGACTATTATTACTATTTTGCTATTATAGTACGGTAACGCTAATGGCGTTCTTTTCGTATTTAATCACCAAGCGTTTATTGGTGTCACTTCTGGAGTTTTTTAGAAGTAACATAAACCTAGGTGTTAAAGTTATTATTAATTAATTTATAAAGCTGACAGCCGGAAGCTAATAGTTGATAGAATAAATTTTCTATAAGCTATAAGCTATAAGCTATAAGCTAATTAAATAAATATGGCAGAAGCATTTAACAGAGACAAACCACACGTAAATGTGGGAACAATTGGTCACGTTGACCACGGAAAGACAACTCTTACAGCAGCTATTTTGCATGTTCTTAATTTGGCTGGTAACAAAGTTAAATTGAGAGGAATTGACGAAATTGACAAGGCTCCTGAAGAAAAAGAAAGAGGTATTACCATTTCTCTTTCTCACAACGAGTACGAAACAGCAGCTCGTCACTATGCTCACATCGACGCTCCTGGACACGCCGACTACATCAAAAACATGATTACAGGTGCTGCTCAGATGGACGGTGCTATTCTTGTAGTTGCAGCTAACGACGGGGCAATGCCTCAAACAAGAGAACACATTCTTTTGGCTTACCAAGTAGGTGTTCCAAAAATCATCGTTTTCCTAAACAAGATTGATCTTGTTGATGATCAAGAGATGGTAGAACTTGTTCAAGAAGAAGTAAAAGAAATGTTGAGTCAATACGGATTCGACGGAGAAACTACTCCTTTCATCAAAGGTTCAGCTGTTAAGGCTCTTGAAGCAACATCAGCACAAGATGAATGGGCAAAACCAATTCTAGAATTGGCAAATCAATTAGACACATATATTCCAGTTCCTGAAAGAGATACAGCAAAACCATTCTTGATGCCTATTGAAGACATCTTCTCAATTGAAGGTAGAGGAACAGTAGTTACAGGTAAAATTGAAAGAGGTGTTGTGAAGGTTGGAGAAGAAGTTGAAATAGTTGGTATCAAAGACACTGTTAAAACAACAGTTACAGGTATCGAAATGTTCAACAAATCTTTGTCAGAAGGACAGGCAGGAGACAACGCAGGTATCTTGTTGAGAGGTGTTAAGAAAGAAGATATCCACAGAGGACAAGTTCTTGTTAAGACAGGATCTGTTACTCCTCATACAGAATTTGAAGCAGAAGTTTTGATTCTAAAGAAAGAGGAAGGTGGAAGACACACTCCATTCTTCTCAGGTTACAAACCTCAGTTCTACATCAGAACAACTGACGTTACAGGAGAAGTTACTTTGGCTGACGGTGTAGAAATGGTTATGCCAGGAGATACAGCAACATTCAAAGTTAAATTGCATTCTCCAATTGCTCTTGAAGATCAACAAAAGTTTGCCATCCGTGAGGGAGGTAGAACAGTTGGAGCGGGAGTTGTTACAAAAATTGTAGCTTAAGAATCTAAAAAATTTGACGCATTCCTTCGTTGACTTCAGAAAAATTTCTTTCACCGTATGTCAAATACGGCTCAAGAAATTTTTCCTCGTCGCCTCGGACTGCATTCAAATTATTTAGATTTAATCAATCTCACTTAGTATCGCTTTGCAAAAAGCGATACAATAGTGAGATTGATTAGAAGAGTATTTAGTCTGTAGTCTTCTAAAAACTAACGACTAAAAACTAAGAACTAAAATTATTATGTCAACAAAAGAAAGTACAAAAAAAATAAAAAAGACAGAAGAAATCCAAAAGCTTAGGATTAGAGTCTTTGCATACGAGTACAAAATTCTTGATACATCAATCAAGCAGATAATAGATACTGCTTTGAGACATGACGCAAAAATCAATGGACCTATTCCGCTTCCTACAGAAATTAAGAAGTACACAGTGAATAGATCTACTTTCGTTCACAAGGACGCAAGAGAACAATTTGAGATGAGAGTTCACAGAAGATTGATTGATATTATCAATCCTTCTGCAAAGATTATCGAATCTCTTACAAACTTGAGTTTGCCATCAGGAGTAAGTATCGATGTAAAGATTGTTTAAATTTAAAGCTCGCTAGGATACTTTTATTACAAAGAGTTTCTTAGTGAGCTTTAAATTTGCGATTTAAACTATAAAAACTTGCTTTTAACTGATTTTTGTGTAAAATTTCAAGAGTTTATATACAACACGACAGCCTTATTTAATTTATTTTTATGAAATTTATACTTGGGACAAAAGAAAAAATGACACAAACCTTTGATAAAGAAGGTGTTGTTTATCCTGTAACAGTTATCAACGCAGGTCCGATTGTTGTAACTCAGATAAAAGATTTGGACAAAGATGGATACGAGGCTATTCAAATCGGTTATGGCGAAAGACATTCAAAGAACATAAACAAGCCATTGAAAGGACATCTAAAAGATTTGGGTAATTTTAAATATATAAAAGAGTTTGAGAAATTTGGAGATTTAAAACTAGGAGACAAAATTGATGTTTCTTCTTTTGCAGAAGGTGACTCAATAACTATTTCTTCAATAAGTAAAGGTAAAGGATTTCAAGGCGTTGTTAAGAGACACGGTTTCAAAGGAGGTCCAAGAACACACGGACAAAAACACAGTGAAAGAAAACCTGGTTCAATCGGAGCCGGAGGAATCCAAAGAGTATTCAAGGGTTTGAGAATGGCAGGAAGAATGGGTTCTGACAGAATAACAGTAAAGAATTTGAAAGTAGTACAAGTTGATAAGAAAAATAATATATTGTTGGTAAGGGGTGCCGTTCCGGGAAGAAAGGGAACATTAGTAGAGATAGTTGCAAAATAATTCTAAAAACTAAGAACTAAAACTATAAAATTATGGAAGCTAAAATTTATAATCAAAAAGGAAAAGAATCAGGAAAGGTAAATTTGCCGGAAACTGTTTTTGGTTTGCCTTGGAATAACGATCTTGTTCACCAAGTTATGGTTTCTATGATGTCTAATGCTAGAAATCCTATTGCTAATACAAAAGGTAGAGGAGAAGTTAGTGGAGGTGGTAAAAAACCATGGAGACAAAAAGGAACAGGTAGAGCAAGACACGGATCAACTCGTTCCCCGATCTGGATCGGCGGAGGTGTTTCTTTTGGACCAACAAACGATATAAATTACAACAGAAAAATAAACAAGAAGATGAGTGTAAAAGCGTTGTTTACAGTATTGTCTCAAAAGATGAAAGATGGAGAAATTCTTTTTGTGGATAATTTTGAAATAAAGGAACCAAAAACAAAAGATGCAAAAGATATTTTTGCAAATCTTGGAAAAGTAGATGGTTTTGATAAAATGGTTTCAAAAAGAAAAAACTCAACATACATCGCTTTGGGAGAAAAACATGAAAATGCACAAAAGAGTTTTGCTAACTTTGGAAATATAGAAGTAGGAGAAATGAGAAATCTAAATATTATGAATTTGTTAAAATACAAATATTTGGTGATTTCAGATCCTGAAAAATCAGTGGAATTTTTGACAAGTAAAATTTCAAATAAATAATTATGAAGACAGGAGAAACAAAAAATAATATTGAAAATCTTGATGCTGTTATTTTGAGACCAAGAATCACAGAAAAAGCTTCAGACAAAACAGGAGAAAATGTTTACATTTTTGAGGTTTCTCCGAGAGCTTCAAAAACTCAAGTAAGAGAAGCTGTCAAAAGTATTTACAAAGTTGATGCCTTGAAAATCAATATTTGTAAAATTCAATCAAAAAAGGTTTTTTCAAGAGGAAGAAAAGGAGTAAAATCAGGAGGGAAAAAAGCAATCGTGTATTTGAAAAAAGAAGACAAGATAGAAGTTATATAGGATGAAGCTTATATCTGATAGCTCCTAAATTTTTTTTGAAGATTTTTGCTATCAGCTATCAGCTATGGGCTATAAGCTCAAATTACAAATTAAGGTTACGGTAGCCGATAATTACCGTTGGCAAATTGCCTAAAATAAAATCATGAAGATAAACAAACCAACAACAGCATCACAAAGACATACGGTCGGTATCAATTACCGAGATTTTTTGACTTCATCAAAACCTCACAAGTCTTTGACTAAAGGAGGAAAAAGAGGAGTAGGAAGAAATGCAGATGGCAGAATTACTACTAGACACAAAGGTGGAGGACACAAGAGAAAATACAGAGATATTGATTTTAAATATGAAAAATTTAACATCCCTGCAAAGATTGAAACTATTGAATATGACCCATATAGATCAGGATTTATCGCTCTTGTATGTTATAAAGACGGAGAAAGAAGATATGTTCTTGCTCCAAAATCTATGAAAGTAGGAGATGAAATGGTTGTTTCAGAAAATGCAGAATTAAAAATAGGAAATAGAACTCTATTAAAAAATATTCCAGTTGGTACTTTTGTTTACAACGTAGAAATAAAACCACAAAGTGGAGCAAAGATTGCAAGATCAGCTGGAAACTTTGTAGAAATTATTGCTCATGATTCTGGATATGTTCACTTGAAGATGCCTTCAACCGAAGTAAGAAAAGTTTTGGATACAGCTTGGGGCTCAATCGGATCTGTTTCAAATGATGAACACAAATTGGTAAATTATGGAAAAGCAGGAAGATCAAGATGGAAAGGAATCAGACCAACGGTAAGAGGTAGCGCCATGAACCCTGTTGATCACCCATACGGAGGAGGTGAAGGTAGATCAGGCCGTGGTACAAGAAGAGCAAAAACTAAATGGGGTAAACCATCAGGAATTGGTCAAAAAACAAGAACTCCAAAGAAGTACTCAAATCAGTTTGTGGTGCGACGTCGAAAAGTTGGAAAAAGAAAATAAATCTAAATTTGGCGAAATTCTTTGTCGCCCACGAAAAAAATCCCCATCACCGTATGTCCAATACGCCTCGGGGATTTTTTTCTTGGCTCCTCGAATTTCATCCAAATTTAGATTTATTTAAAATAATTTAAATTTGGATGAAATTTTTCGTCTGCCTGCTAGGTAGGTAGGTCGCCTACGAAAAAAACTTCTATTATCGTCTTTGCGAACGAAGTAAACTTCGGATTTTTTAGGCAAAAAATTCGGAGCAATAAATCCACATTTCGTAATTTAAAGTAATTAAAAAACTCCCGCCTAGGCGGGAGTTTTTGTTACATAAAAAAATTCGGATGTACTTTTAAATTTACTAAACCATGTGCTATGAAAAACAACAACATAGCAAAGACTACAAAAAATGAAACCAAAAAACAATTACCTGATATTAGCATTTCTATGGGATATCTTTTGCGATGATATTTACTCATCTCCCTGATCCTTGTTTCTTCTCTTGCAAAAAATTCTAAATAAACAATAGAATTTACCATCACAAAAACAAAAAACCAAAAAATTTGAAACATACAGATAATCCTCCTTGTGTTTACTATGATTGTTTAAAACTCTGGATTGATATTAAACAATATCTTTATTTAAATCAAGCATGAATTGTTTCAAATAAATTTGTTCGGAATGTCTATGTTGCCCCAAAGTATTTTTTGTAATAATATTAAATATAGAGTTGAAATTATGTTAAAACATAAGGAGAAAAAGATGGTGAAGAAGAAAAAGATTAAGCCCGTTACAATAAGGTTTAATTATTGCCGGTGTGGCCGTCCAATAGAGTTATGGCAAACTAATTGTGGTTTAGGATGTCCTTGCCTGACAAGATTAAGCCCTTGTCACAAAAAAAATAAAATTTAAGATCTTGCTGAAGAATCAAAAACAAGAAGGATTTTTTAACAGAAAGACGAGCCACGGCTCGTCTTTATTTTTTTCTTGCTTTTTTGAATAACGGGTGTTTTAATGGGTTCAGATATTTTTTTTATTAATCTTTGTTATAAGGAGGAATTCTAGTGGACCTTAACGGACTGTTTGCTTTCCAAAATAGAGGGCTTAGCGTTAACCCAGACGGCAATTATTGTGGACATAATTTACTTCGTGAGGTTTATCAATATCGCCAACAAATGCTTTGGGAACATCTTTATTCTTTGCCGGAAAGTGATATCAGAGACACGACAGAAAAACTTTTGCTTGAAGCTTTTAACAGAAGATATTTTGAAGCCCATGCAGATTTGGCCCACGAATTTCTTCGCGGGAAAATAGTTTCTGTTTCGGGAGGAATCGTCAAGGGTGAGCCTGATCCTAACAAGATGTATGTTTATTGGGCTGGTGTACCCGACTGGTCTGATATAAAAGAAAACCCGGGCACAATCCTTGTTTTGTCCTACGGTGATGATTGCATTGCTCGGATTTTGATTAATGCCGAAACAAAGATAAAAATTATCGGGACAATAAATTAATATTAATAGAGGGGTTAAAAGAACGGTCTAGGCCGTTCTTTTTTATTTTGATGTGTTATTATATTTACAATGAATAATGAGGAACATTTTGAAATATCTTTGCACACATCTATTATTGCGATAGTTGTTATTGGTGTTGTTGTTGGTGCTTCTTATTTTTACAATTATACAGGGTATAAAGATATTGCTTTAGAAAATCAAGATCTACAGAAACAACTGTTTGACCATCAAACTGAATTAGAAAATATAAGAAAGGAAATAAATCTTTTGCGTTTTGAAAGCACGGGAAAAGTTGATGAATTGAATCAAAAATTAAGTCAGGAAAAAGTAATCAGAGAATCAATAGAAACCCAAATGGACAAACAGTCTCTTGCTTCTCAGAAAAAAATATCCAGCCTTGAAAATAGATTGTCTCTGACTAGCTTATCAAGTGATCTGTCTTCTGTTATAAAAAACTGGGAAAAATTGATTGTTCTCATTGACTGTGATTTTTCTTTGGCGAACTCTTATCTAAGTTACAGCACAAGTGGTTCGGGAACTGCTTTGGCTTTTCCAAATTCTCCGATAAAGATTGTTACGAACAAACATGTTTTGGTTGCGCCGTACTTATATAGTATGAATGGATGCGTTGTAAAGGTGCAGGGAAGTACAAAAGAATTTTTCGTATCTCCTGAAGGGGCAGAGGTATCAGCAAATAATTATGATTGGGGAATATTAGAAATCACAGATCCTGATGAAAACCTGACAAAGATTACAGAAGTTTTTCCAAATATTTGCGAACAAAAACCATCTCTCGGAGACAGTGTAATCGTCTTGGGATATCCTGATATCGGATCAAAGACCACAATTACAGCCACAGAAGGAATCGTTTCTGGTTTTGACGGAGACTACTTTATAACTTCCGCAAAGGTAGAACAAGGCAACTCCGGAGGAGCAGCGATTCTATCTAAGAAAAATTGTTTATTAGGAATTCCTACTTATGCTTCTTTGGGTGAAGTAGAATCTCTTGCTCGTATATTGGATATTTGGACGGTTCTAACAAAAAATTAATTCTTTGTACTAGTAGTAAGGTATAAGTAATAAGGTTTTACTTTATGTCTTACTACTTGCTACTTATTACTTAATACTAAGCGGAGCGTTCCGCGAAGCGCCTATGCCCGAATTACCCGAAGTACAAACAATCGTAAATGATTTAAATAGAAAAATTGTTGGCGAGAAAATTGCCGATTTTGAAAGTATCTGGAAAAAAAATGTTCGACCTAGTTTTATAAAATTTAAAAAAGAAATTGTGGGTGCAAAAGTAATCGGAGTGAGGAGAATAGGGAAACAGATAATTATAGACTTGGATAACAGTAATTCTGTTTTGATTCATTTAAAAATGTCTGGTCACCTTTTGTTTAAACAAAAAAAGACTGGGTCCGACCCAGTCCAAAAAAAGTATTTTGAGGAAAGAGTAAACCAATATATAAGGCATAAGTTTGTTTTTGAAAGCGGAGATATTTTAGATTTTTCAGATTTACGAAAATTTGGCTGGTTGGGTGTAGTAAAAACAGAGGATGTCGAAAATACAAAAGAAATTCAAAAATTAGGCATAGACGCTCTGGGTTCTTCTTTTACTTTAAAAAAATTTAAAGAAATTTTAAATAAAAAACAAAAAAGCACAATAGGTGTTTTGCTTTTGGATCAAAGCCTGATTGCGGGAGTTGGAAATATTTATAGAAGTGAAATTTTGTTTTCAGCTGGGGTAAATCCAAAAAGAAAAGTTTCTAGTTTGAAAAACAGTGAGATTGAAAGAATTTTTGATTCAATAAAAAATATTTTAAAAAAAGCGGTAAAAATGCGAGGGACATCCGATTCGGATTATAGGGACACCGAGGGAAAGTCTGGAAAATTTCAAAATGAATTGAGGGTTTACCGTAGAGAAGGGAAACTTTGCAAGCTTTGTGATACTAAAATAATTAGAGAAAAAATAGGGCAGAGAAGTATTTTTTATTGTCCTGTTTGTCAGAAATAAGATGATATAATAATATAATTATTATCGTGAAAATATTGAATTTAATTAAAAATATAACCGAGAGCCACTATATCGTTATAGGGCTCGCTTTTTTTGTTGGTATTTTTTATTCGCAAAATATATTATGGGCATCTTCTTATACAACACTGATCTTGGCAATAATATTTTTCCTCAGTGCTTTAAAAATTGATTTGAAAAAAGTTTTGAGACAACTAGAAGACAAGACTGCTTTGTTTATTATAACTTTTTTTATTCTTCTGGTTCTTCCTGTTGTCGTTTATTATATTGCCAATTTATTTTTTCCATCGTTTGCTGTCGCTTTCTTGCTTTTATCGGCTATGCCTGCTGGGATGGTTACTCCTTTGCTAACCGAGATTTCAGGAGGAAGGCAAAGTCTTGCTTTGGTTTTGGCCGTTGCAACATCTCTCCTAGCACCCCTAACAGTTCCTTTTATTGTAGAATTTTTGGTAGGGACATCTGTAGAGGTTGATGTTTTTGGAATGTTCAAGTTGTTGGCAATTGTTATTTATATCCCGTTTTTCGTAGCACAGTTTTTTAAGAGATTTTGGCAGAAAACAATCGACAAAATTTCTCCAATATTTAAATCCGTCTCCACAATTCTTTTAGGAACCTTAATAATGATCATTGTCGCAAAGCAATCAAATATTTTAATTGAAAATTTTAATTTGTTTGTTGTGGGAGTGCTCTTTCTTTTTTTCTTCTCTCTACACATAATCGGATATTTTTTGATTCCTTGGAGAGACAAGAGAGATAGGATAACAATTTCTGTTTGTATTACCTATATGAATTTTACACTGGCAATAGAGTTGGCAAACAAATTCTTTTCTGATCCAAACATAATTTTGCCGATAGTTTTGGCTATTATTCCATGGTCTTTCATGTTTATTCCGTTTAAGTCATATGTTAAAAAATAAAACCTCGGATAGTCCGAGGTTTTGTTTTTTTTGATATTTTAATTTTCGCAAATTTTTTGCCAAGATTGTTCAGAAATATTCATTATATCTTTACATTCTTGTGTCACATAATTTGGTGCTACAACAGGACAAGAGAACATTGTGTTGTCATTGGCGTTTATATAAGTCGTTCCCGCTCCGAGGAGACTTCCTACAACTTTGATTGTGCTTGTTGATACATAAACACTAGCAGTATTTTCTTTGTCACAGTATGTTTGAGCTTTTTGACGAAGCGCGTCTGAAATATTTTCAGGAGTTGTCGTTCCAATTTTTTCTGATTGTTCAGAATTTTCATTGATAATGATTTCTTCTGATTTATTCTTGTTGTTGTAATACACAGCAGAAAGCCAAATTATTAGAACCACAACTATAAAAATAATTAATTTTTTAATCATATTTTTTTAGAATTAGTTTTTAATATTGTCTGGTTATATTATTACATAATATAATTTTTCTTGGAAACTGTTCAAGATTGTTAATAAAAGTGTTAGAATTAGATTATAAATAAACATATAATTTATGCAAAAATACGAAGAAAAAAAATTTAATTTACCAAAGATGGAAGGTATTTCTGAAAAGCAAATAGAAGAACATTTAAAGCTTTATTCGGGCTATGTTAAACACACAAATTTGATCAGAGAAAAGATCGCAGAATTGTCCGAGGACAAAGACAGCAATGCTTATTTGATTTCTGAATTGAGAAGAAGATTTAATTTTGAATTCAACGGAATGAGAATGCATGAATATTATTTTGAGCAGTTCGAAGGCGGTGCAAAAGATTTAAATGAAGAAAGTAATTTGGCAAAAGTTTTGGCAGAAAAATATGGAAGTTTGGAAAAATCAATTGAACATTTTGCAGAGGTTGGAAAAAGTAGGGGAATTGGTTGGGCTGTGTTGGTATATGACACACAAGCAAAAACTCCTCATATTGTTTGGGTGGGAGACCATGAATTGGGTCAATTGGGAGGACTTCCGATAATCGCGGTGATGGATATGTGGGAACATGCATTTATGGTGGATTATGTGCCAAGTGAAAAAGGAAAATATATTGATGCGTTTTTAAAAAATATAAACAGTGAGGTTTTGGAAAAGAGATATAATGATTTAGGAGTAAGGAGTAAGGAGTAAGGAGTAAGGAGTAAGGAGTAAGGAGTAAGAAAAAACGTGTTTTTCTAAAAACTAAAGACTATCAACTAAAAACTGAAAAAATATGGATCAAGAACTAAAAAATAAAATAGAAGAATTAGAGAAAAAAATAGAAGCTGTTTATCACTCGGTTGAAAAAATAAGAAAATATTTTCTTTTGATTTTTTGGGTTACTTTGATTACATTTGTTTTGCCGTTGATTGCGCTGGCCTTTATTATCCCTATGTTTATGAGTTCCTATATGGGGTCATTTGAAGGACTTATATAATTTGAGCTTATAGCTAATAGAGCCGATAGCAAAAATCCACAGGAGATCGGACTCCTGTGGATTTTTGTTTTTTCTGTTCGTACTTTATGAACTTTATAACTTTACAAACCTGCCTCTTTTCTGAAAGAAAAGCAACGACACGGCAGGCAGGCTTTATAAACTTGATCTGTTTGACTTTTTGTCTGTTTTTTGGATAAATGAACAGAGGTGCGAGAGGTATTTGGCTTTATCGTTTAAGATATATTAAATGTATCTTAAACGATAAAGCGAGGTCGTCTTGCTTTATCCTGTCGGGCGACTGACGGGACGACTCTCACAGGTCGTTATAAGAGTCCTTTGAATCGGAGATTGTATCATGAAAAAAGAAGCTTTGGATTTATTGGAAAGGTCGTTTCTGTTTCCGTCTGAAGAAAATGACAGATACTCGGTTGGGTTGAAAATTCACAGGATGGGATTCCCATTTATTTCAAGACAGATTTTTTTTGAACATATTAATTCAGATAAACTTCAAAATTTTGAGCGGTATATTTATTATTTTATTCTCAAGTATATAAAAACTTGGGTTTCAAAAAATTCTGATACCATAGAGAGAAAGAACGAAGACATTTTTCAATATCTTTTTGATTTTCGTAAAGATTTTAATCATGAGGATGTTTTTTCTAAAATTTGTGAAGGAGACGATAAGGTCGGGGTTGAAGTCAAAATTAACAATTCAAACATTTCAATTAAAAGATTTGGAAATTGTTTGGGATTTAAGATTGGGCACGGTAATGATGTTCACGAAACCGGATTTCTCGCGTTGGAAGAAATGACCAACGAGAGAGATAGTCTCATAAAACCTTTTATCCATAGAATTGAGTGTTCAATCCCTTTGCCTAAAGAACATGCGGAGGAAAATTCCAGCAACATTTCTTTCATCAAGATTCATAAGATGCTTCGCGAAGCCTTGCCTTATGTTGATTGGGCATCGATTGATTCTTGGATACACGAGATAATTTTACAATACAAAGAAGTTTCTTGGAACTACCCTACTCCCGAAGACGGCGTTTTTGTCGGGATGTGTGCCAACATTCCCATTAAAGCGATGCTGGTGCATACCGGGTGTTATGATTTTCAAAAAACCAAGCCGTGGAGAAATGGCAATGTTAGTTTGGTTCACGAGACTTCCTTAACCTATAATTTTTGTGAGGCTGACGACTTGCGTCTTGTATTGATGGCTCATTGCGGTAATCGTCGTTACGCATCGTTTACTAAACATGATATAAGACTTGATACAGAGGATGTTCAACGGAGACTTTTGCTGGTTGGGGCGATGCTTTACACCCAACTTTGCACGATGTTTTCTGTCTATAATGCGACGCACGATCAAGTGTTAGCGTAATTTCACTCACCCTGTTCCACGAAGGAACAGGGTGTTTTTTTGTTCCGTTTAGTTCGTACTTTACAAACTTTATAAACTTTATGGACTTTATAGACTCCGTTTGTTTGACAAAAATTTTAGTTTGTATATACTAGTAACCGTGCTAAATAGAGTAGCTAAAACTAATTTAAAAAAGCGGGTGATGTAGGCGTCTTTTTAGATGTTGCCTCAAGACACACACCGCTTTAAAAGGCGGTTTTTTAGTTAAATTCTAAAATTAGCAAATTTCTTCGTCAACTTCGGAAAAAATATTTTCACCGTATTCAAAATACGGCTCAAACATTTTTCCCTCGTTTCCTCGAACTTTATCTAATTTTAGAATTTAACGATTTATTATTGTTTCAGCGAAGTTTTGGATTTATCCAAAACTTCGCCGAGACTGTAAGATTAAATGGCTGAATGAAATGTTCGTTGAAAAATGAATAACAAGTGATTTGTCTTATACCAGAGACAAATCAATTAATGGGTCTTTAAGTTTTAAATTTTTTAAAATTTATAGATCTGTAGGTAAAAATTGTATTAAAATAAGAATTGCGTTTTTTGAATTTCCTAATAAGAAATTCATAAGGGCGTATGGTGGATGCCTTGACTCTAAAAGGCGATGAAGGACGTGGCATGTCTGCGATAAGCTTCGGGTAGGTGACTAGCAACCTGTGATCCGGAGATTTCCGAATGGGGGAACCCAATCTGTTGAACACAGATTACCTTGTATCTGTAAAGGATACTCGGAGTGCACCTGGGGAAGTGAAACATCTCAGTACCCAGAGGAAAAGAAAACAATGTCTATTTATTTAGATAATATTTCGTAAGTAGCGGCGAGCGAAAGCGAAAGAGCCCAAACCAGCACATCACATGGCATGTGATGTGAGTATAAAGTTTATAAAGTTTATAAAGTCAAAAGTTTTTAACTTGCGACTTTTAACTTTTTACTTTTAACTCGCACATCATATTTCATGTGATGTGCTGGGGTTGTAGGACAACAGTGTCATTCTTGTAATGAAAAAAGTCAAAAAATATTTTGTTAGTTGAATCTGCTGGGAAGCAGGACCCTAGAGGGTAATAGTCCCGTAAACGAAAACAATCTATCTTTTTTATTGTTGTTCCTGAGTACCTCAAGACACGAATGGCTTGGGGGAATCTGCCGGAACTAACCGGTAAGGCTAAATACTTTTAGAGATCGATAGTGAACAAGTACCGTGAGGGAAAGGTGAAAAGAACCCCGGAGAGGGGAGTGAAATAGACCTGAAACCATATGCCTACAAGGAGTGGGAGCCGTCGTATCTTACTGCGTAAGAACGACGGAATTATAAATGATAAATTTTTAATTTCGTCGCATCTTGCATAGCAAGATGCGACGGTGACCGCGTGCCTATTGAAGAATGAGCCAACGAGTCTAAATATGCAGCTGCCTAATTGCGTTAGCAAGGAGGCACAGCGAAAGCGAGTGTGAATAGCGCGAAAAAATTAAGTTGTATGTTTAGGACCCGAAGCCAAGTGAGCTTGCCATGAGCAGGGTGAATTTCGTCGAAAGACGGAAGGAGGCCCGAACCGGTTAGTCGTTCAACTCTATCGGATGACTTGTGGCAAGTAGTGAAAAGCTAATCGAACTTGGTAATAGCTGGTTCTCTCCGAAATAGCTTTAGGGTTAGCGTCTAGATTACCTACTGGGGGTAGAGCACTGGAAGGATTGAATAGGGGGAAACTTCGTCAATCCTATCAAACTCCGAATACCAGTAGTCAATTTCTAGGCAGTTAGACTGTGGGGGCTAAGCTCCATTGGTCAAAAGGGAAACAGCCCAGACCTACATCTAAGGTCCCAAAATTCATACTAAGTGCACTTAAGGAGGTGAAATTTCTCAGACAATGAGGAGGTTGGCTTAGAAGCAGCCATCCTTTAAAGATAGCGTAACAGCTCACTCATCAAGAGATATTGCGCCGCAAATAATCGGGGCTAAGTATGGTACCGAAGGTTAGGATGTCACATTTTTAATGTGGCGTGGTAGGAGAGCATTCTGTTCTGCAATGAAGCCAAAGGCGTAAGCCATGGTGGAGCGTACAGAAGCGAGAATGTTGGCACAAGTAACCGCAATGCAGGTGAGATCCCTGCACGCCGAAAGACTAAGGTTTCCTTCGCAATGGTGATCAGCGAAGGGTTAGTCGGGCCTAAGGAGATGGTGAAAACCGGATCTGATGGACATACGGTTAATATTCCGTAACTTCTTTATATTTCGATGGAGTGACGGAGGACACAAGTAAGAGCACATTATTGGATTTGTGTATTTTATTTTAAGAATTGTTTCTTAGGAAAATCCGGGAAACTGACTTTAATGTCGAATTTCGTAAATAGATTAAATTTCTTCCCTCGGGTTGGAAAATTCTTACGAAGAGCCTTCCAAGAAAAGCTTCTAAGGTTAAGTATAAAGAACCCGTACCGTAAACCGACACAGGTAGTCAGGTCGAGAAGACCAAGGCGAACGAGTGATAATTCCCCAAGGAACTCGGCAAAATAGCAGCCGTAACTTCGGAATAAGGCTTGCCCTTCTGTAAAAGGAGGGGCCGCAGCGAAAGTAACCCTGCCGACTGTTTATCAAAAACACAGCTCCCTGCGAACTCGCAAGAGGATGTATAGGGGGTGACGCCTGACCAATGCCAGAAGGTTAAATATTGGTGGTACGTTCCTCACTGCGTTTGGAACGCAAGTAAGCAGTAGTAAGGTGTAAGTAGTAAGAAACGAAAAATTTGCTTTGCAAATTTTTACTTATTACTTAATCCTTATTACTTAATACTTGCTCCGAGCGAAGCGAGGAGCGTGCTGTCTGATATAAGCCCTGGTGAATGTCGGCCGTAACTATAACGGTCCTAAGGTCGTATCTCTTAATTTTTAGGGGGTACGATGACTGGGACTGTTATGTTTACACGATAAACAAGATAGATAGTTTGTGCATTAATAATTTAAGGAATTAAAGTTGCCTATTTATCATTTAATTATGATGAATGTCAAAAAAATCTAGCTATATGCTGGAAAATCCGAGAATCTGAAGGTACTCGCTACATTTTTTGTAGCAGTAAAAATCCGATCAGTGCGGACAATCAGCAGGAAAGATTAAAAATTGAATCTCAGTTTTTAAAATCCTCAGAGACTAAACGCTAGACTAAGTAAATACTTAGAAAGTATAGTCCGAACTACATAGCGATATGTAGAGACAGAAAAAGCTGTCCACTTTGATTTTTCAAAGGAGTAACAAATTTGAGCGAAATTCCTTGTCTAGTAATTGTAGACGTGCACGAATGGCGTAACGAGTGGGGTACTGTCTCGGGGAACAGCTCGGTGAAAATACAATACCGGTGAAGATGCCGGTTACCTGCAGCTAGACGAAAAGACCCCAGGAGCTTTACTATAGCTTGGTATTGGGTGTATGTTTTTGATGCGTAGCATAGGTGGGAGACTTTGAAGGGCAGTTTTTGGATTGTCTGGAGTCAACAGTGAAATACCACTCTTTAAAAATGTACATTCTAATCTCGACGGAAAAAACGGCGGGAGACAGTATCTGGCAGGTAGTTTTAGTGGGGCGCTATCCTCCTAAAAAGTAACGGAGGAGCCTATTAAGGTCAGCTAAGCGCGAATGGAAACCGTGCTGATAGTGTAATGGCACAAGCTGGCTTGATTGTGAGGCGTGCATGCCGAACAAGTGCGAAAGCAGAGCATAGTGAACCGACACCTCGCATTAGACGCGGGTGAAGATTAACGGATAAAAGCTACCCTGGGGATAACAGGCTGGTATCGCCTAAGAGTTCATATCGACGGCGATGTTCGGCACCTCGATGTCGGCTCAACTTATCCTGGGGCTGGAGAAGGTCCCAAGGGTTTGGCTGTTCGCCAATTAAAAAGTTACGCGAGCTGGGTTCAGACCGTCGAGAAGCGAAGCTTCTCGACAAATAACAAGTAAAAAGTCTTGTTTCGCGATTCGACAGTCTGAATCAAAACAAAACATAGAGTTTTTTCGTCTATGAAAAAGAAAAGAAACCAACCACACGGCGGTCCGTGAAAAGTAATTTTCACGAGAAAAAGTCAACTTATATCGGTAGAATCCTATCATTTTTTTGAGGACAATACCGAGGGAAAACTGAGTTAAAAGTTGAAAGTTCATAAAGTTTATAAAGTATTAAAAATCGCACGACGATTTTCAAAAAACTTTTAACTTTAGAAACTTTAAAAACTTTATAAACTCTTTTGCCCGTAGAGACTAAATGTTGACCTCTGATTTTTTAAAAAATCAGACGAAGTTATAGTCCGATCCCGTTAGTAATAACGGTGTTGAAAACTATTAGTCACAAGCTAAGAGTTATCAGCTACATATTGCGTGAGACAGGTTGGTCTCCTATCTGCTGCAGGCGTTGATTCTTGAGAAGATTTGCTCCTAGTACGAGAGGACCGGAGTGAACTAACCTCTGGTGTACCAGCTGTTCCGCCAGGAGCACCGCTGGGTAGCTATGTTGGGAATGGATAACCTCTGAAAGCATCTAAGAGGGAAGCCAACTTCAAGATTAGGAATCGTTTAAGATCCCTGAGAGATGATCAGGTGATAGGCTCTAGGTGTAAGCACAGTAATGTGTTCAGCCGAGGAGTACTAATGCATCGAGACATTTCTTATTAGGAATTTCAAAGGACACGATTCTTATTTTAAAAACAATTTCTTGTTATTCATATATAGTGGGCAAGGGTAGCTCAGTCAGGACAGAGCTCATAACCTAAGTAGGCTATGTTGTCGCTGGTTCAAATCCAGCCCCTTGCTCCAAATTTGAAACGGGGTTTTTGATTACAAAAAAATTCTTTTTGTTACCAAGTACATCTCCAAAGGGTGAGCTTGGCTTATTTCTCCAAAAAGAGAGAAAAGACAGGACAAACTGAATTTAATCAAATTCCCCGACCATTTTTGAGAAGACTATACTGACGACCTCGGTCGTAACTATCAAACGCGAGTTTGTATATACAGTATTGGTATAGTCTTCTCAATTTTTAGATTTTTAGTATATAAAAAATGTATATTTAATGTTGGTGCTTCGTCGGAAGGGCTTTCATTTTACAAAATATTTAGTTTGTTTAGGTTAAATATTTTGTAAAATGAAAGCAATATGACACCCGTTCCTGTTTCTTAAAAATCAACATTAAATTTTAAAAATAAAATAAGACACATTGTGTTGGTGCTTCGTCGGAAGGGGTACACCCGTTCTCATTCCGCACACGGCAGTTAAGCCTTCTAGAACCGATGATACTCTTTTATGGGGAAAGTAGGTAAGCGCCAACACAATGTGTCTTATTTTATTTTTAATAAAGATGATTTTTAAGTTCCGCACACGGCAGTTAAGCCCTGCCTCTTTTCTGAAAGAAAAGCAACGACACGGCAGGCAGAAATCCACGGTGTCGTCCGTCGTTCTGGATCGCTTCGCAAGCTCGCGAAGACGAATTTTCTTTCAGAAAATTCGTTGACGAAGTTGGGCAAAGCCCAACTTCGTCTTTGCGAGCGAAGCGAAGCAATCCACGGCGTCATCCGTCTTTGCGAGGGATTTACTCGAAGCCCTGCCTCTTTTCTGAAAGAAAAGCAACGACACGGCAGGCAGGCTTCTAGAACCGATTCTCTATTGCTTTGAATTTTTCCTCAAAAAATTCAAAGTCTTTTATGGGGAAAGTAGGTAAGCGCCAACACAGAGTGTTTTAATTTTAGACAAAAACGTCACTTACAAAAGTGATGTTTTTTTGTTATCATTTAACCATCTTTATAATTTTTAATTTTAAATTTTTACTATGTCTTGGGCATCAAAAAGAAGAACAATATATTTTTCATTTTTTTTATCGCTATTTTTGTTAATAGCATCTTCTTTCTATTATATTTTTATTTATAAAGCTCCAACTTGTACAGACGGAATCCAAAATCAGGATGAACAAGACATAGACTGTGGTGGTGTATGTCCAAAAATTTGTGAATTTCAGGCAGTTGAACCTATAATCCTTTGGAGCAGATTTTTCAAAGTAAAAGACGGAATTTATAATGTAGTTGCTTTGATAGAAAATCCAAATTTTAGTACAGAAGCACATGATGTTCCTTACTCTTTCAAACTTTACGACAAAGATAATATTTTAATTGCTGAGAGGCTTGGAAAAACATATATCCCTCCTAGGGCAGTGACAGCAATTTTTGAAAGAACGATTATAACTCAAGAAAGAGAACCGGGTCGTTCGCCTTTATTTGAATTTTTGAAAAATCCTGAATGGATAAAGACAGATTATGAACAGCCAAATATTGTCGTCCAAAATAAAGAATTAACCGAAAAAGATGGAAATACAAGATTGGAGGCAAATATAAAAAATGAAACGGTCAGAACCGTCGAAAAAATAAAAGTTACTGGAATTTTGACTGACAAAGAAGGCAATGCTGTAGCCGTTTCTCAGACAATTGTTGAAAAAATGTCTAAAAATGCGGTAGAAAATGTTGTGTTTACTTGGCCAGGACTTTTGAAAGATCAAACTAGTCAGATAGAAGTTATTATTTTAGTTGAAAAATAAAATATGTTTTCTCGTATAGTTTCAAGTGTTGATTGGATACTGTTTTTTGCAGTTTCTCTAATTGTGGGAGCGGGGCTTCTCACAATGAATTCTTTTGTTAGCGAAAATTATTTTTTTGAAAAACAATTAATTTCTGTGATAATTTCTTTTGCAGTTTTTTTTGCATTTAGTTTGATTGATTGGAGTTTTTTGAGAAGATCCAGAATGTTGATAGTTTTGTTTTTTATTTCTGTTGCTGTTCTTCTAACTTTGTTTATTACGGGGAGCGTTTTTAAAGGGGCACAAAGTTGGTTTAATTTTGGGTTTTTTGCTTTTCAGCCAGCTGACCCTGTTAAACTTGTTACCATACTTTTGTTAGCAAAATATTTTTCCAAGAGACATATAGAAATCGCAAATTTTAAACATATTTTTGTTTCTGGAACATATGCTTTTATCTTTTTTGTTTTAGTTTTGTTGCAACCCGATTTTGGTTCTGCAATTATAATTTTTTTTGTTTGGTTTGGAATGGTTATGGTATCAGGGATTTCAAAAAAACATTTATTGCTCGTTTTTCTAGTTGGGGCGTTGTCTTTCGGCGGTTTATGGTTTTTTGCTTTTCAAGATTACCAAAAGGATAGAATAAAGACTTTTTTGGATCCTTTGGCTGATATTCAAGGGGCAGGGTATAACGCTTATCAATCTACAATCGCAGTGGGCTCGGGGCAGGTTTTGGGAAAAGGGGTTGGTTTTGGAACGCAATCAAGATTGCAGTTTTTACCAGAATATGAGACAGACTTTATCTTTGCATCTTTTGCAGAAGAGTGGGGTTTTTTGGGCGTGATTTTGTTGTTTTCGCTTTTTGCAATTGTTATTTGGAGAATACTTTTAATTTCTCTTTACGGTGCAACAAATTTTGAAACACTATTTGGTCTCGGTTTGGCTGTTTTGTTTGTCAGCCATTTTATTATTCATATTGGGATGAATATCGGTCTTTTACCAGTAACAGGAGTTACAATTCCTTTTATGAGTTATGGAGGATCTCACTTGCTGACAGAATTTATGGGGCTGGGAATATTGATGGGAATGAGGGAGAAATCAAAGAGATTCCACAAAGAAGATATGGATAATGAATTTCTCGGTTCCTAATAAAATTGAGGACGTCGGACGTCCTCAATTATTTTATGAGAAAAGTACCATTTAAAAAAGGTGAATATTATCACGTCTTTAACAGAGGGGTGGATAAGAGAAATATATTTGTAGATAAATATGATGCTTTTAGATTTCTACAAAGTATAGAAATTTTTAATAGTGTTAAGTCGAGAGGAGACTTATTTCATATAAACACAAATAAAAATAGAGGACGTCGGACGTCCTCTAAAAGAGAAAATAATTCAGAAAAATTGGTCAACATTGTTTGTTATTGTTTAAATCCAAACCACTACCATTTTATTTTAGAGCAGTTGGTTGATGGGGGAATAAGTGAATTCATGAAAAGATTAGGCGGAGGATACACAAAATATTTTAATGAAAGATATGAAAGAAGCGGGGCTTTATTTCAGGGCAAATTTAAATCAGTTTTTATTGAAACAAACGAACAGTTATTATATGACAGTGTGTATGTTGGATTAAATAACAAAGTTCATCCGAAATTTGAAAAATTTGGAAAACATTTTTTGGATTTAATACCAAATAGATCAAGCTGGGGAGAATATACTGATAAAAATAGTAAATATAAAATCTGCAAAAAAGATATCATCTCGGAACAGTTTAAAGATGCTGAAAATTATAAAAAGTTTGCCGAGAGTTTGTTAAAAGAGATACGAGAAAGAAGATATGAAGATCAATTGTAAGACGTCCGACGTCTTACAATTTGTAAAGTTTAATTGTTTCAGATACCATTTTTTCTATTGAAAAATCTTGCTCAATCTTTTTTTGTATTTTATTTCCAAAAACAGACATTTTTTCTTCATTTTCCATATATACTCTTATTGCATTCATAATCTCTTTTGGGTTTTTTGATCTAATTAAAAATCCATTATCAAGATTGTCTATAATTTCACCAGTTCCTCCGACATCAGTAGATATTATTATGTTTCCCGCAAGGCCCGCTTCTAGTAAAACATAAGGCAGACCTTCTTTAACAGAAGAAAGTAAAAATATATCAAATGCTTTCAAGTATTTTTTTGCGTCAATAAATCCCGCCAAATAAACATCTTCTTCTAGACTGTATTCTTCAATTAAATTTTCTAAATAACCTCTTTCTTCTCCGCTTCCGACAATAACGAACATCCCGTTCCATTGTGAATGAAGGCTTTTTTTCAAATCACGAATGCCTTTTATAGCATACCCAAGACCTTTATTTTTTGTTAATTCTGAAATTGTTCCAACCCAAATTAGGTCTTCGTAATTTTTGTTTTCTATTTTTAATTTATCTACAAAAAACTTTCTAGCCTCTGTCTTTTCAATAAAATCTATTTTTGGGGAGCCATTATAAATCAAGGATATTTTATTTTTTAACAAAGGCCAATCTTTTATTTGCTCAAATTCTTTTTTTGAAATAACGATCGTATGATGAGTAAGTAACAGTGTTACATATGTGAGTATCTTTATTAGAAATCTTTGCCAAATAGGACGATCTTCGTTAAATGCAAATCCATGAACAGTAAAAATTATTTTTTCAGTTCCTGCAATTCTACCTGCCAATGCTCCCAAACCACCTATTTTTGAGCTATTTAGATGAATAATAGAAGGATTTTCTAGTTTGAAAGTATCAATTAAATTTTTTAGTACTTTTATATCATCCCAAAAAAGAAAATCTCTTTTAAGTGACTTAATTTCAATTCTTTTTATTTTTGCTTCATCCAATTTTTCACACATCAAGCCGTTTCCTCCGTGAACGACGATTGGTTTGTATTCCGATGAAATATTAGATGCTAAATCATAAACATACTTTTGGGCTCCACCCCAATTAGATTTGGTGATCACATAGAGTATTTTTTTGTTGTCGTTGTTTTTCATAAATTTAAAAAGTTTTTTTGAATATTATTTGAGATCTAACGGGGTAAACCCCAATTAGATTTTGTGACTACAAATAAGATTTTATTTTCATTTGTCATGTTCTTTATTATATCAGTGTGAGGGAGAAAGAAAATAGCCCGACATTGCTTTTTGCAAAAAGCAATGTCGGGCCAATATTATACACGACCAGGGCGTTGTTCAAAGAGGCGTTGACACCTCTCGGAACAAAAAACGATTCCTCGTTGATCGTCCACGATCATTTTCATGCCCTGAGGAATCGTTGTCGAGCATGTTTCGTTGGCACAGATCGGGGTCGGCTTAACCCAAACCCGGTCTTCTTCGAAGCAACTTTGCTCGGTCATAATATTCCCCCCTGAAACTTTTTAAAAACCCTCCTTCGCTAAAGCT